>NZ_JBALDN010000001.1:0-172847 GCF_036917375.1 Nostoc sp.
TAATGAAAAATCTTTGAGATGCTCCACACGCTGATTTTCATTCTTGGGACAATGCTTACTTTACAAGATTTTCAGCCTTAACTGAACCGTATTGATTTATAAATGACAAACAGAAAATTCTGAGCGCCGACTTCCGACACTCAGAATTTTAAAGACAAACCTTGCATGTTTACACGCTTTGCCTAACAGCTTAAAAACGATAGTTGCGATCGCGCACCCACATACTAA
The DNA here is from genome assembly GCF_036917375.1 of Nostoc sp. Taxonomy (GTDB): domain Bacteria; phylum Cyanobacteriota; class Cyanobacteriia; order Cyanobacteriales; family Nostocaceae; genus Nostoc. Next base: position 229 of record NZ_JBALDN010000001.1, read on the forward strand.
CTGGTACTGCTTTACCTTGTGGATCTACTTTCGCCTTGACCACAATTGGTGGTACTTGTCCTCTGCGGGCGCGTTGGGCCTGTAAGTCGTTCCGAATTTGCTGCCGTTGGTTTTCTGGGATGTAATATGTTTCTAAGCCATAGTTAACAGAGCCATCCTGATAAACACCTTTTAAGGCTACTTGGTTAGCTCTAAGAGTTGTGGGGCGATCGCTACTTACTCGTAACGGTCTCCAAGCTCTCGGAACACCGCGCCCAGTAGAGAATTGCTCTTGCAAAGTCACGTAGATATTGGTTCCTTCAGGCAATCTTCTGCCACTTCCACGACCTCTGCTGACTAATGTTTGCCAGCCAGGTAATCTGCTCAAATTTGAGGTACGGGAGATGTTGTAATCTAAGGCTAAAGTGTTACCTTCGATCGCATTGTTAGGGTCTACAGGTACGGTTTGCAAAATCACCGTCTTACCTGTTACGTCTGTATAAACTGCTTGGGCTGGTACTGCCATAATTAGCCCTGTTTGCAGCGCCAGGGGAGCAAGTAACCGCCAAAAAGGTAAGGGCTTATTCGATTTTTGTTCAGTAGCAATCAAGTAATCCCGAAAAGTCACCTTACTGGAAAATTCGGCTTCAGGAGACAAGGGTTTATTCTTAGATTCAGAAGAAGTATTAGTCATGAGCGTAGTCCTAAAAAGCAGAGGTCTTGAAGAGGTTAAAAGTAACGAGATTAGGACTAACGCAGAGAAACTTTAAAAACTTTGACGCACAGAGATTTTTAGTTAGGAGTTAAGAGTTAGGAGTTAGGAATTATTCAATTCCTGAATTCTGACTCCTGAATTCTTTCATTTTTTGCACTACTTTTTACTTGTAGAGCTACCACCAGGTAGGCGGCGTTCAAACCAGAGTCCAGCGCTAATTAAAGCAGAACCGCATAGGACATAGACTAGCGACTTAAAAAGTAAGTCGGTGTCGTACTCCTGCACGCGACTGATAATTTGCAGTGTTACTAACAGCATACCGCCCCAAAAGGAACTTCTGTTGCTTAATTTCAATCCTTCTTGAATTAGTCCCCAGGCTAATGTTGCAAGAAGTACATTGAAAATAAAAATGCCAAGTTCATCAATCCGGCTGATAGTTTGATGCCAAAAAGGTACTATTGCAATAAAGACGAGAAATGTACTAATGACAGCAGTTGTGAAAATCACTTCGCGGCGCGGAGGATTATTTCTTTGGCGCAGTAAAAACAACCATTGTAAAACCGCCAAGCCGCTGAGAATTCCCAAATCGATAATCGGCAGAGACTCGAATAAGTTTGTCAAATTCGTTGGCTGATTATAAGTATAATCTGGAGATTCCCAGACCCAACGAAAAGACAAAACGTAAAAGACGATGCCAAAGCTTAACAACGCTAAATTACGGGCTAGAGATTGAAACAATCTGTAATTTATGGTTGGAAAGAGTAAATCATCATAACTCCAGAATAATGCAGGTGGCAGTGTAAAAGCAAAAGATGCCACCCAAGGGGCTATATCAGCATAATTCAGCAGTGGCAGTGGATTAAGGTTAGCTTGTAAGGAACTAGCAAAAACAAAAGCTGCTAGACCAAAAATCCAACGGGATCGACAGAAGTAGGCTAAGGGTACAAATACCAGCCATGCCAACAAAGGCATATGCTGTACTACTAGCCGCGACCAAGTTAACTCTCCTGTTGCGTACCATAAGTCTTCTAGTCCAGTCCAGTAGCCGATTTCCACGAGGACAATTGACAGAATTCCTAAAGAATTTAAGGACAAACTGAAGGCCATGACCACAACACCGAATCCCCAAGCGAGAAACAGTTGGGAAGCTGAACCGATGATATTGAACATCTGGGCCATCAGCAGTAAATTTGCACCGAAGATGAAGGCACTTAAAATTAGCAACCCCTCTCCTAGTAGGCGTTTGCTTCGTTCTGGCTTCTTCCCTTCAGGTGGCCTCCAGGTGTAAAATCCAGTGATGGCGATCGCAAAAAACAAACTCATCATCAGAATAATTTTGATTTCTCGCGATCCTCCTTGCCAGTTTCCTGATACAAAGGTAATTATGCCTAAGCATAAAAGTATGCTACCGATAGCGATCGCGATCGCTTTATTGCGATCGCGTGCAGCAGCTTCCAGGTTTTTAAATTGATAACGTTCTGCTATCTGCTCATACTGCGAAGAACTAATTAATCCTTCATCCCTCCATAGTTGTGCTTGTTTGCGTAATTTTTCCTGAAAACTATCTAAAAACATGACCTTCTCCGGTGCAGTGGGGTAGCTTGGCCATTGCGATCCCAATGGCGGTCATTATATTTTGAGTATGAAGCCAAAAGCCTTAATTACATTGTTCTTGTGTAACAGTTTTATTTTGATTCAGATACAACGTACTTCTATTAATTCCTAATTCATAATCTTGATGGAAAAACCTTCTAATTTATTACTTAAAGTCTCGCGGCGTTTGTTCGCCAATGTAGACGAGCAAGAAAAATTTATTGAGGCTTTAATGAATCCTCAGCCTTTTTCACCTAGTATTCTTTGGTGTCAAGAAAAGCCAGATATTTCGCCTTTGGCAGTGGAAACACCAACCTCTTGGCAACCACAATTTATAGACCGCTTATCTCTGGGAGAAAAACCTGGTAAGCATCCCTTGCATGAAAAAGGATATTTCTATTGTTTAGATTTTTCTTCAGTGTTTGCAGCTACTACTTTGTTAGCTATTCCTGAGTCAGTGCGTTTAGTTTTTGATATGTGTGCCGCACCAGGAGGTAAAAGTATCTTCGCTTGGAGAGCTTTAAAACCTGAATTACTCATCAGTAATGAAGTAATTGGCAAACGTCTGGGAATGCTAATTTCTAATTTGAAGCGTTGCCAGGTTAGCCCTAGCGCGGTGGTTAATCGAGATTCGAGCATATTTGCCGAAATGTTTTCCGGCTCTAGCAATCTAGTCATCGTAGATGCTCCGTGTACTGGACAATCTTTACTTGCCAAAGGTGAAAAAGCACCTGGATGTTTTCACCCGACTGCTATTAACAAGAGTGCAAATCGGCAAAAACGCATTATAGCTAACTCTGCTAAAATTGTTTCACAGCAAGGCTATCTGGCTTATATGACTTGCACATATTCGCCCGAAGAGAATGAGCAAGTTTGTGAATGGTTTTTGGAGAGATTTCCTCAGTTTAAAGCGATAGAAATTAGTAATTTAACCAAATATCAATCGCATTTAACGACGATGCCTTGTTATCGGATATTTCCTCAAGATAGGTTAGGTGCTGGTGCGTTTACAGTCCTGTTTAAAAATACTAATGAGGATGAAGATCAGCCTAAAGAAGCGGATTTAAATACAATATCTTCTCTATATATCTACCAAAATCTGAAAAATTCAAATTCTCTCATGTCCGTATAATTAGTTATGACTTAGTTGGGGAATTATATTTGATTAAGCGTAACCCTTCTAGTCTAAGAGCTTCAGGATAGAGAGCTTTGTAAATATTGCAATTTGGAGATTGAATATCGTAACGACCTGTAGCTTTAAATGTTGCTAGAGAACAACCACCCGTACACCAATATTTCCACTCACATGTACGACAGCCTTCTTTTTCTTCAACTGACAAATTCTGAATACCTGCTTTATCTTGTCGCACAAGAGTTAAAGGATCTTGAGTTTTAGAGGCAGATATAGTTTTATGTAACTGCATCTGGCATTTAGCAATTTGCCCTTTGTAATCAAATACGAGATAGCTTTGCCCAACTCCACAAGTTCGTTTATGAGGAGATGCTAAATTAGCACGATCGATCAATGAACCTAGTAAACTCCGATTAGGTAATTTCAATTCGATAACTTTGAATGCTGCCAACATTCCCTCAATTAAGCGAGATTCTTCTAGTTGCAAGTCTTCATAGGAAGCTGACAGTTCGTTTTCTCGGTAGAAATTTAAACTAAAGGGCAGATTATATTCTAATATCCATTCCAGAAGATCGGGCAATCCTTCTGCATTCCGCCCACTAACTGTTATGGAGATATCTGGAATAATACCATTTTTCAAGGCAATTTTAATACCTCGTTCCACATCTTGAAACGATCCCTTTCCGCTTGTATAAGAACGTTGAATATCATGGAAATTTGATAATCCATCTAGTGAAATCATTAGACGCAGATTCAATATTTTTAGCATCTCAATAATTTCAGGCGTAATCAATGTTCCATTACTGAGAACCACTCCATCTAATATAATGTCTGTTTCTTTGCTAAGGGATTGAGCGTACAAATGGAGATCCTTAATTAAAGGAGAGCAGAGTAATGCCTCTCCTCCTGCATATTTCAGTTTGACACGGCGGTAATTATTTAAGGTTGCAGAGCTAAATGTAGATTCAATAGCTGCTTTACCTATATCGATTGACATATCTTTCGCTTCGTGCGGAAGATAGCAATAGTCACATCTTAAGTTACAGCGATCGGTGATATGCAACCATGCTGTTAAAGTTTCTGGTATTTCATTTAAGTTAAATGATGAATAATTATTGGGTGCAATTAAACGTGCTTGATATAGTTCCTGAATAGCTTCTTGTAAATTTATTGGATCAATCTCAGAATGCTCTATTGCAATATCATCTAATTTATGAGGATTTGTAAATTGTTCGAGCAAAAATATCGCTGATTGATTCAGAACTGCTACTTGATGATAAGTACCAAAACAGATAGAATAAGTATCATCTAAATTCATAATTTGCGAGTTAGGAACTCTCACAAACTCTGTCTCAAACATCCCCAGAGATAATCGGATATCTAAGCTTAATTTTGTTAAAGGGGATAAGTCACAGGCACAATCCCCTCCATCACAATCGCATTGCCCAGTTGGTAGATAAGTAGAATTAAGAGAAACTAAAATTTGGGGTCGATCAATTTTTTTACTAAGCATGAGAAGATGGCTGTTTTGTGGCACGTATTCTAGTCAAAAACATTTGTTGATCGCACCATTCCTTGAGAGCTTTATGATCTTTCCACTGAGATTTTAGTTGTTGAATCAGAGTTTTAGAAAGTTCTATAGGCAACCGTTCAATTTTCTTTTGGAGCAGATTTAGCTCATGTTTGATCGAATACGGGCCGAAACCTCCATGTTGAAAGATTTGGGGTATTCCTTGAGCATATTTACTAAAAGCAAAATTGTAGTTAGCTTGTTGAAATGCAACATCACCTTCTATGCGTAACATGCGGCCAAAGTATAGTGTATGGATATTTTGATATGATTGGAAGCGATCGCTAAGTTCTTGTGCATAATCGGAAATATGCTCGTAGGCTTTTGCATAATAATCAAACTCTGCTTTACCTACCAGGCTATCGATGGCATACCGCATGTCATTGTACTCTAAACTAGTCTGATAAGAGCGATCGTTGAGTTTTAAAGCTTGGTTTTGTAGCGTGCGATCGCCTGTTTGAAACCCAAGATGCCAATAGACACTAGCAATTTGGTGCAAAATTCCAGGTAATTCCTCTTCAAGTCCATATTTCTCTGCCAATTTCAGGCTTTTTTCTAAAGCATTTTGAGCAAGACTTAGCACATTAAGATCCCACTGCACCTGTGTCACATCCCAAACAGCTTCATTTACTACCTCAGCACTAAACCACTGATTTAAGCCTAACTGAAAATATGCCCTACACAATATTTGATTATCGTTTTCTTCATTGTCACAACGACTTAACGCTCGTTCAAGTAGCTGTTGAGCTTTAACATAATTACCATTATCTACCAAAATAGTAGCAGAGGCAATTTCGGCGTTGGCTATTTCGCGTTCACTCTCAACACTCGACCACATATCAATAGCAGCCTTAAAACATTGTTCAGCCTTGACATAATCTTTTTGTTGTCCGTACAAAAATCCCAAATTATTCTGAATGCTAGCCATAACTTGAGTTAAGCCTTTGTCAGGAGTATCAATTTCCATAGCAGCCTCCCAACCTAGTTTGTAATATTTCTCAGCTTCCTGAAAGTTGTTGAGTTGTCGATGCAGATAACCAACTAAGTTAGCCACAGCAGGAATAGCGTATGATAGCTTTTTGCCTTGAACTAGGGATAAACACTCTTGCTGATATTTTAAAGCTTCTTCATAAAGGTGTAACTTGGTATTTAGCATTCCTAAGACATTGTAAATATCCGCTTGATGAGAAGAATTAGAAGATTGAGTGGATAGCATTCCCTCCAGCTTTACTAGTTCATTTTCTTTTGTACTCTTATCTTTAAGAGCGTGAACAATCTTTGATTCAAAAATAATCAGTTTGAATTTTTGATCCGAATTTACTTCTGTTTCAAACTGTTTGGCAATTGCCAACAATTGATTTACAAAGCCAAATTTTTTCGATTGGCGACGTATCCTATCAGTAACTTCGTGCCAAGTTTCAAACCCGATTATCGGATCGGCATATAAAGCATTCCAGAGCCATCGCGTAGTATTGAATTCTCGCAGTTGCTTAACTTCTTCAATCATAAACTCGATATTAGCAACTTTATGAGAATCATCAGAGTAACGTTGAACCTCCAATATCCTTTTTTGTGGCCCTAAATCGTAATCTTTTTGCTCGAAATATTTGGCAGCAATCCGACTATCTCGTTTTCTCCATTCCAAATCGGGGTCAATATCTGCCCATACATATTTCTCAACTAAGTCTCGCACAATATCATGTAATGATATTTGAGAACCACCGATTACTGGTTTGATAAAAAAGTAGCTTTGTGCATCAATAAATAATCTTTGAGCATCTTCTGTAGATAATTCTAATAAATTAGCAATATCAGAGCTATCTAATGGGTAAATACGTGAAAGTAATAGAGTTAACCGATCCATTGATGTCCGAAGCTGCGTAATATGCCGAACCATCTCAGCTTCAAATCCACCAGTTTTTCCTAACCTGCTGGGAATAGTTTCTATATCTTCGCTCTCTAACCAATCTGGTATGACTTCCCGATAAGCATACTCTACTCCAAATTCAATCATGATCGGGCTACCACCAGAAAGAACTATGATCTTTTTAACCAATTCTTGTCCGAGAGTAAAGTGAAGTTGTTCCTCCTTGCAACGAATGTATGTTTGTACATCTTCATGGGTAAATTCATTTAATTCCAAATAAGTTAATTCTTCTTCTTGGAATGATTCTTGTAGAATTTCATGAGCAATACTAGGACGACCTGCTAAAATAAATACGGCATTCTCTAGTTGATGGCATAAATTGCCAATACACTCCCAAACTTGCTCTCTGACATCTGCTTGTCCTAACTTCTCAACCGTATCAATTAGAAATACTAATCTCTGTTGGCTGGATTTTCGATTAATTTCATCGACCAAGAACTTTTCAAGTTGTCTGCGTTCTTGTTCGTATGCAATTTGACTGAGGCGGTTTTCATCTTCTCGGAGTTGTCGTAACCGCAGCAACCATTCTTTATATGTATAGTCGTATAATTGTTTGGCGATTTGAGTGTATAAATCTTCTGCATCATTAAAAACAGGGATATCGCAATCAATAATTTCACTTGTGCCAATTTGAACTTGGTTTAGACGGGATTTTAATGCATGAAGCAACCAAGTTTTGCCAATTCCACCTCTACCTTCTATTAAAACTACACGCAGTTTATTAGAATCCTGCACAAGGGAAATAATTCGATTTAGATGTTCTGCACGACCAACAAACTCTAATTTATTTAGTTCAGACATAATATACTCCTATTTAATTGTTAGTTATTTTGAATGGCTTCATCAAGCTTCTGAATTAAATCTCGATAGGGTGCGTCATTATATTCATCATTGTGTAGATAGTAATTGACAAGAAACTGAAATTCCCAGTCATTTTCTACTTCAGATTTAAGCGTATAAATAAATTCATGGAATTGCTCTCGATCTGTATCGCGAAATATTCCCAGAGTTTCCTCAACGGTTTTATCAAAGAAATCATTACGGAGTTCTTGTCGATAAGCCAGACTATTTGGGCCATAATTGATAAATCCAGCGTGTTTCTGAAGACTTTGAAAAAAATACTGCATAGACCAAGTCCCCGCAACAGCAGAATTATTCTTTGATTTCAGTTCGTGAATATATTCCCAACAGATTTGAGCCGCTTCACTACAAAGCTCTTGAAAGTTATCAGGTGAGGTTTCTCGGAGCAGACCAATAACTAACAGCCGCCGTGTCATCCCATCTTTAATAATCGTTTTATCACGAGTAAAAATAGATGTCTTTGTCAATTCAGCATTTAATTTAAAACTATCGTCACTGAAAGGTAACTTAAATCTCCGAACAGCTTCCTTTAATATCCAAGTCCCATTGAGTATAGGAAATATACTCAACTTTTCAATAGATTCGTAGAGATGATTATTTTCTTTTGTCAAGCTTTCTTTAATCTGATCTCTACACTTTTTGAGGTTTTTTTCCCATAATTGGTTGCCATAACTATTTAAAAGCCAACTAACTGTGTAACAACCATCTCGATAAACTTTTAGTGCTTCCGCAATTCCCCCTGGATGTCCACCAGTTAAATACAGTAAGTGTCCTGCTAGTAAAGCAAGACTTTCAGAAGTCATCTCTATAGGCTTGAGATATTTTGTTGCTGTATCCTGAATTACTTCCCAGTTAAAAGGAGAGAGTATTAGTTTAGGAAAAGTCCGATCTAATGGAAGATCGATCAGACAACGAGCTGCAATTACAACTCGAAGTCTCCGCGAATTATCTTTAAAGAACTGTAATTCTTTTAAACATTTTTCAATTCTCCAGGCAAATTCCTTAAAGTCATTAAAAAGTTCATTTAAACGTTGCTTTTGTGGAGCAGAGCCATCCAGATCGATTAGCAACACAATACCTTTTTTGCCCTGTGATTGCCATCTAGCCCAATTTCTATGCAATAGTGAGCCTAAACGTTCTCCCCAAGTTAAATCATGTCCTTCAGGGAGCGTAAGTTGCAGAGAATTTGCTAATCGTTTTTCTAAGTTTTCAATAGTTTCATAACCAGAGATGGGAGCGTAAGCACAACACCATTGCAATTCTTGAAACCGTCCCAGTATTTGCTTGAGAAATTCTGTTTTTCCATAACCTTCAGGTGCTGTCACTAGACGATAAGGAGGAGAATTAATTGCTGTAATTTCATTAATCGCAGCATCGCGATTAGTAAATGGAATATTATCAGATTCAACTTGCACTAAAGATTGTTGATTTAGCTGATTTAACTCTGATTCGATTTTGTACATTTCCTCGAATTTATCATCAACTTGCCGTTGTAATTTATTTTTCTCTACATCATTATTCGTCCGAGCCATTTGCTTACTGAGACTTTCAACCTCAGTTTTTAAGTTGGCTATTAACTGTTCTAGATAGTTCTTTCGTAAATCTACAGAGATGCTCATTTTATTTAGGTATTAAATTAATGGTTTATAGTATTAAGTTCGGTTTCTACTCGCTCTAGTTCTTGTAATATGCTATCAATTTGGCGTTGAATGATATTGCGATCGCTCGCACTAAGTGTATAGTTAAGTTGATTGTAAGCCGCCTCATAATCACTACTGAGAACGTCAAAACGTTGTTGCAAAGTTTTGATTTTGAGTTGTTGAACTCTACTAGGAATATTCTGGATATGTGCATTTGAGAAAACAGACAAGCCTATTTCATCCCATGCTTCAATCAATACATACGCAGGAATCATAAAAGCAGTTTTAATATCTTCTCGCCGCTTCTCTGCCGCGACTGCCATTCCAACCACTCCTACAAGAGTTTCATCCCATATCGGCGCACCACTAAAACCCGGTTCTATTCTGTAGCCAGTTACTTTATTGTCTTCTAGTTGCACCCATCCCTTTCCTTGTCCATCTCGCAACACGCCTGTGGCCCAAACGCCATCATTATGTCCGTTGGGAAAACCGAATATGCGGAAAGGATGCTGCCAAATATTGTTAGCTCTTATTAGTTGGATAGCTTGGGTTTCTTTAGGCAACTGCCCTTCGATTTGCAACCCGGCAATATCTTCAGGCTCAGAGGTTGATGCATTACTGACAACGGGTTGCCAAAAAACAACTTTAGCTTTTAGTTGTTGTCCTGATGCAATTAAGGGAAAATCTAAAAAAATATCATTATTAGGAGCTTCAACTATATCTTCTGGTAAAGATAGAGCTGAAGTAACAACGTGAGCGCACGTCAAAATATAATTTCGAGTTTGCCCAGAGACTAAAAAACCTACACCAACTACCGCACCATTGGCATGAAAAATCCGGGCGATCGCTGACCTAAAAGTTTGAATATAATTATCTGTAGTCGCTACCATACTATGCCTTGTCTTGCTTCCATTTCAAGGTAATTTCGTAGTTAGCCTCACCACTTACAGAGGTAAAAATTGCACCCGCCGCCGCATTTAACTTAATACCAAACTTAACCTCTACCTCATTGGCAGGTGTATTAAGCTGACTCAGTTTGGTGATAATTGCTGAAGCGACAGGTTGTATTTGATCTAATACATCTTCAAATTTCTTTTTAGCTTCAACTACCATTTGCCCTGTATCTGGTCTAGCAACACGTACAAGAGCATTGCTATTTTCTGGTTCATCAACTTCAGCTAAAAACTTCGTGCCATCTTTGAGAGAAAACTCTGCGATCTGTTTCTGATTCATAGTGAAACCTGTGATTTGGAACTAATAGTTTAATGTGTTGACCATCAAAAGAGTTTGCCGAAAATTTTGTAATCTTATTTTCATTTAATGGTTAACTCGTTAAATACTTCTCTAGCAATTCTTTACTTTTTTCTCCCATTTCATTAAGCTTTTGCCCATACTCTCCCCACGCATCATTTATTGATTGACATCTGACTAGTAGTTCGCCAAGTGAACTTGGTGGGGTAAAGGGTAAGGGGGAAGATGGGGTCCCCTCTGGGGATAAGGGGCGGGGGGAAGGGGTTTAAATCCCTTAACCTTTCCCCTTTTCCCTTTACCCAGTCCTCACTTAGCATTTTTGGGTTGGCAGACTACTAGAATCTGTCTAATTAATTTTGCGGGGTTGCGAAATCCCCGACTTATTCCAGAAGTCGAGGATCTCGTATCCCTTATCTATCAGAATCAATAACATGAACTCTAGTAATCCATTAAGCTAACTTTGCCTGCTACGTAGTAAACACTTAAGTGATTAACGCAGGACTAAGGTCTTGACTACAAACTGATTTACCCAGCATCTTTGACTTGGTAGCCTACTAGAAATTTGTGAATTTTCTAAATAAACTGGCCAACTTCCTGCTGCTTGGGCATTACAGGCTGCTTGACTGTCATGTAATAGATTTAATAATTGTTATATTAGTTATATATGTAGCTTTAGTTCAATTAGTAATTATACTGACTAAGCTGGAAAATTTCTTGAATCTAACTAAGTAGGCAAGAATAATACAACCTATATTACATAATGTAAATTTAATTAAACTTTTTTGTAGTAACGCTATGTAAACCCTGAAAATCCTAATACCTTCGATCGATGCGCACCCTATGGCTATTGACCGACATTCCTTGATGATACAAGCCCCTAGATTCATCTATGGAGTTAATCTAAAATCTAAAATCTAAAATTCCCAAGCCTGGGGTCAATCCAAAATCCAAAATCTAAAATTCAAAATTGTCTGACTCATGCCATGTCTGGCTAGTATTTGATCCTGAAGCAGATTGCTGTGAGTTTACTAAAGAGCTTACTACAGAGACAAGTTTAACTATGAATATGGACGTAGTTTAGGAATCCTTGCAGGAGTTACTAACAAAAATATCCCCGACTTTTTCAATAAGTCGGGGATTTCAAGCTGTCGAAATGAGAATGAATATGTGTTGCAGAATTAATTGAATTGCTGGTTTTCGGAAGTGCCAAGGAATTTTTCCTGACGAATAATCCATCAATTGGGAGAACAATTGGCACAAAAATCAGGACTGAATTTACAGTATTGGCTACCTGTCAATTGGTAAGCTGTACAATAAGGAAAACTTGTAAGTTGAATTTTGGCTGCTTGTAATTTGGAACCATTCGCCAATGTTTCAGTAAGTTTGGTTTTATCAGCCAAAAGGATAGCTAAAAGCTTCGGTAACGCTATGCAAGCAGCAATATTGAGCAACGTTAGCATTATGGCGTCGATAAAATTCATAGGTAATCATCTCCTGTGAAACATAGGCGATTGCTGTTTTTAGATGCAAACACAATCCATTGCTTGCACTCTATGTAAATTAACTTTAACATAAATTTTTGTAAATATAAACGTGGAATTCCTGGAATGATCGTACACAGAAGGGTATGTGGATAATAAGGTTGGTTATTGTAGCGGAATAACAAAATAAGCTGGAAAATAATCAGTTTAAAATCTTTAAGTAAGGTGTTATGTCAACAACCAAAACCGCGTCTTCTTTTTTATCTAATATCAGCGAGCGAGAACGGCAGGCATTAAAGCGGTTGGTAGATTACACAAATGTGGAATCGCTACCAGAAATTTGGCCTTTGGCAGCTCAACGATTTGGTGATGTTGTCGCTCTCCGCAATCCTCACGCTAAACCAGAAGTAGTGATTACTTATACCCAGTTGGCAGAGCAAATGCAACTATTTGCTGCTGGGTTACAAGCGTTAGGAGTAAAGGTAGGCGATCGCATTTCCCTAATTGCTGACAATAGTCCTCGGTGGTTTATTGCCGATCAAGGCATCATGACTGCTGGAGGCGTTGACGCGGTGCGTAGTTCCCAAGCCGAAAAAGAAGAATTGCTGTTTATTATCGCGAATAGCGGCAGTACAGCGATCGTCGTTGAAGATTTAAAAACACTTAAAAAACTCCAAGACCGCCTCAAAGATTTACCCATTCAAGTAGTCATCTTACTTTCCGATGAAGCACCACCAACAGACGAAACCCTAAAGGTACTCAACTTTTCGCAGTTGCTCGAAATCGGTAAAAATCATAATTTTCTGCCAGCCAAGCAAAATCGTGGCGCTTTGGCAACTCTAATTTATACCTCTGGCACTACGGGTAAACCCAAGGGTGTAATGCTGTCTTATAGTAACTTGATGCACCAAGTGATAACTTTTGGCACAGTATTGCAACCAAACGTGGGTGATATAGTTCTCAGTATTTTGCCTTCGTGGCACAGCTATGAACGAACTGTTGAATATTACCTACTATCTCAAGGTTGTACGCAAGTTTATACCAACTTGCGCTCTGTAAAAGGGGATTTGAGACAATTTAAACCCAATTACATGGTCGGTGTACCCCGCCTGTGGGAGTCGATTTATGAAGGAGTGCAAAAGCAGTTCCGCGAACAACCAGCCAACAAGCAACGCCTAATTAAATTTTTATTGGGCATTAGCGACAAATATATCAAAGCCCAGCGAACTGCTCAGGGATTGGATTTAAATAATCTTCATGCTTCAGCCGCCGAACGATTAGCAGCTAAGATCCAAGCATCAGCTCTATTACCCCTCCATGCCTTGGGAGAACGACTGGTTTACGCCAAAGTTCGGGAAGCCACAGGGGGACAAGTTAAGCAGATGATTAGCGGTGGCGGTGCGCTTCCCAGACACATAGATAATTTCTTTGAAATTATTGGCGTGCAGATTTTACAAGGCTATGGCTTGACAGAAACTTCTCCTGTCACCCATGTACGGCGTCCTTGGCGGAATTTGATTGGCGCATCAGGGCTACCACTCCCGGCTACAGAAGCTAAAATCGTCGATCCTGAGACAAAAGCGCCTTTACCAATAGAGAAGCGAGGCTTAGTATTGTTGAGAGGCCCGCAGATTATGCAAGGCTATTACCAAAATCCCGAAGCGACAGCGAAAGCAATTGACGCTGAGGGTTGGTTTGATAGCGGCGATTTGGGTTGGCTGACACCACAAGATGACTTAGTGCTGACTGGCAGGTCTAAAGATACGATTGTATTGACTAACGGGGAAAACATCGAGCCACAGCCGATTGAAGATGCGTGTTTGCGATCGCCATACATCGATCAAATTATGCTCATCGGTCAAGATCGGCGCAGCCTGGGAGCCTTAATTGTCCCCAATGTCGAAGCCATAGAAAAATGGGCAGCAAGTCAAAATCTAACGCTGGATACGCTGGGCGATCGGGTGACTTCCTCAGATAGTCAAAAAATTGACTTGGAGAGTAGAATGATCCAGGATTTATTTCGCCAAGAATTGAATCGGGAAGTCCAAAATCGTCCAGGCTATCGACCGGATGACCGCATCGGAACGTTTAAACTCATCCTGGAACCGTTTTCCATCGAAAATGGCTTGATGACACAAACACTAAAAGTTCGCCGACATGTCGTCACGGAACGCTATCGCGATATTATTGACGGCATGTTTGCCTGATCATTCCACCTGCTAACTGTAAAGAGTGAACGTGAAATATTTATGGATGTCTCCAAATCTAATTTGCTTCTGAAACGTGTCGTTAACGTCAAAGTTATTGTGACTCCCCTTTGGAAAGAGGAAGTACAACAGCAGCTGCAAACCCAGATCAATCAACTCGATCAGCAATTGCAACAGCTAGACGTTGAAGGACAAAGAGCGATCGCGGCAATTCAAAAGCAGAGTCTGCAACCACCTGGTCCCCAGACTCTCCAACAAATTGACAATATCCAACTCCAAGTCAATCAAAAGAAAAGTGAATTTTTAGAGCAGAAAAATCAGTTGCTGCAAAACCTCCAGCAAGTGCAATTTCTCCAGCAAGATCAAGAAGTCAACCAATTCCAAATGGAAGGCTTTTTCCGGGTGGAAATCGGTGATAACCTGATTAGCAAAATGCAAGTCGAAATCGTTCTGCGCGATGGCGTTGTAGAAGAAATTCGCGGGGACATTTAAATTTGTCATTAGTCATTTGTCATTTGTTTTGCGAGCAAAGACCAATGACTAATGACAGATGTGATTTAACTTAGTATGAGAGCGGCTCCCAGCCCAACATTCTACCTGGGAGCCAGCCCAAACAATTTGCCACACTGGAGGTGAGCTAATAAAAAGCGATCGCCCAAAGGTTGTCATCTTTGCTCGATATTTAACCGTCCCAACTGAATTATTACCCCGCTTGATTTGCGTAATCGTCACTAACGCCTGATTTGGTTGCGGATAAACTACCTCTATCTTTCGCGTTCCTCCCACTGCTATCTCCTCAAAAGCATTCAGGGCGAGGGTAGTAGGATTACTGCCTTGGAGAGATGAGTTAAGTTTTTCTAAAGGTATAGTTTGATAATCGGAACGCTCTGAGAATGCTGCAACTTCCTGAGACTGATGTATTCCTCCCATGTGCTGGGTTTGCTCATCACTAGTCTCAACAATCGGTGCAGATTGCTGGTGCTGAATAATATAAACTCCAGCACCAGCCGTGGCAGAGATACTTAATATCACAATCAAAAAGAATTTCAGCTTTGCCGACATAAAAGTAAACAGGAATTTCAAATAGGTTTATTACCAATTTTGAATTCTAGATTGAACTACATCCCATATCCTCTATCCGTGAGAAGCTCGTGTATCTTAAGTAGTGGTTATGAGAAATATTAAATAGCAATCCCATTTAATCTGTGAGAAACTCGTGGTGGTTTTTGCAAGTCAATGACTAAAACAAGATCGAGATATTGGCTAACCATAGAGGATAGCTCTGTATTATAGACCTCTAAGCTATATTTAGGTTCCTAGTAGTCTGCCAACCCAAAAATGTGCTTGTGAGGGCTGGGGAAAGGGTAAAGGGAAAAGGGTAAGGGATTTAAAACCTTTCCCCCTTACCCTTTACCCTGCAAAGTTTCTTTGGCGAGCTACTAGAGTCATTAGTGAATAACCAATGCCCAATTCCCAATTCACAATGCCCAACCTAAAATATAAACAGTCTAAAACCCTCCCATCAAGATACAATTCGATCTGATAAAAACTGTTAAAGTCCATAAACCATTGATTTCCAAACCACCCTATGAGCATTCACGAAGTATTTATGCCGGCGCTGAGTTCCACCATGACGGAAGGCAAAATCGTCTCTTGGGTGAAATCGCCTGGGGACAAAGTGGAAAAAGGCGAAACAGTGGTGGTTGTAGAGTCAGATAAGGCAGATATGGATGTAGAAACCTTTTATGAGGGATTTCTTGCCCATATCATAGTTGAAGCTGGTGAAACTGCCCCAGTAGGATCTGCGATCGCCTTCATCGCTGAAACGGAAGCTGAAATTGAACAGGCCAAATCTCTTGCCAATTCTGGCAGCGCGGCTGCTACTCCAACCTCTTCCCCTGAACCAGTTGCTGCCACAGCCTCAGCCGCAACACCTGCCTTAGCGTCTCAAAACGGGTCTAACCACAAAGAAGGAAGGCTTGTAGCTTCACCCCGTGCCCGCAAGTTAGCCAAAGAACTCAAAGTTGATTTAACTACACTTCAAGGTAGTGGCCCCCACGGACGCATTGTCGCCGAAGATATAGAAGCATTGTCTAACAAGGGCAAGCAACCTGCACCTACCCCAGTTGCTCCACCCGCACCTGTACCAACCAGCGCCCCAGTTGCACCCCCAGCACCTCGGACACCAGCACCCGCACCCGTGGCGGCGGCTGTTCCTGGTCAAACCGTGCCTTTAACTACCTTCCAAAATGCCGTAGTGCGGAACATGGTAGCTACCATATCCGTGCCCGTCTTCCGTGTCGGTTATACAATTACCACTGATGGGTTAGACAAACTTTATAAACAAATTAAATCCAAAGGCGTGACAATGACAGCGCTACTGGCGAAAGCTGTAGCAGTGACATTGCAAAAACACCCATTGTTAAATGCTAGCTACTCAGACCAGGGTATTGTTTATCATTCTGATATCAACATTTCTGTAGCTGTGGCGATGGATGATGGCGGATTAATTACACCTGTGCTGCAAAATGCCGACGCAGTGGATATATATTCTCTGTCGCGTACTTGGAAGTCTTTGGTAGAACGTGCCAGGGCAAAACAACTACAGCCCCAAGAGTACAACAGTGGTACTTTCACCCTGTCCAATTTGGGGATGTTTGGCGTGGATAAATTTGATGCGATTTTGCCGCCTGGACAAGGTTCAATTTTAGCGATCGGGGCATCCCGCCCGCAAGTAGTAGCAACACCCGACGGTTTATTTGGCGTGCGCCAACAAATGCAAGTAAATATTACTTCTGACCACCGGATTATTTATGGTGCCCATGCTGCGGCGTTCTTGCAAGATTTAGCAAAATTGATTGAGACAAATCCTCAATCTTTGACACTGTAGTTTTGAAAAAACACCAAATTTAAATGTTAGCGCTATTAACGAGCAGCAGTTTGTCGTAAAGTAGCGCTAACAACAAACAATACTTAAACTTAAATTTTGATGGACAAACTATGTGGCGATATCACGTCTCTACATAAATTTATCGCTTAAAACAATCATTTCTTCCTCAGCGTACCTCAGCGCTTACCTCAGCGTCCCTTTGCGTTTAAAAAAATAAAAAAGGTGGGCATTACCCACCCGACAAACTTATCCCTTCACACAAAGAACTTGCTTGAGAGTCGCTACAACCTCAACCAAATCCGCTTGATTTGCCATAACTTGTTCTATCGGCTTATAAGCACCAGGAATTTCATCTAACACACCCTCATCTTTGCGGCATTCTACACCATTTGTTTGCTCGATCAAATCATCAAGTGTATAGACATTTTTTGCCTTATTTCTAGACATCAAACGCCCTGCACCATGAGAACAAGAACAGAAGCTGTGGGCATTACCTTTACCCTTAACGATGAAAGACTTTGCCCCCATCGAACCAGGAATAATCCCATAATCTTCAGTCTGGGCGCGGACTGCACCCTTACGAGTAACGTACACATCCTCATCAAAATGCACTTCTTTTTCGGCGTAATTGTGATGACAATTAACCTGCAATAAAGGTTTAGTTGCCTTCCCACCTGCCAGATGCTTCTCAACGATGTGCTTAAAACGCGCCATCATCACATCGCGGTTGACACGCGCATAGTTTTGTGACCATTGTAAATCGTGCCAATATGCTTGGAATTCTGGCGTACCAGCGACAAAGTGAGCTAAATCTGGGTCAGGTAATTTATTACCTGCCATTTTTGCTAATTCTCTGGCTGTGTGAATATGACACTGGGCGAGTTTATTGCCAATGTTACGCGACCCAGAATGCAGCATCAGCCAAACTTGATTCTCTGTATCGAGGCACACTTCAATAAAGTGATTTCCTCCACCGAGAGAACCCATCTGTTTCATTGCTTTACCTTGTAGGTCTTGCACGCCGCGATGCAAGTCTTTAAAATCATCCCAGTGTTGCCAATTGCTGACGGATTTTTCAACGTCTTTGTTTTCGTTGAATCCAGTCGGAATTGCTGCTTCAATATCCAAGCGAATTTTCTTGAGTTTACCTTCTAGTTGTTCGGCGGTAAATGCTGTTTTAATAGCGCTCATACCGCAACCAATATCTACACCCACAGCTGCGGGTATAATTGCCTCTTTGGTTGCAATTACAGAACCCACTAAAGCACCTTTTCCTAAGTGAACATCTGGCATTAATGCCACGTGCTTAAATACAAACGGTAATGATGCCACATTCTTGGCCATCTTGGTTTCTTCTGGCCCCAAAGAATGATTTGCCCAAGATAAGACGGGTGCTGGTGTGGTAATTTCTAATTTTTCGTAGGGCATATTTTTTTCTATTTTGGATTTTAAATTTTAGATTTTGGTGAGGCAGTGCGGTCTTGGGGGTTTCCCCCATGAGCAACTGCTGAACCCGTAGGGATTTGGTATAGGGCAGTGACACTTATCGGTATGACATATAACCCATTACCTAGTTAGTTGTAGCAATTTATATGTTGTATTGTCTTTCATTTAGCTCCTTGAATTTTCGTGAAGCTGAAGAACTACTTTTAGGAGTTATATCTTTGTATTATAAATGTAACACTATTGATTACAGTCGTCAATCTATCACCACAGGGAGAAAGCAAATGTTTTCCCAATGTATTAAAATTTGTAAAGGAAATCACTGTATTTAAATAACTCCTTAAACTTCCGACACAATATGGCAGTGCGTCAAGATACAATCTGGGAACGTTTTTTATCCCCTGTAGTGCGTCTTTTGATTGATGAAGATGGGTTACGGCGTTACGCTGATAGTATTGATTGGGAGAAAGAGAGCGATCGCTATCGACGAGATGATGTCATAATTCCGTCGTACTACAGTAATCAAAACTTTCACGGGATTGCTGGCGGATATCTCAATTCCGATGCAGCAGTTACTTACGATCCGATTACTCAATACGTTCTACCGCCTAATGAAGGTATTGTCCGTCAAGCTTTAGTTGATGCTGTCCAAGTGAAACCACGACGCATACTCGATTTAGGCTGCGGTACTGGTTCCACTACTTTAATGTTAAAACAAGCTTTCCCGGATGCGGAAGTTATTGGTTTGGACTTATCACCCTATATGTTGGTAAGGGCGGAAGATAAAGCTAGAAATGCTGGCTTGGAGATCCTTTGGCGACATGGAAATGCTGAAAAAACTGGTTTGAGGGATGCAACATTTGACTTAGTAACAGCTTCTTTGCTATTCCACGAAACACCAGATGCGGTGTCTCTAGCAATTCTGCGAGAAAGCTTCCGGTTGCTGGTAACTGGAGGACAAGCATTAATTCTAGATGGGAATCAGAAGACTTTGCGTCAGTTAGAATGGCTCAATGATGTTTTTGAGGAGCCATATATTCGTGAATATGCTGCTAGTAGTACAGAAGCGAATATGGGTGCAGCCGGATTTGAAGCAGTGCGATCGCAGGATGTATGGTGGATAAATCAGGTAACTAGCGGCATAAAACCAATAGCAACCGAAAATGTCCGTCATTATACTCCCACATCAGTAGATAATAATGATTTGGAGGGACTTGGTTCTCCAGCGTTTGGCATAATGGCATGAGTTTAAAGGCAGTTCTCTTTGATTTTAATGGTGTCATCATTAACGATGAGCCAATCCACCTGCAACTGATCGATGAAATTCTCATTGAAGAAAATCTCCAACCCCAAAAGGTGAGCGAGCGTCAAGCTTCTTTAGGACGCAGCGATCGCGCTTGTTTTCAGCAGCTACTCGCTAATCGTGGTAGAGTAGCCAATGAAAACTATTTAACTCAGTTGCTGTACCGCAAAGCCCAAGCTTATACGGTGGAACTAGAGAAAATAAAGAAACTGCCTTTATATCCAGGTGTAGAAGACTTAATATTTCAGGTGCGATCGCGCAATCTGAAACTAGGATTAGTTAGTGGCGCGATTCGCACAGAAATAGAACTGGTACTCAATCGCGCTAAACTAGCTGAATATTTTAAAATTATTGTCGC
The DNA here is from genome assembly GCF_036917375.1 of Nostoc sp. GTDB lineage: Bacteria > Cyanobacteriota > Cyanobacteriia > Cyanobacteriales > Nostocaceae > Nostoc. The sequence continues at coordinate 20,579 of NZ_JBALDN010000001.1, forward strand.
GGGTGATGACATCACTACCAGTAAACCAGAACCCGATGGTTATCTACTAGCGGTAAAACGCCTAAATAAAGAATATCCCGAATTGAATCTCCAACCACAAGAGTGTCTGGCAATTGAAGATACTCCAGCAGGTATCGAAGCGGCGAAGCGATCGCAAATGCAAGTTGTTGGTGTAGCGAATACTTACCCATTCCACATGCTTCAGCGCTGCTGTAACTGGACTGTTGATTATCTCAGTGATTTGGAACTCGAACGGGTGCAAAAAGTTTATTCTCAAAAACAGCCTCAACCATCGGTAACAGAATGTTAGAATAATCTATGGTGATAATGTTTTGAGTTAATGAGTAATATTACTCTTGACTTAGCACCAATTAAGGGGAATTAGCTCAGTTGGTAGAGTGCTGCGATCGCACCGCAGAGGTCATCGGTTCGAATCCGTTATTCTCCATGTGTACATTAAATAATTATTGTCACTTTTAAATAATTAATGTCCATTTTTTCCAAGTTCAGGGGCATAAGTTACGTAGTTATGCGGCTTTCAGCAATTAAATCAGTTTTAAAGAATTATTGTCCAGAGTTGAAACCAGTTTTAAAGAATTATTGTCCAAAATCAGCCTGTAAAACTCGGCTAAATATATGGTTGCTAATTTAATTTATTACAGCCAGTCCAAGGCTCTTGAATTACAAGAGTAGCTTTAAAGCCCTTTCTTTGCTCTAATTAAAAAAATCTACTACCTCTTGTTTTGCTCTTTTCACCCAAACAGAGGCTTCGCTACTATATACCTGCGTTTCTACGGCTCCATACTTCTGCCAACGCAATTTTAACTGCGACAAATCCTTGCCTGATAGTGTAATAGAGTAAACCGTAGGCATCGCTTTTCCTCATCTACAATACTTAGGGTATTCCGAAGTTTTGCACAATTGTTAGTAATGTCAGTTTTTATGTTTGAACAGCAACCTGAAGATTTACGATTTTATGTTAAACAGTTAGCTACCGAAGCTGTACAAAAATCAGAACCATCGGCATGGTTTGAAGTGTTATATACCGAAGCTAAAGGTGATACAGCAAAAATTCCTTGGGCAAAGTTAACTCCTCACCCTTATCTACAAGATTGGTTGACGAACCATCAACCGTTCGCTTCTGGGCAAAAGGCGCTAATCATTGGTTGCGGCTTGGGAGATGATGCCGAAGCTTTAGCTCATCTGGGATTTGAAGTAACTGCCTTTGATATTTCACCGACAGCGATCGCTTGGTGTCAAGAGCGATTTCCAGATTCGATTGTCAACTATGTAGTTGCAGATTTGTTAGCAATTCCCTCACAATGGCATCAAGCTTTTGATTTTGTTTTTGAATGTCGTAATATTCAAGCTTTGCCGTTGAATGTGCGTTCTTGGGTTATTTCTTCAGTTACTTCCTTTGTTGCTCCTAGTGGCACACTTTTACTAATTACTCGTGTTCGAGATACAGAAGTTGAACCTTCTGGTCCACCTTGGCCATTATCAGACTCAGAATTAGCACAGTTTGAAAATGTGGGATTAGAGCAAGTAGAAAAACTCGTATTTTTAGAATCTGAGCTTGACGTTAAGCAAGTACGGATTGAATATCAAAGGCATAATTATTTGACAGATTTAAATTATACAGATAAAACCTAATTCCTTACTCTGTGAGGATTTCACCGAATCTCAAAAAACTTTCATTCTCTGTGCATAAAAACTAAAAGTCGTCGTAGAGAATGGCAGTACAGAGATAGGGAACTAAAACTTACGTAATTATTTGTATATGCATTTAATTAAAAAAGCATAAAAATATGCTATCGACAAAAGTCATTCCATCCTCATTCTGACGTTTTTGTATTGATGATCGACAAATACTCGCTCAATTGACTCCTAAAAAAGGGGCAACTTTCAGCGGTGATTTTACTTACACCTTCTGTAATTGGACTAATACCCTCTTTCCATTTCTCTTTAACCAATAAAATAATTTCATTCCGCTATTATCAGACCTTTCCATTAAAGATAACTTTGATTGAGTTAAATCCATGAAAGACGCAAATTTGAATCTCTATGAAGAACTAAGCGATCAAACTACGGAAAAAATAAGCGGAGGTGCTACCTACACATTCAAAAACAGGAATGTCGGTCCAGATATAAAGTTCACTGTTCTCGGAGCATGTGGAAAGGTAATACAAGCAGGTACACTACAACCATTCTGGTCATCGGGAGATACAGTAACACTAAACATTCCCGAACAAAAAGTAACTGTCTTATATGATTCTGATTCTTCAAACGCCGGAGTCTCTCCGAGGCAAATTGAAACTACTCCTGGAGAAAGCTTTTTTTACAACTTTCTTACCTTTGCAGGTTTTGAAGTTGTAGCACTATCTACACCAGAAGACGGCATTTCCTTTAATTCCCCAACACTACCTATAGGGTGACAACCAATGAAATAGAACTGATACCAATACTGCTCGGTTAAGCATTTTTAAGTCGGAATTGGATTTGGGAAAAAGGTTAAAGGGTAAAGGTTAAAGGTTTTTTCTTTCCCTTTTCCCCTTCCCCTTTTCCCCTTAACCGACAAGTATTGGAACTGATACCTGCCACAAGTGTACTAGGCTATTGACTCTGTACCCTTTAGCCCACAAGATTTTATGCAAAATCTGTGTTTTTTGTTTTGGCGTAACAATTGGTGTTGCAGGCACTTTCACACAAGCAGAAACCAGCACAAATAATTTTTTGGAAAACTCTCGAAAAATAGCCAAAGTCAACAGCTTACCTTACTACTCCGTAGCGTCTTGTGTGACTACGGGGTTTTTAATTAGTGGTGTGTTCGAGATATTAATCCCACCAACGATATCCTTCATCACTCTTGTAAAGCTGCTACCAAGTTTATTGCATACTTGATTGTTTTTGGTTGTGGGAGATAATCTACTGGTTTGTAATTACTAGCGATCATCTTGGTGGAACCTAATCAGCTAAACCTATTCTTAAGCCTCCACTCAACAGCAGATTAAGTAGTTGATTATTATTGGTCTTAATAGTTGTTATTCTGGTTTACCGAACTGATAAATTCCGGTAAGCCGTAATTTTTTTAGGTCTAATTAAGTACGGTAATCATCATTTGATGAGGTGATAATTACCGAATTCACAGGAGTTGGAACCATACTTATTATGAATACATAAGCACAAAATCAAGTGCAACAACGATTAAACAATAGCTGAATTTTTCCGAGAAAGAGTTATGGTACTAGTCCGTTACAACCCCTGGCAAGAATTGAACGCTTTAGAACGTCACATCAACGGCTTATTTGGAGATACCAGAGTACCATCTGCACGGCTTAAAAAAGGCTTTGTCAGAGTTCCGGCTGCTGAGTTACACGAAACCGATGATGCGATTCATCTCAAGCTAGAGCTGCCAGGACTGGAAGCTAAAGACTTAGATATTCAAGTCACCCAAGACGCTGTTCACATTAGCGGTGAGCGCAAGTCTGAAACTAAAACCCAAGACAATGGTATTACCAAGAGCGAATTTTACTATGGCAAGTTCCAACGTGTAATTCCTCTATCTGCTAGGGTTCAAAATACCAATGTCACCGCAGATTATAAAGACGGTATCTTGAATTTGACACTGCCTAAGTCCGAGGAAGAAAAGAATAAAGTTGTCAAGGTTAATCTATAACAACTTGCTGCATAAGTGCGAAACTTCTCACCTCCAATAGTTGATTGAGATAGCTAAAAGCCCAGTTAGAGATGACTGGGCTTTTTTGTGTCCAGTATTGTAGGTTCACTGCTAGTAAATTTGGTTAGTAATGCGATCGCAAACAGGTATTGACATCAAAAATCTATCCTTTACCTATCCCAATAGCAATCAGCCTACTGTGCGCGAGAATGTTGTTTTTGGGGATTTACTTAAAATAAAAGATGATGACGCAATTATGGAAGCGATGCCTGCGACTTTCTCCAGCCGAACTAGTCATCTTTGACGAACCAACAGCAAACCTCGATCCGAAAACAGAACATGAGATTTACAATATTTTGCGTAACCTGGCGAAGGGAAGAATAGCCGTTGTAGTTAGCCATCGCCTCGCTTTGGCAAAACTAGCAGATCGATTAGTAGTACTAGAACACGGTCAAATTATCGAGGTAGGCTCTCATGACGAACTCATGGCACTAGGCGGACAGTATCACTTGATGTTTTGTCGTCAAGCTAGTAGTTATAACTAATACCATTTCTTTGTGAGGCTGCGCTAAAGCTTTGAAAATAATTGCCTACTCTTACACCGATCCGCTATTAGAATCTTCTCCCGATCGAGCCGATTGGGGATGGGAGGTGGATCGGGTTTATGAAGATTTGGGCAAGCCAGACTCTTCTGAACGATCGCAATTACAACAATTATTCAAAGATTGCCAAACTGAACCAGCAGATTATCTCCTGATTCGTCGGTTGGAAGAATTGGGAGATACTGTAGAGGAAATTAGCGATCGCCTCAATCAACTCCAAGTTATGGGAATCGCAGTAATCGCCACCGAACAACCCTACACTTCCGAAAGTTACCCTCTGGGCGCTGACTTGCTGAATTTGCTACACGCAATCCAACGTCAGCAACGTAGCCGTCGCATCCGTCAAGGACACGCCCGTAATCGTCTTGAGGTTGCACCGCCACCCGGAAAAGTTCCCTACGGCTATCGCAGAGGTAAGGGAAAATATACCATTGACCGCAGTACATCACCAGTAGTCAAAGATTTTTTTGAACATTTTTTACTTTATGGTTCCTTGCGGGGTTCAGTGCGTTACTTGGCGAAAAAATACGGCAAGAAAATCTCTGTCACCACAGGAAGACGCTGGCTGACTAATCCAGTCTATCGCGGCAATACAGCTTACCAAAATGGTGAAATTATCTCCAATACCCATATTCCAATAATTTCTAAGGAAGAAGCAGCCCAAGTTGACCGACTTTTACGCCGTAACAGCCGTTTACCATCCCGAACTGCTAGTGCGCCGCGTTCTTTAGCTGGGTTGGTTGTCTGTGCTGAGTGTCAGTCGCATCTGACAGTTACCCGTGTTACCCAACGCAACCAAGATAAAGAGTATCTTTATTTACGTTCTACTAGCTGTCCCCAAAGCCCCAAGTGTAAGGCTATTCCCTACCAAGAGGTGTTGGAACATACCATTGAAACCGTTTGCCGTGATTTACCTCTGGCGGTAGCAGGAATGAATTTTCCCCAGTTGGATGCATTCAAGAACAGTTTAGGGCAAGCGATCGCTCGTCAGCAAGAAATACTTGCTCAGTTACCCGCTTTAATTGAAACTGGAATTTTAGATGCCGAAACAGCAAAGTTAAGGGCTTACAAACTCCGCACAGAAATTTCTGCGCTCGAAGCAAAGTTGGCAATTCTCCCTCCAGTTAACTTGCGTTCTGTTGCTCAAGCTGTTTCTATACCACAATTTTGGTTAGATTTGTCGGAAACAGAACGAAGATTTTACTTTCGAGAATTTATTAGACAAATTGAGATTGTTTGTCAGAATAAAGAATTAAAACTCCAAGTTATTTTTATTTTTTGATTTCATTGAAACACTATTTCTGAGAAGGTTGATCCTTAGTATACGCAACAGGTTTTGGTCCTGCATTCCGCACATTGATAATTTTATTCAGTATATCAAACCAAAAAGGCGCACCCATAGCAATAGCAAAACCACTCACTATCCAACCACAAATTAATTTAAAAACTTGTGAAATTCTGATATAAATTATATTCGATTTCGTCGTATCTAATAACTCAAACTGTTGATTAATATTTTGCCATCCAATCGGTATAGAAGAATTTCCTAATAGTTTTTCAATATCTTTTCTGGCTGCTTCATCATTGATATAATCGATTCGTTGACTTGCACTTTGAGTAATAGTAGAACGAATAACCGAATCCTCCGATAGCCTTTTAACCAAGTGAAATGTATCAGTATTGGTTAAAAAGGCAACTAATATTCCAATTAAAATAGCAACTCCTTTGGCATTTCGCTTATAAACACCGCTTGCTCGATCCATCGAGCGATCGAACCATGTTTCTACTTCATTTTTAAATTGATTTACTTCCTCGGTGAGATCGCCAATCTTGATCCTGCTACGTTGAGCAATTACACTAAGGCTCTTAATTAAACTATTAGGGACTTCATCAGGTAACTCATTATTAACAAAATCTATAAATTTTTGGTCAATCTCTCCATAAATTTCTTGAATTTTTGTGTAACTTGCACTATTGGGATTATTAATACCTTTTTTAAGTTCTTTATAAGAGGCTAATATCATCTGTAAGTTTGTTTTTGCTTCTTCACTAGGATGTTTAACGTAATTAATTAGCTCAGGAATTTTTAAGGTATCTAATAAAGTGATTGCAAATGTTTCAGAAGGAAGATAGGAAGGGCCACTTTGTTTTTCTAGTATCCGTTTATCAGGGTTTTTATTAATTTCCTGGAAATGCTTTTCTACTTTACCTTTGGCTTGTTGATTCAAGGTATTAATCAAAGGATCGTTATAAAGTTTCTGTACTAGATGGATTGCATTAATAATATCCGATCTTTCACTTTCACTACCACCTGATAAAAGTAATTCAATTGAAGTTCTTAAATGTTTAACTCTCCATTGTAATAATGTTGCAATTAGTTCCTGGATTTCGGAAGCTAGCAAGCTCAAAATCAAGTAAATAAAAACTAAGCCAAGAGTAATATCTACAACTACAGGTAAATTCATTGACATCTCCAATATTTTTTAGTTCTTTATTGTTATAGAAAGTGCTTAAAAAATTGTATATCATAGATATCTTAATTCAAGAGTTGCTTAATTAAAATTAAAAAAGCAAAATCAGTTTATTTAGATAATTTTATTAAGGATTGTTTTAATTAATAATTATTGAATTTATTTTTTAATAAAATAAATAATTATGTTTTTCGTAAAATTAATTTTCAGAAATTTTACAGACAAATTTTTCAATTATTCAATATATCATTTAAAAAGTAAATAAATACAAATTAAACTAAGCATCACTTAAAAATAAAATACAAGTTTATTTACGGATTATCTTACAGGTAATAAATAATTGATTGTATTATTTGTATCATTTATTAGCTGAAATGTGATTTAAATAACCAATATAAATTTTTCAAAAAATAGCGCTAATTAGAAAAATTTGAGTTAATCTTGGAAACTAGCAATTGTTAAGAACATACGTTGTTACTGGGTGGCAACATGGGAGATTCGCTAGATGTCTCTATGTAATCAAACCAGCAAGTAAAATGATTACCAGAGAATATGCAAGAAGGAAGCTTTATTTGGAGTCATCTGGAAAAACAACATCGCACGGTTGGCAAATGGATTGATTGGGTATGGCTAATAGTATTGCTGTTGGCAGCAGTATTACTGTTTAGCATCAATCTGGGAGGGTTGCCGCTGCGAGATTGGGATGAAGGTACTGTGGCACAGGTTGCTCGTGAAATTTGGCACGCCCCAGCAGGTTCAATGCGTTGGCTTTACCCAACGTTAGGAGGCGAACCATATCACAATAAGCCGCCTTTGATGCATTTGCTAATAGCTTGGGCTTATTCTCTAGGGGGCGAAAACGAGTTGACAACGCGCCTACCTGGAGCAATTTTAACAGCGACATCTGTACCTTTACTGTATTGCATTGCTCGAGAGATATTTCGCCAACGTTGGGCTGCTATTTATAGTGCCTTGATTTACCTAACAATGCTACCTGTGGTACGTCATGGGCGGTTAGCAATGTTAGATGGGGCGATGGTAAGTTTTTTGATGGTAATGATGTTGTGCGTGTTACGATCGCGCCGAGATTTACGTTATTGTCTTGGTGTTGGTATTAGCTTTGGGTTTATTTGTTTAACTCAAGGACTGTTAGGTATATTACTCGGTGCGATCGCAATTGTATTTCTGTTTTGGGATACACCACGACTGCTCACTTGTTACTATCTCTGGATCGCAATCTTAATTGGCATTCTACCTGTAGCTGGTTGGTATGGTGCGCAACTAATTCACTATGGTTATACTTTCGCCCAAATCGGTATTGCAAACCCATCACTAGGCCGAATTGGCTCAGTTGTAGAAGGGAATTCTGAACCACCTTGGTACTATGTGATTGAACTTCTCAAATACACATGGCCGTGGCTATTATTCTTACCACAAACTGTCCGCTTAACTTGGGAAAATCGCAACCTTAGCTGGGCAAAACTAGTAATGGCGTGGAGTGGGGTTTATCTGCTGGTAATTTCCTTCATGATTACCAAAGTTCCCTGGTATCTATTCCCGATTTACCCTAGTTTAGCTTTAGCTTTTGGTATCCAGTTATCAGATACGGAAAATTCGCCTTTACTCTCATCTTATCCCCGTGCTTGGGTTGCTGGTTTGGCAATACTTGCTGTGGCTGCTTCTGCTGGTAGTATTTATTTTAGTTCGGGTACAACACCAAAAACAGACTTACAACTGATTTTTGCCGCCGTAGCTTTAACTATGACCTTAGCAGCTATTTTGGCAGAACGAGGCGACGGACAATTTCTGAAGATTTTGTTTTGGGGAAGTTATATTTCGCTGCTGCTGTTAATGAAATCTAACTACTGGGTTTGGGAATTATCTGAAGCTTATCCAGTTAAACCAGTCGCCGCCATGATTGTGCGGGCAAATCCAGCGACGAGGAAGATTTACACTTCTTTTCCCTACCATCGTCCCTCGTTGGATTATTATAGCGATCGCACCATCATTCCCGCTTCTGTTGGTGAACTGGAATATTATTGGCACTACAACGGTCAACCCTACTTTTTACTTCATGCATCTGATTTCAACAATCTTGAACTAGAGTCGATGAAGCTAATTGACCAAGCTGAAGGTTGGAAATTAGTCACAAAAGATACTAATCGGCTGTAAATATGGGGCATTGGGCATAAGAGGCAGAGGGGCAGAGAGGAAAAACTGACTGCAACTTCTCCCCTGCTCTCCTACCCCCCCCCATCGGGAAAAATCAAATCATTACCCAAAAAGTAATATGAATCTGTATTTTGGAGAATAACATTAGTGCCATACAACAAGAGCTATTTCCGCTGTGTGTCATGTTGTATCTTCGATTAAAAATGCGTTGGGAATTGGTGCGGCAATTAATTCACTTGCTTGGTACTGAAATCCGCTCTCCTTTGGAACCCGAACAGGCTGCTTATTCTCTAGCTTACTATGAGTCGTTGCAGGCAATGTTTTCACCCCAAGTATTGGCAGACAGTAAATCTTAGATGCTGTAGTGTCCCGATTTTCAAATCGATATGATAATTAGATAAGCATAAATAAACAATAGTTTGTAGTTAGCACTTTAGTGCTGAAAGTACTTACCTAATTAGCGATCGCTCTTTAAAAGGGACATAATATAAAACCGCGTCCTATTTGGGGCAAGAAGACACGGTTCGATCGAAGTATTTAGTTATAATATTACAAAAATCAAAGTAGAATTTGATTTATACAAAAGTAATCCATTTACTGAGATTTGTTTCCTGGGCCATTAACTTTCTCTGTTGTGGGAATAATTTGGCGATCGTAACTTGTCTTTTCTTGGGTCAAAGCGATCGCACCAAAGAAAATCGCACTACCTACAGCCAAGGCCACCATCGGACGCTTGAGTAGGACAAAATCTCTGATAATCCTCGCTAAAGGTCGGCTTTGACGACGTAGCGACGAAGACATCATCAATTGTCTCCAAGTAAACGGATCGCGGACATAATGACCACTTTGGCAAACTACTAGCCTTTCCTGGCAATAGGGACAGCAAAACAAGCCCATGCGCGTTTTTACTGGTTTTGGCGTGGCATTTCTTTGGCAAATTGGGCAAGTAACATAATGATTATCAAAAGTGTGTATATTCATTTACCTCATCCGCCTAGTCCATTTACTCGCTCTATAACAATAGGTATATTGAATTGGGGTCAATGTACGATCTGACATCAGGCATCAATCATACATACATTCTATTACTACCAAGGATGCCTCAATAGTCGCAACACGAGTATAGCTAGATTTAAACAAGGATGACTCATGGTTAATCTTTACAGGTGCGTCCACCCAGTCGAAAAAACTTTGTTGTCTCTAGAAAAAATAGTGTTGGCGCTCGCTCGCACCCCATTAAGCCATAGCTACGCCCAACTTAGGCATCGCTGACCCTTAAATAATAATTGTCTCTCATTTAACCATTCTCCCCACACAAATTTTGCACAATGACATTTTTCGCTAAAGCTTTGTAAGTTAAGCAAATAAAGTCTACTTGTCCGGTTGCTAAATAATGGCTCACAATGATAAGTAACAGATAAAAATTTAAATTTTTTCTTACATTTACCCCGCCTCTCAATGACTCTCTTGCCTCCCACTCAACTGAGGAAGGTAACGGAACAACCTGCCTTTCCTACACCTTCCGCTCGTTTAGCTCACCTAATTAATCGTTTTCAACCATCCCCAGAAACAGTGGTGCTGTTTTTAGCCATGCTCATTGGCGGTGGTACTGGTATGGGTGTAGTCACCTTTCACTATTTAATCCAGTTGGTTCACCAGCTGATGCTGGAAAATTTAATGGGTCAAATTGGCGCCTGGGGTGCATGGACTTTAGCCTGCGTTCCCACCCTTGGCGGATTAATTGTTGGCTTGATGCGCTGGCGCACTCAAGACTTTGGCCCTGGACTTTCATCTCTCATCGCCGCTTCTCAGGGAACAGAGATTAGGCGACCACTAAGACCAGTTACCAAAATGCTGGCTGCATCTGTTACTTTAGGGAGCGGTGCTTCTTTGGGGCCAGAAGGGCCGAGTGTCGAAATTGGCGCAAATTTTGGGATGTTGTTCTCTGTGATCCTGAATGTATCTCAAGAACGACAACGTTTGTTGTTGGGTGCTGGCGCGGCGGCGGGACTAGCGGCGGGATTTAACGCTCCCATAGCTGGAGTATTTTTTGCTTTAGAAGTAGTGATGGGAGCGACATCTTTCGCTACTTCTGCTGTCAGTGTGGTGCTTTTAGCTGCGGTAGTAGCAGCATTAATTGCCCAAATTGGTTTGGGGGCCCAACCTGCTTTTGATTTACCTGTTTACCAGGTTCGCAGTCCTTTGGAATTACCTCTTTATCTTGGTTTGGGTTTAGGGGCCAGCCTCGTTTCTCTGGCTTATACTCAATCAATTCGTTTAGCAAAAGCTTGCTTTGCTGGGAAAGTTCCAGGTTTTGATTTTTTGGGACGAATTCCTCAGCCGATTCATCCAATTATTGGCGGTGCGATCATTGGCGCTGTTGCTTTGCAGTTCCCGCAAATTCTGGGTGTTGGTTATGAAACTGTAGAAGCAATGCTTCAAGATGTGGAGTTTCCACTCTACTTATTGGTGGTGTTGTTGGTGGTGAAGTTATTGATGACTGCAATTAGTGCAGGTAGTGGTTTTATTGGTGGTTTGTTCGCACCGGCAATGTTTTTAGGTGCTTCTTTTGGATCGGCTTACGCCAAAATGTTAGCCGTAGCATTCCCGACAATTTGCGATCAAATGGCGGCTCCCCCAGCTTACGCAATGGTGGGAATGGCAGCAGTATTAGCTGCTAGTGTGAGAGCGCCGTTAACGGCTATTTTAATGCTGTTTGAATTAACCCGCGACTATCGAATTGTTTTACCGTTGATGGCAGCTGTGGGTTTGAGTGTTTGGCTAGTAGAAAGGATTAAACCAACTTTTAACTCTAACTCTAATCTACAACAAATTGGTCTTTCGGAATTGAAAGATGAACAATCGGAAATTGTGCAGCAAATTTTGGTAGAAGATGCGATGTATCCCTGTCCCAAAAAGTTACCTGCAACTTTGGGAGTATTAGATGCTGCTGTGGAAATGACCCGCGATCGCGTTCGTAGTGCTTTAGTAATAGATGAAGCAGAGCAATTAGTTGGTATCCTTTCTTTGGAAGATATTAACCGTGCCCTTGCTATTTGGCAAACATACCCAAATTCTCTAACCGAAATCCCCGATAATTTATCCAGTCAAACCCTCATAGACATTTGTACTACTGAAATTCTCTATGCATGGCAAGATGAACTTTTATCTGAGGCTTTAGACAGAATGAGTCTTCGAGGTTTACATCAATTACCAGTGGTAGCACGAGACAAACCCGATCGCATTTTGGGTTTATTAGAAAAAGAGCAAATTGGATTAACCTGCAATTTAGCAGTGACGCGCAAGGCACTTCGCCACTATTTACCAATCTTACCTACTAAAGATATAGTCATTAGTCATTAGTCATTGGTCATTGGTCATTAGTCATTATTTTTCACAAAGGACACTTGACTAATGACTGTTTATAGTCATTGTTTTTCACAAAGGACACTTGACTAATGACAACAGAGAATTGACTAATGACCATTTATTAAGCCGTGGCTTCTATGGCTTCATCATCTTCGCGATCTTCTGGATCTACCTGTCTCAGACGAATGTGCTTTTTGCCTAAAGTGATCAGAAACTCATCTCCTGGTTTAAGATTCATCTGTTTTGTATAAGCTGAACCTATCAGTAAGTTCCCATTCGATTGCACACTAATTCTATAGCTAGCACTACGTCCACCACGCCCATTAGCACTGGGTGTACTGTCTAACTGAATGCCTTCAGCATCAATTAGGGCATTTAAGAACTTCATCATATTGACGCGCTCTATACCATTTTTGGTAACGGTATAGTAGCCGCACTTCTTGGCTTTGTCTTCTTTGCTCTCGTTCTCTAGCTCTTTGACTTTTTTGAGCAGTTCTTCGCCGAGTAAGGGTTCAATTTTTTTCTGTTTAGGCATCAACTTAGGTCGAAAATGAATGTTTGAAGTGTTTGAATCGATTTTATTTTAGCTGAGGTTGAGCTAACAGGAACATAATCCTTTAGTTTTTATCTCAACCTAGCCAAGTATATTACACTCAGATGCACAATTGTTATGCCATTACCAATATTGACAAGACAATCTATTTTAGAAAATGCTGGCAATGCTGATAACTATATATATATAGTTTGGGAATTACTGCTAGACTATATAAGTTTTAAGTTTTCTAAACTAACGCTCAAGAGGTTGTCTATTTCTTAAGGATGAGAACTGAGTCACAGAATGATAAGCAAAACTGATCCTTAGTCATTAGTCAATGGTAATTAGTCATTGGTTATTTAGAAACGACAAACTAAAGAAGTCTAAGAGTCGGAAGCCGACCATCAGAATTTCTTTTCAGAGAGATGCAGCGCCAACAAAGACAAAGGACAAACAACAAAGCTTGCGAAAATGAAATTAACTACCAGAGGACACTATAGTGTGAAGGCGTTGCTAGATTTAAGTTTACAGCCAAGATATGGGCCTGCATCTGTGAGAGCGATCGCAAAACGCCAAGATATCCCAGCTCCTTACCTCGAAAAACTACTAATAGAAATGCGTCGTGCATCAATAGTTAAATCAATTCGTGGTAGCATCGGCGGATATCAATTGGCAAGAGAGCCTGCACAAATATCTATAGGAGAAATTTTAGAAGCTGTTGGCGAGACTAGCCATTTACCTCATCACACCCCAGCACCGACACAAGCTGAAGATTGGGTAACGTTTAGCCTCTGGCAGAGACTCAACCAAAAGCTCAAAGAAGCTTTATACAGTATTACTCTGGCAGACCTTTATTACGATGCTCGGAGTCGGCAAGCTTCCCTTGGAGAAGAAGCTAGTTTTGTGGTTTAGTCAAGAGTCAATGGTCTAAATATTGACCCTTGACTTTTAAACCAAGACTTGTGACTTATGACTAATAATATCTATATCTTAATAATTGCAGCATTTTTAGATTACTTAATTGGCGATCCTTGGGATTGGCCTCATCCAGTGCAAGTTATGGGGTGGGTAATTTCTCGCCTGACCAAGTTTTTTCTCCAATTATGTCAACGTTCTCTAACACAACGCCTAGCTGGAATTGTACTAGGTATTATCTTAATAATTGGTAGCGGTCTTGTTGGTTTTTTGATTATTCAAATTGCCAGATGGGTTCATCCACTCTTAGGAATTGCCATAGATAGCATTCTTTTGGCTAGTTGTTTTGCTGGCAAAAGTTTGCGAGTAGCAGCGGAGGCTGTTTTACAACCTTTAACAGTCGGAGATTTAGAGAAGGCTCGAAAGATTTTAAGTAATTACGTTGGTCGAGATACCCAAAACCTTTCACAAGCAGAAATTTACCGAGCTGTTTTAGAAACGGTTGCAGAAAATGCCACAGATGGGGTAATGGCTCCACTTTTTTATGCAATTGTTGGTGTCTTTATACCAGTTGTGGGGCCAACTCCTTTAGCTTTAGCATATAAAGCCAGCAGTACCCTTGATTCAATGGTGGGTTATCGGGAAGCACCCTATACTTATTTTGGATGGTTCTGTGCGCGGTTAGAAGATTATTTGACTTGGCTACCTTGTCGGTTAACAGTTGTGACTCTGGCGCTGCTATCGGGTAAACCGATGCATATTTGGCAAATTTGTCGTCGGGATGCAATTAAAGATCCTAGTCCCAATTCTGGCTGGAGTGAGTGCGCCTATGCTGCATTTTTAGGTGTACAAATGGGGGGTACAAATTGGTATCGGGGGGTAGCTAAGTACAAACCACTGCTAGGAGATGCTATTTATGCTATTACTGCAACTTCTATTCAGAATGCTTTACAACTTACTCGATATTGTTTTTTGCTATGGTTAGGGATAGCGATCGCAATATTCTTAATACTCCCAAATAGGTAATGATAAATATAAAGTTAGGAGTTAGAGACGCGATTAACCCTTGTCTGTACAGGAGTTAAGAATAAAAACTCCTAACTCTTAACTCATCACTCCTAACTTATCACTCGCTATGTCTGCCAAAGTAGTTGAAATTCTCTCATCTGAAGAAATCCGTCGTACCTTGACTCGCCTTGCTTCTCAAATTGTCGAAAGGACGCGTGATTTGTCTCAACTGGTGCTTCTTGGTATTTATACCAGGGGTGCGTTATTAGCCGAATTATTGGCGCGTCAAATTGAGACGCTCGAAGGTGTAGCAGTATCAGTCGGCGCTTTGGACATTACATTTTATCGAGATGACCTTGACAAAATTGGATTGCGGACTCCAACGAAAAGCGAAATTCCTTTTGATCTTACGGGGAAAACAGTTGTACTCGTGGATGATGTGATTTTCAAGGGACGGACGATTCGCGCGGCTTTGAACGCAGTCAACGATTACGGTAGGCCAGAGGTGATTCGTTTAGCTGTGTTAGTAGATAGAGGCCATCGAGAATTACCAATCCACCCAGATTTTATTGGCAAGAAGTTGCCTACAGCTAAAGAAGAAATTGTCAAAGTTTATTTACAAAATTGTGATGGACGAGATGCAGTAGAGTTGATTGCAGATTAGGCTATGGGGGCAGGAGGCAGGAGAAATTCTTTGCGTCTGATTTTAAATACTCAGCACTCAGCACTCAGCACTCTTTATTTAGCACTCTTAATCTCATCTACTTGAAAACTGGTGTAAATAATCAAGCTGACACGATATGGTGGGGAAGGGCAACTGTGAAAATTCTGTAAAACCTTGTTAAAAAATAAAGATTGTTTGGCTGCCTTGCCAGAAAACCACAACTCCTAATGAGAAAATAAGACATTCTAACCAAGCGATCGCCATCTGATTGTTAACAAGCCTGTTAATCAAACCCAATTTTTTTGAGTTGAAAGGCAATCAAAGCGCTATGGGACATGACCTAGAACATTAGTGTCTTAAAATACTCCTGAAAGCCAGTCCTTGTTTTATAAGTTTTATGTAGAATTTGGTGGTGAGGTTATTTACTTGATTCTCAATTGCAGCAATCCAGGTTTCCTTTATGAGTCAGTCTTTTTCTCAAAGCCAAACAAGACGAAATCGCCAACAGAGACTCTGGCAACAAAAATGGAGTTTAAAGACTAAAGCAATAGTTTGGGCACTAAGTATCAGTGTCCTTCCTGTGGTTGGAATTGGAACAGCGACTTACAACTATGGCATTAATTTAATTAACACACAAACTCCGCAAATTAGACAAGAGAGTAGAAAAAGTTCAACAGAAACTGAACTTGCTCTACAAAGACAATTGTCACTCTTATTAACTGGTATGGGAGTGACAGCAATTGTAGCAGGTGCGATCGCTGTTTTTGTGACGAATCGAGTTATGAGTCGAGTCAGCAACGTTGCTGCAATTTCTAATAATATTAAAAAGAGGCTACGTCCAGACAGTGAGTTTACTCAAGTCTTCATCGCTGGCCAAGATGAATTAGTGATGTTAGAGAGAAACATCACCTTATTCACAGACCTGCTTTCAGTATTGGTACAGGAGAAAGAAGCCGAAGCTGATTACTCCCAACTATTAATCAAAATTACTCGTTGGGTTCGAGAATCATTCAATCAAGAAGATGTTCTCAAAACTACCTCAGAAGAAATTCGTAAAGCTTTAAGTATCGATCGCGTCACCATCTTTTGCTTCGACTCCAATTATAATGGAACCTTTATCGCCGAATCAGTAGCACCTGGTTTACCGAAAATATTAGGGGTTACAGTCTCTGAGCCGGGATTTGAGGCAGGGTATATAGAAAAATATCAGAATGGTAGCATCCATGCTATTGATAATATCCATCAAGGCGATTTCAGTGATGATGATATTGAGTTGCTGGAGCAATTTGCTGTCAAATCTAGTTTAGTAGCACCTATTCTCAAAGGCAAACGGCTATTCGGTTTATTGATTGCACATCAATGTTCTAGACTTCGTTTTTGGCAACAGTCTGAGATTGATTTGTTCTCTCAAATAGCCATGCAAGTAGGATTTGCCCTTGACTACGCCAACCTTCTACAACAAGTAGATACCAAGGCAGATAACGCTCAGGTATTTATCGAAATTACCCGCAGCATTCGCCAATCGCTCAACGAAGAAGATGTCCTTAAAACGACGGTGGAAGAGGTTCGTAAGGCATTGAGTACTGACCGAGTGCTGGTTTATAGCTTTTACCCTAATTGGTCTGGAATTATAATTGCCGAATCAGTGGTCCCAGGTTATCCCAAAGTTTTGCGGTCTGAAATTCAAGACATCTGTTTCGGTCAGGGTTATGTAGAAAAGTATCAGTCTGGTCGCGTTGTAGCCACAAACAACATTTATGAAGCTGGTTTGGCTGATTGTCACATTAGCCTGCTGGAATCCTTTGCTGTCAAAGCAAATCTGGTCGCCCCCATTCTCAAAGATGAACAGTTATTTGGCTTATTAATTGCACATCAATGTTCCAGACCCCGTGATTGGCAACAATCTGAGATTGATTTATTTGCTCAAATAGCGATGCAAGTCGGGTTTGCTCTCGACCATGCAAGACTCTTGCAACGAATCGAGGCTGAGGGTGTGCAAAGTCAGTTGTTAGCAGATACTATCGGCATTATTCGCCAATCACTCAACGAAGAGGATGTCCTCAAAACAACTGTGGAAGAGGTTCGCAAAGCTCTAAGTACCGACCGAGTGATGGTTTATAGCTTTGATGCTGATTGGTCTGGAACAGTGATTGCTGAATCAGTTGTTCTCACTTACCCAAAAGTTTTGCGAGCTGAAATCGAAGACCCATGTTTCGGTCAAGGCTATGTAGAAGAGTATCAGTCTGGTCGCGTTCTCGCAATCAACAACATTTATGAAGCTGGTTTGGCTGACTGCCATATTAACTTGCTTGAATCGTTTGGTGTGAAAGCAAATCTGGTCGCCCCGATTATTAAAGATAAAGAGCTATTTGGCTTGTTAATTGCACATCAATGCTCCAAACCCCGTGATTGGCAACAAGCTGAGATTGATTTATTTGGCCAGATGGCGATGCAAGTAGGATTTGCTCTCGACCATGCAAGACTCCTACAACGAATCGAAGCTGAAAGGATGCGAAGTCAGTTACTAGTGGATATTATCCGCAGCATTCGCCAATCCCTTAAGGAAGAAGATATCATCAAAACTACTGTGGAAGAGGTTCGTAAAGCACTGAGTACTGACCGAGTGTTGGTTTATAGCTTTTACGCTAATTGGTTCGGAATTATTATTGCTGAATCAGTGCTTCCGGGTTATCCCAAAGTTTTGCGGTCTAAAATTCACGACCCTTGTTTCACTCAAGGCTATGTAGAAAAGTACCAGTCTGGTCGCGTTGTCGCAATCAACAACATTTATGAGTCTAGTTTGGCTGATTGTCACATTAACCTGCTCGAATCTTTTGGTGTGAAAGCAAATTTAGTAGCACCAATTATTAAAGATGAGCAGCTATTTGGCTTGTTAATTGCACATCAGTGTTCTGAACCCCGTGATTGGCAACAATCTGAGATTGATTTATTTGCCCAGATAGCAATGCAAGTCGGATTTACTCTCGATCATGCTAGGCTCCTACAAGCGTATCAAACTGCTGAAGCTAACTCTGATGAATAGTAGGGGCGCACAGCTGTGCATTGGTGTCAACTTAAGCTGGAAATAGCTTAACTGTTGGCTTCCATGCCCGCCCGGAAATAAATTTCTTTGGCTTTTAGGTTTAAGTCTACTGAAGTAGACTGGAGATTTTTGGCGATATTTAGTCATCTTCAGATGACTTTAGCTATGAGACGGGAATTTCAATTCCCGGCGGACAAGCGGTTTCACGTTAAGTTGACACCAATGGCAGCTGTGCGCCCTTAATTGATATATGTATTTTTACGTTACGCTTAATGTAACTTTTGACGAAGAAGCTGCTAGAGCGATCGCTAATGGTAAAATTCGATGTTCTTGAATTTGAATCCTGGCGTGGAGTGTTTCTGCTGTATCATCCGGCAGTACTGGTACTGCGGCTTGCATTAATATTGGGCCGCTATCCATTTCTAAGCAAGCTATATGCACTGTGCAACCAGTAATTTTTACCCCAGATGCTAAGGCTTGTTCTACAGCATGGATTCCCTTGAAACTAGGTAACAAACTAGGATGGATATTGATAATCCTCTCAGGAAAGGCATCAATGAAAACTGACGTTAATAGTCGCATCCACCCTGCCAAAATCACCCATTCTACATCGTAGTGCCGCAATGTCTGCACAATTTTTTCATCAAACTCTTCTCGGTTTTGATAGTTGCGGTGATTTAATAAAACAGTTTCTACACCTCTATTAGCTGCTCTAACGGCTGCTTTCGCCGAGGGGTTATTGTAAATTAAAACTTTAATTTGGGCATTTAGCCGCCCATCTTGGATAGCTTGGGCAACTACATCAAAATTGCTGCCATTCCCAGAAGCCATAATTCCCAGTTTTAAAGGGGCGAATTGTTGGCAATTATCGCTAATGTTGGGAGAAATTAAGCTCAGGGTAGAATCAAGGCGGAGAGTCATAACAGCTAAGAGGAAAAATTATAGATGCCAAAAATATATACTAAGTCGTGGTTGGATAATGATACAGTAGCCGCGTGGATTTTTCTCGCACCAGCACTAATTTTACTGGGCGTTTTTATCATTTGGCCGATCGCTTATTTGTTCTATCTCAGTTTCACTGCTGGTAGTTTCACTTTAAAAGGTATTTATTGGATAGGCTTAAAAAACTATTGGCGCTTGCTACTCAACCCCGACTTCTTGCAAGTGCTGGGTAACACTTTTTATTTTACTGTTGCCACCATCATTCCCAGTTTAGTTATCTCCTTGGGATTAGCAGTACTATTAAACCGTTCCATTCCTTTGCGGGGCATCCTGCGGAGTGCCTATTTTCTGCCTTCAATTATCTCACTTGTGGCGGCAGGTTTGGGATTTCGCTGGCTGTTTCAAACATCAGGCCCAGTTAACGGACTTTTAGATTTTTTTGGCATTTCAGAAATATCCTGGCTAGGAGATACATTTTGGGCAATGCCAGTAATTATTTTAATGAGTATTTGGAAACAACTCGGTTTCAATATGGTAGTTTTTTTAGCAGGGTTGCAAGCAATTCCTCCCAGTCGTTATGAGGCAGCAGACTTAGACGGAGCAAATGCTTGGCAACAATTTTGGTATATTACTTTGCCCGGATTGCGCCCGACTGTGATATTTGCAGTCATTACTACCGCAATTTTTACATTGCGGAGTTTTGAGCAAGTTTTTGTGATGACTGGCGGTGGGCCACTAAATTCGACTAATTTGTTGGTTTACTACATTTACCAAGAGGCTTTTGGTCAATTTGATTTTGGTTATGCAGCAGCAGGAGCGACTGTATTATTAGCAGTAACGCTGATACTAGTTTATTTGCAACTGCAAACTTGGGGGGAGGAGTAGAGGAGGCAAGGGGGCAGAGGGGCAGAGGGGAACTTTGGAAGTTGCTAAGTTATCGCGCAAATATGCAATGCCGAGTTTTTACTTCTTATATAAGCTGCGATATTCCCAAGGATTTATAAATTTAGTATCGCTCCAAACGCCGAGCCGTTGCTCCTTAGCCTTAGCTTCGGCTTGTTGAACTAAATCTTTACTAGGACACTTGTTTAAATAAGGGCGATAGACTTTTGCTAGACCTTCTTGCAACAATACCTGTTGTACAAAAGTGCCATTTTTTAAACGGACTTCAGCAATTTTACGACCATAGCGATCGCTATCCGTAATATTCAAAGTCACGCGATCGCCTCCTTGTTGCACCAGTTGTTGCACCCGTTCTTGGGCTTTTACACCCCAAGTAAATTGATTGCGATCGCCAATGCGTTTACTCTGCTTTTCTTTGTTAGTATGAGCTATTTCTGGCGCGTCTACACAAGCAAAGCGGACTGTAAGATTTTTGCCATCAGTATCTTTTACTACTAAAGTATCGCCATCACTGACTCGCTCAACTGGTTCTCCAGAATTTCCGATAAAGCGATTGCAGCCCATCAAATTTAAAATTATGATAGTTGCACAAAGCCAAAATCGCACTGGTTTAATTAATTTCTCCATCCAAACTTACCTGCCTTACCTCTGTGGGATGATATTAGCAAAATACAAAGATATATTTGTTAACTGTTGACATATAGTTCCACAGGCAATTTAAAATTCCAAATGGTAAGACCCTCTGGCGGCAACCGATAGAAAATGCGGATTAGTATAAGAATTGTAACCTTCCAATTGTCAGCGGGAATTTCTGATGAACTATCCCTGGCTGTGATACAGCAGTTTTCTTTTGCATGAGGTACAAAGTCACTGGTTTTGAGGCAGAAGGCAGAAGGCAGGAGGAAGAAGAATAATTTGATTTGTGAATGCTTGGTTCTGTACCTCATTCAGTTGCAAAGTACTGTATCAAATCCCGCCGCTAACACCACATCTTGACTGATAATATCAATAATCTGCTCGTTCTTACTCTTACTTTTAATGTCTTCGATCGAGTTACGAAACTGGGGATTATCAAAGGGTTGACAAGCAAGGTTTATTAATACCTCTGCTGCTTGCTGCTGTTGTGTTTCTGTGGGTGTTGGGGTTTGAAACTGTGCGATCGCCTGTTCTATTTGCCTATCTCGATCGAGATTTTAGCTCTAATATTGAAACTGATTAACGCTCTTCTATTACTCTCGTTAAATAAAAATTCATAACCCTTGATTGTTAAGGCTTTGATAAATTTACGAGTAGGTTGGGTTGAGGAACGAAACCCAACACGAAAAATCTTTGGTTTTGTTGGGTTTCACTAAAGTTCAACCCAACCTACATTTTTTTCTTTCATCAGAGTCACAAAAGAGCGTTAATTACCCTATAAAAAAAGAGTCCTGCCATACTGTATGTATGGCAGGGTGTTGTAATGATATACAATTTGTCAACGCGGACAAATAATTAGTTAATGTACAAATAACGAGCGCGGAGGGATTTGAACCCCCGACCCACAGAACCGGAATCTGTTGCTCTATCCACTGAGCCACGCGCCCCTATTCTTCAATATTATAGCACGTCGGCGATCGAATTCGCAGCTTTAAAGATAATTAGCTGGATCTACGGGTGTACCATTGCGACGGACTTCAAAGTGGAGATGGGGGCCAGTTGAAAAACCTGTGGAACCAACAGCAGCGATCGCTTGTCCGCGTTCAACTGCTTGTCCCTCAGAAACATATAACTCACTGGTATGCCCGTAGAGTGTAGTCATACCATTACCGTGGTCGATAATTACCGCTCTGCCATAACCACCATACCATCCAGCAAAAATTACTCTTCCCGAATCGGCTGCTCGAATTTTACTGCCATAGCTGGCGGCAAAATCTAATCCGGCATGAAAGCGACGATAGCCAAGAATTGGGTGTATCCGCCAGCCGAAGGGACTGCTAGTAGGAGCATCGCTAGGATATGCCATTACACCAGTTCCCCGAATGATGATACTTGTCCGGCTGTTGGTTTTTCCTTGCGCCTCTTCAGTTTCTGCTACTTTTTGTTGAATCAAAACTTCCAGATTTTTTGATTCTCTTTCTAGCTGATTTTGTGCGGCTTCTAAGGCGAGGCGATCGCTATTCAGGCGTTGAATCAATTCTGATTGTGATTGCGCCTGGGTTTGATAATCGGCTTTTTGTGCCAACAATTGCTCGCGAATTAAGCCAATTTCATTTTTTTGCTGTTCTACTTCTGTTTTTTGTTTATCGATTGAGTTTGCTTGGGTGTTGAGTTTTGCCAAAATTTTCTGGTCTGCTTGAAACACTAACTTCAACTGATGACGACGGCTGAAAAAGTCGCTGATATTTTCACTTTCGAGCAAAACTGCCCATCCCGCAAAAGCAGGCGATCGCTGGAGGTAACGCAATCGTGCTACTGTTGCAATTTGCCGCTCCTGATATGAACGTTCTGCCACATCTAAATCAGCTTCTAACTGCTGGAGGCGTTGGGTAGCCAGTTGTAATCGCGATCCGCTCTCTAGAAGATAGCTATCTGTCGTTTGCAGATTTTGCTTTAAACCAGTCAGGTGTTTTTGGGCCTCTTGTTGGAGATTATTTAAGCGATCGCGCTCCCCAACTACACCCTGACGCTGCTGGTTCATTTGTTGCTGCTGTTGTCGCAGAGTATCAATAGATCCTGTAGATGTTGCGTCGGCTGGAATTAATGCCAAACAAATCCACAAAATACAGCAAAATGCAATAGATAAACAGCAATAAATCTGCTTTTTTTCTAGAAATCGCCCTCTCATAGTGCGAACCTAATCAAAAGGATACTTTCAAACACTATGAGGATTATTCCCAAAATTTAATTCACCCACGCCAACACATTATTAAATTGGTATGCCAAGTTGTAACACAAGAATTCCAGCTATGTCAGCATTGAGCAGGTATGTGAGCGGGTGAGATGTATGAACGCACGTATAGCAATTCTCTTAATTACCTTGGTTTTTCCAGGTTTGGCAGTGGTGGGAGTATCGTTGTATTGGTTTAATCTTGATTATGCAGCATTGATCAAAGCTGAAAAGTATGTGGAAAACCTAGTAGAGGTTGGAAAAGTAAATGATAGACAGTTAGAGTATGCCTATCATCGCACCTACATTCATCGCATCAACGTATTTGCCGATGGTACTTGGGGATTACTGGGAGGTGTAATTACAGCGCTAGGTATACATGGATTAGTCACTATTAAAAAATAGGGAGTGGCGAGTGCGGAACAAGCGGACAAGGAGTTAAACAAAACTCAGCACTCAGCACTCAGCACTCAGCACTCAGCACTCAGCACTCAGCACTCAGCACTCAGCACTCAGAACTCAGCACTCAGCACTCAGCACTCAGCACTCAGCACTCATTAATTACGATTAGCTTTCCAGTTTGCTAAATCAGCTAAAGAGCGATCGCGGTAACGTCCATAACGCTCTGGTTTACTTTTGATTTTCATTCCTAAATCGGGAAAAATCCCAAAGTTAGGCGGCATTGGTTGGAAATGCTTCGGCGAAGCAGAACTAATAAATTCTAATAACGCACCCATCATGGTTGTTGGTGGTAAAACCAAAGCTTCTTTACCCAAGGCTAATCGCGCTGCATTAATTCCTGCCAAGCAACCACCCGCAGCAGCCGCAGTGTAACCTTCAGTACCAATCAATTGTCCTGCGGCTAACAATGTCGGACGCTCTTTAAATTGCAAGGTAGGATGCATTAATTGGGGAGCATTAATAAAAGTGTTGCGGTGCATCACTCCCAGCCTGACAAACTCTGCTTTTTCTAAACTTGGAATTAATTGAAAGATTCGCTTTTGTTCGCCCCAACGCAGATTTGTTTGAAATCCTACCATATTCCACAGCTGACCAGCTTTATCTTCTTGTCGTAACTGCACCACAGCATAAGGACGTTCCCCTGTGCGAGTATCTGACAATCCCACTGGCTTTAGGGGGCCGTAGCGCATGGTATCTTCTCCGCGCTGGGCTAGTTCTTCTATGGGTAAACAAGCTTCAAAAAATTTCGCCGTTTCTCGTTCAAAACCTTTCAGTTCTGTTTGTTCAGCTTTACAAAGTTCTTCTCGAAAGTGCAAGTACTGCTCTTTATTCATGGGGCAGTTGAGATAAGCGGCTTCACCTTTGTCATAACGTGATGCCATAAAAGCAATGTCACGATTAATCGATTCTCCCACGATAATCGGACTGGCTGCATCAAAAAAGCTCAGGTATTCCATCCCTGTAAAGCGTTGCAAATCTTCTGCTAGATCGGGACTAGTTAAAGGCCCGGTTGCCAAAACCACAATCCCTTCGGGAATCGCAGACACTTCACCCCGACGGAATTCAACTAAAGGATGACTCGCTAAAGTTTCAGTTAAATCTCGGCCAAATTGTCCCCTATCTACGGCTAGAGCCCCACCAGCAGGTACGGCGTGTTCATCAGCTTTTGAGATGACAATCGAACCGAGTTGGCGTAACTCTTCGTGCAATAATCCCGCCGCGCGATCGCTTGCCATTGCCCCAAAGGAATTACTACACACTAATTCTGCTAAATGTTCTGTATGATGAGCCGGACTAAATCGCTTTGGACGCATTTCATGCAGAATTACTGGCACTCCAGCTTGCGCTATTTGCCAAGCTGCTTCTGTCCCAGCTAGTCCACCTCCAATTACTTGTATCGGTTGTGTTTCCATAGTTAAATTTTAATTACCATATTATAAGTATCCATCAGCATTACAGAAGTAAAATTAAATCAAAAGTGATGTTAAACCACAACCAGTGCAAATAAAGTATTGGGTCAATTGTAACGTTGAGACTAAACTCTCAAGGTTTTTACAATCAATTTTGCTGTCACACCAAAAGCCATCGTCAGCGCTGGGCTGAACATTTTCTAACTAGCAGACTGCTAGCAAGTGCGTTAGCGTAGCTTACCGTAGGTATCGCGTCCTCAGCCATTGCCTAATTGGATTAATCAAAAAAGTAGCAAAATTAGTCATAAAACTAGGATATTTTGGATAAAACCTTGATTTCTCCTTTTTTTAGGTGATACATTAAGTACATATTCAATAATTAGTTAAAAAGGCGTAATTAAGACGTGATTTATGACTAAAAACAAACTTAAAGATAACGTCACTTTAAATCTAGCTCCAGTTATGTTTATTGAAGAAGTAACAGATGATGAGGAATTGAAAAGTGTATACGGAGGCGTAACGCCACCTATTTCACGACTAACCCCTGAAATTATTGCTGGTCTTGAAAAGCGCGGTATTAAAGTATTTATCGATCCTAACAACCCAGATATATTAACAGAAGAGGCGTTATCTGCTTTAAAAGAAATTTGGACTAATGAGACGTAGTAGATACAAACGATTTCCATTAACTGTAGCGATATGCAATACTAGGGCGTGTTTGAAAACACGCTCTATTCTAAAAAATAGGTTAATCTAAGTAATCCTGGAATTATACAAATGGCTCATCAAAGCCATTTGATATTGTAATCAAATCTTTGGCACTACCAAATAACAGCAGTTTTCACTCCTTCTATGCTTGGGCGTGCGTTCAACTTTGGCAGCAGACAATAGACTTCTTGCAATGGGGAAAAGGGGAAAGGGTAAAGGGTAAAGGTATGGAATTTTCCCTTACCCTTTAACATGCACCCCAATATCTTGCAAAAGTTACTTTTGCGAGATGTCTAATCAATCCAACAGACGAACAAACACAAGCTTGTCTGAAAGAAAAGCGATCGCTATCCCCAAAAAAAATTAACATTAACCTTAGAAGTGTTAATTTTTCATCACATAAACTCATGGGTTACTACATCGCTCCCCGCTTTTTGGACAAACTTGCTGTCCACATTACCAAAAATTTCCTGAAGCTTCCTGGCGTGCGAGTTCCCGTG
This sequence comes from Nostoc sp., assembly GCF_036917375.1. Lineage (GTDB taxonomy): Bacteria > Cyanobacteriota > Cyanobacteriia > Cyanobacteriales > Nostocaceae > Nostoc. The sequence continues at coordinate 46,824 of NZ_JBALDN010000001.1, forward strand.
ATCCTGGGTATTCATGGACGCAAAGGAGAAGGTAAAACATTTCAATGTCAATTAGTCTTCGAGAAAATGGGTATCGAAGTGACTCACGTATCTGGCGGCGAATTAGAAAGTCCAGATGCGGGAGATCCAGCGCGGTTGATTCGGTTGCGCTATCGGGAAACAGCAGAACTAATCAAAGTACGCGGCAAAATGTGCGTACTGATGATTAACGATTTAGATGCCGGTGCAGGACGCTTTGATGAAGGCACTCAATATACTGTAAACACCCAGTTGGTGAATGCCACACTGATGAATATTGCTGATAATCCCACAGATGTGCAGTTGCCGGGAAGCTATGATTCCACACCCTTACATCGCGTGCCGATTATTGTCACAGGTAATGATTTTTCCACCCTCTATGCACCGTTAATTCGGGATGGACGGATGGAGAAATTCTACTGGGAACCAGATAGAGATGACAAAGTGGGAATTGTCAAGGGGATTTTTGAACAGGATGGACTGTCACAGAAAGAAGTTGAACAGCTAGTTAATACTTTTGTCAATCAGTCCATTGACTTTTTTAGCGCTTTGCGATCGCGCATTTATGACGAACAAATCCGCAACTACATCCATAAAGTAGGTTTTGAGCAGATATCCTTGAATGTGGTTAACAGCACTCAAGGGCCACCTGAGTTTAAAAAACCAGATTTCAGGCTGTCTCACTTAATCGAGTCTGGTAACTTCCTGGTTGGCGAACAAAAACGGGTAGAAAGTTCCCATTTGGTTGATGATTACAATCGACTCAATCGAGGTAGAAATTCTCAATCAGCACCACCTGCTGCTGTGAAACCAACTAGTCAGCCGTCAAATGGCGCAACCAAAGAAGTAAAAACTAATGGATTCCAGAAACAGGAAACATCAAGTGCACATTTGACACTAGACACACAAGCTCAAATTAGACAATTATTATCTCAAGGTTACAAAATTAGTATTGAACACGTAGATGAGCGTCGCTTCCGCACAGGTTCTTGGCAAACTTGTGTTCATAGCCACATCGATGCCGAGTCTGACGCCATCTCAAATCTGGAATCAACTCTGGCAGAATATAGCGGTGAATATGTACGCTTAGTAGGTATCGATCCTAAAGCCAAGCGGCGGGTGGTGGAGACAATTATTCAGCGACCAAATGGGAACAATTAGGGGCAGATACAGCAGAATCTGGGTGTTTAACGACCAAACTCACCGGACGCAGACAACCTTGGCAACTCAACTGACCAACTTGTGGCGTTCCGGTGCAGCAACTTGTTAGGCGACGCTTTGATAGTACACCTATCGAGAACATCGTCGGGCATTTCTACACAGCCGCACGCTGCGCGTACAAAAAGCATCCAGCAATCATTTCTAGTAGGGACTCGAGGCAGGTTCTCCCGCGCCGTTAGTCCAAATGTCGTCTGGCAGCGATCGATCGCGGTGACAAACCCGATCGTGTTCAGGATACGTGATTGTGTCTACTTCCGCTCGAGTGCCGACTATCAGGCATTGCGTTGCCTTGGAGCTACGATTCTCGAGAAAGTGGCCTATCGGCACTCCTGCTTGAAAAGTTGCGGCGTCGCCAGGACGTAGTACAGTCTTTACGTCTCCTTCGATGAGCACGATCTCGCCTTCGAGGACATAGACCATTTCATCCTCAGCACTATGCCAATGTTTGATTGACGAACGAGAGCCAGGCTGCAAGACTTCGATGAACGCGCCGAACTGGGTAAGTCCTCCTGCTTCGCTGATCCAGAGCATACGATTTGGTTTATGCGCGGCGTGAGAGGGGCTTTCCTCCACGATGAGACTATCAGGAGTGATAACAGTCATGTTGGTACCTCTGGGAATTCTGGAGAATAGACTTATTGGCATTTGTCGGGAAAAGGGGAAAGTGGGGTCCCCTCTGGGGATAAGGGGCAAGGGGAAGGGGAAAAAGGTTCTGTATTGTCCCTTTCCCCTTTAACCAAAACCTTTTCCCCCTCTTGCAAAAAGCACTTTTGCAAGAGGTCTAATAGCTATTCCATTGTGTCTAGGGCACAAATCGACGCAAAACTTCGTTCGTGTCCCTAAATAAAGCGTTACTTTCAATTCGGTTCAGGCAAGAGACGCGATGAATCGCTGTTTCTACAAAGTCAATTTTAAATCATTTGCGAACAACAAGAAAACCTTAAATCCATAAGAAGTTGAGGATTTAAGGTTGTAAATTCGATTCGCCAGATTTTTGCCAATTCTTAAACAACTAGAAACAATATGTTTCCTTAATTTGAAAGCTAAATTTTTCCCTTTTACCAACAAGTATTGGCTGAAACTGAGGTCATCGTTCTTAAATCGCTTGTAAACGCAGCTGTATATTGATAAGGTGATGAACCAGAGCAGGTCATGGAATTTGTATTAGTGCCACGAGGATTCCACCATGACTGAGCTTTCACAATTAAATTTGCACCATTCCACCATAGATTGTTGACAAGTAAAGAGTTAGTTTGTCCATTATCTGACTTTTTAGAAGATAAAAACGTGGCATAATCAACCTGGCCATTAGCTGGATTAATCCGGGCTATAACTGCGACTTTTGGCCCGCCTCCATTACCATAACTAGGCAACCACCGACCACTGGCAAAACGGCGAAAATCATTACCTGTCTGAGTGCCTGTGGAAGAGTAAATGCCATATAAAACATCATTCCCATTCCAATACAATCCGTAACCTGTACCATCGTCACCTGTTGTCTCGTAATCATTACGACACCATGCTTTTATCCCATTATTAAAGCGGATAGTTATAGGGTTTTTGTTATTTGAGAATTGCTGATAACCAATGTAAATTCTTGCTGTCCCATTAACTACTTTGGGCCCATTTTTAGCTGCGATTGTCGCTTCACTATCATTGCAACTGAATGTCACAGGTTCACCGACCGATGTATTTATGGTTTCAGCTAAAACTGGAGCAGTTTTTTGTGTGAGAACTAAGTCACTTACTAAAATTACAGACAAAGAAATGCCCGCAAAATACTTTTGTAATTTGCCAGAATAAATCATGTTATGAATCTGCCGAGACAAGGAACGGAAAACACCGTATCACTATAAACTCTAATCACTATTTAGACAAGCAAAATGGTTGAAAACACTATGCAGCAAGGTTTTCAGTACTGCAAAATATTAGGGATAACTACAAAATGCCCATTTTAACAGGCATGATGATGCATGATAGTAGCTGTATATAATTGTTGTTTATCAAAGAGCATTAGTAAATATAAAAAATTGCAATAGGTTATGCTTTAACATAAACAATTGCAGTAAGATAAAAAATAATTTTAATCAGCTAAGTGCCTTTATTCGTTCCCTACATCCCTTGTAAAAACATTGTTTTTCCTCTGTTTTATGCTTTTATCCGGGCTATATTAGGTAGTTTTAGGATTTTTATCTGATGCTTCTCCAGCAGCAGCTTTCAGGCGGCTCAATCTGCCTTTGCGAATCCGTTCGCTATCGCGAACCCCACCCGCCATTTCATATTCGCTGCTATCTTTGCCATATTTAAAAGCAACCCCTCTTACCATCTTGTCTGTAAGATTACTTAGGGTTTTCTCCATCGCATCAATTTTAGTTTTGGAAGAATCAATTACAGTTAATGCAGTATTATAAGCATCAAGCATGGTTCTTAGCTGTTCAATTGCTTGACTCAAGTTTTGCAAATCGCAATTATCACCAAAACTCATATTTGCATCAATTGCTTTTAGTCCAGCGGATCTCAACTCAGCTTTTTCGAGAACACGGGATGTACGTTTTTTACGAGACATCAATATATTCCTTAGAGAGGTTTCTAAAGCTACTTTGCCTTACTAAAGCTGTTTTTTGGTTCAGTAAAATTAGCGATAATTATATTTGTTAAAAAAAATCTAACTAATCTGAGTAATTTCTCTATATTTCCAGCTTTTACCTGTTTTTCTTTGCAATTGCTTTAATATTGGTGATGAATATTGCAATATTGATGAGGAATATTTTAATGTTGATCAGGAATATTGCAATGTTAATCAGGAACGTTGCAATATTTATGAAGAACGTTGCAATGTTGATGAGGAAGGTTGCAATGTCCATCGGAAATATTGCAATGTTGATGAAGAATATTGCAATCTTGATGCGAATACAATCGACATTAGCGGTTTCCATTCAGACGCGGTATGACATTATATCGCGGGGTGTAGGGCACGGCACTGTCCATTGGTGTCAATTTAAGCTGAAAGCCTTTTCAAATCTCGTTTCCAGCGTCTGGGCTGGAAATGCTACTCTTGGCGGCAGAGCCGCCAGCAAAGGAGGCGGAGCCTCTAGGACAGCATTCCCAGTCGGAGACTGGGAACGAGACAAAGTGCAAAACTTATACATCAGACATACAAAAAACCTCTTGCATAAGTGCTTTTTGCAAGAGGGGGGAAAAGGTTTTGGTTAAAGGGGAAGGGGATAATACAGAACCTTTTCCCCTTCCCCCTTTCCCTTTTCCCAACTTATGCAAGAAGTCTAAAGTTTCTGCCTGCTGCCTTTTTGTACTTCATGTAGAAAGAAACTTATGAACGCAGGGCTTTTACTGGATCGATCTGGCTAGCACGCACGGCGGGAAGCAAACTAGCTCCCACCCCCACCAGTAGCGCTGAACCCACTGCTAGCACTGCAATTCTGCTATCAAACTTATAGGGCAAGCTAAAGGTATCGGTAATTACAACAGTCAATCCATGCACTACTCCTAGAGCCGCTGTTCCTCCTATTAAACTTAAAAGCATCGCCTCTAGAATAAATTGCAGCATGATTTCGCGTTGGGTTGCACCTATGGCCCGTCTCAAACCTATTTCAGCGGTTCGTTCATTTACTGAGGCAATCATAATATTTGCAATTCCAACACCGCCAACTAACAGCGCGATCGCTCCTACTGCTGTTAGACCTTGAGAAGCCATCTCCAGGGTTTTCTGCTGCTGAACAATGTCTGATACATTACTCCAATACTTAAATTTAAAACCGGGGAATCTTTGTTGCAGTAGTTCCTTGGCTTGGTCGCTCAAGTCTTCTACATTTTCAAGTTTATTGGGGCGGATTTGGATGCTGCCAATGTCGCGGCTACCAGTTAGAGCATTGTAAACAGTCATCGGCACATACAGTTGACCCGCCGGAGGTGCATTTTCATCAAGGCTAGTGGCTATCACCCCGACGATGACATAAGGTCTCTGCCCAGCATAAATCATCTGGCCCAAAGGATCTTGCTTTTGGAAGAGTTGTTCTGCCAGCAATTGGTCAATTACTGCTACCGGTCGGAAAATAGCAAAATCTTTAGCCGTAAAGAACCGTCCCGACACTAACGTTTTCCCGGAAGTCAGCAAAAAATCTTGGGAAACAGGGGACATCGGTGGAGTAGCCTGTTTGTCTTGGAATACAGTTAATGTCGGCCCGCCCCAATTAAAAGCGCTGATTGCTCGTAAGTTAGTCAACCGCTGTCGCAAGTATTCCATATCTTCCACCTTTAGCTGGGTAGTACGACCGCCAGAATCCCAGTCTGCATATATCGAAACTTGAGGTGCGCCTCGTTTTGCCAGTTGTTGAGCGATCGCAGTACGGCTGATATTGCCAACCTGGAGCGTAGCGCTTACAGCAGCCACACCCATAAATACCCCTAAAATAGTCAAGCCAGAACGTAAAGGGTTCTTACCTAAGGAACGAAAGGTGATATCTAATAAATCAAGAGATGAAAGAGCCATTTTATACCAATTTAAAATTCATACATTAATAAAACTAGTGGTACGCCAAGGCAACTTGGCGGGGTAAAGGGAAAAAGAAGGGAAGGGGAAGAAGAGGGGAAAAGGTTAAAGGTTAAAGGGGAAAGGGAAGAAAATCCCCTTTACCCCTTACCCCTTCCCCTTTGCCCAGCCGAAGGCGTTCCCCTTTACCCCTTACCCCTTCCCCTTTACCCAGCCGAAGGCGTTCCCCTTTACCCCTTACCCCTTCCCCTTTCCCCAGCCGAAGGCGTTCCCCTTTACCCAGCCGAAGGCAGACTACTAGATAGCACAAGGCTTTGAGAGCGTGTATCTGTCGATTAGTTTTCAAATTGGTATTACTTTTGAGTTGTTTTAATTGGTATTCCTGGCTTGAGTTCGGATTCTACAGGTGGCAGTATAATTTGTTCGCCAGCACGCAAGCCAGAGGTAACTTCGACGTTCATTAATCCTTCCAATCCTAAAGCGATCGGTCTTTTCTGAGCTTGATTTTTACTGTCCCGAACCCAGACAAAAGGAGATCGTTCAGAACGCCCAATAACTCCTGTGTTCAAAAGTACTACATTCTGTCTTTGCTGCAAAATAATCTCGACATTTACTCGGCTACCAGGGAGCAGTTGACGAGTAGGAGTATCTAGCACAACCGTTGCGGGTACTATTGGTTGAGATGATTGATTTTGACTGCCGCCTTCCTGTTTTTGAGCTTCAGCTGTGAGTGCTTGAGGATACAGGCTTTGCACGCGTCCCATGAATGTTTTGGGCTTAGGGCCGATGGCCGTGACGCGGGCTACTTGGCTAACTCGGACTTGAACAGCGTTGAGAGTAGAAAGCTGGAGCTTCACCAGGATTTTTCTGGGGTCGCCGATGGTGAGCAGGTTGGTACGCAACTCGACTCCATCGCCATCTTGAACGTTGACACCCAAGACTACGCCATTCATTGGTGCAGTCACGATACTATCTTGGATTTCCTGCTGAATAACTTCACGTTCCAATCGCAAGCTTTGAATTTTGAGGTTGCTTGTACGTGTTTCTGCTTGAGCATCTCTGAGAGCAGCCCTAGCCTGGCGTACTGCATCTTCCTGCGATTGCGCTTGTTGTAAGGCAATTGCACCCCTTTCTACTAAAGGAGCCAGCCTCTTAAGTTGCGCTTCTTCAGCGGTTAACCGTTCTTGGGCTTCGATAATTTTCTGGCGATTGCGCGCTAAGTTGAGTTCTTCTTGCTCAATTTCCAACTGCTGATTGTTAAGAGCAATTTTTCGCTCGGGATAGCGCAAGGTAAGCAGCACTTGACCAACTTTTACGCGATCGCCAGCTTTGACCATGATTCGATCGACCGCACCTTCTTTCGGGGATTTCAAGATCCGCTGTTCTTGCAACTCAACAGTACCGCTCTCATTGATTGTGGTTTCAACATTACCTCGCTGGACAGTTTGTAAGCTTACTGCTACTGGTTCAGGAGGTTGGTTGAGAGCTAAAAAGTAAGTCAGCCAACCGCCGGCGCTAGCTAGAGCCAAAACTCCCGACCAGGCTAGCCATCGACCTGGGATATTGAATTTACCTTTTTCATATTTCCAGTTCATGAAAACTCGATCCAGTGAGAGTTTGCAGTTCACTACAAGCGATCGCAGCCCAAGGCTTGCACCGCATATTATTAATGTTGGAGAATCTCATAGCCACAAATCGAACACGACGAGGCGGCTGTTGTGCAAAATGCAGCGAAAATTTAAACTGAGATAATTTCGTAGCCCAGAGTAATAATCAAGCCACCAAAATGCCGGCCATGCAATGACCATGAAACTTGCTCCTGCTTGGCGCATTCGTTCAAGTTCTCGGATGGCGATCTCGTCATCCAGTGGCGCTCCCCAGTACTGACCGTCATGTTCTAAAAAGGGCAGAGCATCGAATTTTGGCAGCATCTCACAACCCCATTGATTTTCGTCGACCAAAATCAAACGCTTCCCTGATGGAATCACAGATGCAATTTCTTGTATGGCAATTTCTAGCCGTTCTGACCAACTCAAATTAAGTTCAGGTATCAGCTTAGACGCGAACTCACTACGGCGCATACTTATATGCAACAGGCGCTCTGCTAGCCACTGACGATAAGATGCATCCTCAGCACGCGGCGACTGTAACAAATAAGCGATCGCATCAGTACGTTCTGCCATCACAGCCAGCGCTCCTGTTCCACTAAGGGAATGGAAGCTAACCTGGGAATCCTGTTCAACGTGAAACCGGACTTGAGCCAACTGTTTGGCAATAAAAAAGAAATCGAATTGCGCCGCCATACGCAAATATAGGTTCAAGTCTAGCAAGTACTTAGAGTGCGTGATGTCGAATCCCCCAACTGCCCTGAGGGCAGAAGCGCGAAACATCACCGCACTGGTACGCAAAATCCATTTCCGTCCATCAGCAATTTGGTGGATGAACTCTAAACCCTCGATCGATCCTTGTGGCAAGTTGTCTGAAAATTCTGTATTTCTGACCTGCACTGAAATACCGTTAGCGTCGATAAATTCAGCTTGGGCAGCCGACAGACCAGCATGGGGATGGTTGTCCAATCCTAAAACAGACTCGCAAATGAAGTTGGGCAGCAGTACATCATCATCCGATAAGATGCTGAGATAGGGGCTAGAATTTATTTCAATGGTTCGCTGCCAATTGCCAAATATTCCTATATTAGTATCATTGCGTACATAAGTGACTCGTGCATCTGCGAATGAGCGTACAACTGCTTCTGTATCATCGCTAGAAGCATTATCCAATACAAGAACTTGGAAATCTGAATAGTCCTGCGCCAGTGCGCTTTCAAGGCTAGTTTTGAGTAACTTCGAGCGATTGTAGGTTGGGATTGCGATCGTAACTTTGGTTTCAGGTTTCATATTGTTTCTGCTCATCCCCTGTTTTGGTAATAATGGCTAGGCAGTATCAAGCTAAAATGGGTAAATTAAAGACAACCAAGCGTTCGTTTTCCAAAACACAACGAAATTTAGAACGCAAATAGCTAAGGAATTCAGCATAGTAGTCAAGCCACCAGAAGGCAGGCCAGGCAAACACGATAAAACTTGCGCCTTGACGGTGCAGCCGTTCAAATTCCTGAATTGCTATGGTATCGTTACTGGGTGGTCCCCAATACACACCCTCTTTTTCTAGAAAAGGGATGGCTTGGCAATTTTCAAGTAGTTGATGATGACCCAATTCATCCATATCAACTAAGATATAATTTTGCCCTTGTGCAATAAAAGCTCCCAATTCTTGACCTAACTTGACCATACGTTGAAGATACTTATGGCAAGAATCTTCCCGATATTCAAATTGAGCATTAACTTTAATACCTTGTTTTTCTAAATATTTTTTGAGAACTTTCTCTTCATAATAATAGTGGTCAAGTCTCCACCTATAAGTACGCTTAAGTGTGCCATTCTGACCATGAATGCGGTATAGTGACTGATACTCATCAATGCGTCTGATATTGCCACAAAAAGGAGCTAAAAAGCCGAGGTATGATTCCGAATTGAATCGATAGTTTGCCTCTGGCATTGGTAAGATTTTCTCTAAATAGCTGCGTAACCAAACGTTACCACTAGTAGGTGGGAAAATATGACCTTCTAAGCCATATTTAAGTTGTTCATCATAGAAATTTCCTTCTGGTAAAATCCCTTTACAATCAATTTTTTCTAATAAGTTGCTATTAATATCAATCATACGTAAAGGCCAATGAACCTTAACTGCGTCTGGATCTTCTTCCAATATTTTAACTGCTCTTTCAATCGCACTAGATAGCAAAATATCATCTGAATCCAAGAAGCATATAACCTCACCAGAACTAATAGCAAAACCAGCATTGAATGTAGATGCTTGGCCGCCATTAGCTTTTAATACCGGAATAATTTTATCTCCATAACTGGTGATGATTTGTTGGGAGTTATCGGTTGAACCATCATCAACCACGATGACTTCAATAGGTTGATAGCTTTGATTGAGAGCGCTTTCAATTGCTTCGGGCAGAAAATGTCCATAGTTATAATTGTTAATAATGATACTAGCTAGAGTTTTTTGCATTTCTTTTACTGTAAGCCAAATACAATTGCGCGATCGCTTTTTAATAAATAAGGAAACTTTTGACGTAAATAGTCATGAAATTCGGTAAAGTAATCCAGCCACCAAAAAGCGTTCCAAAGGAAGACAATTGCACAGGCTCCAGTTTGGTGCAATCGCTCAAATTCTCTGATTGCCATATTGTCATCTGCTGGAACTCCCCAATATTGTCCATTGCGTTCGGTAAAAGGGATAGTTTGAAAACCTTCAATGATTTTGTTCCCATTGAGGAAATCTTCATCGACTAAAATAAAAGAGTTCTCTGATAAAATCAGATTCTTCAGTTCCTCCCTCAAATCGTAAAGATGACCAATGCGATTGCGTTCTTCAACGAAAAATAAATCTGCTGTCATTTGAGCTAGATTCCACTTTTTTTGAATCTCAACTAACTCGGTGGCAGCTCGTTGCAGGTCCCATCTTTTAAAGAAATAATCTAGGTTGTCACGCTCTGGAGGAAAAGGATGCCAGAAGTGAACAACAGCCTTCGGTTCAAACACAACTGAAATGTTTGAATTATACAAAGCCATAGTAGAATCAATCCAATCTAAATAGACGACATCATCAAAAGGGTTGACTCGCTCGAAAACACTACGGCGATATAGTTGACAATGAACCTCTCCAGATAATTCTATTTTGCGGCGATGGAAACCTTTATGGAGTTGTAAATCGCCTGTAGGTGGCAGAATTTCTAACTTAATTCCATCCTTTGTTTTTACTGAATTAACTTTGCCTAAGTTTGGATCGCAGTGAATTTGAGTTGCACCAAAACCACCTTCGATAATACGGGGAATGGCTACATTAGCCGGATGTTCTTCACAAGCTTGGATGAGATAAGATAGCCAACCATCTTCGACAAGAACATCATTCTCAATGAAACACAAGAAATCATCATGAGGATTAGATTCCTGAATTACCAGATTTCTACATTGGTTGGGCATCAAATAATAATCTTTAGAAATCACTTTGACGTTGTTACGCCCCGCAAGTACCTGTTCTATTTGCTGCCAATAGACTTGGGGAGTGTTGCAGTCTATGACAATTAAATTAAAAGGAATATGCGTGCAGTCAAAAATTCGCTGCAACGATTCCGCAGCTAATGAGAACTGTTCGCGAGGAAAAAATCCAATGGTGACTGTTGGCATATTGATAAATAGGTTAATGTGAATATTTATTATTGGGATAAGGCAGGAGGCAGAAGGAAAGAGAGTTTAAGCTTATTTGATTTTTGTTTAGATAATTTGGTTTTTTTAAGTCGTTCTAATTATTCCTAAATTGAATTATTTAATTCATCGCTGCTTCTAGCAACAAAGGCAGAACTTTATCCGAGTTAAAATATTCCTCTGCTAACTGCCGTGCTGCATACCGATGTTTTTCATAGTCAGCGTTGATGGCTTCTGTACCTTTAATTGCCTCCTTTTGGTCGCGGAAGGTTAAAATCCCTTCTCCTACTGGTAGCCAATCGCTCAAGCCTGTGTCTTGAACTAGAATAGGTCTGCCGGAAGCGAGGTAACAGACGCTGCGATCGCTAAACCAACCGCCTTTTGTCGCAACATAACCTTGTTTGGCAACTCCAAACTCAGCACGGGATTCTCGAACGAATTTTTGGTACGACTCTGCTGAAAAAGACGCAATCCATCCAGGGAGGACTTCCCAGCCGTACTGGGATAGTTCGTTAGGAAAGCCGCCACTTAATGCAATCCGAAACAGTTGTTTTGTTAGTTGCGGTATGTCAATGAACTTGAGAAATTCTTTATCTTTGTTGCCGTAGGTGACTCCCTCGTAGACTACCTCTCGATAACTGCGCCATTGCATAATCGAACTGAAGTGAGTAGGATTATCGTCGTCAATTACTGGCCAGTAAGGCAGTGCCACTGGAGGTAATGTCTTTAGCCAATGCCTACCGTTTGTGGGGATGAGACAGTCATCAGCATCAATGCGTTGCCCAATGGTGAACAGGCGATCGCAATGTTCGATAGTCTCAATCAATTCCCCATGACCGCTGGCAATATTAATCTGAGTGAAACCCGGATCGGCATCAATATAAATGCGGCGCTTGGGCAAATTATATTCCTGTCTCCAAAGAGAAATTGGCGAGCCGCGCACAATCATCAAATCAGCCTGTAAGCAGATATCTTTAAATTTTTCAATATCCATCCCAACGGAGCGATCGCCAGCTCGGTAAATCCATTGGTTTGCAAAGCCCAGGGGTTCGAGACAGTTTTTGACATAATTTGTCGGATAGTCCAACTCGGTTGTCAGTTCCTCAATTTCCCAGTTGTAAACCCACGACTCTAGCCCGCATTCTTCTAAATAAAAAACATCATGCCCAAGCGATCGCAAACCTAAAAGATATTGGAGGTCAGACCAGGCATTGCCTCCTATGGGAAAACGACCGATAGCACTGGCAAAAATGACGATCGTCATACCTCAACGCTCCTTAACTCGTCTCGAGCTGAAATTGCTGTCTTTAGTAGTCGAGGCAGCACCACTTTGTAACTAAAGGTTTGCTCGGCTATTTCCCTTGCTGCCAAGGAATGCGCCAGATAATCCGCATTGACGCGCTCGATGCAATCTACTGCTTCTGCTAAGGAGGAAAAAGCCAGCACGCCGTAACCCGTTCTTAACCAGTTGCTAAATCCGGTATCTTGTAAAACGACTGGACGACCAGCGGCGAGATAACAAACACTGCGATCGCTAAACCAACCGCTGCGAGTTTTGACATAAGCTTGTTTGGCAACGCTAAATTCTCCGCGAGAGCCAATCAGGTAACTTCTATATGTTGACAGACTAGTGCTAATTTCCTTGGCATCTCGAACTAACCAGCCTGCTGCCTTTAAAGATTTCCCAACCTCCGCTATTTCTGCATCCCTGCCAGCAAGAGCGAGTTCGAGTTTCTGGGAACAGTAGCTAGGGAGTTCCAGTAACCGCATGAATTCCCGGTCTTTCTGCCCATAATACTCACCTTTATAAGTTACACCGCCATAAGCATTCCAATTGGCAATTGTGGTGAATGGCGATGTGGGTTTTTCTCTTATATATTCTGGAGTAATTTGCCAGATTTCTGGTACAACAGGCGGTACAGTGGGGAGCCATTCAATGCGATCGCTTGGTATGCTGCAATCGGGTTGTCCAATATTAGCGCCATAACTAAAGTAGGCGTGATACTCGTTGCGACCCTCGGCAGCGAATGTCCCAATCTGGGTAAAGAATGGATCCATGTCGATCAATACTCGACGTTGACATAAAAGAAATTCAGGTAACCAGCAAACTCCACCGATATTCAATAGCAAATCCGCCGTCCTGAGCATCTGCTTGATGTCTTGCCAATCAGCACCGTAGACATCTCCTGTATCTCGATTGACATAGCACACTGTTGCATTCACGCAATATGTATTTATTAGCGTTTGTACTGCATCAATGCCAAAGCTAGGGTCGTCATCGTAATTGTGGTCTATCGGGTTATAGCAAGACCCAGGCCAGCCGCTTTCCTCCAGGTATAAGACTTCATGCCCCAGAAGATGCAGCCCTAACACATAGTGAAAGAAGGCTAAGAGATTGCCAGCTACCGGATGTCGGATCATATATCCGCAAACAACAATGCGTGCCATGCTTATAACCCCGCTCGCTCCATAAGACTGCCAATCACTTTCTCGGCGGCGAAGTACTCTGAGGCAATTTCGCGGGCTGCTTGGCAATTGCCTTTGTAATCGCTTTCGATCGCGTCGAGTGCCGCCAAAATATCTTCCATAGTCTTGAAGGCAAAAAGTCCTTTACCCGTTGGCAGATATTTGCTGAATCCCGTTTCTTGAGTAATCACAGGACGACCGGCTGCTAGATAGCAAGCAGAGCGATCGCTAAACCAGCCACTCAACAGACGCGTGTATTGCTCCTTTGCTACTGTGAACTCCCCGCGCGACTCCTGGATATAAGCGCGGTAATTCTTCATATCTTGAGACAGTTCCACCGCGTCTATCTGCCTCCAACCATGCTTTTGCAGCAGCGATCGCACATTCTCTCTTTCCTCGTCGCTCACATTGGTCGCCATCTCAAATGGCAACGGACGCCGCTGGGGAAGGTCAAGAAATTTTTCTAACTCGCGCGCCTTGCGCCAGTAGTAAGTTTTGCCCTGATAAGTAATGTCTTTGCCCTTGTTATTCCAAGTGGCAATGGTGTTGTAAGCAATCCCAGGTGTGAAGTTTGGAGTTTCCCACAAATCCAGCACAACTGGCTGGCGGGTAGCTAACCAGTTAAAACCACCAACGGGAACACCACAATCTGGTGCGCCGAGATTTTCTCCAAAACTGAAGTGAGTGTCGTGGGCGGACAAGTGACCAATGAGTTTTTTGTCGTCCTGAGCAACCCGAATCTGGGAAGCAACCGGATCTGATTCTACATAGATGCGGCGGGGGCAAGCCAGATGCTCGTCGCGGATTTCCTGGTCGCCCGTGACGTTCAAGAAGGCGTCTGCTTCCTTATATAATTGCAAGATTTCGGTTTGAGTCATCCCATAACACTCATCTCCCAAATAGTCGCGAAATCCCCACCGATCTTGGAAACCATAGGCCTCTAAAATTGGGGCAATTCGCTGAATATTCTCAATCACATCTGGAGAGAGGTCATTGAGGCGGGGATTGTAAATCCAACGCCATGAATCTTCTATATAGTAAGCGTCATACCCTAAGCGACGCAGCCCCAGCAGGTAGTGGAGGAACTGGTAAGTCACCCCTGCCAAGGGATACCAAAATAGAATTCCGAAGACAATGATTTTCCCCTTACTGGGGCGTTCATGCTTCACGATCAATGCCTCCTGCATCCAAATGACGAACAACACGGGCAGGATTGCCAGCCACGATGGTATATGGTGGGACATCCTGGGTGACAACAGACCGGGCACCAACGATCGCCCCCTCTCCGATGGTGACGCCTGGTAGTATGCAGGCATCAAAACCAATCCAAACGTTAGAACCGATGAGAATCGGTTGTGCTGGCTCCGTTGCATTAATACGCCGGGGGGAACGCAATGGTATTTGTTCTAATTCGTGCCGCCGCTGTGTCGGGTCGAACGGTAGTCGGTAGGTATCCATCAATACAACATTCCAAGAGATGAGGGCATAATCACCGATTTCAATCTGGGCGTCGCAGATAATCCTGGCTCCGTGAACCAGAGCATAGTTGCCCAAACTCACCTGCCCGCAGGGGCCAACATCAAACATTGTCCCCAGATAGCTGGAAGCCCCGCGACCGAACTGCACCCCCACTGGTGCTTCGCTACGGTATAAATAAAAACTAAAGGTCGTTTCCACGTAGGCGGTTTCGTCAAGAACCACGTTTTCTGGAATCGTTCCTGGATACCAATCCCACGAGAGAGTGCGTGCAGCAACCATCGCCGTTAAACCTCCCCAATAATCTGTGCTGGATTACCAATGACTCGGCTGCGTGGCGGTACGTCTCGGTTCACCATTGCACCTGCCTCCACAAAAGCACCAGCGCCAATATGGACTCCCTTGAGGATTGTGGCGTTCGGTCCAATCCACACGCCGTCCTCAATAACTATGGGTCGCTTGACAATTTTCGGTCGCGGTAAGGTCTTTCCCAACGGCGAACAGGCGATCGCATCAGCAATGCGTTCAGCAGGTAGGATCGGATGAAAGTCGGTATCAGTAAGCGTTGCATTCCATCCAATCACAACATAGCTGCCAATGCGAAGTTCCAGTTCGCACAAAAGTACAACGTTTGTGAAGTAGCAATAGTTGCCAATCTCGACCTGTCCCTTTTCGCCAATATCGAAGTGAACGCCGTCCATAGTACAGTAGTCGCCAATGACCAATCCCTGTCTGTTGCGGCTATGGAATCGCTTGAAGGCAAGATTGCCCATGATGACTGTATTTGAACCAATTTGGACATTTGGTGGAAAATCCGTAATTGCCCTGTAATCCGACTGATGATTGGCTAAATCGCTCACCTTGGCTCTCCTGGTTTATACCGTTTCAGAATTGAAGATCGCTCGGCTGGACTGGGTTTGGTGCAAGCGATAGTACAGCCCGCGAGCCTTGAGCAATGCTTGATGGTTTCCGATCTCCGCAACTCGTCCTCCTTCCAACATCACGATCCGGTCTGCACGGCGAATGGTGGAGAGTCGATGAGCAATAATAAACGTGGTTCGTCCTGCCATCAGTCGCTCTAATGCCTCCAGCAGCAGAAACTCGGTTTCAGCGTCCAAAGCAGAGGTGGGTTCATCCAAAATCAGCACTGGCGCATCCTTGAGCAGGGCGCGGGCGATCGCTAACCGTTGCTTTTCTCCCCCGGAAAGCGTAGCTCCTCGCTCGCCAATTACCGTGTCATAACCTTTGGGTAATCGTTGAATAAAGGTGTCAGCATTGGCCGCTTGGGCGGCGGCGATAATTCTTTGGCGGCTGGCATTAACACAGCCATAGGCAATGTTCTCGGCAATGGTTAGCGGTAAGAGAAACGGCTCTTGCAGCACCACGGCAATCTGCTGGCGCAGGCTTTGCAGTTGCACGTCGCGGATGTCCACGCCATCGAATAGGACTCGTCCCTGCCAAGGATCGAAAAAACGGGGAATCAGGGAAACCAAAGTACTCTTTCCTACTCCTGTAGCTCCCACTAGGGCGATGGTTTCCCCTGGCTGGGCTTCTAAAGAAATGTCCTGGAGTATTGGTTTGCCATGCTGATAACCAAAGGTGACTTTCTCTAAACATACGTAGCCAGTTGCTTTACCTGGTTGTAAAAACAGAGGTTTGGCATCGGCAGCCTCCTGCACCTGTTCCTGAGCATCTAATATGACTAACACTCTCCTAGCACTAGCTGCTGCTGCTGCAAAACCAGAAGACATATAAGCCAAAGTCTCCATCGGCGCATACAAAGAGGCGAGATAAGAAAGGAAGACTAGTAAAGACCCAATGGAAAGTGACTTATTCAGAACTTGGAAGCCGCCGAATAGCATGATTGCTGCCGTACCGACTGTAGTTACCCCGCTGACACCAAATTTGAATTGCATCTGGGCAAAAATAGCCTGCAAAGAAGCTTGAAGCGCTTTTTGGGACAGGTAGCGAAAGCGCTCATCTTCGTGTGCTTCACGTCCGAATGCTTGAACAATTGGTAGCGCTGTTAAAGTCTGCTCGCCAAGCGCCATAATCTCGCCTTCAAATTGTTGATGCTGATAGGTTCGCTCAATCATGCGCTTGTTAAAGACCCAAATTAGTAACACAATCAAAGGGGCAACGAGCAGCGAGAGCAGTGAAAGGAAGCGATCGAGTTGCCACATCACAAGGAACATGACTGCTAGATTCGCCACAGAAGTCAGCACGGGCAGAAAAACCCCCATCACCAAATTCCGAATACAGATGCTGTCGGTCATGACTCGCCGAACGAGATCCCCAGCTTGTTGTTGGTTGTGAAACTCTAGCGAAAGATGCTGTAGGCGATCGAACAGTGCTGCTCCCAAGTCATAACTCATTTGACTGCCAACGCCAGCACCAACATAATCTTGGAGCAGACGAATTCCTTCACTAGCTAGAAATAGAACAATTGTGGCAGCCGCTAAGAAACCGAGTAGCTGAATATCGCCACTACCAGCCAAGGTTTTGAGCCAAACAACAGTACTTGGCAGAGATTGGTTGCCCAGGACACAATCAACGATCGCCTTCAAAGGCCAGGGCTTGAGGACATTCAGCCCGACATTAACGAGCATCAGCACCAGCACAAAGGCGAGTCCGCGCCAACGAACTAGGGCGTAACCTGCCAGTCGCAGCCACCACAGTTTCATAACACGACCTCCTGTGACGGTTCGAGAAACTGCAAGGAGTGCAAACGCTTGTAAAGACCAGAGTTTGCCAGCAACTCTTGATGCGTTCCCATCTCCACAACTCTCCCTTGCTCCAGCACCACGATTCGATCCGCCCGGAGAATAGTTGAGAGCCGATGGGCGATGATAAATACCGTCCGCCCCTGCATCAGACGGTCTAAAGCTGCCAACAGCAGCATTTCAGTGTGGGCATCCAAAGCAGAAGTAGGTTCGTCGAGAATTAGTACTGGTGCATCCTTAAGCAGCGCTCGGGCGATCGCCAGTCGTTGTTTCTGTCCGCCGGAAAGCATAGCTCCTCTTTCACTCAGAACGGTGTCGTACCCCTGAGGCAACTGCCGGATGAAGTCGTCCGCCTTAGCTGCTTTGGCGGCTGCGACAATCTCCTCAAAGCTAGCTCCAGGGCGACCGTAGGCAATGTTCTGTGCTACCGAGAGTGGCAGCAGAAACGGCTCCTGTAGCACCAGGGCAATCTGCTCGCGCAGGCTTTTGATTTGCACTGTTTGTACGTCCACCCCATCAAACAGGACTCGTCCCTGCCAGGGGTCAAAAAAGCGGGGAATCAGGGAAACCAGCGTACTCTTACCAGCACCAGTCGCGCCTACCAAGGCGATAGTTTCTCCCGGTCGCGCTTCTAGGCTAACTTCTTTGAGGACGGGATAGTTAGGTTCGTAACCGAAGGTGACTTTCTCTAAACATACGTGTCCGCGTCCTCCCGGCGGGTGAACTGGCAATGGTCTGGCATCAGGGGCATCCTGCACCCCATCTTCAGCATCCAAAATCTCTAAAACTCTATCTATATTGGCATCTACGGACTTCAGGCTCCCGTAAATGCCAAATAGACCCCTAAATGCTCCTTGTATAGATTGTAGATATGCCAAGAAGACGAGCAGACTGCCGATACTCATAACCCCCAATAACACCTGCTGCCCGCCTACATACAGGACAATCGCAGTACCGATGGTTGTTACAGTACCATTTGCTACGCTGTAAACACTCTTGAGCAGAGTTTCGCGTTGTAAGAGCACAACTCCGTCTGCTGCTAACCTCTCAAACTGCCGCGTATTGTAACTCTCCCTAGCAAATGCCTGAATCATGGGGATTGCAGTGACTGTTTGGTGGACAAAGCTGGTGAGGCGAGAATGGGCTTCGCGGTTAAGTTTTGTCCGTCGCTTGAGTCGGGAACCAAAAACAAGGGCTGAACCGCCCATTATTGGGGCTACGAAAAGCGAAAGTAGCGTTAGTAAAGGATTGAGGTTCCAGGCGACGATGCTAATAGTTACTAACGTCAGCAGGTGCTGCACGGGTGAAATCAGCAAAGCACCAGTCAGGGTATAAACGCAATAGGTATCTCCGGCCAGACGGCTAAGGGAATCACCGACAGTCCGTTGGCTATGGAACAGCAGTGAAAGGCGTTGCAAACGATAGAACAGTTTTTGGGCTAGTTCGTAGACCATACTTTGCCCGGCAGCACTCCAGGCCCAGCTGAGGCTAGTTTCCAAGATAGCGTTTAGAGCATAAAGTCCAAGGCTACAAACAGCAGCGACAACGACCAGCAACTGCGGTGTGAACGCCAGGTTAAAAGTCCCCAGAAATGAGCGAACCAGTGGGGGGATGACTGCTTGACCGAAAGCATAATCCACCAGGATTTTCATTGGCCAAGGTTGAAGTGTGGCGGTGGCTGAAGTGCCAGCCGTGAGACCGAGGATTGCGATTAAGGTGCGCCAGTGGCGCAGCGGATATCGGAGCATTTGCCCGTATCGATGCATTATTGCTTTGATCTCTTGCCTCACTTACAGATTTACCTCCCGTCTGGCCTGGAGTACCAAGACATTCGTCATGGCTGTAATACACTTTCTACAACAGACTTGTTGCTGTTGGTTTGTATTGGCAGTAAGTACACTCTTTTGGCAACAATCTCCAGTACTTGGTAGAGAATACGTCCTAACTGGAAGTTCTGATATAAGATAACAGTGGCGTTGAGCGTACCTAGTGCAATTGTGAGTTTTGCTACTTCTGGCATTCCCAGAACGATCGCCACAATTGTAAAGAGACAATAGCCAACCATCGCCATAATGGCTAACTGTGACATTCTCAGGGCACACCGCACCCGCAAGACTCTTTTGTTACCTCCATGATTTTCAGTACATACTTTCAACTGAACTTTTGACCAAATCCCCTGGTAAATCTCTAAATCCCAGTCGCTCCAGCCTCGATCCATCGCAATGAAATACTTACAAGGCAGGAGTAAATCCATTACCTTTTGCAGCAAGTTCTCCTTCTCTATTCCTGCATCTGTCCAATAGGACAACTCATAGGCGCGATCGCGCCAGGAAATATTTACTTTATGGGCTGGCGAATCAAATTGAATTAAATCTGCTTGAGTTAGTGTTTGAGTCATTTTTTTAATGCTTCTATTTTTATTTACAGTTCATCAAACTTTATCGGCTCGGCTTTCTTAAGTTCTTTGATCCGCCATTTATAGCGTTCTATACTACGTACAATTGGCCCCAGGTAAATCAGTAGCGCCACCAGCAACCGTGCCCTTCTTTTGAGAAAACGAGAGTCAATCCGCGCTTGTATAGCACCAGCTACACACCAGCTAAAAGAGATAAGGAACATTGCTGCACCCAACCACGGGCGATCGCCAGATAAAAGCGCAGACACAAATAGGATCAAAGCTGCGACATTCCACTCCAGTGTCAGCGGGAGGTATGAGATCAAAGAGGAGGAAGGCTCGTACAAGGTTTGAAACAGACCACGACCAAACACCCCGGAGTAGATAATTGGTTGACCAATACGCAGAAATGCAGATAAATCTCCGTAGATTCTCCCCAACCAAGAGGGCTGTCCCAAAAGGTTAAAGCGGTAAGGATGCTGAAAATAAACGAGTGCTTCTGCCTTGCCATAACCTTGCTGCTGTTTGAGATAGGCTGCTACTGTGTTACGGCGAAAATGCCATACGATTGCCGTTGGGCTAAAACCAATGGTGTAACCTCGATCTTGCAGTCGCCAGCAGATATCGACATCATCCCCAGCAGTACGAAATATCGGGTTGAAGCCGTTAATTTCTTGTAAAACCTCCCGACGAAAAGCCATGTTACAGCCAGCAATATGTTCTGCTACCTCATCACTCAAAAGTATGTGGGTAGGTACGCCGGGAGAGACGGCAACGCAGGCGGGAACAAGAGAGTCCTCCGGGGGAGATAAGTTTGGCCCGCCTACGGCACCTAGACCAGAGGAGAGAAACTTGGCCACCAGATAGGTGAGCCAGTCTGGATCTGCCATACAATCAGAATCGGTATAGGCGACAATTTCGCCAGTTGCGGCGGCCATACCGACGTTGCGGGCGACGCTTAATCCCTTATTTTCTTGGTTAATTAGGCGTACATAGTCGTAATGTTGAGTAATTTCGAGAGTGCGATCGCTCGATCCATCATTAACTACAATGACTTCATAGTTGGGATAGTTGAGTTCTTTGAGAGAAGCTAGACAACTATCCATCGTGCGTTCAGCATTGTAAGCGCAGACAATCACTGAGACTTTAGGATACTCAGGTAGCGCTGGCGGCAGAGGCGCTGTGTAATACTCCTGAACTGTCTCAAAGGCGGGCTTTTTGAGCCGTTCGGCGTCAACTAGACCAAAAGCCCAGTCCTGTATGGCATATCCACCGGTAAACCATTCATCCGTCCAAGAAAATATTATTGTCCCGGCTGCTCCCATCTCAAAACTAGATGACAGCTTTTGAGAGAGAATTTCGGCTTGGGTTTGGGTTCCTTCACGCATCGAGTCAACGCCAAACTCACTCAGTACTAGAGGTTTATCCTCGGCTAGGTTATGGAGTCGTGAGAGGTAGCGACGAAAATCTGTTTCCCGATGCAAGTAAACGTTGAAGCATGAGAAATCAGTAAAGTCAATATTTAAATACTCTGTAGAGGGGTAATTGGCATAGCTCACCAAACCTTCGGGATCGCTGTCTTTTGCTACCGCCATTAACTCTTTAATAAAAGTCCGAACTGGTTTTGCTCCATGCCATCGGACAATATCTGGAGGAATCTCATTACCCACCAAATAGGCGAAGGTGGCGGGATGATTCCGGCAAATTTTAACTCCTTGAACAATACAGTTACGGATTTCTGCTTTTACAGCAGAATAGTCGAGGAAGGCAATATGCTGAGACCAAGGTATACCAATTAACAGCCTCAAACCATAGATTGCAGCTAGATCCAACAGCCAATCAGGTGGAACAGTATAGGTACGCAGACAGTTAGCCCCCATTTCTGCTATCATGGCGAAATCTTTTTCCACAACTGATTTTTCTGGAAAGGATTCACCGTGGCTACCAATGGAGAAAGGACCGTAACTCACTCCTTTGAGGAAAAACTTTTGATCTCTAATAAAGAAAAACTTACCTCTTACTGTGACTACTTCGCTTTTTGCAAGTGGTTCAGCACAGAAGCCAGAAGGTGTTGAAGTCAAGTTTTGCAAATTACCCCCGACAATTGACTGCAAATTTATTTCCTTGCTGCTGAAACGCTACGTCAGTTTGCTCAAAAACAGAAACACACATATACTTAGCTCATTAATGCATTCGCAGCATATTTGGTGTTAGTACCACCACAATCGCTATTAATTAACAATTTAGTAATACTTAATACTGTGTCAGCAGTACGTTTGCGATCGCGTTTACGAAAATGTATGAATTAACGTATACTTTCAATCCGGTTTTGTAGCCAGTTGGTCATCAAACTCAGCAACTAGCGTTGCTGAGTCAGTTCAAAAATGTGTCGTTGAATACATAGATTCAGCATTCAATTTCAGCCAATGGACGAAATTTTGCCAAAAATTTTATACTACATATACTCATTCGGAAAATAGTACTTTTAAAACTTGTTACTACTGGCGTGGCAAAGCTAAAATGTTGCAAAAAAATTGTAGGTTGGGTGGAAACTTTACGTAACCCAACATCCTGATATGTGTTGGGTTGCGCTCCGCTTCACCCAACCTACTAGTACTCTGCCAACCCAAAAATGCTGGGTGAGGGCTGGGGAAAGGGGAAAGGGTAAAGGGTAAGGGATTTAAACCCTTTCCCCCTTCCCCCTTGCCCTTTACCCCGCCAAGTTCGCTTGGCGAACTACTAGCTGCTGTATCTCATCAATATTTTAGGGGTGGGTAACAATAACGTTGCTAAAAGACTCTCTGGTACGGTGGGAGTTACTTTACAAGCACTATTAAGGCAATCTACCAATAACTGACTAGCAGCGTAGTACTGCTTGAGTATTTCTTTTTGCTCCTCGCTGAACTGCCATTGATAACCAATGTTGCGACACTGAACTATCACCAATCTCAAATTATTAGCCCAAGTTTGACCATTAGCATTCCACCACTCTTTTAACTTTTCTCTGCCTTGAAATGGGGTTGGTAATTGTTCTTTAAGTTTTTGTAAAGAATGCTGTAACTCAGGGTGACAGACAAGAATGCGGTCATCAGGGAGAGCAAAGCTTAAAGCCAAAACTCGATCTAAAGTCGGCTCGTTAGAGAGGGCAACGCTTAACTTAAGGGCACACTGAAGAGTTATATCTAGAGCTAAATCAGGGGTAAGATTACTAGTAAGTCTGAGATCGATGCCAAGAGAAAAAGCCAAGTCATTAGTAAAGCTTAGATCGTCGAGAAGTTCTAGGGTTAGGTAAAAGGCACGAATAGCTACTCTTTTATGAGTAGACTGAACTGAAAGAGACTTATGGTTAAGCCAGTTGAAGAAATTTTCTAATTGCCCATCAAAACCGACAAGCCGATCGATATGTTGCTTCATTAATTGCAACAGACAAGTGGGATTATCCAACATGCCAGCGGTTAGTAAAAAGATTTTGCGCCAACGTGGTTCAGTTAAATGGCTAACCAGATCGATTAATTTTTTTTCTAATATTTGGGGGTTGGCGCTGGTAACAATATTTTTAGCTGTTAAATACTCCTGAAAAGCTATATGCGAAAACGAGTAAACTCCCTGCGCCTGCTCTATGAGTAATCCATGTGTCTCAAGTAATTTCAGCACTGCTTCACTATTGAGTTGCAGTATATCAGGCTCAGTTTGGGCTATGGGTAAGTTACAGAGGTAGTCCGTAATGTATTGCTCGATAATACTTTGTGTGAAAAAGTAATGACCTTGTTTAAAGGTAATAGCAGCAATTTGACTCAGCAGTTCAACCTTCTGAGCTAAAGATAAATTAAGATAAATTTCATCTCGTTTAATGTTCCTCACTTTATCCCAGCGATTGAGCAAAATGTCCAATCCTTGCTTGTAAAATTCGACCCTTCTAATTGGAAAGTCTGAGCAAGCTTGAAATACACAACAAGCCAAATTAAGCAAAAGTGGTCTGACAGCTAGTTCTCGAATTTGTTGATTCTCTAATAATTGTAATTTTTGCACGAATCGACAAGCTAAAGCTTTTCCTTTCTCGATGGAATTGTTGCTAACATTAACAAACCAATTTTGTACAAAAGCCTCAATTTGAGAACAATCAAAATCAGCAATTTCAACATCGCTAAATTCTTCAAACTGATACTGTTGATAACCGATTCGACATGTGAGAATCAACTTATTTTGGTAATATTTTGCAGCAAAACTGCGAATTTTAGTGATAATTTTGGTGTTATCATCTTCTGGAATTTCATCTAAGCCATCCAGTAGAATTAATATTTTGCCACTAACTAGTAATGTTTGAATTTCTTGGTCTGAAGCACCGCAGTTGGCAAGCTCTTGGCTAATATAGTTCAATAAACTATAATTTCCGGATTCTCTAGCATCCTCGGCAAAGTTTTTCAAGCGAATAAAAATTGGTATCCTGTCTGATAGTAATTTGCCTTGATTGCATTGCATAGCAATATACTGTAAAAAGGTGGTTTTACCAGACCCTGGTTTACCTAGTACCATTAGTTTGGGATAGGCGATAACTGCTTGGATTGCAGAAACTCGTTCTTGATAAAGTTGATTAAAAGCAAAACAGTTGAACTCTTCGGGAATGAAGCTTTGTATATCGAGGATATCTACCCATCTTCGACTTGTAATATTATTCAGAATATTGGTGCTGACATATATTTCTTCTAGTTGAATTGGTTGATCGATATCTAACAACCTCGTAGTGCCACATTGAGATTTAATCTTATCACTTAGACGCGATCGCAACATTTGCACTAAGCTTTCGGTATCTTGGCAGTTTTCCCATTCCTGGTTGTTTTCTGTCAGTAACCTCTGATTAGGTAGTTCAGCAATATCTTGCCAATCTAAACCGAGTCGAAAGCATATTTCCATAAAGTTTTGACGCTCAATCGGCTTGCCTGTAAAAAATTTCCAGATTGGTTGCCGAGTCTCAAGTCCTATCTCGCTAGCTAAATACTCTTGCGTCCATTCTCTAATTTTAAAAGCCTTTTTTGCTTTCTCAATACCTAGAGTAGATGCTTTCAACGAACGTCGTGCCATAGACCAGTTTTTGAATCTCCAGTTATTAATTCAAAGAAATATTTAATCAATTAATTATTGATTCATAATTATGTCACTTTCATGTTGAAGTTTTATCAATTTTTTTTGATATATTTAAGTAAAATTTTGTAGCTAGCGTAATTGATGTAGTGTCATTGATACTTATTAATAGGATTGGTTTGATTACTGGCTTTTAAAACTAACTAATTTATTTCGGGTCTTTCTTCCCCCTTATGGCTTATATTTTACCTTTTTTTTAAAACAATGTTTTTTAGTATTTCGTTATTTTAAATGCGTAATTTAATTAAAGATAAGAAAGGTAGGAAAGGTAGGAAAGGTAGGAAAAGTATGATAGATATACAAATTAAAGCAAGCTCATCGCATATAACTTATACGTTAAGTTATACATTTATTCAATGCGATCGCAGACAGACTTATTGGACTGATAGCTTATTGACAAAAATCTTGCTATTGGGTATCCCAAAAAATAGTTGCTAGTTTCGTCAGTACTTAATATAAACTTTCTGATTGCGATCGCCCAAGTTGATGAAATAGCTACGCCAATGCCATCTTTAGCAGTGCTATCTGCAAAATTTGTGCCAAAAGAGGGAAGCAGAAAGTCTAAAAACATCTCCCATCTGCATCTCTGCGATCTTAATGATAAGTTTTGAAGCGGACGCGGTATCAACTGGCTACGCCTACGCAAGTATAATTTGAAAGTTTTAGATTATACCACAAGTTAAAGCAAACAGTTGTGTTTGCTACTTCGAGTCCCTTAACCTGACTATAGGTGCAGCTATGGTGGTTTTGAAACTTGACTACTTATTAGACTTCTTGCATAAGTCGGGAAAAGGGGAAAGTGGGGTCCCCTCTGGGGATAAGGGGCAAGGGGAAGGGGAAAAGGTTCTGCAAAAGTCCCTTTCCCCTTTAACCAAAACCTTTTCTCCAAGAATGCAAAAAGCACAAATGCCAAGAGGTCTATTAAAGATTTACAGCGCTTTCCGAATAACGAAGATATAGCTAAACCGCGTCTACCTTTACCAGAAGAAAGCATAACCTGGCAAATAAAACCTCTTTTCGTCAATTATGACCGAGAAATACTCAGATTTTAACTCTGGTTTGGCTTTTTTATAGATAATTATAGTGGGGAATTATCAGCTAAATCCACTTACAAATAAAAAGCCATGAAAGAAAAACCTAAACAACAAATGCGTATATGGGCGATGTTGTGTCATCTCTCGGCTTTGCTAGGGTGGATATTATTGTGTTTTTTGGTATTTCTTGGCATTCCTTTATATTTACCTTTAAATGTTTTGCCTCCACTCATAATCTGGCGCTTTAAAAAGGCTCAATATCCCTGGATTGATTTACAAGGTAAGGAATCATTAAATTTTCAAATTTCTTTAACTTGTTACACTTTTATTGTTATAACAATATCTTTAATTTTAGTAGTCACTAGCTTGAGTTTGGCAGTAACGAATAATGGTTCAATTAATCAAATAAAAAATACTTTAGATAACTTATTAATTATACTTATGCTATTAATTTTATTCAAACTGCTACTACAATCCTTTGTAGTGACTTTTGCTGCTGTTAAAGCTTACAATGGCGAGCATTATCGTTACCCCTTTACAATTAGAGTTTTACGATAAGCCTATCTGATAGTATACTAGATTCAAAAGAGCGATCGCTAGATGTTACAAACTCAATAAGAACCGCCAAGCAGGAGGAAAAATATTGGCTAAACAGTTTAATACAACTACATATTAGATGTGAATTATAAGTAAATAATAAGTTGTATAAATATGAGGATAAAAATTAGATGATTGGAGTTGCGATCGCAGGCACTGGATTTGGTCAAAAAGTCCACATTCCCGGATTTAAAGCACATTCTCGCACTGAGGTAGTTGCTGTTTATCACCGAGATATAAATAAAGCCAAAGCTATAGCAGAATCCCATAATATCCCTCACGCTTACGACTCATTTGCAGATATTGTGGCATTACCAGAAGTGCAAGCCGTCAGCATTTCGACGCCGCCTTTTTTGCATTATGAAATGGCAAAAAGTGTACTGCAAGCTGGGAAACATTTATTACTAGAAAAACCGACAACTTTAAATGTATTTGAAGCAAAAGAACTTTATCAGTTAGCTAAAACAAAAAGCGTTATCGCAACTGTAGACTTTGAATTTCGCTTTGTACCAGCATGGCAATTGTTTGCAGAATTATTGTCAGAAAACTATGTGGGTGAGTTACGGCTAATTAAAATTGATTGGTTAGGTTCTTCTCGTGCTGATGTCTCACGCCCTTGGAATTGGTATTCTGAGAAAGAGAAAGGAGGCGGTGCATTGGGATCTTTGGGTTCTCACGCCTTCGATTATGTTCACTGGTTATTCGGGCCAGTGCGTAGATTAAACGCTCATTTAACTACTGCTATTCCTACACGAGTTGACCCCATTAGTGGGGAATCTAAGATAGTGAATACAGATGACAACTGTATATTAACGCTGGAATTAGCCAATGGTACACCTTGCCAACTTTCTATCAGTGCAGTTGTTCATGCAGCAAGAACCCATTGGGTAGAAGTATATGGCGATCGCGGTACATTAATCGTAGGCAGTGAAAATCAAAAAGATTATATACATGGTTTTCGTGTTTGGGGTTCGCAGCCAGGTAAATCTCTAACAGAAATAGAAATACCGAATCGGTTAATTTTTCCCAAAAATTATGCTGATGGTCGGATTTCGGCATTTATCCGCGTAGTAGATCGATGGTTACAAGGAATTGACCGCAATCAGGAAATTACACCATCACTACGCGAAGGAATTTATTCTCAGTTGTTGATGGATTTATCTCATGAATCGCATCAAAAAGCAAGTTGGGTAGATGTTCCAAGCTTGGAAGAATTTCTTAGCAACTAGAAATAACATGAGCAAAACTCCCCGCATTCGTATCCCACCGGAAGTAAAGAAATACGTTTTTCAACGTGACAAATACCAGTGTCAAAGCTGCGGTAAAACTACTATAGAAACTCATCTCAGCATCGACCATATCATTCCCCTTGTCCGTGGAGGTAAAAATGATATCAGCAATTTACAAACTCTCTGTTTAACCTGTAATCAGCAGAAAACAGACAATATCGATCTCCGCTTTCGGCGATATTTTGAACTTTAGGTTAGGATTGGATGGGCTATTAGTTTATGATTATCTATGCCACTAAATCACAATAGCAATTTCCAAAGATTTCTCAACATTAAAACTACGATTCTCTACCTCTTTACTGTCATAGCTGTTTTTGTAGTAGCCTTTCCCTGGTTATATGAGATTAAAACGAAAGCTGGGATCGATATATCACCTGGACGCCATGCAGGAACATTTTTTGAGAAACATACCCACGGACTCTTTAAGTGTGAGTGGCTTTATCCCTACCATTGCGATCGCTCTCACGTTAGGTAATATCATTTCCGGTTAAATACTTGTCATTGCAAGGGAAACGTTTGAAAGCGTCTCGTAGAGAAGCAATCACACAGCCTTGCGATTGCTTCACTACACTTCGTTCCGTTCGCAATGACATATCAAAACTAATTTACCGAACATAGATTATATAATATCATGTCCGGTAAATCAAGCTGAATAAAAATGTTTGTTCGTAGTCAGGACTTTATACTAATTCTCTAAAATCAGGCAACATATTCAAACCCCAAAACCCAAACAATATCTGACTTTGCTTAATTACGAATTACGAATTACGGATTGGTATTAGTCCTGGCTTTGGGGACTGAAGTCCCCACTACAAACTGCTTATTATGGCTGAAGTTGACACCAATGTACCGCTGTGAGTCCCTACATCGATCTCAACTGATTTGAGATCGAGGTAACATCAACGGCCAATTTTTTACCCAACTTGAGCAACTGAAGACACTGATTATCTCCTTCATTGCCAACGCTAGTAATACACACTGGTGCTATCTGACTTTGCAGACAACTAAAGTATAATTCCTGCGATCGCTGTAGGGAAACATTAATATTTAGTTGATCCCCGACATCAATCAATCGTTCCAACAGTTGGATATCTGCATTAAAACTACCATTGGCAT
Organism: Nostoc sp.; assembly: GCF_036917375.1. GTDB lineage: Bacteria > Cyanobacteriota > Cyanobacteriia > Cyanobacteriales > Nostocaceae > Nostoc. The sequence goes on from NZ_JBALDN010000001.1 coordinate 76,078, forward strand.
CGTGCAATAATTGCCAGAGCGATCGCGCAATTAACTGTTCTAACATCTGCTTACCGTCGGGAATATTCAGCCGACAACGCAGATGTTTTGCTTCAGTAGCGATCGCCTCTAATTCTAAGATGTGATTCCAACTCTTTTGGGGATCGGCAATCTCTTGCTCTAGCGATCGCAATGTCATCAGACAGCGATGCCCTAAAGCAATATCTGCTGCTACCTGCAATTCTTGCGGTACTGCTATTTCATCGCGATGAAACGCCATCAGCACACCATAATTATCACGGTAGGCTTGGGTATACAACTGTCCTAAACGTGTCAGTGTTTCCTGACTCAGCAGCCCCATAATCCGGTGGCGTTCTTCAGCAAATAGATTTTGTAAGCTGAAAGCTTCTTCTCCAAATAGCTGTGTCATCGCCAAGATAGTATGAGCCGCACTAGCTTGTTTTAGCGCCCCAAACAGCTTTTCTTTTAATTGGCTGTAGTTACGCCGCCCAGTAAATTGTTGAATGCAGCAGTGGAAATCCCAGCCTCCCAAATGCAGAACTGCAAATACCAAATGCTCGCTTTCCCAAGTAATCTCTGATACCAGCTTTAAATTGCCCACAGCCAGAGTTAGCGATCCCATGCGTTGCAGTTGGTAATCTAGCTCATTGGCTGCGTAACAATAAACCCGTTTATGGTAACGCTGAGATTGTTTATCAGCAGCATCTTTTCTCGGTAGAGAATTATGTGTCTCTGCTGGTTTCTGATTGGTAAACAGGGAAGTAATGGCGTAATGGGCTGCTACTTGCTTAAAGCCAAGTTGGGCAGTTAACACGAGTTGCCGATAGATTTCCGCACCGTGTTTGAACTGATCCACATTACTGGGGGCTAAACCAAGACGTTTGACGAAGCCTTTTTCCAACTGCACGCCTGCTACTTCCCCTGCCAATTCCAAAGCACGGGCGGCGTAGCGCAGAATTTGTGTCCCCTCTGGACGGGAAATTTCTTCAAAAAACCAGCCGCAACTAGTGAACATTAACAAAGCGTGACGCTGCATTTCCAACAAGCGCAGAGCGTCTACTTGTTCGGCTGCGGTTAGCTTGTGGGTTTGATGACGGGCAAGGAAACGGTTGACATTGGTAGCAGAGCGATCGCGCATCACTTGGATATATTCATCCCGTGCTAGCCAGGGATCGCGAAATAACTGTCTACCATGTTCTACATACACCTCAGTTAGCTGATCCCGCAGCCAATTGAGGGCATCCCGCAAGGGACGACGCCATTTCTGATGCCAAATACTGCCTTCACCACCACAACCACAGTCATCCTCCCATCTGCCGACACCGTGGGCGCAACTCCAGGCTGTGACTGACTTTAATTCCACTTCCCAACTCGGAGAATTTAAGCTCAGGTAGTGGGCGAAGTTCGTCACCGTCCAACCCTGTTGAGGAAACTCTTTGGTAAAGGCGTAGGCTAAAGTTTTCTCAGTTCCCTTTTTGTGGTGTCCAAAGGTTTCCCCATCCGTCGCCACAGAAATTAGCTGTGCTGGACGATGATCCCCACGCACCGCCGAACCAATACGTCCGGCAAAGTGACTAGAATTATAAACGACATCACTAAAACCCATGTCCCGCGATATCGGCCCATCGTAGAAGAAGATATCAATGTAGGGTAATTCTTCTGTACTACTATCGTTGGGGCTAGTGGCGATCCCACTCAGAGGTGAAGATGAAGTGTCTAGTGTGGGCTGCAAATAACAACGGTAGGGACGGGTAGAATCAATCTGACTACCGCCGACTTCGATCCATTCAGGATGGGGATGAGCTGGAGTGGGAAGGGGACGACAACGCAATGCTTGAGACGGTGCAAGAACAATGAAGCGAATACCCTCAGCAACAAGAGCTTCTAAGGTGGCGTAGTCTACAGCAGTTTCTGCTAGCCACATCCCTTCGGGATCGCGGCCAAAGCGGGAGCGGAAGTCTTCTTTACCCCAGCGAATTTGGGTATATTTGTCGCGTTCGTTCGCCAGAGGCATGATGATGTGATTGTATACTTGCGCGATCGCATTGCCGTGACCATGCAAGCGTTGGCTACTCTTGGCGTCCGCCTCTAAAATTCGCTGATAAACTTCCACATCGTAGCGTTCTAGCCACGACATCAGCGTTGGGCCAATATTAAAACTGAAATACTCGTAATTATTAACGATCCCCACCACTTCGCCTTGGTCATTTAAGACTCTGGCAAAGGCATTTGGACGATAGCATTCCCAATGAATCCGCTCATTCCAATCATGGAAAGGTGCAGCGCTCGGTTGGCGTTCAATTGCGTCCAGATAAGGGTTTTCCCTTGGTGGCTGGTAAAAATGACCATGCACCGTCACATAAACACCATTAGCCTTTCTCAGGGGATCGGTTTCTTTGGTGTTATTGGGATCTGAATGTAATGTTAACGTTGAGCCAGAGCTAGCTGGCATTTCAGCAGCAGAAGTCATGTATATTTATCCAAAACAAAAAACTTGCAGTTGCACCGAAAATATTGTGCGTAAACCTTTCTCCAATAGTTTTTACACAAAATCCGGTATAAACAACAACTATGAAATCCAATTAAATTTTCGACAAAGCTGTTTTATTCTAGTGGGAAATCTGCGTTATCGCACAGCCCTTTCCCTGAAGGCTTAAAGTAATTAGCCATTGAACAAAGCCTTAGTTAGGGGTTTTTTTCTTCAGCGCCAATCAAAATTTTAATTGTCTTTTAATATATTAAACCCCATTTTTGGTGTAATATTTTGGCTCAAATTCATAGTTTTGCAACAAAAGATTACAAGAACTCATTATATCGCAATTTTGCTTTACACAACATCCGCAACGTTGAACGGAAAACAGTACAATTTCTGAATTGCTCTACAGGCGGTTGAGAGTACCATATCGGAGTGCTGAGTGAAAGTGATTGTTAATTCAACACTCCAAATTTGAAACTTAGGATTGCTCGCTGTGAATGATACCCTCAACCCAAAACAAGAAATGTCAACCAAAAACATTATTCTTTTCGCTTTACTACTTTTTATCCCGGTTTCTGTAGCAGCCCACTTTCTGGAGTGGGGAGAATTGATAGTTTTCATTACAGCTGGATTAGCAATTCTGCCCTTAGCAGCTTGGATGGGTACAGCCACAGAAGAAATTGCTGTGGTAGTCGGGCCATCATTGGGGGGCTTGTTAAACGCCACTTTTGGCAATGCTACAGAACTAATCATCGCCCTAGTAGCGCTGAACGCTGGGTTAATAGATGTAGTAAAAGCCAGTATCACGGGATCGATTATTAGCAACTTACTACTGGTAATGGGTTTTTCCATGCTTTTGGGAGGACTGCGCTACAAAGAACAGACATTTCAGCCAATTGTGGCGCGGGTAAATGCTGCCTCGATGAATTTGGCGGTGATTGCCATTTTGATGCCAACGGCAATGAATTACACTTCTCAAGGAATTAACGAACAAACACTGCAAAATCTTTCTATTGCTGTTGCTGTAGTATTAATCTTGGTTTACGCTCTAACACTGCTATTTTCGATGAAAACCCACTCCTATCTTTATGATGTGGGTGTAGCGGAGACAGAAGAAGAGGAAACCCCTCACGCGAAACCAAATATGATGTTGTGGGTTGGCGTGTTGCTAGTATGTACTTTACTAGTGGCACTTGAGTCAGAAATGCTAGTAGATTCTTTGGAAGTGGCTACATCTCAGCTAGGTTTGACGGCGTTGTTTACAGGGGTGATATTGGTTCCCATCGTCGGTAACGCGGCTGAACACGCCACAGCAGTCACCGTGGCGATGAAAGATAAGATGGATCTTTCTCTTTCGGTAGCTGTGGGATCGAGTATGCAGATTGCCCTATTTGTCGCACCTGTATTGGTGATTGCAGGGCGGATATTAGGTAAACCAATGGATTTGGATTTCAAACCTTTTGAATTAGTCGCTGTGGTTGTGTCAGTGTTGATTGCCAACAGTATTAGTTCTGATGGTAAATCCAATTGGCTAGAAGGCACTTTATTATTAGCTGCTTATACGGTGTTAGGGTTCGCCTTCTACTTTCATCCAGTTATGGAAGGTATGGGGTAGTACCGCAAGGCGGAAGTCAGCCCCTTTGGGGAAGTCAAAAGTTCACACTGAGCGGAGTCGAAGTGTCAAAAGTTTGTATATCAAGGCTTTTGCAAGTTTTCAAATGGTGGCTTGATTTCCGCCGTATTGTACTAGTTAGTAGTGCGACGCCGAGTAGCCCGTCGTAGACATCGCTCATATTTTAACGGATTCGCAAAAGTCTCCACCCTTAACGCCAGTAAAATAAAGAGATATAAGAGCGATCGCCTGTATGAGCTACTGCCTTAATCCCCATTGTCCCAAGCCGGAAAATCCCAATCATGTCAATTTTTGCGTGACTTGCGGTGCAAAATTACTCCTCAAAGAACGTTATCGTGCTATCAAACCAATCGGACAAGGTGGTTTTGGCAAAACTTTCTTAGCTGTGGATGAGGATAAACCCTCAAAACCACGTTGCGTAATTAAGCAATTTTATCCTCAATCTCAAGGCACTAACACTCTGGCAAAAGCTGTAGAGTTATTTAATCAAGAAGCGGTGCAGTTAGATGAATTGGGCAAACATCCCCAAATTCCCGAACTACTGGCATATTTTACCCAAGAAGCTCGGCAGTATCTCGTACAAGAATTTATCGACGGGCAAAACTTAGCCCAGGAATTAGCACATAGAGGTGCTTTTAGTGAAATAGAAATCTGGCAATTACTAAATGATTTATTATCAGTATTGCAATTTTGTCACGCCAGACACGTAATTCACCGCGATATCAAGCCAGAAAATATTATTTTACGCGAGAGCGATCGCAAACTAGTATTAGTAGATTTTGGTGCTGCAAAATCTGCCACTGGCGCTGCCTTAAATCAAACTGGTACTAGTATTGGTAGTCCAGAATATGTTGCTCCTGAACAAATGAGAGGTAGGGCTGTATTTGCCAGCGATATTTACAGTTTGGGTGCTACTTGTATTAATTTATTAACTAAGCGATCGCCCTTTGATTCCTATGATACCAACAACGATACTTGGGTTTGGCAGCAATATTTGAAAACTCCTGTTAGCAATCAGTTGAGTCGCATTCTCAACAAGATGCTAGAAAGTATTCCAATTCGGCGTTATCAAACAGTAGATGAAGTTCTCAAAGATTTAAATCAACAGTCACAAGTAGCAGCCACACCAGCGATTTCATCAAAACCTATTCCTCAATCGCCACCCAATTCTCCACCTGCTTTTGTATCGCCATCTCCTAGTCAAATTGATCTAGAATTAGAACAAATGAAAACCCAGTTTTTGGGTAATAACAAACCTCAACCAAATAAAATACAACCACCAAACCCTACATCTCAGCCTTCTAGTAAAAAAAATGAAATAGATCAAGAATTAGAAGAGTTAAAAGCCAAATATCTTGGTAATAACAATCCTTAAAATTTCTCTGTTAAAATAAACGCTATGTTTTGTGTTTATACATAATTAATCGTTCTCTAGATTAATTTAAAGCTCCTGTTATTACTATCTGACTAATGCTGCTGAGGAAACTGTTAATTAGACATCTCCAAAGTAGTCGCATTACCCCTCGGTTCGAGCAGATAATTTCTTTCATGAGCTTACCCCACGCTCATTTCTATACCTGTAAGCTCCAGTTATGTACGCAAAAACCCATGATTTTTTGTTCAGGATTATCTTCTAAAGATTCTTCTGCACCATAGAAGGCAATACCTTTAACATGCGATGATTCACAAGGATAATGCATTTCATCCCCGCTATCATATTCAAGCTCAACATACTCGCTTAAATCCGAAACCTTAGAGCCGATTTCAAATTTATCAAAAAATTTTCCTTGGTAGCCCTCAAACACAAAAATAACGAAGAGAATATCATTCGCATTAAAATGTAGTAATACAACTCTATCTTTATAATAAAAAACTTTATGTCCATCTAATTTCTCAGAATCCGAGGAGATTTTTTGAAAAATCCAGCCATCCGAATCAGATAAAGCTTTATCCAGACCAATTGATTCCAAGCCTTTTTCTTTCTTTTTCCTCTCTTCTCTTTGATCGATAGTGAGAATAGGTTCTCTAAGATCGGGGATTGATGAAAGATGTTGTCCAATCCTAAATCCTGCTGCGGAAACTCCAGGGATAATTTCAGCCCACAAATCAAGTCTGGTCATTAATTTGTTCCCTCTCCAATAACTTTAAATTCTTTACCGATATATTTTATGTAGTTTTACCTGGAATGACATTACCTCTAATCTTTGAAGTGTATAAACAGAGGGAAAGACTACAACCAGGAGATAAATATTTGACAACTTAGCTGAGGAAGGAAAAGTCGTTTTGATTCCAAAAATTGGATAATTTATTTTTTGGAGTTCCCTAAAAAGAAAGTGACTCTGAAACTCAGAGTCACCCTTAAAACTGTATTCTGAAACTTTTTAACTTTTCACAATAACCTGGTGTAGATGTGTGAAAATTTACTTCTTAGCTTCAGCAATAGGTACCCATTCGGTGTGGAAAGTTCCAGGCTTATCAAGACGCAGGTAGGTATGTGCGCCGAAGTAGTCGCGTTGTGCTTGAGTTAGGTTTTGAGGCAAGCGATCGCGGCGATAGCTGTCAAAATAATCCAAGGATGCGCTAAATGCGGGTACTGGAATTCCCAGTGTTGCAGCTGTTGCAATCACTTCCCGCCAAGCAGTCTGTCTGTCGAGAATTGTCTGCTTAAATTCGGGAGCTAACAGCAGATTAGGCAAAGCTGGATTTTCGCTAAAAGCCTTCTTAATCTTATTCAAAAAGCGAGCGCGAATAATACAACCACCTTTCCAAATCCGCGCCATTTCGCCCAGATCCAAATTCCAGTTATATGTTTTTGAAGCTGTGGATAGCAACGCCATCCCTTGAGCATAAGAACAGATTTTTGAGCAATAGAGAGCATCACGTACTTTATTGATAAAGTCCTTGGTTTGCCCGTCATACTTGCCACTGGGGCCTGTGAGGACTTTAGATGCTGCAACCCGTTCCTCTTTAATCGAAGATATAATCCGGGCATTAACTGCTGCTGTAATTGTAGGAATAGCAACTCCCAATTCCAACGCAGTTTGTACAGTCCAGCGTCCAGTTCCCTTTTGGCCTGCTGCGTCAACAATCAAATCCACCAGGGGTTTTTTTGTTTCTGGGTCAATATATGGGAAGATATTCTTCGTAATCTCAATCAAAAATGAATCGAGTTCATCGGTGGTGTTCCATTCAGCAAACACCTCATGTAGCTGATTATGGTCTAATCCAGCGACATTTTTCAGCAAGTCGTAGGCTTCAGCAATTAGCTGCATATCGCCGTACTCAATGCCGTTGTGTACCATTTTGACATAGTGGCCAGAACCACCAGGGCCAATGTAGGTTACACAAGGGCCATCATCGACTTGGGCAGCAATTTTGTTGAAAATTGGTGATAGAAACTCATAAGAGCTTGTTGTACCTCCAGGCATCAGTGAAGGCCCATTTAGCGCCCCTTCTTCACCGCCACTGACACCCATACCAAGATACCGAAGCCCTGCGGGTTCTAATTCCTGAGTGCGTCGTTCCGTATCTTCAAACCAAGAGTTACCACCGTCGATAATGATATCGCCTTCTTCTAACAAGGGTTTGAGTTGAGCAATCACCGCATCCACTGGCTTACCAGCTTGCACCATTACTAGAATTTTGCGGGGACGTTCCAATAAGGCAACGAATTCTTCTAGAGTAAAGGCGGCTTTGACGTTCCGTCCTGGCGCACGCTGCGCCATAAACGCATCCGTTTTTTCTCGGGAGCGGTTGTAAACTGCAATTGGGAAGCCATTGCGCTCCACGTTTAGAGCGATGTTCTCACCCATAACGGCTAATCCAATCACACCAAAGCTTTGTAGTGTCATAAAAAATTTCTGGCTAACTCTTGCAGATCCTTTTACTTTAAGGGTAGTCCGATATTTTCCCTTCTCTCCTAAAGAAGACCTTAAGACTTGAATAAATGACAAAAATCCACAACTAACAGGGATAATTAATTTTAAATTGTATCTAAATCAACAATTGACTGGCAAAATTTGCAAAATTGAAATAATTAAAGGACGTAGTAAGGAGTAACCAAATAATGCTGGCATATGTCCTAGCTTTGGTAGTCGGTCTTGGTAGTTTAGCCATTTACATAGCAGCTTTCTTTTTCCCAGAAATCCACCGCAAGAATGACTTTATCTGGAGTGGTGTAGGGCTGTTCTACGCCTTAGTCTTATGGGTGTTTGCACCACGCATTACTGGGGGTTTGTTGCTCGGTCATGTGGCTAGTGTGGCTCTTTTGGTCTGGTTTGGCTGGCAAACTCTATCATTACGTCGGCAATTGACTCCACAGGCACAACAAACCCAAGTACCCAATGCTGAGACGGTAAAAACTGGAATTCAAGAACAGGTGAATAAGTTGTCCCTTCAGGAACGGCTGGGCCAGTTGCAAAAAGGTCTTGGTAGTACCTTCAGTGGCGCGAAAGACAAGGTGCAGCAGACTGTGAGTAAAAAAACACCCACAACCCCCAAACCTGAAGATATTACTTCTGTACTGTCAGAGAAACCTGCTATTGAGATTATTGACAAAACTATTGTCATACCAGAACCACCAGCAGAGGAGACAGTTACTACCGAAACCGAAGCAAAAACTGAGAGTGTACCAGAAGCAATTCCACCACATCCCCCATCTCCTGAGTTGGTGGAAGCAGCGCAACCAGATTTTGAAATTGAGGATAAACAACCGATTCCTGTAGAAGAAATTGCGCCCGATGCGGTACTCGCTCCCCCAGCAGAAACGCCACCTGAACAAACACCACCTAATCAAGGTAGTTAAATTCTGTGAAACCCACCATTAACCTAATATAATGTTGGGTTTCACTATTTATATCAAGCTATTTTAGAGCTAATTTCAAATACTAATTCAGAACGATAGAAGCACACATCAAATGCTAAAAAGAAATTCATGTGTCCCAAAATCAATGGGGCGTTTCTATCTCTTGTCCAAGCAAAAGCTAGCTCTACTGTCGGAAATTGTTCAACATTCGCCATCAACACCAATGCCCTCGCCTCAAACCTAGCCAAATTACCACCCAATGGAACGGAGAGCCTTTGGCGTTCCCAAACTGCTCCCAGCCTTAACCCGATTTCGTAGGGCAATACGTTGACAGTAGAACCAGTATCTAGCAAGCCTGATACACTTACCGAACGATTCTGATAAGTGAGAATTAGCGGTAGATAAGGCAGCGTACTTAATGCACCGAGTTCTGGATTTACCTCAGTAAATGCAAATCTAACTTTATCAACCATGTGTTGCCGCTTTTTCTTCTGCTAATGCCTTCGCTAAAACAGCAGCAGCTTCAAAAGAATCATATAAGCCAAGACTTGTTACTTTGTCCTCAGCATCCAATGGGACTAAACTTGATTCCTTTAACAATTCATCTGCCAGGAAATGTATTAGTAAGAGTTTATCAGTGTGGGATAATTCTTTAACTAGCGGTATGAGTTCGGTAAGAAGCATAAGTTAAGGCTTTAATGAATTTAGATAAATTTTAGAGCATAGTTTGGGGAATGCTCTTAACTAAGTAGGGATAAAAATTATGAACATCCAACTTAAAGCGGAATACGAGCAATTTATACAAACCCGAATTGCTACAGGTAGATATGAAAATGCTGAAGATGTGATTGCTAAAGTATTGAAACTGCTGGAAGAATGGGAGAAAGGTTATCAGGAATGGGAAGAAGAAACCCATAAAAAAATAGCTGTTGGGCTTGCTTCTATTGAACGTGGAGACGTAACAGATGGTGAAGTGTTCATGGCGCGACTGTCAGAGAAATTAGACATGGATACCTTTTAATTGGAAGTCCATCACCTGTGAATATAATCTGCTCATTTAACCTTGTAGTAATGCCTGAAATCTTGCATGGTCTCGAATCCTATCAAAATCAGGGTTAAATTTTGCTTCCCTACGACATCGACGAGCATTGAGATTAATTGCTTGTTGTAGGTTTTCAATGGCTAAATCAACATCATTTTGTAAAGCGAAATAGCAAGCTTTGCTGTAATGACCACTTTCATCATTAGCTTGTAGTTCTAAAGCCTTCTCACAACTAGCCACTGACTCTTGGTAACGCCCCGCACGAGCCAGTACAATACCCTGGTTAGCCCACCAAAGCGGATATTGTGGTTGAAGCTTTACAGCTTCATTGAGGTTAGCTAATGCTTCATCATAACGCCCCAAAAAACTCAAGGTCAAACCCTTGCTGCTCCAAATAGGAGGGTAGTCATCTTTAATTGCCAAGCCTTTGTCATAGCTAGCTAGTGCCTGTTCATCACGATCTAACTCCGTCAGCACTATGCCTTGCTTTAACCAGGCTTCGGGGAAGTCATCTTTAATTGCCAAGGCTTTTTCATAGCTAGCCAGCGCCTCTTCGTATTCTTCTAGAAGATATAGGCAATTACCTACCTCTAGAAATAGATTGCTGCCGAATTCAGGATGAGCATCACTCGAAAATCGTTCAGCTTGCTCAGTTGATCTATGTAGCAAATCTCTTCGCTGACTTGGGTTGCTTCTTAGGGATTTATACAAAAGCCCGGCATATTTACCCAGTCCATCTTCCAAAAAATCAACTTGACTAAAACAAGGTCGTAATGCTGCCTCTATTTCTTCTTTGGATGGACCAATCACATTCTTGTAGTTAATTTCATATTTAACAGGATTTTCTGGTAACATCATCCAACTAAAGAAAAAGCCCAATTTTATGCTTTTCAGAAACTTCTCAGTTGAATCGGGCAAGAGGCGATAATTCTCTACTGCTGCTTCTGCAACAACTGCGGCGAAGGGAATCATTACTACTTCAAGTTGTTTAAGATAGCGAGAAGCAAAGAAATGAGAAATAAATTGACGCTGACCCTCATCTCTTCTCGCAAAGAGAGCATGATAGAGAAATTCAGCAGTGTATTGACGCCAATCAGAGTTATCGTATTTTTCTGGTTCAGGGCTATCTGTAGCAACTTCTTGGTTAGCTTGTTTATCAAAATATGTGGCTAGCAGTTCATGGGTTTCACGAAATCGCGTTTTGTCCTCCTGACAAAATGACAGACGAAAAATATCACGAGCCACATCATCTAGTCGATAATGACCTTGAACAAACTCAACAAAATCGCACTTTGTTAGCCAATCAAAACAGTCTATAGTTGCATGAACACCAGTTTCAAAGTCTATTCCTTGTTTTTGCATTAAATATTGAACCAGCGACCGATCAAACCAACGACAACAAGCCGCCAATTGCACTATCTGTTTTTGCTTTGGATTTAATCCTTGGAGTAACAGATCAGTAATCACTTGGTTGCCACGGGAAAAGTCAATTTCTCTACCTTCTTCCTTCTGCCCTTTAATCCAGCTGAGATAATAGGGTAAGCCTTTAGTAGCTTTATATATTTTCTGAATTTCTCCAGATTTGGTAATACAAATATGCTGAAGATATTCCTTAGTTTGCTCTTTGTTGAATTCATCTAGTCGTTGCTCATAGATTAAATCCCGATCCTGTTGCAACTTTCGCCAACTTGGCTTTTCTAGTAAAGAACGTCGTCCTGCCACCAAAATACGTACACCATAAGACTTAAGGGGCGTATCTTCTAACAAATACTGCCACAGCCAAGTGTCAATATCTGATGATGCCTTTTCATAGGTATCTAGAACCAGTACAATCGAGCGCTTGTGTCTTTGAGTTTTCTGGATTAACCCTTGAGCAAATGCATGAGTCAACTTGGGTATTGGTTCCAGCATCAACTCTTGAAGCTCTTTGTCATTCTTCGTTGCTGGATGCTGTTGCAGCAGTTCTTGTATACGCTCTTTTGCTGGTTTGAGTGCCTGCGATGCATCTGATAAAATTCCCCCAGCCTTGACCGTAGCATCCAAACCTAAACTTAATGCTGTTCCGTGATCTCCCAAGTAGCCTGCACCTGTGGCTAGCAGTGTAGCTGTTCCTAGTTCAAACCAATCTTTAACTGTATTTTGTTGCTGTGTACCAACTGATTTACCTTGCACGGATTCCGTTTTCAGCTTATAAACAGTTTCTTGATACTGATCATAAAGTGATGTAAAAGGGTCAGGTTTAGGTAATAAATCCCTTCGCCAGAGTCCGGTAGGTTTTGGTAATAGCTCATAAAGCTTTTCCATTAGCTTCAGTGGCGTTTCAATACCTGGTGTACGACCAAAAGATACTTCTGCAAAGTTAGCTTGTAAATCGTGCGTCTCTTTCAGTTTTGTGGTGAGGGTAGTTTTACCAACTCCTCCGATCCCATAAACCTGAAACAGCAGTGGGGTAGATTCTGGAGATACCAGTGCTTTGGCAAACTTAGCTAGAAAGTCATGAGCCTGTTTGCGAGAGATGTAGTAAGGTATTGGAGTTGTCATCTGGCAATTGAAATACTTGATCGAATGTATAGATTTTAGCGACTCATACTTGAATTCAACATCTAAAATTGCTTATTTCAAGGAATTCTATAAAAATTAGATTGAAGCATTGTAATTTTTAATGCTAAATCTGAGCCTTTTTAGGACAACAGGTGTGATTGCACTATTATTAGCCAGGTTTTAAAGGAGTTTTAGCTTAAATAGACACGTATGCCCTGCACTTTCACGAAGAAACAACTTTCAAATGTGAGCCATGATGAGATAAGTAGCTGGAGTTAATCACCCGATTACGCCCAGAAGTTTTAGCCTGTAACAAACATTGATCGGCACGATGTAGCAGACTCTCTCCTTTTTCATCATCCTCAGGTTGCAGAGAGGCTGTACCCAAACTAATGGTGACATTAATTGTCAGTTTATTGTTGAGTGCAAATGGTTCGTCGCTGACTACGCGATTGAGACGACGGGCTACTAATAGTGCTTCCTCATCGGTAGTGTTAGCTAGAAGAATTACAAATTCTTCGCCACCATAGCGGAATGCTGTATCTTGACAGCGCAGATTGTGGCGCAAACGCTGACATAATACTTGCAAAATGCGATCGCCTACTAAATGCCCGTGAGTATCGTTAACTTTCTTAAAATGATCTACATCCAGAATAATCAAACTCAGGGAAGTTTTTTGAGTCCTGGCTCTTTGAATTTGTCTGGGTAAGTCCCATTCTAAAGCACGACGATTATTTAATTCTGTCAACGAATCGGCTAAGGCGATCGCAGATAACATATCATTTGTCCGAATCAAATCTCGGTATTTTTGTGCTTTCCGCAAACCAACTGTCAATTGAGCAAGTATTAGTCCATGATTGGCAGTCAACTCTGCCAAGCTATAATCTGTTTTTTCTTCAATAAGATGCCAAATATATGCATCGGCTCCTTGTTTTAGGGCCGCAGCACTCATCTCCAATTCCCTGTGCCAACCCTTATTTCTATCAGTCAGCTGTTGGGAACGATCCTCGAAAAGAATACAATATATCCACGATAGTTTTGTCTGATCTTTCAGCCAACCGCAGAGTTCCATACTGCTATCCAGGCTAGCCTGCACCAGGATTATATCGGGAGGTGTTGTTTTAATCCGCGACACTGCTCGATCCAAATTGTCCATAACTTCTACACTAAAAGCAGTCGCATAACGGATCTGATCTGGAAGTGTGGCGATAAAATTATTTTTTCCAAAGATCAGAATAGAAATATTCATTGCTTTATTTTTGATCCTATTTAAATTTTAAATAAATTCACTTGGATAACTACTGCTATTGTCATCTAATACTCAATATGATGTTTTCGGATAAATTATATTTTTTGACATATTGTTTTTTCAGTGCTGATTAGACAGTTAACTTCCAAGCTTAATCTCCTTTTAAGAATTTATATTGATTAATGCAATTTGGAAAATATTCATTTCTAACAACTAATGTCTTCTTTACAGTTTATTTTTAAAACAGTAAAAACACTGAATATTATTTAAATGCATAAAAACTATTTCTGTAGTTTCTTAAGTACTATTTACATGATGGAATTACCGAAATAAATACTTTGTAATCACCATTGCATCAGGGCGCTAAATTTCTTCCCAAGTATAAAAACAAAGGAAATATAAAATTTTTCCATTGATTTATCGAAATCAAAAATTTTTTATGTAATAAAAAATGTCATTTTTCATAAAGTTTTTTAGCCTTTTTCTTTACAAACTAGGCTTTAATAAAATATTAAGAAAGTATTTAACTTGTATATAAAAGTATACAACAAAACTCTTTGGTGCTTATACAGTAGCTCTTTGGGGCTAACATACTCTGCAAATAAATGCAGAGATTTTTACCCAAAAGTTTCTAATTTAACTGAGAATGAACCCAAGTTAAACAATGCGGTAACAGTAGAAAGAAAATATTTCTGCCTACGCTTTATCTGTATTTGCCTATTTACTTAATTCACATCTTTTTTATTTGCTGCAACATCATAAATCTGGAAAACAAAGTTAAATAAAAAGTTGATGTCAAAACCTGCCCCTAATTTAGGGAAATTATTTCGATTCCGCCCTTCTACGGGCGGAAAAAATATAAAAAAATTTTGTTAGCGTCGCCTGAGATATTAAAATCTAAACTTCTGTGAAAAGCTAGAATCCGATCGATAACCTTCTACAGCGTAACCAGCAGCAACAATTACTTGTTTGATTGACTCCTCAGAAGCTTCCGACTGTACCGTGACAGTTTTAGCGTTAACATCTACATCCACTTTGGCTTCAGGTTCCATACGTGCCTACACTAAGTAATGATTTCTGTACATCCTCCATAAGAAATATTTGATACTTTCAGTTTTAGTGCCATTTGTTACCTCAGTATGGAAATTTTAAAGTATTTCTTAATGATTAATCTTTAGCAACGAAATGCGATGTCTACGACGGGCTACGCCTACACACATCCTACCAAAATCAAATAGTAGCGTAAAAACATCCTAGTAACTGCATATATCTCACCTAATGGGAGAATTCGCTGGCAGTAATATTAAACAAAATGCAAGAATATATAAAGCTATTTATAAAAATACACCTACCTAGTGCCGCTACGCCCAAGCCGAAAGTCTAAAGTCTAAAGTTAAAAACACCTATGTCTTCAAATCCCCAGTACCTAAGCGGTAACGAAATTCGCAACATATTTCTCGACTTCTTTGCTCAACGGGAACACCAAATTCTCCCAAGTGCCTCCCTCGTGCCAGAAGACCCAACCGTGCTGCTGACGATCGCGGGGATGCTACCATTTAAGCCAATATTCTTGGGGCAGCGCACGCCAGAATTTAAGCGGGCTACGACTTCGCAAAAGTGTATCCGTACCAACGACATCGAGAATGTTGGACGCACCAAACGGCATCACACCTTTTTTGAGATGCTGGGTAATTTCAGCTTTGGTGATTATTTTAAAGAACAAGCGATCGCTTGGGGTTGGGAAATCTCTACACAAGTCTTTGGCTTTTCCCCTCAAAATCTTGTCGTCAGCGTTTTTAAAGATGATGATGAAGCTTTTGGAATTTGGCGCGATCAAATCGGTGTGCCGGTAGCGAGAATTAAACGCTTGGGCGAAGACGATAACTTTTGGGTGTCTGGCCCGACTGGCCCTTGTGGGCCTTGTTCCGAAATTTATTACGACTTCCACCCAGAACGGGGTGACGAAAATATAGATTTAGAAGACGATTCCCGGTTTATCGAGTTTTACAATCTCGTGTTCATGCAATATAACCGGGATGCATCAGGCAATTTAACGCCACTGCAAAACAAAAACATCGACACCGGCATGGGTTTGGATAGAATGGCGCAAATTCTCCAAAAAGTGCCCAATAACTACGAAACTGACCTGATTTTTCCAATTATCCAAACAGCAGGTCAAATTGCTGGTGTTGATTACCACAGCAGTGATGAAAAAACTAAAACTTCCCTAAAAGTCATCGGCGATCATATTCGTGCTGTTATCCACATGATTGCTGATGAAATTCGCGCTTCCAACGTGGGACGCGGTTATGTACTGCGGCGCTTAATTCGGCGGGTGGTGCGTCATGGGCGATTGATTGGGATTTCTGGCGAGTTTACTACCCAAGTTGCTGAAACTGCGATCGCTCTTTCGGAATCAGCTTACCCCAATGTGCGCCAACGAGAAGCAGCAATTAAAGCTGAGTTGCAACGGGAAGAATCCAATTTCCTCAGAACTCTAGATAGAGGCGAAAAACTGCTAGAAGAAATTATCCAAGAAGTAAAACAGCGAGGGGAAACTCAAATTAGTGGTGAAAGTGCATTTACTCTTTACGATACCCACGGTTTTCCCTTTGAACTTACTCAAGAAATTGCTGAGGAAAACAACTTGACAGTTGATGTTGATGGATTTCAGAAAGCAATGGAAATCCAACAAGAAGACAGTAGAGGCGCACATGAAACCATCGATTTAACTGTGCAAGGTTCCCTCGATAAATTAGCAGAACACATCCACGCTACGGAATTTATCGGATATACCCAACCTGCGACGACTGCGAAAGTCGAAGCGATTTTGGTAGAAGGTGTTTCCCAAGAGGAAGCAGAAGCCGGAACACAAGTGCAAATTGTCCTTGACAAAACGCCATTTTATGCGGAATCTGGGGGACAAATAGGCGATCGCGGTTATATCTCCGGTGATGGTATCGTAGTTCGCGTAGAAGATGTTAAAAAAGAATCTGATTTCTTTGTTCACTTCGGACGCATTGAACGCGGTACACTGCGCGTAGGCGATCGCGTCACCGCCCAAATCGATCCGGCTTGTCGCCGTCGCGCCCAAGCTAACCATACCGCAACGCACCTATTGCAAGCGGCATTGAAAAAAATTGTTGATGAGGGCATATCTCAAGCTGGTTCTCTGGTTTCATTTGATCGGTTGCGCTTCGACTTCAACTGTCCCCGCGCATTGACAGCAGAGGAAGTTCAACAAGTTGAAGAACAGGTGAACACTTGGATTGCTGAGGCTCATGCTGCAAAAGTGGAAGTATTACCAATAGCCGAGGCGAAAGCTAGGGGTGCTGTTGCTATGTTCGGCGAAAAATACGGTGAGGAAGTGCGCGTGATTGACTTTCCTAGCGTATCAATGGAACTATGCGGTGGTACTCACGTAAGTAATACTGCTGAAATTGGCGTGTTCAAGATTATCTCGGAAGCTGGTGTAGCTTCTGGGGTGCGGCGGATTGAAGCTGTTTCGGGGCCAGCAATCCTAGATTATCTGAATCTGCGGGATAAAGTAGTTAAAGATTTGAGCGATCGCTTTAAAGTTAAACCCGAAGAATTACCAGACAGAATCACAAGTCTGCAAAGCGAACTGAGAAATAGCCAGAAGGAATTAGAAACCTTGAAGGTACAGTTAGCGATCGCAAAATCTGACAGCTTACTACAAACAGCCCAAACTGTAGGCGATTCTAAAATTATTGTCGCCCAATTAGAAGATGTCGATCCAGAATCATTGAAAACCGCAGCCGAACGCTTGTTGCAAAAAATCGGTAACGGTGCAGTGGTACTGGGTTCTGTTCCAGAAGAAGGGAAAGTTAGTATAGTTGCAGCTTTTAGTTCAGAAGTGAACAAAAAAGGTTTGCAAGCTGGTAAATTTGTGGGTGCGATCGCTAAAATTTGCGGCGGCGGCGGCGGTGGAAGACCAAACTTAGCCCAAGCTGGCGGACGCGATGCAAGTAAATTACCAGATGCGTTGGCACAAGCAGAAAGTGATTTAAAGTCGGCGTTAGGTTAATAAGCTGCTAACGCGAAACCTAATCTCCAAGCCCCATTTTCTATAGAACTTAGGCACACGCGCTCAGGGGCAATTCATGAATTGCCCCTACTTAAAAATCAGGGTTTCAACTATTACTTTGCATAAGTTCTGTTTGATTTTCAAGGCAGATATATTGTTATTTATTATTCCCCCCTGCTTCCCTGCCCCTCTGCCCCCCTGCCCCCCTGCCCCCTACTTCCTCCCCATTCTCCAGATATGCTTCAGACTTTTCTATAATAATTAAGTCAGTCCCGTCATCAAAAACAGCCTGTGACTACCACTCCCCTATCTCCAAGTTCAACTGCTCAAGTTCCAGATACGCTAGGCCGCTTCGGACGCTTTGGCGGTAAGTATGTACCTGAAACCCTCATGCCTGCACTTGCTGAACTAGAAACAGCTTATCAGCAATACCGCAATGACCCCGGTTTTCAAGCAGAACTACAGCAGTTGTTACGAGACTATGTAGGACGTGCGACACCATTGTATTTTGCTGAACGCCTGACTGCTCATTATGCCCGACCCGATCGCACGGGGCCACAAATTTACTTGAAACGTGAAGATTTAAATCATACTGGCGCTCACAAAATTAATAATGCTGTTGGTCAAGTATTGTTGGCAAAACGCATGGGTAAGCAACGGATTATTGCCGAAACAGGTGCCGGACAACATGGAGTTGCTACAGCTACAGTTTGCGCTCGTTTTGGGCTGGAATGCGTAATTTACATGGGCGTTCATGACATGGAACGCCAAGCTTTAAATGTGTTTAGAATGCGGCTGATGGGGGCAGAAGTGCGTCCGGTAGAGGCGGGAACCGGAACTTTGAAGGATGCTACTTCGGAAGCAATCCGAGATTGGGTGACAAATGTCGAAACGACTCACTACATCCTGGGTTCGGTAGCAGGGCCTCATCCTTACCCAATGATGGTACGTGATTTCCATGCAATAATCGGTCAAGAAACTCGCGCCCAAGCAATAGAAAAGTGGGGTGGATTACCTGATATTCTCTTGGCTTGTGTGGGTGGTGGTTCCAACGCGATGGGACTATTTTATGAGTTTATGAATGAGTCTTCTATACGCTTCATTGGGATTGAGGCAGCCGGAGAAGGTGTCAATACCGAAAAACACGCCGCAACCTTGACAAAAGGGCGCGTTGGTGTGCTGCACGGAGCAATGAGCTACCTGCTGCAAGATGAAGATGGGCAAATCATTGAGGCACACTCAATTAGTGCAGGGTTAGATTATCCCGGTGTGGGGCCAGAACATAGCTATTTGAAAGATACTGGTCGCGCTGAATACTATAGTGTGACGGATGCAGAGGCTTTGGAGGCATTCCAGCGATTATCGAAATTGGAAGGGATTATCCCAGCATTAGAAACAGCCCATGCGATCGCTTATCTCGAAACCCTCTGTCCTCAACTAACCAACAGTCCTCGGATTGTCATTAACTGCTCTGGACGCGGTGACAAGGATGTACAAACGGTAGCCAAGTTATTGTATCCAGGGTAAATCTACATAAAACATCTGGGAAAAAACAATAATGAATCAACAATTCCAACACCCAATGTTACCGCAGCCCACTCACGACGAGTTGGCACGCCAAAACTTTGTGCAAAGTATGAAAATGCACATTTTCAAGAATGTCACTCCTGGTAATAAAGAAATTTATGAAAAACTAGCCAAGCCGAAGTTTGAACAAGAACATCAGCGTCCTCCCCAGAATCGTCATGAAATTCGGGAAGTAATGCAGCACGAACCCTATTATCGCTGGACTAGTGCCCTGAAGCGCATCAACCAGGAAATGTTATGGGATGCTGTAAATGCTAACGTTGACAGACAACTGCCAGAGTTGATTGAGCGTGCCAAAGATAAAGGTGGTGAACTGGGTACTTTAACCCTCGACCCAAATTTTCAAATACCTAATTATCAAAAGGCTGTAGACATTCACTGTATGCCCGGAGGATATCACGGTGAATTCACTGCTGATGATGTCGCAGCCGGTGCAACTTACGATCGCGGCGCTTATGTTTATGGACTAGGTTGGTTGGGGCCGCTCAACGATGATATGGGGCTATCTATAGTCCAAAACTACCTTTTAGCAGAATTTCCCAACTTTCGACCGAGAAAAATCCTCGATATGGGATGTTCTATTGGCAATAGCACATTACCTTATGTCGATGGTTTCCCAGATGCAGAAGTCCATGCTATAGATATAGGCGCATCTATACTGCGTTATGCTCATGCAAGAGCCGAAGCCTTGGGAAAACGGGTACACTTCTCTCAGCAAAATGCCGAACATACTAATTTCCCAGATGAATCATTTGATTTAGTGGTTTCTCACATTTTGCTGCATGAAATCCCTCCGTCATCTGTGCGTAAAGTTATGCAAGAGTCTTATCGTCTACTGGCTCCTGGTGGCATGATGATTCATCTAGAAGCACCCCTTTATCGTCACATGGATGTTTATACACAGTTTATTTATGATTGGGAAACCGCTAACAACAACGAACCTTTCTGGAGTGCTGTACGCGATTTAGATTTGGTGCCGCTAGTTACTGAGGCTGGTTTTGCAGCAGATAAGACATTCGAGAAATTTATCCCGAATGGGGCATGGAAAGCAAAAGAAACTAATGGCCTGTTTAAAAATGGTAACTCAGCCACCCAAGGTACTTGGTTTATGGTTGCTGCAACTAAGTAAGCAAAGAAAGTTTCGTAATACTTCGGCTACGCTCAGTACAAGTTCGTAATGGGCTATGGCCTGCTACGCTAACGTAATTCGTAATTGAGAAAGTCAGATTTTATCTGGCTTTCCTCATTTTGTATGTCTAGTCTTATTTTTGGAGAATTGGTATTAGGATGACAAAAATAGCCAAGGGTAAACGACCTGTTTACTTAGAAAAT
This sequence comes from Nostoc sp., assembly GCF_036917375.1. GTDB lineage: Bacteria > Cyanobacteriota > Cyanobacteriia > Cyanobacteriales > Nostocaceae > Nostoc. The sequence goes on from NZ_JBALDN010000001.1 coordinate 96,790, forward strand.
TCGCAAACTGATAAATTGTTAACGATCGTCATGGCCTTGACTGGTGAAGTGTCCGTGATGCATGAGCGACTAGACACCATTGAACGGTTGCTAGAGGTGAAAGGTATTTTATCGGCTAGTGAGATTGAAGCTTACGAGCCGGATGTCAAAGTAGCCAAGGAACGGGAACAGTGGCGTGCAGAATATATTGCACGGGTGTTGCGTGTGATACAGGAAGAGTTAGAACCCCTTAAATAAACCTACTTGAAATCACGTAGAAATTTGGCTGAATAAATCCAGCCATTTTTTATCCGACATTCCGTATCTTCAACTATCATAATCGGTTTTTACTGCTTTTTGGACATAAAAAAGCTATTTAATATACTTAAGTACAGTAAAATAGCTGAATTTATGAAGGTAAATAAGCATAATCTGGAACTCATAAATTCAAATAAATCTAGTAATTACACTATGTAACAGTCTAAATCTGAAATCTTAAATAAAAATAATCATACTAATGATAGAAGACAAATGTTAATTAAATAGTACTAATTTTGCGTTAAATCGTGCATTGAAACGTTTACTAGTAGTTTTTGAGCAAAAAAGCCCACAATTGAAGCAATTTAGACCTATAAGCAATTTGTCACATTGATATTCGTTGGTTACATTGTCTAAAACTTTACTGCCAACAAATGATCAAACAAATAGTTTACAGCGTTGCTTTAGGCACTATTGCTCTCAGTAGTGGAGCGATCGCTACTTCTGTAACAAATCCAGCTTGTACGCCTGTGCCTTCAAACGTATCAAATAATACTAACCAAATTGCAGCATCTAGTACGGACACTGCTGCTCTAGAACAGTCGATTTTTAACCAAATCAATAACTACAGAGCTTCCCAAGGGCTACCAGCGCTGACTCGTAATTCTGCTATGGATAATCAAGTTAGGCTTCACAGTAAGAACATGGCTAATGGTACTGTTCCCTTTGGACATAATGGATTTTCAGAACGTCTGAATGCAACCGGTGTTTCTTACAGATCGGCTGCTGAAAATGTCGCTTATAACCAGGGATATGGCGATCCTGCTACAGTCGCTGTTCAAGGCTGGCTCAAAAGTCCAGGGCATCTTGCCAATATCAGAGGTAATTATAATTTGACGGGGATTGGTGTCGCTAAAAACAGTCAAGGCGCAATCTACTTCACACAAATGTTCATTCGCCCATAGGTTTGACGCGATGTGCAACTTAATATTCTGATCTAACTTCCATTTCTCTCTCCTGCAAACAGAGAAAGCCTTTAAGTCAATACGCTTGCAATACGGTTCGGATAAGCATTTTTCACTATCCTTGTGGTCCGGGGAAAGGTTAAGGGGTAAAGGGGAAAGGATGTATTCAAAACCTTTCACCTTTCACCTTTCCCCTTTAACCGAACCGTATTGAATACGCTTGGGTTAGTGCCATAAGTCTTAAACTGTGTAGGTTGGGGAGCCACTGCGCCCTTGCGGTTTCCCGACTTGTACCTCCTTCGGGGAAGCAAGTGGCGTTTGAGGAACGAAACCCAACATTTACTGGGTTTTGTTGGGTTGCGCTTTGCTTAACCCAAGCTACAATTTTTCTTGACTGAACTGTATTGGGCTTTGAAATCTACCTATTCCTTATTATTAGGCAAGGAGATTAGGTTTGAGCAAAAATTGCACACAACGTTAGATTTGATAAAGTTTAGGTTTTTTCTCAAATTTTCCAGACTTTAACCTGTTACTAAAGCTTTTGCTTGGTAAATCATGAAAATCTGAAATTATTAGCCAAATTAACCGTGATTTTCATGAAGCTGACTTATTGAAATACTGACAATTGGAAATGATTGCTTGTGTTACTTGTAAAGGATGTAGCCAAATTGCCGAAATTCATCATTACTTAATAGTATTGTGGTATGTATTCTCGGAACAATAGGGTAGAGTAGAAGTCTTATATCTCTACACATTACGCAATTCTCCATGTTCCGACAAACTGCTTTTGGCATCGCTTTAAGTGCGCTTGTCCTTGCTAGTGGATTAACGACTGCTCCGATACCAAATCATACTTCTACGAATACATCCACCCGTAATAAGCTGTTGTCGCTTTTTTCTAGTCAGGTTGCAATATCGACTCCTACTTTTAAAACTACTGAGTTAGAAAAATCAGTATTTGACCAAATTAATCGATATCGGGTTTCTAAAGGACTGCCAAAGTTGACTTTAAATCCAAATTTAACTCGACAGGCAAGAATTCATAGTCAAAATATGGCTAAAGGTAAAACCCCATTTAGCCATCAGGGATTTGAAGGGCGAGTCAAAGCTATCCCGATTCGCTACAACAGTGCAGCAGAAAATGTTGCTTTTAACCGAGGATATAGCAACCCCGTGGAGGAAGCTGTTACTGGCTGGATCAAAAGTCCCGGACACCTAAAGAACCTTAAAGGAAATTACAACCTGACTGGAATTGGCGTTGCTACTAATAATCAAGGCGAGGTCTACCTGACACAGATGTTTTTTCGCACTAGGTAGATTTAATTTCTGATTTTTTTGCACAATAATAATGTAGTGTCTGACAAGACTTTTTTCTGCTGGACACTGCTATTATTTTTGAACAATTGATGACATTACCAGATTTTCAGGTGAGCGATCGCGACCTCAGTGACGCAACCCTTAGCCAGTATTTAGAATCTACAGCGATCGCAGTTGATACAGAAACGATGGGATTATTGCCGCTGCGCGATCGCTTGTGTCTCGTCCAGCTGTGCAATCTTGAAGGGAAAGTGACTGCAATTCGCATAGCGAAAGGGCAAGCTGACGCCCCCAACTTAAAAAAACTCTTGGAAGCAGTCAATGTCATGAAAGTGTTTCACTTTGCTAGATTTGACTTGGCTACTTTGCGAGCCAATCTGGGTATTCAGGTACGGCCAATTTTTTGCACTAAAATTGCCAGTAAGTTAGCCCGTACTTACACAAATCGCCACGGACTCAAAGACGTAGTACAAGAGTTAGAACAAGTGGAACTAGATAAAAGCTCTCAAAGTTCTGATTGGGGTAACGCCGTTAGCTTATCTGAAGCTCAACTAAGTTATGCTGCCAACGATGTACGCTATTTACTTAGCGTGCAGCAGAAGTTAATAGAAATGCTTAAACGAGAAGAACGTTGGCAAGTTGCTCAAGAATGTTTTGATTTTCTACCAACTATAGTTTCCTTAGATTTATTGCAATTCAAGGATCTATTTGAACACTAATCGAATCGGGAATAGTGACAATAAATTTTTATTGCTCGTCAATTCCGACTAGTTATATGTCAAGTTGAAATTGATAGATAAGCAGGTTCGTAGTAAGTACTAAAGTCGTTATTTCCCAAGCACTAAAGTGCTTACTACAAAGCCTCATGCTAAATCACAGCAGATTTCAAGTTAGTGAAATACACAAAGGTTAGTCTCAAAGCCAGGTATGTATAAAGCCTCTTTTACTTCTGGATTCTGACGCCTTGGCGGAGCCTCTCCGGCTCCGCTCCCGAATTCTGAATTCTGCTGTATTTTTTGCCTAAGAGCCAACATTAGAATCATTGGCGTCTCTAGAAGTAGATTCACTAGTGCCTTCTTTGAGGTTACTTGCTTGCTCTTGAATGCCTTCCTTAAGGTTACTTGCTTGCTCTTGAGCGCCTTCCTTGAGGTTACTTGCTCCTTCTTTAAGGTTACTTGCTCCTTCTTGAATGCCTTCCTTAAGGTTACTTGCTCCCTGTTTAATAGATTCCGTGAAGCTAGTACCGCCCTTTTGCAGATTTTCTTGGTGGTTTTTCAGCCGATCTACAACATTGTAGTCATCTGCACCTGCGGGAGTTTTTGATTCAACAATACCTTCTGTTGGGCCACCGATCGCCTTCCATGCGCCAAGACCACCTTTGAGTTGGGAGACATGCTCAAATCCATTAGAACGCAGTTGTTGTGCGGCTTGGGCAGTGTCTTGTTCGTTATCACCGTAAAGGTAAATGTCACGGCTCTTATCTAAAGAAGCTACTGCACGCTCTACCAATTCATCTGCTGGCATTGGCATTGCTCCCATAATGTGACCTTCGTTGAAGGTCGTGCGATCGCGCACATCCAAGATTGTAAAAGCTGGTTCACCCCATTCCAGACGACTCTTTAGGACATGAGCATCAGTTTGAGCTTCTATTGGTGGTTGTGGAGGAATGATGCCGCCTACTAAATTATTAACCATAATTTTTCCTTACTGACGATACTAATAGTAATTTAGCGAACTGAAGATATTGAATTGATCTTTCTCTGGTATGAATATTTTCAAACTCTCCCCTCAGATAGACTGATGATTTTCCCGAAAATCAACCAATTAACCAATTGTAAATAATGCCCTTTGAGAGTATAAAGAGACAATCTTTTATTGAAATTTCATTTAATATATTTAAAGTTTATATTTATTTTATATTTTTGTTACTTAGATATTTTAGATTTTACTGAATTCTTTATCAATCGAAAAAACATCAGTTTAAAATGAAAAATATTTAGTAATAAATATAGTAGTTTATACTTTTTTAATATTAGCGATCGCTAATATTAATGTCTCCTCATTTCCTAGCAAACTCGTAGAGTTATATACAGCAGATTAAAAGTTTGTGAGGTATACAAGCTAAATCTGTTACCCAAATACAAAGGGTGTTTTACTTCTGACTACTGCTGTCAGCAGTACTATTGAAACAAGCTTCCAGCAAGTTATTGACATCATAATATTGCTAGAGCAATTCTTGTTGTTATTTTGCTTTTGTCTGTTAAAGCTGGTTTTGACGCCCTACATACCTTCTGGCGATGCTTTCAGTCCTTTTGTCATAGCTCAGGCTGAAACTTGTAGTATAGTATATGCTTAAGAGGGCAGCTACATGTAAATGCACCAGGGTAGATTTTCGTAGACCTTCTTCAAGAGAACATAGCTATTGGTTATAGTACAGTCGAGTAAGTAGGAGTTGAGAATCTAGATTGGCTGAGAAGTTAGTTTCTGAGCCTTTGTAGAGACCTAATTAACCAGGGAGTGCGTTACTCTTTTAAATTTGTAGCAATTACTGTCGCTTCTAGATGTGTCTTTTAACTATTTGCGGTTACGGAGATGGTTTTTAATTACACTTATTCCAAATGTAAAAATTTAAAATTATACAATATAAATTCAAAACTACGCAAAAATCATGCCATAATTATAAATTTTATCGGCACGATCGCAACCTCAGCCCCGATCGGCTTCATGGAAAATTAAATGTATACAAGTACTACAGTAGCGGTGGTACTCAACAGAAACACGTAAAGTAAAGCTGGCACAACAGCAAATCGCCCAATTTACAATAGATAACATTATGGTTATGGTTACTGCTACTACTCCGAAAATTCTGATCGTTGATGACGACTTCGGCGTTCGAAATCTCGTCTATCGTTTTTTAAGTCGGAAATATCAAATAGAGTCGGCAGCAGATGGTAAAACTGCCTTATCGTTGTTTGAGCAATTCAACCCAGCTTTAGTAATTCTGGATTGGAATTTGCCGGATGTTACTGGTTATAGCCTTTGCCAAGAAATGCAGAGTCGTACTAATGTTTTAGTGCTGATACTGACTAGTAGGACTGACGAGGCTGATAAAATTAAAATCTTAAGCGCAGGTGCTGATGATTTCATGACTAAACCATTTAGTCTTGCAGAAGTTGAAGTTAGAGTAGAAGCTCTTTTGAGGCGGATACGCTACATCAATCCCTCCTCAACACAACGTATCGTTTTCAAACAGCTAGTAATTAATCCAGAGGCCCGCGAGGTAACACTTAACGATAAAACTCTTGCCTTAACAGCACTAGAATTTAATATCTTGCATTTTTTGGCAAGTCATCCTAATCAGGCTTGGAGTCGTCCACAGCTAATCCAAAAAATCTGGGGTTGCGATTACGTAGGAGATGGCCGGGTGGTTGATGTGCATATTGGTCAACTTCGCAAAAAGATGGAAGTCGACCCCAGCATCCCGGAGTTTATAAAAACTGTACGAGGCTATGGTTATAAGTTTGAAGCGCCCGACTAGAATACTAGTTTTTAAGGCTACCCCAGAAGTAGAAACAAGACTGCAAGAAGAAAAAAATGCTTTGAACCATATTCAGAACTGATTTGGTCGTGTATTGAAGATTTTAAGCAAAGCTGCACTTAAAGATTATTGATTATTTTTCTTAGCCAATCTTTGACTAACTAACTCAGCGGCTAAATGTATTGCTGCTTTCATACTCGTAGCATCAGCGATTCCTTTACCCGCAATATCGAAGGCTGTGCCATGATCGGGTGAAGTGCGAACGAAAGGAAGACCTATAGAAGTATTAACTGCCCGATCGAACGCCATCAACTTCACAGGAATTAAGCCTTGGTCGTGGTAAAGTGCCAAGTAGCCATCAGCAGGATTTTGTACTAAAGAATTTCCATACCAAGCTTGACCAGGTTTAACCCACATTGTATCTGGCGGTATCGGCCCATCTAGTTGCAATTGTGGTCGGTTTTGTCGCTCTTGCTCCAACCAGGGAATTAACCAATCTTGTTCTTCATGTCCAAGTTGTCCCTGTTCGCCACTGTGGGGATTTAACCCGGCGATCGCAATTCTCCCTCTATATATACCAAAATCTTTCTCTAAACACTCCACCAACAAATCCAGTTTTTGTGTCAACAACTGCGGTGTCAATACATCGGCTACTTGACGTAGGGGAATATGTGTGGTTGCTAGTATTGCGCGGAGTGTCCAACCAGTATGAGGCGATCGCGCTACAAATAACATCCCAAAACGGTCAACACCTGATTTTTGTGCCAAAAGTTCCGTTTGCCCTGGATAATTATATCCTGCGGCTTTCCAAGCAGATTTAGCGATCGGCCCTGTGACAATACCATCAAATTTACCAGCCAGTGTTTGAGCGATCGCATATTCCATATACGCAAAACTAGCCGCACCACTGGCTGCATTACCTATTCCTGAAATAATTTGATCTTTAATTTTTCCATCCAACGGCACATCGCTGACTGACAAATCATCTGGATTTGCCAAAGCTACTAAATTCTCAGTTAAATTCAGTTTGTAATAAATCTGTGCTAGCAAATCTCCGTTACCGACTACTGTAACGTCATATTCTTTACGAATTTCTGGATCGGCTAAAGCTTTCAAAATCACCTCCGGCCCAATTCCCGCCGGATCTCCGAGCGTCAGCGCCAAACGCGGACGATGCTCTTTCACAAAATTTATTAAATCACCTTGATTATTTTGATACATAAAATATTTTCATAATTATTATCATTAAATCTTCTCGATTTACCCATCTCTCCTTTTGTCAACAGTGGGGATTGCCCCCCAAGCCAGTAGGGATTACCTGCTAAACTAGTTTAAAATTGTTTACACAGGTCTAATCCTAGCAACTGTTGAAAAGCTTCTGGTAGACCTAGTTTACACACCAATTTGCATAAGGAGAATCACACTAATGGGCGGCGAAATTTTGAATGCAGCTCTATTGTCTTTCGGTTTAATCTTCGTAGGCTGGGGCTTGGGCGCGTTGTTACTGAAAATTCAAGGCACAGAAGAATAATTGAGTGCTGAGTGCTGAGTTAGGAGTTAGGAGTTAGGAGTTAGGAGTTATTATTTTCCCCATTCCTTACTCCCTAATCCCTTTTCATCAATATGAGAAAAAAGCTTGTCCGTTAATAGGACAGCTATTTTCTCATGAGTCCACCCAAATAAACTGATTTTCTGAGAAAAGATGTAAACTTTTGTTTGCATAGGTTATTCTGATAACATTCTTTTCATAAAACATTAAAATTTATTACAACCCTCATGACATTATTAATCGTCGGTGCCACTGGCACCTTAGGAAGACAAGTGGCTCGTCGTGCTATCGATGAGGGATATAAAGTACGCTGTCTTGTCCGCAGCAGTAAAAAAGCAGCTTTTCTCAAAGAATGGGGTGCAGAACTCGTCCCCGGAAATTTACGTTACCCCGACACTCTAGCGGAAGCTTTAGTTGGTGTAACCCAAGTTATTGATGCCTCAACCTCTCGCCCTACAGATTCACTAAGTATCAAACAAGTGGATTGGGAAGGAAAAGTAGCATTGATTCAAGCTGCAAAAGCAGCGGGTGTCGAGCGTTTTATTTTCTTTTCGATTTTAGATGCTGATAAATACCCAGAAGTGCCGCTAATGGAAATTAAGCGGTGTACAGAACTATTCTTGGCTGAGTCAGGCTTGAATTATACCATCTTGCGACTAGCTGGATTTATGCAAGGGTTAATCGGTCAGTATGGGATTCCCATTCTGGAAGGACAGCCAGTTTGGGTAACAGGTAATTCTTCTCCCATCGCCTATATGGACACTCAGGATATTGCTAAGTTTGCGATCCGAGCATTGAGTGTACCAGAAACGGAAAACCAAGCTTTTCCTGTAGTCGGTACTCGTGCATGGAGTGCAGAAGAAATTATCAACCTGTGCGAACGCTTATCTGGAAAAGATGCCAGGGTAACGCGGATGCCAATAAACTTACTGCGTGCTGTGCGGGGCATAATGCGGTTCTTTCAGTGGGGATGGAACGTAGCAGACAGGCTGGCGTTTACAGAAGTATTGGCTAGTGGGAAACAGTTAAATGCTTCAATGGATGAAGTATATACAGTGTTTGGTTTAGATCCGCAACAAACCACAACCCTAGAAAGTTATCTCCAAGAGTACTTCAGCCGAATAATGAAGAAACTCAAAGAAGTAGACTACCAGAAAAATAAAAATAAAAAGCAGAAACCTAAAAAAACTCCTTTTAAACAATCTTCAAAAGCCAATAGTCAATAGTCATTACAAAACAGATATTAGTCCTAAAACTCTAGACTCTGGATATTTGACTCTAGATTAATGACTACATGACGCAAAATGTGTAAGGATTACATAATACAGAGCATCGCCTAAACTTGGATATTTGAGTGTGCCGAAAGCAGGCATTATCTACAATGACGTTAAACCGATAGCGGGCCGTGTCGCTATCGAGTTGAAAGACAAGCTAACCGCAGCCGGTTGGAATGTATGTATCACATCGAGTATCGGTGGGATATTGGGCTACCCTAACCCGGAGAGTCCTGTGTGCCACACCCCCATTGACGGTCTGACACCCCCTGGTTTTGATTCAGATATGGAGTTTGCAGTGGTATTAGGGGGAGACGGCACTGTTCTGGCAGCGTCTCGTCAAGTAGCCCCTTGTGGTATTCCACTGCTAACAGTGAATACCGGCCACATGGGATTTTTGACGGAAACTTTCCTGAATCAATTGCCCCAAGCACTAGAACAGGCAATGGCAGGTGAGTATGAAATTGAAGAACGAGCAATGCTCAATGTCAAAGTGTTTCGGGATGATTCAGTGCTATGGGAAGCCCTATGCCTGAATGAAATGGTGCTACACCGAGAACCTTTGACTTCTATGTGCCATTTTGAAATCGCCATAGGGCATCATGCGCCAGTAGATATTGCCGCAGATGGTGTGATTGTTTCCACGCCTACTGGTTCTACAGCTTACTCTTTGAGTGCTGGTGGTCCAGTGGTGACTCCTGGCGTACCTGTTTTACAGCTAGTACCCATTTGTCCCCATTCCCTAGCTTCTAGAGCATTGGTATTTCCAGATACTGAGTCGGTCAATATCTATCCAGTCAATATCCCTCGGCTGGTAATGGTAGTAGATGGGAATGGAGGGTGCTATATCTTCCCAGAAGATCGAGTATATATGGAGCGATCGCAATATAGTGCCCGATTTATTCGCCTGCAACCGCCTGAGTTTTTCCGAATTTTGCGAGAAAAATTAGGTTGGGGTTTGCCACATATCGCTAAACCGACTTCGGTAGAATTGCCGTAGGGATTGGGCAGGAGGCAGAAGTTTTTGAATTTTGAATTCATTTCTCCCTTATCTTCCCACTCCCCAGTCCCCAACTTACTAATTTCCTTCCAGAATTACGGTATGGAGATGGAATTTGGAGTTAGTTATTAAGATTGCATCCGAGAATTCGATAGCTGACACCTGAACGTGCTAAAACATCCTTAGCAGCGCGTCAAATCAGAATTGCTACATCACTAAAAGCTCGTAATTGCACTTTATAACTGATGTAAAGATTTTCTCTGGAATATCTTGACAATCCCAAATCCAATATCCCAAATTGTTATGACAGTTGCTCAAAGTCCTTGTGTTTTGGTGATTGAAACCGATGAGAGCCTTGCAAATCAGCTTTCTTGCGATTTGCAAGAAGCCGGTTATGAATCAATTTTGGCTCATGATGCGACGAGTGGTTTACAACACTGTCGCGATCGCCAGCCTGCTTTAATTGTTTTAGACCGGATGTTAGCAGGAGAATCAGGACTCTCATTGTGCAAAAATATGAGAAGCACTGGTATGCGATCGCCTGTATTGATTTTAATGGCAAGGGATACAGTTGACGATCGTGTAGCTTGTCTAGAAGCTGGAGCCGATGATTATATCCTCAAGCCTTACCGTTCAGAAGACTTTTTAAAGTTGATTCGCCTCTACTTAAAACCCGATTTGGATACCACGGAGCAATTACGCTTCGGGGATTTAATTTTAGACATAGCAACTCGTCGTGCCATACACAACGGACGACCAATTGACTTGACAATGAAGGAATTTGAACTATTAAAATTCTTAATGGAACATCCCCGTGAAGTGTTAACCCGCGAACAAATTCTAGAAAATGTTTGGGGTTACGACTTTCTCGGTGAGTCAAATGTAATTGAAGTCTACATCCGTTACTTGCGGTTAAAAATCGAAGATGAAGGTCAAAAGCGCCTGATTCAAACAGTGCGAGGCGTAGGATACGTTTTAAGAGAATCCTAGTATACTGTAGCGGTTTGCTTATTTCCGTAGCCTCAGACTGGGAATGCTTTCTTTGGTGCTGCTGCCTCTTACCCAAAGGGTTTTTCTGCCTACAACACTGTAAAATTGAAGTCTAAATTACAAAATCGAAAAGCTATATGACTCGTCGGCTAAGTTTGCTCTCGATAATGCTGAGTATTTTTCTGATGGGTTGTTCCGTGCCAACAACTGCTAAATCTCCTAGCCCCACCTCTGGTTCTAAAACTCCAGCACCAGAAAGTTTAGGTCAAAAACTACCAATTTCTGCTAAAGCTATTGTGCCTAATGGTACAACGATTCAATTAGAGGTAGCGCAGACGCCACAACAGCAAGCGATGGGATTGATGTATCGACCAGCTTTACCAGATAACCAGGGGATGCTGTTTGGCTTCCCTTCAGCACAACCAGTCAGTTTCTGGATGAAGAATGTACCAGTACCCCTGGACATGGTATTTCTACATAAAGGTGTAGTTAAATATATTCAGGCTGCTGCGCCTCCTTGTGCAAGTGAGCCTTGTCCTACCTATGGTCCCAATACACCAATTGATAAGGTGATTGAACTTCGTTCTCGAAGAGCTGCCGAATTGAAGTTGAAAGTGGGCGATATTCTCAAAATTGAGTTGATAAACTCCGGTGCTTTGCGGAAATAAAAACTTGGGTAATTACTCGGTTGAGAGCCTATACGGTCGAAATATATGTTTTTTTTGTAAAAAATGTCACTGTATGTGGTCAAACAGCACTTGTAACGCTACTATTTAAAAACTGTGGTAATAATGTAAAATTCTACTGTCTCAAACCTGAAATCGCAGTCTTCAGGTTTAGTCTCAAAAATATTCCCTTGGGCGTAAGTGTAAATAGTCGCCAATAAGAGAGTATAGGCTATGGAATCTTTATTACTACCTGTGTAATTAAATAAAACACAAAGGTAAATAAGATGAAGCCAATTTAATTAGGTAAAAATACTGATTAATAAGCTAGCAGATGATTTGTATGAGAATTTTTATTTCTCAGACCATCTATGGGAAGCCTTTCTTAAAGGCAGATTAACAAAAACTGTGCTGGGTGTATGGCCGATAACGGCACAGTGACAGATGAAATACTGACTACTGTCTACCGAGTAATGGTGAAGTGATATATGACAATACATTCTGCACAAGGAGGTGAGATACAAATGTCACCATCAAAATATTCCCGACTGATTCATTTTTTGCAAGAAGATTTGGCAATTTCTACAGCATCACTAGCAGTGGCGCTTCGGCATCGGGAGCAAGACCCAGGTCCTTTGGCAATGATTCTTTGGCAATATGGTTTGATTACTTTAGAGCAATTAGAACAGATTTACGATTGGCTGGAGACGGCGTAGACTATACCAATTTTGGCTTGTAGTTTTTAGACTTTGGCTTACAAATTTCTACATGCATATTAACAGAATCACTATTTATGCCAATTTTGGATGATACTAAGTTGCCAAAGTTAGTCTTGTTTGGTGTCAAAGATACAGTGCGACTTTCTTCAAAGCAAATAATACTATCTAGGGCAACTTGGTGTCATTTAGGAGAATTGAGGTATGCCACATCAACTCTACCTTATGCAAAGGTTGATATATAGCTCTCTTGACTCTGACGGTTTCTACTCTATATACAAATAAAAAGAGCGAGTTGATAATTTAACTCGCTCTTTTGATTTAGTACTCAGGATTAAGTAAACACTTGAACTGCTGCTGCTATACCAGCACCAGGAGTAAAGTCTTCGTAGCCAAGTTCTGTGAGGGTAACTTCTAAGGATGCTATGCAGCTAAGGATATCGCGATCGCTCACAAAACCCAAGTGACCAATACGGAAAATTTTATTGCTCAAATGGTCTTGACCACCAGCTAGGGCAATATCAAAACGTTTTTTCATCAATGACCGAATTTTATCGGGTTCAATTCCCTGGGGTGCTACAGCCGTAATCGCCGGACTAGCGGAACTATCTGCTGCGAGTAGGGGTAAATTTAACCCTTTAATGGCCGCACGGGTAGCATTTTTCAGCCGTTCATGTCGAGCAAATATTGATTCTAAACCTTCTTCTTTCATGATTCGTAACGTGGTGTGTAACGCCACGATCAAGTTCACAGGCGGAGTAAATGGAGTTGTATTTTTGGCTGTAGCTTTGCGATATTTGCCTAAGTCCAAATAATATTTCGGTAGCTTCGCAGTTTTGTAAGCTTCCCAAGCTTTGGGGCTGACAGAAACAAAACCCAATCCCGGCGGAATCATATAACCTTTTTGGGAACCGGAGGCAACTATATCCAAGCCCCAAGCATCCACGGGTAGATTGAACGCACCCAAGCTCGTGACGGCATCAACGATAATTAGAGCTTCACCGTGTTCTTTAACGTGGCGGTTAATTGTTTCTAGGTCATTCAACACACCCGTCGAGGTTTCGCTGTGGGTAATGATTACAGCTTTGATTTGCTTTTGGGTATCTGCTTGGAGTTTTTCGGCAAATACTGCGGGGTCTAGGGGTTTTCCCCATTCCACCTTAACTTCTTCTACATTCAAACCGTAGGCTTGACCAACTTCTACCCAGCGTTCGCCAAATTTACCATTAGAGCCAACTAAAATGCGATCGCCTGGAGAGAGAAAATTAATTATTCCCGCTTCGACAGCACCCGTACCACTAACATTCAGCGTCAGCACATCACTTTGAGTTTGGTGCAGCCACTTGAGATTTTCTGTCACCTCTGCCAATATGTTGCTAAATTCACTAGTACGATGCCCAATCGGATGCTTGGCTAACGCCAGTAAGGCAGCTTCTGGCACTGGTGTAGGGCCTGGAATCATCAGCATCAGCTTATCGTTCATGTGTCTATCCTAAAAGCCAAATAAAAGTCAAAATTGTGGGAAGTTGGTTAAGTCTGATAGCAAATCCTAAATATTCATCTACAAATTCCACTCAGATCGTCACCAGCCTTGTTGTATATTTTCCAAATATATAGGAAAAGTATCGTGGGAGTTAATGATCGGTCAGCTTGACCTTTGCAATTTATACCAGACTCCAACTCAGATAAAACCTTTGTTCCAGGCAATCTTACCACACACCTAGACGCCAGGTTAAGGTGTCTGCTCGTAGGCGAACGGCTATTTTAGCCAAGGATGAAACATCTATCTAGATGAGGCATAGGTACGATAAATTCTTAAAATTTACCCATAATCCTCCTCAGTTGCTTTTATAGAAAAACGCGAAATCGTTTTGAACATCGCGGTAATTGTCGGTGAAAAAGTTGTGTTTTGCTTCCATCAAAGAAGTAACTCCCTACACTATACAGAAGACTTGGATGTTACCATTTGCTAAGAGATAGAAGATACCCAACCCAAACTTTTCAATCTATTTGGGTCAAAGATTTGTTCTTGGGTTGCCATTCTCTAAACAATACCTTCGTCTCTGATTTATTTGAGTCAAAATCGCTTCGATACCAATATCCAAGCCTTTTCTAGCTTATTTGATAGCCACTAATTTAACGCAGAAGTTGAGATATCTATGCTACTAATTGCTGCACTTTTTGATACGTACTTAGTGGTAAGCAATGTCGGCGGCGGGTACTAAAAAACTATAAGTTTTTATACTATACTTACAAAATTGCTACAATCGTGCTTAGTCTCCTTAATTACTATTCACGGTGAGTCGTTTTTAACTAGTGTTCAGTTCATAAACTGTCACTCACTAGATCCCCGGTATTCTTACAAAAGAGATATTCTTAGTTAGTGCAAGGAGTGATACCATTTCACCACATGTTTGTCACAAGTTATCCCAGTAATACTCCCTCCTCAGGGAGTGTTGCAGATTTCAAATGTTGCATCAAACGAGTGAGTTGGTATAAGCTTTTACGAAAAAGCGCTTGAGTGAGCAAAACTCTCAAGCGTTTTTTTGTGTATAAATAAAACAATTCTACTCTCTGGACGGCTATATACATGTGTTTAAATACACATGTCTCAGAGCAATAAACTACTGAGAAAAATTGTTACGACATATACTTAACGACTTTATAATTTATGCGTTTCGTCAAAACCTTTTTAAGTAACTGGACGTACCACACAAATTACTTTTCTTTGCAACAGTTTTTTTGCTACTTAAGTACAACATTTCATTACTAATTCGTAGCGAATTCTCTGCGCTCCTACCCGGCGTGAAGACGTTCGCGTAGCGTCTCGTAGAGAAGCGCATCTGTGTTTAAATTTCAACCCTCAATTCGCCACGATTTTACGCAAAGCTGTACTTAGCTAACTACAAAATTTACCAACTTTCCAGGCACCACAATTACCTTTTTAATTTCTTTACCTTCGATGTAACGCTGGGCAATTTCTGATTCACGGGCATATTTCTCCAACGCTGCTTTATCTGCTTGTGCTGGTACTTGGATTGAGCCGCGAGTTTTACCCATAACTTGAATCACTAAAGTGATTTCATCAGCTACTAAAGCAGCCGGGTCAAATGATGGCCAAGTTTGCGTATGAACTGAATCACTTTCACCCAATAAATGCCACAATTCATCAGCAATATGTGGTGCAAATGGTGCTAGTAAAACCACCAAAGTCCGAATACCTTCTGCGTAAATTGGTGAATTTTTACCGTCAGCATCAGTTAAGGCATTACTCAACTTCATCAATTCTGAAATAGCTGTGTTGAATTGATATTCGTCTTCCACATCTTCTGTCACCGCTTGAATCGCCGTGTGAATCGCCCGGCGCAATTCCTTTTCTACCTTAGTTAAATCAGATTGAGCTTTTTTACGGGATACCCCAGCAGCAATATAATCTGTCACCAAACGCCAAACCCGATTTAAAAAGCGGAATTGTCCTTCCACATCGGCTTCATCCCATTCCAAGTCTTTTTCTGGCGGCGCTTTGAACAAGATGAACATCCGCGCTGTGTCTACACCGTATTTGGAAATTACATCTTCTGGCGCTACACCGTTGCCCTTTGATTTAGACATAGTGGCATAGAGACGTTGCAACGGTTCGCCTGTCTGGGGGTCGCGTGGGTCGGCTGAATTTACCAGATTAGAAGGAATCCATTTATCTTTGCCGCCCTTGTTAGGGTTTAGGTAAGTTAAACCCTGTACCATACCTTGAGTTAACAAGCGTTGGAAGGGTTCATCAAAGTTTAACAAGCCTCTGTCCCGCAGAACCTTAGTAAAGAACCGCGAATACAACAAATGTAAAATCGCGTGTTCAATCCCACCCACATACTGGTCAACTGGCATCCAGTCGTTTATTTTACTAGAATCGAAAACCTGTTGTTCATTTTTAGCGTCAGGGAAGCGCAAGTAATACCACGAGGAATCAATAAAAGTATCCATCGTGTCAGTTTCCCGCTTTGCTGGAGTGCCACAAGTTGGACAAGGTACATTTACCCAGCTTGACAACTGAGTCAAAGGTGAACCGCCACGTCCAGTAAATTCTACCTCTTCCGGCAACTGTACTGGCAAATCTTTATCAGGAACTGGTACTATCCCACAGTTGGGACAGTGAATTATAGGTATTGGTGCGCCCCAGTAACGTTGTCGTGAAATCAACCAATCCCGCAAGCGATATTGCACCCGTACTTTACCAAAACCTTGTTGTTCGGCGTATTCAATTATTGCTTGTTTAGCCTCTGTGGAAGAAATACCAGTAAAAGCCCCAGAATTAATTAAAATTCCTGGTTCAGTGTATGCCTGGTTATATTCAATTTGGATAAGTTGAGTGACTTCATCAACATCAGAGGTTGGAGTTAAGTCAAAACCTGCAACATCATCCGGGGAAACGATAACAAAATCAACTGGCAAATCGTAATTTTTAGCAAACTTAAAATCTCGGACATCATGTGCTGGTACACCCATCACTGCCCCAGTACCATACTCATACAGTACATAGTCAGCAATCCAAATCGGCACTTCTTCCCCTGTAAATGGGTTAATTGCCTTACCACCTGTAGGGATACCCCGCTTAGGTTTGTCTTCAGCAGTACGTTCCAACTCACTTTGATTGGAAACCTCTTTAATAAAGGCTTCTACAGCTGCTTGTTGTTCTTTTGTTGTGACGCGCTTTGTTAAAGGATGTTCTGGTGCTAACACTAGATAGCTAACACCATAAACGGTATCTGGGCGTGTGGTGTACACTCCGATTTTTTCATCTATCCCAATGATAGGAAATTCTAAGTAAGCGCCTGTAGATTTGCCAATCCAGTTTGCCTGCATAGACTTGACGCGTTCCGGCCAACCTGTCAATTGATGCAAGTCATTGAGTAATTCTTCGGCGTAGTCGGTAATCTTGAAAAACCACTGGCGTAATAATTTGCGCTCAACTATTGCCCCACTGCGCCAAGAACGTCCTTCGTTATCAACTTGCTCATTTGCTAGTACAGTTTGATCGATAGGGTCCCAGTTTACCGCTGCTTCTTTTTGGTAAGCTAATCCCGCTTGCAAAAACTGTAAGAAAATCCATTGTGTCCACTTATAGTAATCTGGCGAACAGGTAGCAAGTTCGCATTCCCAATCAATAGATAAACCAAGACGCTGCAATTGTTGCCGCATCTGAGCCATATTCTGATAAGTCCACTTTGCTGGTGGTACACCACGGTCAATGGCAGCGTTTTCTGCTGGCAAGCCAAAGGCATCCCAACCCATTGGGTGTATTACCCGATACCCTTGCATTCGCTTGAGGCGGGCAATCACATCGGTAATTGTATAATTACGGACGTGACCCATGTGTAGGCTGCCCGATGGATAAGGGAACATGGAAAGAGCGTAGAATTTTGGCTTGTTGCTAGCTGTCGGTGTTTTATCTAAGCCAAGTTCTACCCATGTTTTTTGCCATTTTTCCTCAATCGCTGCTGGGTTATATCTAGATAAAGAAAAATTAGTGCTTTCAGCCATCTTTATTTCTATAATGAATGCTCAAATAATACTCGAAACACTTGTTTTCAGGATTTTAACCTGAACTATAAGTCTATTTTCGTATCGAGGAACAATGCTCAACAAATGCTCACTTTCTTGTCATTATCTTTCTATCGCCCTTAGTTGCCTAAAGTTATTGAAATAGTATTTTAAATCTACCACAATGCTTACACCATAATAATCCTAGCTATTTTTCTGTATAATTAGTCCATTTTTACTATTCTTATTGCCTTACCACTAGCCGCTTAAAGGGCATTTTAGATACAAATCAGAGTATCTCTAACCATTACGAACAAACAGAAAAAATCCCCTACAGTAGGAGATGCCATAAAATACCATAATACCAGTTAGTTATTGTCTGTGTTTCTAAATCCCGTCAACAAAAATGATTAATTACCCTGAAAGTTAAATTGATTCTTGGTTTAACTCGCTTCGATGTCTTGGGGATTTGATGCTGCCAAAAATGCTGTGTTGCACCTGCCATGAGAAGGAAGCTGCTATCTATTAACTCAATTTCTGTTTTGAAATCCTGATTATGTTTATGCCTAAACATAAACCTTCTTGCTCCGCCAAAGCTAACAGAACCAATTACTGGATTATTCCCTAGCTCTGGTTCAGCATCTGTGTGCCAGGAAATTCCATCGTTTCCATCTCGGTAAAGATTCAGTAAGACGCTGTTAAAGTTAACTTTTGCAATCTCATCAACTTTCTCTTTTACTTTTAGCAGCGTAGGTATCCAAGGTTCTGGGTCAAGATGAATACCTGAGAATTTATATGACATATTGTTATCTCCATACCAAGCAGTTTTTCTTGGTAAGTTTACCTCTTTACCATAAATATTCATCTTATCTTGTCGCCATTTTATTTCGTTAAGCAAGGTTTTAAAAAGCTCATCACTTTCTTGCTGATTGAAAAAATTGCGATAGAAAGTAACCTCTGCATCTGGCATAGATAAAATTTCTTTACACCTAGTCTCTATTGACTCATCTACAACGGAGTCAAACCCAGAAAATAACTTTCCCTGAATTGCATCGCTAGCTGGTCTATTTTTCATAAAATCCTCAAAGCATTATACTGAACTGCCTTTCATACCTTTTAATTTGCCTTATTTGAAATTTTCCAGTGTTTTTATAAAAAATATCTTGAGAAATTGCTTCGTCTGAATAAAAGGATTTTTTAACTATAGGATACTCGTTGAATAAATCATAAAAACTATCTATTCTATAGTTCCTTGCGTTATGATACGGACTTGTACAAATTAAGACGATTTAATCCTGATAAGGAATTAATTATTAGCTGATATAACTTATTTAAATCGAAATCTTCAATATTTAGTATGTTTGAAAATGGATGAATGAATCTTAATGTTGCTATAAATTGAAACAAAGTCACTATAATTTAAGTTATCTATACACTTATTAACTGTTTGGATTAAAGAGTTATTAGATAAAGTTAGCTGTAACATTTGGCGAACAAAGCTATAGCCTCGCCATAATGCAATTGAAGATGGTTCTATTAGTGTAATTGATTCTATTTTAGGGCTGATGCATTTTTCAATAAGATAGTTGATAAAAATGCAGGTTGGAAGCGCCTGTCCGCACCCCAGTCGATAATTTCTACGCTTTTACCTTCTGTGTACTGAAAGTTAGTTGAAGGAAACGCTGCGTAGAGCTTGTGAAATTGGTGTCCGCCGTAGAGAGCAATATACTTATCACATTCCGCTTCTGTATTGAGTTCTTTCCTACCACGATATATATCGACATCTCGCAGAAATGGAAGTTTTTCTATTTTGAATTTGTAAATATCCTCAAAAAATCTAACTTGTATCTGTGCTTCCTGTGGGCTAGAAATGTTGGTGAGAAGCCCTAAGAGTGGATCTAACTACTCTCTTAAGTTGCCCAAATAACTGATGCTGACTAGCTACTTATTATACCTATAATTTCTATGTATGATGTGAGGAGGGATTATTGGTGAAACTTCCGATATTCCTCTTTACATTCTTTTTGTGTCTCTGTAATGAAATTCACTCACTTTTTCGCTATGCTCACACCACGCGCTTAAAATACTTAGTTCTCTGCTAGGAAAATAAATTCAGATGGTTGAACCAAATATAAAACTTTCTGATTTGGTGCGGGTTTTTGTCTACGGCACGCTCAAACCAGGTGAAGCTAACTATAAAAGATACTGTGCTAGCAAAGTTGTTGATGTCAAAACAGCTCTTGTACAAGGCAAGTTATTTGCTCTGCCAATGGGCTACCCAGCGATGACGCTAGGCGATAGCCAAGTTCACGGATATTTACTCTCTTTTTCCAACCCCAAGATTTTAAATGAGTTAGATGTGCTGGAAGATTACCAGCCCAATAGAAAAACGCCAGAAAACCTCTATAATCGACAAATTATTGAGGTTTATGAGCCACAGTCGCTCTCTTATAGTTGGGCTTGGGTTTATTTAATGACTCTAGAACAAGTTGAGCAATTAGGAGGTTTACTCCAACCTAGCGGCTGGTGGAGCGGCTGTGGTTTAACCCCAAAGTACAGTTACGATTTGTAAAATTTTAACTTTGCGATCAGTTGATGTCCTGTTTGGGGTCGTGTCGTTGCGGCTGAACCTGATAAATTGAATTTTCTGGAGAGGCTACTGCTGCTTTCGGAATTTCAATTACCGGGTTATTTAGTCCCACCATCAGCGGCGAAGGGGGAACTATAGACGCTGAGGAGGTTTGTATAGGTTCTCTTTGTGGTCGTTGCGCCAGTTGCGGTACCATCGAACCACCACCAACTAAGCCAGATATTGCGCCGATCGCACAAGCAGCAACAGCTGCACCTGCCGCTATCCAGTTTAAACGGGAGCGGCGGCGCAAACGTGTCAATACTTGCTGAACTGTTTCTTCTGGCGACTGTTGGGCTACTGGCACTGGGAGCGTCCGCAAACCTTGGCGCAGCTTTAACAGTCGGGCATACAAACATTGAACTGAGGCATCATTTGCCAGCCATTCTTCTACTTGCTTGCGTTCGGTGGCTGTGACTTCACCATCGAGGTAAGCACTCAATAACTCGAAGCGATCGCGCTTCACCATATCCATAAGACCCGTTGATTCATTGGTATGCTTGGCCATTCCATCTGACAAATCTTGAGGAAGTTGCAAAGGAGAACGGTCGTAAAACTGAGAATCAGTAGTCATCTTAACATTATTACCAATTCATACACGGGTAAACTGGGCGGGGATTTTGGGAAAATTAGCCAATTTTCCTCCTAAAGGCAGAAACAATCTACGTCTTTCTAGTAATTTTTAATCTATGCTTAAATTCTGCCCAATGGCAGAAGCAAGATACTGTAAATTAGAAAAATTAGGAGTCTAGATAATTCTGCAAGTGGGCTTGCAGCCTCGATCTAGCTCTGGCTATTCTTGATTTCACAGTTCCTAGAGAAACTCCAGTGATTTCAGCAATTTCTTCATAAGCCATGCCTTCGATTTCTCTGAGGACAATGGTAGTACGAAAAACTTCTGGTAAATCCGCGATCGCTTCCCGCAATTGCTCGTAAAATTCTCTAGTTGTCAGTTCTTCCTCTGGGCCTGGGGTATCGCCAGCGATTTCCCAATCCATCTCGCCGTCCTCTAAGGAACGGGGAGCATCCAGTGACAAAGGACTCATCACCCGCTTGCGTTTCCGTAACTCGTCGTAAAACAAGTTGGTGGCAATGCGGCTTAACCAGCCCCGAAATTTAGCAGGCTCTTGTAATCGGTTAATGTTCCGATACACTCGAATCCAAACTTCTTGAGCCAAATCGGCTCTGTCAGGCCAATCTGGAGCTAAGTGGTATAAAACTCGATCGACTTGACTTTGATAGCGGCGTAATAGTTCCGCAAAGGCAGCACGATCTGGTCGCAGTCCGGCTTGACAGCGCAAAATTAAATCGTGGTTAGGGAGTTTGTCAACTTGCACTGATGCTTCTGGATACTTTGCATCAACCGTTGACCAGGATACAGTAATCGATTGACTCATAGATCGTACTGGCTCTAAATCATCCCTATCTATTAGACCTGCTAATGGAACAGAAGTTCCATGCTCAGGTGACGGATTTATGACTGGAACACTGAAGCATACAATTTTGGATACATTTATAGCAATAAGCAGAGCCACTTTTCCTTATACTGCTCCCATAGTTACCTAAGACCGATCGACGAACAAAGGCGCGGTGTAATGCACATTTTAGTACTTTTAGCAACTGGGTATATACGCTTGATCGAGATAATTAAATTTAGCTATAAAAATGAAGATAAAATTTTGTAATTCTAACTTCTTCATACCTTTAAAATTTGGGTAATAATTTCTGGAAGTTAGGTTGCTGTGGTTGCTAAGATGGTGATTTAATTTTTTGATTTCGTTACTAGAATAGTTGCTGATTGTTCTGGTTGTGACCCGAAGGCAGCACTAGAGTTATGTTGCTCTGGTACGCGAACTTGAAAAAATAAATTGAGGGAAAATGTAATTGTTACCGCTAGCAATAGTTTTTCAAACATGGTTTTTCATCCACCTACACCATTAATGATTGATTGCTACATTTCAAGAGTTCCACCAAAAAGTCCGAGGAGAGGCTTACGACCCTCAAAATTTTTGAGGAATAAGGTTGCTTACTTGGATTTTTGCCGTTGGGACAATTTGTATAGTCTTAGTTTGCCCAGAGGTGTTGGCAGATTTACAACAGAAATGATAAGTATTGATAAATTTTTGATAATCGGATGATGAACTCATTCAATTGCTCGGCTGGATATGTCAGGGATAAACAATAGGCGATGGCAATGGTAAGAAACGAATCTGTAGGGCGTATGGTAATGCTGCTTTGTTTTGGCACAGCATTTTTATCCTTAGCTGTCCATTGGCGCATTAGTACGGCGGAACGGCAGTATGAGAAGTCTGCATCTACTTCGATGCGGCGAGATTCTACCCGAACTAATCTTAAGGGAAGCCGCCCAGAGGGAGTCTACAAGAATCTTTCTCAAGTGAGTTTGGGGGAAATTGCGCTGGGTGGATCTGTGCCACCTGATGAAGTTGCCCAAGGCTCTACTGTCCAGAGGACGTTTACACCAAAGTCCTCTGCTATTAAACCTAAAACTAAATCAAAAATAATTAAGAAGAATCTAGCTAAAATAACTACTCTTAGGGCTTCTAAGATTAAGTCGCAAATAATTAACAAGAATCTAGCGAAAGCAACTATTCGTAGGGCTTCTAAACTCAAGCCTTCTACCATTAAGCCTCAAACTAAGCCCCAAATTATTAAGAATAATGTAGCTAAAGCAAATGACTTACCAACTCCGCCGCAGCTGGTAGCGCAAGTAGAAAGACAAAATCCAGTTGCGGATAGTTGGCCAAAAGGTCTGTGGTCTAAGGCTTCAGCCCAACAAGTACCATCTAGTAGGCTGGCAAATGTCAAGACGCAAGTGGTGGTTGATTTAAGCGATCGCCGCACTTATGTATATGCAGGAGAAGAGGTGATCGCCAGCTATCCGATTGCTGTCGGCAAGAAAGGTTGGGAAACGCCCACTGGTTCTTTCCAAGTGATCCACATGCGACACTATCCAATCTGGCGTCACCCGATTACTGGCAAAGTATTTGAGCCTGGTACGGATAGTCCCTTGGGAGATAGATGGATTGGTTTTTGGTCAGATGGACGGAATGAAATTGGCTTTCATGGCACGCCGGATATCGACCTGGTAGGAACGGCTGTATCCCACGGCTGCTTGAGAATGCGTAATTCTGATGTCCGATTGTTATATGAGCAAGTGAGTTTAGGGACAAAAGTGTTAGTACGTGATTAATTAGTTAAGAGTCATTAGTCCTTTGTCCTTTGTCTAAAACAAATGACTAATGACTAATGACTCTTAAAATTATAATTTTTGCTCAAAGTTAGGTGCGTATGTTTGGAGTAAAGCACTAACTTGGCGTACAACCTCGTTACCAGTATTTTTACCCAAGGCTTGACGTTCTGGGAAGAAATTGGGTCGATCGAGATAACGATTAATCGCCTCACTTATTTGTTGAGAAATTAAGTCTTGCAGTTGTGCCTGAGCCGTTTGGCGCTGAAAATTAGCACCCTCTTCTGTAGTAGCATACAAAGGTGGTAGCCGATTGAGAGCGTAAGCGGCAATATCTCCAACATCTAAAGAACTTTCGCTGGTGGCTTCAATTTCTGCGACTCGTGCGATCGCTTCCGTCAGCACCAATTCTTCCATAACGTTAATGAATTGTTTGCGAGGTACCGCCACTACCTCACCAGTCAATAGCGCACCCATCAGCCGATCCAACGCCATATACTCTTCAATTGAGAGTTCTGAGGCGTTATCACAGATTCTACCGACTTCTGCTTCCATTGCTGGTGTCAAATAACCATCCTGGAGAGCTTGTTCTACAATTTTTTCGATACTCATAACGCTTATCATCATTTATGTTGGCAAAGCTTGGTAGGGACGGTATCAATCCAATTTATTTTGCCTAATTCTCAGCAAAAAATACACAAATTATGCAAAGACAAGATCAATTCTGCCTCTACTAGTTAACAACCTTAGTTCGCCAAGGTGTTGGATCGACAGATTGTCCGTTGACGTACAGACCCCAGTGTAAATGTGGTCCCGTGGCTGCACCTGTTGAACCTACTGCACCAATTAGTTGACCAGCTTTCACAAAATCACCTTCTTTAACGTTAATACGACTCAGGTGCATGAAAATACTGGTTACTCCTTGACCGTGGTCAATGCCAACTACGTTACCGTGTATCCGAAACCCTTGGGATACCCTACCTACCAAAGCAACTCGCCCAGCGGCTGGGGCAATTACCGGCGAACCGGCAGCACCAGCGTAGTCAAGACCACGATGATAGTAGTCTTTTGCAAATGTACCATTATAGTAGCGACGTACACCATAGTTTGTACTCATCCGCCCTGCATTTGGCTTCAGGAATACTCCATTCCAATACTTTTCTGGTGTTTGTAGCGCCTTAAAAGCTGCCACACGCTTGAGTTCATACTCTGTGGCATCCACTCCGGCTTTGCCAGGTGGCAAAGTAATGCGTTGCACGGGGAATTTGCGATTAAGCACATTCACTGCCAAGTTTTGCACTTGACCATCCCCAGCAACCCGGAGTGTTCTAGTTCCAGCTTTTTCTAATGGAGTTGTGGGAACAAATGCCCGATACTGATTGGGTGCAATTTTAAAGGCTGGGTATGTATTCTTTCCACTAGCTACTGTTGGATTTGTACCATTCTCTGGATTATCTAGATTAATCTGCACCGAGAGTGTATCCCCTAATTTAGGATTAGTTGGAATCACCTTTACTTGCAAAGCATCTACAGGTAATGCTAAGGCGAGGGGGAGAACAGCAAATATTCCCTGTAACACATTTATTGCACGGCAATTGGCTGTCAAAGTTTTGACATCAAAACCGAGCAACTTTTTGTTTGAACTACTAGCGCTATTCTCAATAATCATAGAACTACAAAAACCCTTGCTTGTATTGGAAAATAGATTAGCTTATTATCGCTAGTGTTTCCTGTTTGAAGCCGATGTTGTTGTCAACCATAAATTTTCGGAAATTCTCCAGGTATTTATGGATTGCAAGGGCGAATCATTTTATCTGTAATTTTAGGAAATTGGTCTTGACTCTAATAACCAAGGTGTATGACATTGGCAATGAGCATAAAATTTAACTGTGATTACATAAATAATACTTGAAGGAAATCTCGGAATCAACTGGACACTTTTTCAACTGGACACTAATATCACATTCTTAGGTTGAAATTGGTATAGGGAAATTACTTAAACTAGGTAAGTAAGTCAACGAAGATAAATTAAACTATATACATACCATTCGGAAATATTTTAAAATTTACTAAAATTTACTGAGAATAGCGGTTTAGTCACCAAAAAACTATGAGATTGAGGGAAAAAAGTGAGTCTGCCACGCCACACTTCAGATTTACTTTATAAATTAACTCTGAATCAGGGAATACGCTAATTAACTTTAGGCTGATAGTATTACTTTTAACTTGAG
This sequence comes from Nostoc sp., assembly GCF_036917375.1. Taxonomy (GTDB): domain Bacteria; phylum Cyanobacteriota; class Cyanobacteriia; order Cyanobacteriales; family Nostocaceae; genus Nostoc. Next base: position 122,644 of record NZ_JBALDN010000001.1, read on the forward strand.
TCTGCCATCTTCCATCTGAACTATGCGATCGGCAATGTCGAGGATGCGGTTGTCATGAGTAACCATCAAGATGGTACAGCCTTGTTTTTTTGCCAGTTTTTGCATGAGATTGACTACATCTCGTCCCGATTGACTGTCAAGGGCGGCGGTGGGTTCATCCGCGAGAATTATTTGAGGATGACTGACTAAAGCACGAGCGATCGCTACTCGTTGTTTTTGTCCCCCAGACAGGTTATCAGGGTAATAATGCAAATGATTTCGCAATCCTACTTGCTCTAACATTTGGGCCGATCTAGCTTGCATTTTTTTTAACCCAAGATGTTTGTGCAATTCTAAAGCCATTTTGACGTTTTGGAGTGCCGTTAAACTACCATGCAAGTTATCTCCTTGGAAAATATAACCGTTATGGCGTCGTGCTTGCACTAGTTCTTCAGCACTAGCACCACAAAGTTCTCGTCCCAACACCTGCAAACTACCAGATTGGGCAGAACGCAATCCACCCACTAAGGTCAGTAAGGTAGTCTTTCCAGAACCAGAGGGCCCAGTCATGATAATAATTTCACCAGCATTAATCTCTAAGTTGATATTACATAAAACTTGCTTGCGGAGTGAGCCGTGACCAAAGTGGTGGTCGAGATTTTTAATAGAGATGACGGGTTTGCTAGTCATAAATAGCTCGATTATTCGTGATGATTGTCATTTGTCCTTAGTCCTTTTGAGTAACAAATGACAAATGACAAAGGATTAATTCCAAAAAATATCAGCAGGGTCGGTGGCTTGGAGTTTACGGGTGGCGATCGCACCGGAAATTGTACACATAATGATGGTCAGTACTAATACCTGCAATGCCCGAATCGCAGTCATGTATATGGGCAAATTTGTAGCACTACGAGTCAGTTGATAAAGCACTAAGGACACTCCCAATCCGGGAAAGAAGCCCAGTGCTGCTAATATCAACGATTCTTCAAACACCACACCTAGCAAGTAGTAATTGCGATATCCCATTGCTTTAAAGGTGGCGTATTCTCGAATGTGGGCATTAACATCGTTAGAGAGAACTTGATAGACGATGATCGTGCCCACCACAAACCCCATCGATACACCCAAACTGAAAATAAACCCAATTGGGGAATTTGTTCTCCAAAAATTATTTTCAAATTCAATAAATTCGGCGTGGGTGAATACTCTGACATCATCTTTGAGGTAGGCTTTGAGCATTGCTGCTACTTTTTTCGGTTCATAGCCTGGGTTCAGAAGAATCAAACCTAGACTGACACTGCTCGACTGTCGCCCAGAAAATAGCCGCAAAAAGTTTTGATCGCTGGTAATCAGGTTGCCATCAAAGCCAAAAGAAGCCCCGACTTGAAACAAGCCACTAATGGTAATTGTGCGCCGTTCTATTTCAGTAGTCAGGGTTTTACCTCGATCAATTTGAGCGATCACTTTTTGATAATCTCCTCTTGCACCACGATCGAACAAGACGGTATCCGGCAGTTTGATCGCTTGCAATTGCTGGTTAACATCTGGTAAGGCAAAAGCTGGCTTGTCTGGGTTAAAGCCGATTACTAACACCCCCGTTTCACGGTGTGTTTGGGGATTTTTCCAGATTGTATTGTTGAAATACATTGCTTGGGCTGACTTTACCCCTGGTATATCCATTGCTTGGTAAAGCCGCCGCCGAGAAAATGTAGACAAGCTTGCTAAGTTACGGGCTTGGGGACTGGTTAAAACAATGTCTGCTTGCAAACTGCGATGTAGTCTGGTGTTACTGTCATACAGCGCAGTCTGAAAACCTAGCTGCATGAACATGAGAAGATCCGCAAAGGCAATGCCTGATAATGCCACGAAAAGACGGCTTTTTTCATGATTCAGTTGCAGCCATCCTAGAGGGGTTCGCCGTTGCAGTTGTTTGATCAATCCCATAATTAGGTAGTCGGGGCAGGGGGGCAGGGGAGCAGGGGCAGCAGGGGAGCAGGGGAGAAGTAGCAGTAAGCCTTTCCCCTCTGCCCCTCCGCCCCTCTGCCTCTTCCCCATGCCCAATGCCAGATTTTCACAATTCAATTACTGCCTTAACTTGCATATTGGTTAAGGTGGCGGCTTTTTGGCTGGAGGCTTCATCTAGTCGGATGTGGACTTCTACTACTCTGTTGTCGATATTGCTGACGGGATCTGTGTTGATGACATTCTGTCGTCGCACTTGTAAGCCTTTGCGATCTACGATTCCCTGCAATTCAATCGGGAGGTTATCACCAAAAATTCGCACTTGCTGCCCTGAATGTACTTTGCCGATATCGCTTTCGTAGACTTCGGCAATGACATACATCTGGTTGGTTTGTCCAATATCTGCAATGCCATCATTTGATACTAATTCTCCAGGATGGGTATGGATCTCAAATAACTGTCCATTTTGCGGCGATCGCACTACAGCTTGTTCTAGATTGACTTTTGCCAGATTCATGGCTGCTACGGCACGATTGACTTCTGCTTGGGCGGCTTCTACATCCACTCCACGCACTTCGGCGATTTCATCGAGTGTTGCTGTGGCTTGTTTAACTTGTTGCTGACTAGTTGATTGGGTACGATTTAACTCTGCCTGGGCTTCTTGTAGACTTTTTTGGGCGGTTTCCAAATTTAAACGCTTGCTATCCTTTTGCGAGGCGGAAATTGCACCTTGTTGATATAGTTGCTGATAGCGTTCGTCTTCTGCTTGGGCGTTACGCACTTGGGCTTGAAATCGCTCAATTGTCGCGGCTTGGGCATTAATATCACCTTGGCGTTCGGCTTCTAAGCGAGCGATCGCAGCTTTTTGGGCGGCAATTTCACCGCGTTTAGCGCCTGCTTGGGTGCGGTTTAGGTTTGCTTGAGCTACTTTTACTTGTTCTTGCGCCTCTTTGAATGCTGCTTGGAGGCGATCGCGGCTATTTAAAATTGCGATCGCTTGTCCTGCTTTTACCCTATCTCCCTCCTTTACCAACAACTTTTCTACCCGGCTTCCTTCCGCAGACACCGCAGCAGAAAGTTTAATTACCTTTCCCTGTGGTTCGAGTCGCCCTAAAGCTGTTACCGTTTTTAACTGTGGCAATTGTGTTGCTGGCACTTGTGCCTCTTGATTGGCATAATTTTGCCCACGTTTTACTATATAAAAACTTATTCCGCCAACCAATAAAGATATAGTTATACCTATAGCAACGGATGGACGCAGAATAGACTTAGGGAACGTTCTGTACCCTAGCTTTGAGTTTCGCACCATAGATTACCTCTTAACTAGTGGCGCAGAAAAAAGAATAGATTAGGCTTTTCTCCGTACTTATTTGCTAATTCCTACTTCTTGAGTCAGTGATTGTTGATTTATCACTTCCAAGTCCATAAAATAATTTGGAAATTATTGAGATTTTACTTAGATAAAGTGATTTATCTGGCTAGGATAACAACGAATATCTCTAGCGAATTAGAGGTTTATGTTTTTAGCAAACTACTTTTATTTTATGAAAGTACTCAGGTATAGTAAACGGTTTTAAATTTCCGGGTTGTAACAGCGCCAACAATCATAATCAAATTAAGTAAATAACAAAAAATATTTGGTGTGATTACGAGCGGTGGAAATTTATATTAAATTTTGATGATAATAGCGTTTACCAATCGTATTAGGTACATCATATTCCCGACCTCGCTTGCCTACGGTGTATACACAAGTCTGAAATAGTTTACTCACCTGGTTTTCGTATCAGTTTTACCCCACCCTAACCCTCCCCTTGCAAAGGGGAGGGAACTAGATTTCTTTTCCCCCCTTTCCAAGGGGGGATTAAGGGGGGTAATTTGACTTGTGACTAGCAGTGTGGGATTTTTGTACCTCATAAGGGACAAGAACCGCTATAATCCCATTCAAAGGTTAAAACGAAACATTAACCAAACCGCATTGTGACACCTGTAGCTTGCAATTCTCACAAATAAAAATTGCAACAGTCAGTAGCATTGCAATTAGCCGTTGCCAGTTTCCAGCAGACACCGCGAAGTCTTTTAGAAGTTCTAGTTAATAGCCCTGATGCACAGGTAGCAGAAGCAGCAAGTTTGCACGTAAATTTGGCAGCAGAAATAACAGACGGGTGGCAGCAAGCAGTTGATGATATCCTGCAACAGCGTCAGCTAGGGCAAAACGACCGATTAGCAGTAGAACTACTCAAAATCGGGCCTGTACCTCCTTGCTTTTTAAGCGAATGGGTTCCATCTGAGCGACTAATTCAAGGATTGCGAAATCCTCAAATGCCCTTGCGTTATCGGTTGCAATTATTACAACGGCTATCACAGGAACCAACTTTAGAACCAAGGTTACAGGTAGCAGAGTCGCCAGAAACGCCGTCAGCAGTGTTGGAACAGTTGGCGGGTGATTTGGAATTACCAGTCCGGTTGGCGGTGAAATTTAATCCCAGTTGTCCACCACCATTAATTGAACTCGTGGAAGGACAGTATGCCGTTGCATCTGACTGGAATACTGGTAGCGAACAATTAGCAATACTGGGGCAGAGTCGTTGGGCGTGGGTGCGGTTGGCTGTGGCGCAAAATCCCTCAGCGACAGCAGAGACGCTGATGCAGTTGGCTGGGGATGCGGTGTACAAAATTCAGTTAGCGGTAGCGAAGAATCCAGAAACAGCCGCAGATGTGTTGGCTGTGCTAGCAGAACATCAAGATAAAACGATACAAGCAGCTGTAGCAGAACATGAGAATGCAACGGAAGAAATATTGCATCAATTATTTTCAACTCAACAGCATCTTTTAAAAAGAAGGAAAAATTTACCAGCTAGTATTTTAGAGCGGGTTTTCAACGAACTAGCGACAAACCAGCCAATTTGGAAAAATAAGGAACTTCGTTATTTTTTATTAAAACAACCAAACACACCAACAAGGTTTTTGGCTGAGTTAGCAAATATTGATTTAGAAGCACTAAGAGCGGAAAAACTAGAACAAGAAAGAAAAGCCGGCTCAACGCCAGGAATATCTGAAAAATGGGTTCAGGATGAGATTGGGTTTCTCACTGATGTTGCCGAACATCCGCAAGTTTCGGTGGAGATTTTAGAACAATTGGCACAGTATCCCAATTCTCATGTCAAGCTTGCTGTTGCCCAAAATTCCCAAACTTCTGAACAAGTAAAACTACGGATTTTATCAGAGTTGATACTTTATGCGGAGGACAATATTAAAGTCGAAATTGCCAAAAATCCCGAAACACCAGTGTATGTTTTAGAGGCGATAGGGCAAAATGAGTCTTATCGCACCAAGCTTTTACGGGAAATTCGACGAGTTTTAGCTTCTGAGTATGCTGTTAATGCTAACTCCTTCAATTCCACTGCTGATAAATTCATGTCTGATCTTAAGCATCAGACTTTATATCCTAATAATATTGTTGTTAATGTTGAACAGTGGATGAGACTTTTTGAAAGTCCTGATTTTCTGGAGGTAATGACAAGAACTTTAACTTACGAGGATACGAAAAATGAACTATCTCTATTGATGAATAGATTTTTATCTGAATGGACAGAAATGCTTTCTGGACTATCGAATCAACTACAAGAACAAGTAGTTACAAATATCGTAACTATTTTGGCATTAATTAACAGTGGTGTTAAAAATAACTCAAGAAACCGCTCTATAGCTGTAGCGTTAGTTGGCAATCAAAATACTCCAGTTTCTTTACGGAATCAATTAACTAATCAGCTTAGAAGACCATCAATACCACTTACTTCTCATGAGAGTGACTGCGACTTGTTTTTAGCACTTGTTTATAATCCACAGATTCCAGCAGCAGAACGCAGAGAGTATTTTCAGCAACTTCTTTCTACAAATTGGAACAATATTCAAGAAGGAATTGCCAGAAATCCAAATACTCCATCGGAAATTATAGCTCAGTTAATGACTCGCCCTGGTGTAGGTCGTCAAGCAGTTTCTAGAAACCCCAATGCACCCACCGAGGCACTAGCAGAATTAGCCCAGGACAGCAATAGCACAACCCGCAATTGGGTAGCTGAAAATCCTGGGACTCCGACTAATATTTTGGTGCAACTTACCAGACAGCCTGTAGAGAAAACAATTAATAATATTTCAACTGTACGTGAGACTGTACTGAAAAATCCTAATTTTCCTTTCCTTGAACGTTATTGGTTGTTGCTGGCTATAGAGGAGGAGCAAGAAACTGCAAACGCTCATCAATTAATGGCTCGTCGCACTAATAGTTCTTATGCTTTGGCGCAGGTTGTGGAAAAGGGAGATCAAAAAGCTAAACTAACCGCAGCACGTAGTAACCAAACTCCGATTCAAATATTAGAACAACTGGCAAAAGATGCAGATGAAACTGTGCGTCAAGTTGTTTTAGAAAATGCCAATTTACCACTCCATAGTTTACTCGATCTGGCGCGAGACAAAAGCTTAAATGTACGTTTATGGCTTCTCCATAAATCATCTCATAATAAAACACCAACGCCTATTCAACTATTAGAAATGCTAGCGCAAGATGAATCTGAGCAAGTCAGAGCCAAAGTTGCAGAACATCCCGATTCATCTGTTGAAATTTTGACGCGGTTAGCCAACGATACCAGCCGTGAAGTCAAATCAAGACTGACTGCTAACCCCAATACTCCTGTCACAATTCTCACTCGCTTAGGATTAGAAGAAAATCTCGTAAATCAACGCAATCCCAATACACCAGGAATTGTGCTTGCTCAGGCGGTTAAAAGCATGAGTAGCAAAAATCTTGCTGATTTTATTAAACATCCTGTCAAAGGTTCACAAATGCCTGCTGAAACTTTGTCACAGTTAGCAAGTCACACCGATAGTTCAGTGCGTTATCGAGTCGCATCTCACCCTAATACACCAGCCACGGTTTTAAGACAGTTAGCTAGAGACTCTTATGTAGCTACAGTTCGTGCTGTCGCCAGTAATGCTAATACATTTCCTGAAACTTTGGAAGTGCTAGCTAGTCACCCAGATTTTACAACTCGTTTGGAAGTTGTTCGCAATCCCAACACACCGCCTCGCGCACTTGCTGAAATTGTTCTGAGTACCCAAAATTCAGGAAATACGCCAAATCAAACAGTGGATATGCTCAAAAGTGCATTTCCCGGCAATCATAATGATGTGTTGCGTTTAATAGCTGGTAATCCTCGCACACCTATTGAGGCATTGGAGATTTTAGCAAGAAGAGAGTTTATTGGTGCAACACCCGATCCGCAAGCGTTTATGCCACCTACAACCAACGATGAGATAGTGCGATCGCTTGCATACAATCCCAGCTTAACACCGCAATTGCTGGGTATTCTTGTCCAAGATCCTTGTGTAGAAGTGCGTGTTTGTTTAGTTCGGCATCCCAATTTAACAGAGGCTTTGTGGTTGCGTTTGGCAGAAGATACAGAAATATCCGTGCGTGAAGCTGTTGCGGCTATAATCAACGCACCTGTTAGCGTTTTGGAATTACTGGCGCGAGATGAACAAGTAGAGGTGCGAATCAAAGTAGCGACTAACCCCAATACACCAATTACTGTTTTACAACTTCTCACAGGTGACGAAAACTCCAGTGCCCGCACTGCTACGGCTAGCAATTCTAACCTACCTGAAACAATACTGACACAACTGGCAAACGATGAAAAAGTCGAAGTCCGCCGCGCAGTTGCTCAAAATCCCAACACCCCTGCACCCATCCGCGAAAGCCTCCGCGATTTGATTGTACAACCCACCACCCGCCAAACTAGTTCCACCTTGCGCGGACTCAACCGCCTCTACAACCCCAGCACTGATGATTTAGTAAGTACACTTGCAGAATACGCGAGTTCGGAAAATGCCTTTGTGCGGTTTGTGACACTCCTCCACCCGCTAACTCCCCATGAAGTGCTGACTCAAGCAGCGCAGTCTGCATCCTGGCTGGAACGCTACGCCGTTGCTGATAATTCTGGAACTCCAAGCGTTTTACGCCAGCAACTTGCCCAAGATAGCAACCGGATTGTCCGCGCAGCCGCTAGAGTTAATACTAATTCGTAAGTTGAATACTACATCAATGATGTTGATAAGATTCTTGGTATTCTGTTGCAACCATTTCAATCTGCTTTGCTACAAGCATCGTTATGATAATAATCGCAAATTTATCAATCACATAACTGTAATTAAATGGCACTTAATATACTATGCACACTGAAACAGAACGCATTTTTGGATCTCTACAAGTTCTTGTTGAGCCTTACTTAACTGTTCGTTTACCAGGTCATGAAGACGGCGGTACTATTGTTCCATTTGTTTGGGACGTATCTGAACAAGGAGAATTTAATATTATCAATCTCTGTCTGGCTAATGGTTGGCTACAGCTTACAGATGTAGATATTATAATTAAAAATTGGCAAGAATTGGAATATCTGGAATTTTTTCCCAAAATCAATTTAAGTTTGCTAGAGAAAAATATTAGAAACAATAAATTAGCAGCTTTATTTCAGTTTTTGCAGACCAATTTACAAGAATTAGAATCATTTAGATTCAAGAAAGTTTATTATCCTACATCGTCTTTTGTAATTGGGAAAACAGAAGAAGGTAATTGGATTTGTATTTGTCCAACTGTTTATACAGAAACAGGAATTCCGCAAGAGCTAATTTCTCGTTCTTCTCTATCTCAATCAACCTCTAGTCAATTATACGGCAATACGGTTCAGTTAAGGGTTATTGGTGTAGGTAATTGGTCTTTAAGACGCGATAAATCGCGTCTCTACATGAGGGTTTTGGGCTTATCTGAACCGTATTGAATTATACGGTCAAAACACACTAAATTTCATTTCACAAATTGAAGCAATTACCTCAGAAATAGGCACAATTTCCTTAGAAGGTGAATTTGGTGGTGGTTATTACTATAGCTACGATCATCAAATTGTTTATGGTGTTGCTGTATCTAAAGAACTAGCATTTGAACAGGCTTTTCAAAAGGCTAGACTTCTAGAACTAAAACAATTTCATAGCTTTTATACTGATAAAAACTACTTAAGCGACTACTATGAGGAAGATTATGAAGAAGTTTATGCAAAATATGAGCAAGTTAATAAATTTTTTAACCAGAGATTTCCTGAAGTAATTATGTATAGATTCAGTTTTTTTACTCAGGAACATATATACATAATAGGTCAAAGTAACCCTGGAGATTGGGTTGGACTATATCTAAAAAGTGAATTTGTTTACAATCCCTAGATTTTTTATTAATATCAAAAATGAAACTCGAAACAGAACAACTCCTTGGTACACTAGAACTACTCTGCTCAAATCCGTTTGTTTGGGAAACTACAACCCAAGGTGAATTTAACCTCTGGAATCTGATGATTTCCGAAGGCTTTGTTAATCTCACTTACATAGAACTTGCTTTTCAACATTGGCAAAAAATTGAAGAATGGGGAACTCCTACTAATCAGGAAGCTTCTGATTATGAATACGCCCCGCCACGTTCTAAACGCAAAGACAATACTTGGAACGAAAGTATTGCTAACGAACGCCAAGGTTACTATCAACAACTCCAGCAGTTAGTTAAAAATCATTTACAAAATATCCAAGCATATAATTTATCTGTTCCCAAAGCAGCACATCAATACTTTGAGTGGGAACATCCATATTTTTCTGTGTCGATTGTGGTTGGTGAAACTAGCGATCGCCATTATTTTTGTCTTGCCCCCACTATCCCCGACCAAGTAAGCGATAATTATCGCGATCGCCATCAACGCACAACACAAATTGTCTTCGAAGAATTGCCAACCCAAGCAACTCAAAATCTGATCGCTAAAGTTCAAATTCTCTTAGACAAACTCGCCCCAATTACCAACTACGGCTACTACCACGGCGGATACAATTACACCTACCAACATCAAATTGTCGGTGCATTAGCCAAAACTAAAACAACAGCAATTCAACTCGCATTACAAGCAGCAACGATGGTTTTTTTGGAGAAGCGAACAGTTGAATATGCTGATGATGGCTACAATAGCCGTAAACTCAGCCAGTTTATGAACCAGTGTTTGCGCGATCGCACTTGTTACAGTATCAGCTTTTGGGATGTTGGCTACAGCTACGAAGTCGGACAAACGCCAGCAGGAGATTGGATAGGCGTGCGATCGCAAAGCGAATTTGAGTACAATCCTTAGAAAATCCGATTTAATTTGTGATTTGCTTAAGATGCTGCAACAACAGCACGGTCATTTACTAACTTGCCATCTTCCATATAGACGATGCGATCGGCAATATCTAGAATGCGGTTGTCATGAGTAACCAAGAGAATGGTACAGTCTTGTTCTTTAGCTAGTGTTTGCATGAGGTTAACTACATCTCGTCCCGATTTGCTGTCAAGGGCGGCGGTGGGTTCATCTGCTAAGACAATTTTAGGACGACCAACCAACGCACGAGCGATCGCAACTCTTTGTTTTTGTCCCCCAGATAAATCATCAGGATAATAATTCAAGCGTTCTCCTAATCCTACCTCCTCTAATATTTGGGCTGAACGGGTTTTCATTTCTGCTGGGGAAATATTATTATGCACTTCCAAGCCCATTCTGACGTTTTGGAGTGCTGTCAGGCTACCGTGCAGATTGTGCGCTTGGAAAATATAACCGTTACTGCGTCGCGCTTGAGTAAGTTGTCTTTTGTTAGCGCCACACAGTTCTTGTTCCAATATTTGCAAACTACCAGATTGGGCAGAACGCAAGCCGCCGACTAAGGTGAGAAGTGTCGTTTTACCAGAACCAGAAGGCCCAGTCATAATAATAATTTCGCCAGCGTTAATATCCAGGTTGATATCAAAAAGAACTTGCTTGCGAAGTTGACCATGACCAAAATAGTGGTCGAGATTTTTAACAGAGATTACAGGAGGCATACTAATTTTAGATTTTAAATTTTAGATTTTAGATTGGGAATTGGGTAAGTATCTTTATCCCCAATGCCCAATGACGGCAGTTGCTCCACTTGGGGAGACCCCAAGACCGCACTGCCTCCCCAATGCCCATTTTCTAAAACATATCTGCGGGGTCAGCAGATTGTAATTTACGGGTGGCGATCGCACCAGAAATTACACACATAATCATCGTCAGCGTTAATACCGTCATGGCTCGTGCTACGGTCATGTAAACTGGCAAATTGGTGGCATTACGAGTTAAATGATAAAGTCCTAAAGGTGCGATCGCTCCTGGGATAAAGCCCAAAATCGCCAAAATTATCGCCTCTTCAAACACCACACTTAATAAGTAAAGATTGTTATATCCCATTGCTTTAAAAGTGGCGTATTCTTTGATATGGGAATTCACATCTGTAGAAAGAACTTGATAGACGATAATCACGCCTACCAAAAACCCCATTGCTACACCCAGGCTGAAGATAAACCCAATCGCTGTATTTGTTTTCCAGTAATTTATTTCAAATTCGAGAAATTCTGCTTTGGTTAAAACTTTAACATCATTATCTAAATGAGATTCTAAAGCTGCTTTCATCTGTTTTGGGTCATAGCCTGGTTGCAGCTGCACTAAACCGAGACTGACACTACTTGCTTCTTGTCTGGGAAATAGTCGCAGAAAGTTTTGGTCGCTGGTGATCAAAGTACCATCGGCTATGAAGGAAGCCCCGACTGAAAATAAGCCACTAACGGTAATTGTCCGCCTTTCTATTTCGGTTGTGACAGTTTTACCTTGTTCAATTTTGGCGATCGCTTCATTGTAATCTCCTCTAGAAGCGCGATCGAACAGAACGGTATCTGGTAGCTTAATAGCATCTATTTGGCGATTCACATCCGCTAAGTTCAACATTTGCCGATCGGGATTGAACCCCATAACTAATATTGTCGTCTTCTGATGTGTTTGGGGATTTTTCCAATCAACAATGTTGACATACATTCCTTCTGCCGACTTTACACCTGGTATATCCATTGCTTGATACAACCGCCGCCGCGTAAAGCTAGACATATATGCTAGGTTACGTGCTTGGGGGCTGATGACAAACATATCAGCCTGCATACTGCGATGCAGCATTGTGTTACTTTCAAACAGGGCATTCTGAAACCCTAGCTGCATGAACATCAGAACATCGGCAAAGGCAATGCCTGACAATGCTACCAAAAGACGACCTTTTTCATGACTCAGTTGCAGCCATCCTAAAGGCGTTCGCCGCCGCAGTTGTTCGATTAATTTCATAATAGGGAGTGGGGAGTGGAGAGCAGGGGAGGCAAGGGGAGCAGGGGGAGCAGGGGAAGCAGGGGAATAATAACTATTAATTATTGACCAATGCCCAATGCCCAATGCCCAATGTTCAATGCCCTTTAAAGTACAATTACCGCCTTGACTTGCAAATTAGTGAAGCTAGAAGCATTTTGGCTAGATAGTTTATTCAGTTGCACATGGACTTCCACTACTCTGGCATCAATATTGCTAGAGGGATCGGCGTTAATTAGATTTTGCCGCTTTACCTGCATACCAATCCAATCCACTCTTCCCTCTAATTCATTGCGTAGGGAATCACTACTTACCCGCACATCCTGTCCTGGACGCACTTTCTTGATATCACTTTGATAGACTTCTACTACTGCATACATCTGGTCGGTTTGGCCTAGAGCCACAATTCCTTCATTGCCAACAGTTTCTCCGGCTCGCGTATTAATCTCCAAAATTCGACCGGCTTTAGGAGCCACAACATAAGCCTGCGCCAGTTGTACTCTAATTTTATCCGCCGTGGCTTGAGCGCTGTCTACCTCTGCTTGTGCGTTTGCTATATCTGTTGGACGGACTTCAGCAGTTTGATTCAAGTTAGCTTTTGCTTCATTAATCTGCTGTTGCAAGCTGGCGAGGGTTTGATTCTGGTTGGCTTTTGCTTCGTTAAGCTGCTGTTGTAGGGTTGCGACAGTTCTTGTCTGGGTGGCTTGGCTTTCAATTAACGCTTGAGTGGAAGTTTCGGCGTTTAAGCGTCTGTTATCAACTTCTTGGCTAGAAATTGCTCCTGCTTTGTATAAAGTCTCATAGCGTTGCACGTCAGCTTGAGCATTACGTCTCTCGGCTGCCACGCGAGCCACTGTTGCTTGCAAGCTCCGTTGTTGCCCTTGCAGCTCTGCTTCTATGCGATTAATTGTGGCTTGCTGAGTTTTAATATTTCCTTCTAGTTCTACTTGCAAACGATTCACACTAGCTTGACGCGCTCCAATTTCTCCCTGTTTAGCTCCAGCTTTTACCTGGTTAAGGCGGGTTTTGGCAACTTGAACTTGTTTTTGGGCTTCAATCAAACTAGCTTGTAGGCGATCGCGGTTGTCCATAATCGCAATTACCTGGCCGGCTTTGACGCGATCGCCTTCTTTTACCAATAGTTGCTCTACCCGATTTCCTTCACCAGTTGAAGAAGGCGCTGACAGTTTTATTATTTCTCCCTTCGGTTCTAACCGCCCTAATGCTGTTACTGTTTTTACCACAGGCTGAACTGCTACTGGTGCTTTTTGCTTTTCGTTAGCTGTAGCCTGAAGCTTCATCACTGTATAAACACTGGTTGCGCCTATTGCTAGAGATGCAAGTATTGTAAGTAGAAGTGGCGAACGCAAAAGATTCTGAGAAGACCCTAAACCCTCTGCATTTCTATTTTCCCTCATACTATTTCCCCCTTACCACCAGTAGCAACCTGTACTAAACTGTCCAGTTCAATTTATGCTAAACTAAACGGACTAGTTTAGTCAATAGAACACAAATAAACTTGTCAATCAATTTGCTTGGCATTAGGGACTTGCAAAAAATAAATTATCCCAAATCATTTCTAGATTTGTATGGGCACAAGGTATTGCGTCTCTAGGCCGGATACTTTTTTAACTGGAAATCCCTTATGCTGCGGAATGCTATTCTCTATTGGGATTGATTGTCTACTACAAAAAAGTAGAGGAGAGGAAAGCTAATAATAGATGCTTTTGGACTTTATTGAAGGGTATATTTATTTTTGCCATTTTGTACCGGGACACTTTGCAGCATCGATTAATATTGTTGATAAGAAAGGATGATTAATAAATGGTACGCATCAAAGCTGACGAAGTTGATCGAGATAATTCCGTTGATAAAGTAGAGCAAATTCTGCAAGGTGCAATGCAAGAGTTTCTCCAAAATGGCTATGCTGGTACGAGTATGGATCGGGTAGCAGTAGCAGCAGGTGTTTCTAAAGCGACAGTCTACAGCCACTTTCAAGATAAAGAAGGACTTTTTAAAGTACTGTTAGAGCAACTAACAAGCAAAAAGAACAGCTCTATTTTTGGCACAGAACCGATTGAGGGAGAACCAGCCACTATAGTGCGCCAAGTAATAACCAAAGCATTAGATCAGATGCTTAACGACGAAGAACATAGTGCATTTATGCGAGTACTAATCGGGGAATCTGGGCGTTTTCCTGAGTTAGCTCAAATTTGTGTTCGGGTGATGATTAAGCCAGTAGCGGAAACTCTCACTCACTACTTAGCGGCTCCAGAATTAAAGATACCCGATCCAGAGGCGACAGCGAGAATTCTCTTAGGAGCATTAGTGCATTTTCATATTACTCAAAATGTGATGCATGGACAGGATATTATACCAATGAAAAGCGATCGCTTGATTGATGCCTTGACACACCTAATCGCAAAATGCGCCGATTGATTGGTTATATCCCGGCGCGTGGCGCTTGTTTGGTCGGAAAGTCAAATTCACCTTGAATAACAGTTGACTGTTTTTTCCATAGAAGCTACAGTACTGTGTCCGGCTTTTTTCATTCCTTACAAGCTGCCACAAATACATCCTCTAGCGATCGCCAGATAACTAAGCAGGAATAACTTGAACAACTAGCGCGCGTTTATCCAGTGACTGGATTTTACCTACTTGACTGAGATCGTTTGCAATTCGGTCTAGCAGTTCTCCCGCTTTGTCACGATATTGATGTTCTCGGCCTCGTAAACGAATGGCAAACTTAACAGAATCGCCTTTACTCAACCACTGACCTGCTTGTTCGATGCGTAAATTGTAATCAGCTAAACCCACGTTTAGACCGAATCGAACTTCCTTTACCGTGGGTCTAGCACTCTGGCTCTGACGTTTTTTCTTTTGATACTGTAGCTTGCCATAGTTGAGAATCTTGGCGATTGGAGCGTCTTTACCTTGAGAGACTACAACTAAGTCAAGCTCTAAGCTTTCGGCTAGCTGTAACGCCTCATTGGTGTCGATCAGACCACGATTGTTATTCTCATGGTCAATCAAAAAGACGCTAGGTGATTTGATTTGTGAATTAATCAGTTGCTTTTGGATTGCGATAATGAATTTCTCCCATTTGTTCAATACTTTGCTTTACAAGCAGGTAATGCCAATTTAACACAACACTGAATCAGAGCAACTTTAACCACACAATAGACGGCAATCTGATAGAATGAGGGACTGCGGCACTCGCTCTCAGTCTTTGCGCTACTGCCCATCCAGCTTTTCAATGATTTTTATCCGTCCGCCTAAGACTGACGCCATCATTGGCGACAGGCCGATGTTATTTTTGGAGTCTTATGTCTTTTTCCGATCTCGGCTTGTCCAATGAAATTATCCGTGCTGTTACCGAACGAGGGTACACGGAACCCACGCCAATCCAGATGCAGTCCATTCCTGCTGTGTTGTCGGGTAAAGATTTATTAGCTGGGGCACAAACTGGCACTGGAAAGACCGCTAGTTTTACACTGCCGCTTTTGCATCGGTTGTCGTCTAATAAGAGCAAAGGTACGCCTAATGGATACCCACCAATCCGGGCGTTGATTCTCACTCCGACTCGCGAACTCGCTGCCCAAGTGGAAGAAAGCGTGCGCGAGTACGGCAAGTACTTAAATCTTAACTCAATGGTGATGTTTGGCGGAGTCAGTATTAATCTGCAAAAACAGCGTTTGAGGAGTCGAGTGGATATTTTGGTCGCGACTCCAGGGCGACTGCTAGACCACGTACAGCAGGGTACGCTGAATTTATCGCAGATTGAGGTTTTGGTGCTGGATGAAGCCGATCGGATGCTGGATATGGGTTTTATTAATGATATCCGCCGCATCCTCTCACTCCTGCCCAAACAGCGACAGAATTTGCTATTCTTCGCTACTTTCTCAGACAAAATTAAGGCACTGGCCGCCGGGCTACTCAATAATCCAACAATGATTGAGGTAGCACGCCGCAACGTTACCGCCGACACGATCGCTCAAAAAGTTTACCAAGTAGACCGTGACAAAAAACGCCAATTACTTGCTCATCTGATTCGCCGAGATAATTGGTATCAAGTACTAGTATTCACTCGCACCAAGTATGGCGCTGACCGTTTGGTGAAGCAGTTGGGCGAAGACCGCATTCAAGCCTTGGCAATCCACGGTAATAAGAGCCAGCCCGTGCGTACTAACGCTCTGGCAAAGTTCAAAAATGGCACTTTACAAGTATTGGTGGCGACAGACATAGCTGCTAGGGGGCTTGACATCAGCGAACTGCCCCATGTTGTTAACTTTGATTTGCCCAATGTACCAGAAGATTATGTTCATCGTATTGGTCGCACCGGTCGCGCTGGTGCATCAGGTGAAGCTGTATCGCTAGTGTGCATCGATGAACAGCATCTATTGAAAGATATCGAAAAACTGATTGAGCAACGCTTGCCGAAGGAAGTGGTTGCTGGTTTTGCGCCCAACCCCGATACCAACCCCGAACCAATCGCAAATGTACGGCAACAGAGAGCAAAGCCAGGAAGTGATAAGCGTCCGCCTCGTACTCCTAAACCGTTACCACAGACATCGGCGAAACGTAAAGCAGCGCCACCTGCCACCAATGGCGAAAAACCTGGCGCTCGTTCGTCGGCATCGCGCCGTTCTGCTAAACGCGATCGCTAACATTTGTTAGCTGTTCAATAGATTGATTTTGCACGGGTTCTGGAAAACCTCACTTCCATTCTTCTCGCGTACAAATTTTCGGTGTACACACAAGTCTTTTGGAGTTGTGCCAGAGACTTTTAATCCAATACGCTGTAATAGATATCACTAAAACAGTGCTGAATGCTGAGTAACGTTAGCGGATAGCTAAGGTTTAGCCCGTGCTGAGTAAAAAGTAAAATTAATTGCACTCAGCATATAGAGTAGTCATACCCCTAAGAGCAAAGTTCTGTTTGCCCTTTGCATTGGCGTTCGCGTAGTTTTAACTATAAGGTTATACTCAGCACTCAGTACTCAGCACTCAGCACTCAGCACTACTGAAATACAGTTGTCGGAATGCAGTTAACAGTGTCATAAACAAAAGGTGAAGGTTAACCTGTAGGGTATAACTTACCTTAGAGTTGCTTGACCTCTAGCTTCGATGGATCTATCACACTCATGACTGAACTGACGCTACGCCTACAAGAGGGAGATACCGAGACCACGATCGCAGTTGACCAAGATGTATTTACAATTGGTCGTTTGCCGGAATGTAATTTGTACTTACCTTTTGGTGGAGTATCCCGCAACCATGCTCGCTTAGTAAAAACGGCTGACGGTGTGTGGACTATTGAGGATATGGGCAGCAAAAACGGGACGCAAGTCAATAAATATCTGGTTAACTATCCTCAAGAGTTACATCACGGCGATATCATTTGGCTGGGCAATGTTAGCCTGGTAGTGCTGCTCACAACCCCTGTTTTTCAACCGACACCTGAGTACCCCGGAATTTCGGACATTAATGAGCAAAGAACAATCCTTCATAATGTTGAACAATTACAACAGCAATGGATTGCAGCTGATAGCAAAGATGGCAACATCAATAATAAGGACAAAACTATTGCCCGTCTCAAAGATTTAGTGGACATAGCGAAAAATCTTTGTGCAGCCGCATCTATAGAAGAGATTTTTTCTCAGGTGCAGCAAGTAGTTTTTCGTTATCTTGATAGTATCGATCGCTTGGCATTATTAATTGATGTCAATGGTTGCGGCCAGTTAGAATTAATGAATGCTGCCACTCGAAATGTTTCCCAACAGAAACATCTCCCTTCTGATGGTAGTTGGATTAGTCGTAGTATATGTCAAAAAGTCTTTGACGAAAAAGTAGTCATTCAAACTGGTGATACTCATCAAGATGAACGGTTTGCTAGCGAACAGAGTATTTTAGTCAAAGGTATTCGTAGCGCGATGGCAGTGCCTTTATGGGATGAAAATAAAGTTGTGGGCGTACTGTATGCCGATGCCAATTTCTCTTCTTACCATTGGGCAAATGAAGGTGAAGAAGAATTGAGCTTTTTCTCAGCTTTAGCAAATCTTGTAGCTTCTAGCGTGCAGCGTTGGCTATTAGTAGAAAAACTCAAAACTGAAGAGATGATTCGTCACCGACTAGAACGCTATCATTCTCCAGCAGTTGTACAGCAGTTGATATCTGTAGGCGGATTACCGGGTGGTCGTTTAGCTCCCGCTGAGAGCGAAATCAGTATTTTGTTTGCTGATTTGGTGGGCTTTACGGCGATTTCTGAAAGGTTAACACCAACTGCGATCGCTCAACTATTAAATAATTTATTTGAAGAAATGCTAAAAGAAGTGTTTGGTTGCGGCGGCACTTTAGATAAATATATTGGCGATTGCATTATGGCATTTTTTGGCGCTCCAGAACCGCAAGCAGATCATGCCGAGCGCGCTGTTACTGCTGCCAAGGGAATGCTTACTCGTCTCGAACATCTTAATGCCAATGGTTTTTGGCACGAACCCCTGCAATTACGCATTGCGATTAATAGCGGTAAGGCTGTGGTGGGAGATGTCGGTAGTTCTCAAAGGGTAGATTATACGGCATTAGGCGCAACAATTAATCTTGCTGCTCGGATGGAAGCAGTTTGTCCCCCTAGTGAATGCGTGATTAGTGAAGCCACCCATAAAATGCTTTCACAACCCTCAGACTTCCAAGAAATGGGAGATTACCGTTTCAAAGGTATTGAGCGATTAGTTAAGGTTTATCAGACAAAATTACAGCCAGTGCCAACAATCATTGCTCCAATCATGAATCTTTAGGGATTGGCATAATGGGGAATAGGAAAAAATCGCTAATTATGAATTATGTGAGGGGCTTCCAAATAAAAAATATCTAAAAAATATCTAACTATCCTGGTTAAGATAAATCTGCTATGAATAGCTGTGACAGCCTTTCTCTTACGAAAGGTTGAATAGCCTGATGCTAAATTTAGCTGACTATGCCAGCGCGAAAAATTTGCTCTGCGGTCAAATTAAACTCTGGAAATGTTGGCGACTGGATACGGTCATCTCCTCGAAACTTACTAACACGATACTCACCTTCTTCTAAACAGCAAACCAAAATAGTCGGTTGTTTGGGCTTGCCAATAAATTCTCTACCACCCAATGCAGCATAATCGACAATCCAGTATTCAGGAATTCCCATTTCTTCATAATCAGCGTATTTTTTCAGATAATCATCACGCCAGTTTGTACTTACCACCTCAATTGCTAAAGGAATTGATACTGCTTGAGTAACAGTTGATTCTTTTTTCCACCGAGGTTCATTAACTAAATTAGGGAGATTTAGGAGTAATACATCTGGCGAGTAAGCTGATTCATTTTCAAGTGGTTTTACTAATACTGTTTTTGGTATACCATATGGCAGGCTAAGGCGACTATATTCTAAAGTGATTTTTGTAGATAAAAATACAACAATCTCTTCATGGTCGCCTGTAGGTTGCGGCATTTCTACTACTACCCCATCATATAGCTCGTAACGTTGTCCTGTGTTATCTGGATATTTAGCAACGAATTCATCGAATGTAACTACTTTGCGTAAGACTTGAGTCATGGCTTGATTCCTCAATTGTGCAAATTATAGCAACTTTACTTCTATTGAATTCATCAATATTAATACTTATTGGTTGGTATATTTGATTTCAAAAATAATTTCAAAATTGTAATATTCAGCAACCAATTCTGGGTTATAAGACTAGAATTTGGGTGGTAGCTTCCAGAATTAATCTGTGTAACACTAGGAAGCCTACCGAAGCTATTTTTTAACGGGAGGTCAGGTAATGGCGATCGCCACCATTAATCCCGCCACTGGGGAGACGCTCAAAACCTTTGAGGCGCTCAATGACGCAGAAATTAACGCTAAACTCGATTTAGCCGATCGGACTTTTGAACAGTATCGTCAGACTAGTTTTTCTGAACGATCGCAGTGGCTGCAAAAAGCTGCTGAGATTTTAGAGCAAGATAAAGCAGAATTTGCTAAGTTAATGACTCTAGAAATGGGTAAGCCATTTAAAGCTGCGATCGCAGAAGTCGAAAAATGCGCCGCCGTCTGTCGCTACTATGCCGAATACGCCCCTGATTTCTTGGCTGATGTCAGTGTAAAAACTGATGCCAGCCACAGTTTTGTACGTTATCAACCAATAGGTGCAATTCTCGCGGTGATGCCGTGGAATTTCCCCTTCTGGCAAGTGTTTCGTTTTGCCGCACCAGCCCTGATGGCCGGAAATGTCGGCTTACTCAAACACGCTTCCAACGTGCCGCAGTGCGCCTTGGCAATTGAAGATATTATCCGACGGGCAGGTTTTCCTGAAGGTGCGTTTCAAACTCTATTAATAGGCGCTGCCAAAGTTGCCGATTTGATGGCTGATGACCGCGTAAAAGCTGCTACCTTGACCGGAAGCGAACCAGCAGGTGCATCCCTCGCCGTCGCCGCCGGCAAACAAATTAAAAAAACAGTTTTGGAATTAGGAGGAAGTGACCCGTTTATTGTGTTAGAAAGTGCTGACTTGGAGGCAGCAGTTGTCACAGCTACTACAGCGCGGATGTTAAATAACGGGCAATCATGTATTGCAGCGAAACGTTTTATTGTCGCAGAAGCGATCGCAGACAAATTTGAAAAATTGCTTTTAGAAAAATTTGAGGCGCTGAAAGTAGGCGATCCTATGCAACCAGATACCGATTTAGGGCCACTGGCAACACCTGGTATTCTCCAGGATTTAGACCAACAAGTGCAAGGTGCTATTAGCAGCGGTGGTAAAGTCCTCACCGGTGGACATCCTTTATCAGATCGTCCTGGAAACTTTTATCCGCCAACGATTATCATAGATATCCCCACCGACACACCAATCGCCAAAGAAGAATTCTTTGGCCCGGTAGCCTTGTTATTTCGGGTTCCAGATATCGATGCTGCCATTAAACTCGCTAATGACTCACCCTTTGGCTTAGGTGCAAGTGCTTGGACAACCAACGACCAAGAGAGCGATCGCTTGGTTGAGGAAATCGAAGCTGGTGCAGTGTTTATCAACAGTATGGTCAAATCCGATCCTCGGTTGCCCTTTGGTGGCATCAAGCGTTCTGGATATGGCAGAGAATTGAGTATCCAAGGTATACATGAGTTTGTCAATGTTAAAACCGTGTGGGTTAAATGATTAGTCATTGGTCATTAGTCATTGGTCAAAGGACAAATGACTAATGACAAAGAACAAAAGTCTTATTCGTTAATAGAGTTGTCGGAAAATAAAATGAATACAGCAGAATTATTGGTGCAGTGCCTAGAAAATGAAGGAGTGGAATACATTTTTGGGCTTCCTGGTGAAGAAAATCTTCACGTTTTGGAAGCGCTAAAACATTCTTCAATTAAATTTATTACGACTCGTCACGAACAGGGTGCAGCATTCATGGCCGATGTCTATGGACGCTTAACCGGAAAAGCCGGAGTATGTCTTTCTACTCTTGGCCCTGGGGCAACCAATTTAATGACTGGGGTGGCAGATGCTAACCTTGATGGTGCGCCTTTAGTGGCGATTACCGGTCAAGTGGGAACAGATAGAATGCATATAGAATCCCATCAATATTTAGACTTGGTGGCAATGTTTGCACCTGTTACCAAATGGAATAAGCAGATTGTGCGACCGAGTATTACACCCGAAGTAGTGCGGAAAGCATTTAAGCGATCGCAATCTGAAAAACCCGGTGCGGTTCACATCGATTTACCAGAAAATATTGCTGCCATGCCCGTCGAAGGCAAACCTTTGCGTAAGGATAATAGCGAAAAAACTTATGCATCTTTTGCTAGCATTCGGGCAGCAGCTGCCGCAATTTGCCAAGCAGTGAACCCATTGATCTTAGTCGGAAATGGGGCAATTCGCGCTCATGCAAGTGATGCTGTAACGCAATTTGCTACCTTGCTAAATATACCTGTTGCCAATACTTTTATGGGTAAAGGCGTGATTCCCTACACACATCAATTAGCTTTGTGGTCAGTGGGATTACAGCAAAGAGACTTCATTACCTGTGCCTTTGATAACACAGATTTAGTAATTGCGATCGGCTATGATTTGATTGAGTTTTCCCCCAAGAAATGGAATCGGAATGGTGAAATCCCAATTGTGCATATTGGGGTAAGTCCGGCAGAAATTGATAGTAGTTATATTCCCAACGCCGAAGTCGTGGGAGATATTTCAGATTCCCTCTATGAAATCTTAAAATTAGCAGACAGACAAGGCAAACCCGATCCTTTTGCTATTAGCTTAAGGTCAGAAATTCGGGCTGATTACGAACAGTACGCCCATGACGACGGATTTCCGATTAAGCCGCAAAAGTTAATTTATGACTTACGCCAAGTGATGGGCCCAGATGATATCGTCATCTCTGATGTTGGCGCACATAAAATGTGGATGGCTCGTCATTATCATTGCCATAGTCCCAATACTTGCATAATTTCCAACGGCTTCGCAGCTATGGGTATTGCCATTCCTGGCGCTTTAGCAGCAAAACTCGTTCATCCTAAGCGCAAAGTCGTTGCTGTCACAGGTGATGGCGGCTTTATGATGAATTCTCAAGAATTAGAAACAGCCTTGCGTGTCGGTACGCCCTTTGTCACGATAATTTTCAATGATGGCGGCTATGGGTTAATTGAGTGGAAGCAAGAAAATCAATTTGGTAAAGGAAACTCATCCTTTGTACATTTTAGCAATCCTGATTTTGTCAAATTAGCCGAAAGCATGGGTTTAAAAGGCTACCGAGTTGAATCAGCTTTAGATTTGATTCCCACTTTGAAAGAAGCACTCGCTCAAGATGTGCCCGCCGTGATAGATTGTCCCGTAGATTATCGGGAGAATCACCGCTTTAGTCAAAAAGCCGGCGAGTTGACTTGTGCGTTGTAAAAATTAGAGACGCGATTAATCGCGTCTCTACAAGAGTTAGGAGTTATTTATCCCTAACTTTTTATTAATTTCTACTCATTTAGGGTTTTGGTAGGGTGCGTTAGCTTTTGGCGTAACGCACCACTTTACTTCACTTCATTATTAATCATCTCCTGGTTAGAATTTGTGCTTTCCTGCTTTAGGGCAATATTTTCTACTGGTTTGCATTGCCTTTTGTCAATATTTGACTTAATAATGAGTCCTTTAGTATTGAGCGCCATTTCAACTCGGTATTGACCGTTCACCATATTAATAGCGGCGTAAGTTACTGTACTAAACATCATCACTCCGCAAAGTGATAAAGTAATTTGCAAAACTGCCAGTACTCGTTTCATTTTTAAAGCCTTAATCCCTTACATTCTCATTACAACTTGGTGCTGGCTGAGAACTGAGTTGAGAAATAGTCACCTAATAGACGAGTTTTAGTTGATTATTGCTTAACTTCAGGATGACTATAATTTCTAGAGTGCAAGACATTATCGCTAAACAGCTTTGCTTTAGCTAGTATAAAAAGCTGATATACTCACAGCAGTTTCTCGATGAAGAATGATGGCGCGATCGCTCCGAGTAGCCCCAGAGTATATTAAAAAAGTTAAGTCAGCACCTCAGCGTAACGGCTATCCTAGCTTGCAAAAGTTCTCTGAGGACATAGACCCTTCACTGTCCACTGTCAAAAACTTCTTCGCTGGCATAGCAATTGACTATGAGAATTTTCGAGAAATTTGTGAGAAATTAGGACTAGAGTGGCAAGACATTGCATACAAAGAATCAGAAACTCAACCAAATAAACCTCAGTCAACTAACGATGAAGCATCACCCTTCATCACTGGCGCACCCATCACCCAGCCACGTTACTTTTTTGGGCGCGAGAAAGAATTAAAACGCCTCTTCAACTTACTCAAACGCCATCCCCTACAAAACGCCGCCATTATCGGCAAAAAGCGTAGCGGTAAAACATCCCTCCTACACTACCTAAAAAATATCACCACCACCCCAGCAGAACAGCTGCGTCCTGAGCAAAAATCTGACTGGCTACCGCATCCAGAAAATTACTGTTGGATTTTTGTAGACTTGCAAGACGCACGAATGCAAAGCCGAGAAGGACTGCTAAAGTACATCCTAGAATCACTGAAGATGCTAGTGCCGACACCTTGCGATTTAGATCGTTTCATGGATGTAGTCAGCGATAATTTGCATTCTCCCACAGTCATTTTATTGGATGAGATTAGTGTTGGGTTGCAACGCTGTCCAGAATTAGACGATGGCTTTTGGGAATGTTTGCGGTCTTTGGCAACTAACCATACAGGAGGGAATCTAGCATTTGTCTTGGCTACCCACGAATCACCGATTGAAATGGCGCGAAACACAGGACACAGTTCACCTTTTTTCAATATTTTCGGTTATACCGCACATCTAGAAGCATTAACTAAGACAGAAGCGCGAGAATTGATAGCAAGTTCGCCCATTCCCTTCACTGACGAAGATGTAGAGTGGATTTTGACACAAAGTTGCTGCTGGCCACTGTTGTTGCAAATCTTGTGTAGAGAAAGATTATTTAACTTAGAAGAAGGAGAAAATGATGATAATTGGCGTGAGGAAGGATTACGACAAATGAAACCATTTGCTGATTTATTAGATTCATAACTAGCAGAGTAACTATGAAAGCACACCGAATTGAAACAAAGTTAATTAAAAACGGAACCTTGATTCTTGAGGATTTACCGTTTCAAGCAGGCGAAGCAGTAGAAATCATTGTTTTAGAACGTTTTCCCCAACCTTCAGAATCTAATCCTTATCCTTTACGGGGAACGGTTATTCACTATGAAGATCCATTTGAGCCTCCTGTACCTATAGAGGATTGGGAAGTCTTGCAATGATAAACCTAAATTGTCATTGCGAATGGAGCGAAGCGGAATGAAGCAATCGCAATGACACAGAGTATTAAATTAAGGAGTGCAAAAACGTTGACCTCACCACAACTATCCCCCAACGCCTACACCGATGCACCCCAGCAGCACCCCAACTTAATCTTCGGTAGTCTGCAACTGCTTTTCTGGTTGTTCTTCTGTCCCGCAGCGTGGCGTAACCACCTCAAGCGCATTGACGCTATTTTAGACACCGATTCTTCTTTGATTATCTTGTTGAGACAAGGGCGATGGCAAAACCTTGCTCTATGGCGGCTGTTCATCCAGGGATACTTTATCTTACCTATCCTGGCTAACTTATTCTTGGGCTTGGTGCTGTGGGCATTGGGTGAACCAATCGCAAATATAGCTTTTCGCGTGGTGGTAGGCGTGGCGGTAGGTGTGGCGGTAGGTGTGGCGGGAGGCGTGGCGTTCGGCGTGGCGTTCGGCGTGGCGGGAAGCGTGGCGGTAGGTGTGGCGTTCGGCGTGGCGTTCGGCGTGGCGTTCGGCGTGGCGGGAGACGTGGCGGGAGACGTGGCGGTAGGCATGGCGTTCGGCGTGGCGTTCGGCGTGGCGGGAGGCGTGGCGATAGGCGTGGCGGGAGGCGTGGCGGTAGGCGTGGCGTTCGGCGTGGCGTTCGGCGTGGCGTTCGGCGTGGCGCTAGGCGTGGCGCTAGGCATAGGAGTCACTATTAACTCATGGCGGCCTATTCTATCCTTTCCATTTCTCACCGTCTGGAATTATCTCCTCTATAGATTAGACAAAAGGCGTAATGGTAAAAGCCCTTGTTTGTTGCGCTTTCACTCCGCGTTCTGGGATGAGTGGCAGCGTTTACATTTGCGCGGCTTGGATGAGTATCTCCTCTTCGTCATTGAAAATAACCCAGTTGAAGGCAAAGTTGCTTTAGAATATCTCAGTATCAGCCCCCAACGCTGGGCGGCGCAAGCTGTACAAATTGAACTGGATGCACGCAGTTTACAAAGCTGTACTGATGTGGAAGCTATCCGTGAAGCTCATCGCAGTCTGGTAAGTAGCGAACTAGAGAGTGAAGTTAGCCCTCTACTACGAATTTTTAGCCGTATTAGTGAGGATGTTGATGCTGCTCTCAATCAAGCAAGTGCTTATAACCAGCGCTTACTCTTCAGAGATGTTGCAGATAAATTAAATCTACAGTTGCAGAACTTCGCTCGTAGCAGCGACAAATACACAATCCGTTTCTACCCCATTATCAAAAGTTGGCGTGAGATAGTCGCCAATTATATAGAGCAACTGGCTAAAATTACTGAACTCCGTCAAGAAATTAACTCGCCTTACATTACTGGTAATCCCATTACACTAGAGCAAGAAATTTTCACGGGGCGTGATGACATCGGCTTACGTATTGAGCAGTTACTTTTAGATCGCCGTCGCCCACCTCTGCTACTATACGGTCAGCGACGTATGGGTAAAACTTCCCTCCTCAATAACATCGGAAAGTTACTACCTAGTAACATCATCCCCATGTTTGTAGACTTGCAAGGCGCACCTTCATCAGCTAGTGACCATGCAGGCTTTCTCTACAACCTGGCTAAAGAAATGGAGAAGTCAGCAAAAAAGCAAGGCTTAACTCTACCGTCCCTAACCCGCGAAGTGCTAAAATCTGACCCCTTCACCTATTTCGATGAATGGCTAGATAAAGTAGAACAGGCTCTAGAACAAAATACCGCTTTACTAGCGCTAGATGAATTCGAGGTGCTAGACAACGCCATAGCCAAAGGTCGCTTTGATGAACAGGATGTTTTGGGAATGCTGCGTCACCTCATCCAACATCGTCCCCGCTTCAAGGTGTTACTGGCTGGCTCCCATACTATCGAAGAATATCAGCGCTGGGCTAGTTATCTGATTAATGTTCAAGTAGTGCATATCTCGTACCTCAAAGAAGCGGAAGCACGACAATTAATTGAACGTCCCGTCAAAGATTTTACTCTCCGCTATGAACCTAACGCTGTTGAGCGAGTGCTACAACTTACCCGTTGTCATCCATTCTTAGTACAACTACTGTGTGCAGAAATTATTGTCCTTAAGAACGAGCAAGACCCTTCTATCCGGCGATTGGCAACTTTAGTTGATGTGGAAGCCGCGATACCAGAAGCTTTAAAAAGTGGTGGCTTTTTCTTTGCTGACATTCAAAACAACCAAGTAGACGCTACTGGACAGGCTATTCTACGTTTTATCGCTGTTCAAGGGGAAGGGGCTATAGTCAGTCGGCAAGCTCTATTGCAACAGTTCCCCGATGCTGACATTACTTTCAACTTGCTGTTGCAACGGGAGTTAATTGAGGAAGTTGACGACGGCTATCGCTTCCAGGTGGAATTGATTCGCCGCTGGTTTATTTGAATAATGTCCGCTAAGTTAACTGATGACAAATACTACTTATGCTGACGTAATTGCTCTACTATATAGTCTTCTAGTTCTTGTTTTTCTCTATTACTAGCATTTCGTTGATAAGTTCTTCCGGTTTCTTGAATAAACCTACGTTTTTCGCTGGGAGAAGATTTGAGTTTACCTCCATTTCCTTGCAGCTTTTCCTGTAATTCTTCCCAAGTCTTTTCACCCACACTTTCACCTAGTTTGACCAGTGCCTTTGGGAGTAACATTTTTGCCTCTCTTTGAAAATCTTCTTCTGTTTCAAGGGAAGCTAAATCTATATTGCTGAAGTCGATATCAATTTGAAACTTACTCATAGAATTGGATTTATTCTGTTCAAAATTATTACCAAAATCGGGAAAGATGGGTTTTGAATTTTCAGTTACGATACCATGTAGTATAATTGTACTGTTTGATGTTGGTAACTGAAGTTGAAAATATCAATTCCGAAAGTTGATTGAATACTTCCGGTAGTATAACCTTACTGAATCATTCACAACAAGATTCCCAACTTATTGAAATAAGTGGGAAATCTCAGCCTTTTGGTTTTCATTTATAAAAGAAGATTGCTATATATTCAAAAAGAATACACATAATTGATGACCGTACAACCAGGTTAGCAATATTAGAAATGCTATCTTAAAGGCAAGGTCATTTGCTCAAACTTTGAGGATAATACTATGACTACAACGCTCAAAGAGGCTAATTCTATTGAGTCATTGCTAGGTAAAGAGGCAGAAGACCTGCTTACCCACAAAGCAAAAGTTTCTCGTGATTTAATACATTTGCCGGGCCCAGACTTTGTAGATAGAATCTGGCTTAACAGCGATCGCAATCCTCAAGTATTGCGTAATCTCCAGTTACTTTATTCTACAGGTCGTCTGGCAAACACAGGTTATCTCTCGATTTTACCGATAGACCAAGGGATTGAACACTCAGCTGGCGCGTCTTTTGCGCCCAATCCGATTTACTTCGATCCAGAAAATATTATCAAATTAGCGATCGCCGCAGATTGCAATGCTGTTGCTACTACTTTGGGAACATTAGGCATCGTATCACGGAAATATGCCCACAAAATCCCCTTTATTGCCAAAATCAATCACAACGAATTGCTGACTTTCCCCAATCAATTTGACCAGGTATTGTTTGCGGATGTAGAACAAGCTTGGAATTTAGGAGCGGCGGCGATAGGTGCGACAATTTACTTTGGTTCGGAGAATTCTACCAGACAAATTCAGGAAATCAGCAAAGCTTTTAAACGTGCCCATGAGTTAGGGATGGCGACTATTCTCTGGTGTTATCTGCGGAATAACGCCTTTAAACAAGATAAAGATTACCACCTTGCGGCTGACCTCACCGGACAGGCAAATCATTTAGGTGTAACCATTGAAGCCGACATCATCAAACAAAAGTTACCCGAAAATAACAATGGTTACGGTGCAGTTGCCAAAGCCAGTGGTAAGAGTTACGGCAAAACCGATGAGCGGGTTTACACAGAATTGACAACCGATCACCCAATTGATTTAACTCGTTACCAAGTACTAAATTGCTACTCTGGGCGTGTGGGGTTGATTAATTCTGGTGGCGCAACTGGTAAAAATGATTTCGCCGAAGCAATACGCACTGCTGTAATTAATAAACGCGCTGGTGGTTCAGGATTAATTTCTGGGCGAAAAACTTTCCAACGTCCTTTTGAGGAAGGTGTGAAGCTATTTCATACCATTCAAGATGTTTATTTATCGCCAGATGTGACGATCGCTTAGGGAGTGGGGAGTGGGGAAGCAGAGGGGACAAGGGGGACAAGGGGGACAAGGGGGACAAGGGGGACAAGGTGACAAAAGTTAGAACTTACAACAAGTCTTTCCCCTTGTCTCCAATTCTCCTTGTCCCCTTGTCCTCTTCCCCATGCCCCATTCCCAATGCCCAATGCCCCATGTCCCCTTTTTATCTAACGTTTCTCACTAAAAAATCTGGCTGACCACAACTTGTTTTTGATCGCTTCAAAATCTCGGCGCTACAAATACCAGGTTCGCCGTTTTTGGAATAACAAAAGAAGACTTCTTGCAAAAATCTTCCTGAACCAGAACAAAAAGGTGCTATACCATCAGCAGTAATTTGATTATTAGCACTCACAAATGAATTTTTAAAATTTGTAATTGTGGTACGCAAAGGTTTCGCAGGACGATTGTAAGCTGCGGGAATAGCGATCGCATCTTTTAATTTTTTACTCAATCCCAAGTATTCCGCAGGAGTTTTCCCCGAACAAGTACCATGTTTTTCCCATTCATGATCGTAAAGCTTATTACTAGGATACAAATTAGGAAACCGCCGCTTTACTTCCAACGGTAATTTTTGCGTGGAACAATTAGCTGGATAACCAGCTTGGTACTGCGGCCACAAACCATGTAGTACAAAACCAAGTTTTCTTCCAGAACTGCACTGCTGCGGGTCACGGCTACCATTTGCCGCACAATAATCTGGCGACCAAGAGAGTGTCAGTACATAAAAATCAAATTTACCCGGAGTACCGCGATTTTGGGCAATGGCAGCATTAGGTATAAAAAGACCAGTAATTAGCAGAGAAGATGCAATTAAAAGTTTCTTAATCTGCATAAAAACAGTTAGTTTCCCCTAAAAATAAAGTTATATACGATACATTCTTAAGAGTCAAGAATCAAACTGCTTTGCAAAGTCATTAGACCTCTTGCAAAAGTGCTTTTTGCACTCTTGGGGAAAAGGGTAAAGGTTAAAGGGGAAAGGGACTTTTGCAGAACCTTTTCCCCTTTCCCCTTTTCCCGACAAATGCCAAGAAGTCTATTGGTCATGGGGAAGAGGACAAGGGGACAAGGAGAATTGGAGACAAGGGGAAAGACTTGTTGTAAGTTCTAACTTTTGTCCCCTAGTCCCCTAGTCCCCCTAGTCCCCTCTGCTTCCCCTGCCCCTCTGCCCCTCATCTCCCCGATTATCAATGAATTCAGAAAAAGCAAATCTTGGTAGGGATTCTGGGATATCCTTAGATAAGTGAAAGATTTGCCAAAAAATAGTAAGAATGAAGCTGGCAGCAAGAGTAAGTCAGGTAACACCTTCATTAACCTTAGCGATCGCAGCCAAGGCTAAGGCACTGAAGGCGGAAGGAATAGATGTTTGTAGTTTTAGCGCTGGAGAACCAGATTTTGATACCCCGGCGCATATTAAAGCCGCAGCAGTCAAAGCTTTGGATGAAGGCAAAACCAAATATGGTGCAGCAGCCGGAGAACCAAAGTTAAGGGAAGCGATCGCCCACAAGCTTAAAACCGATAATGGTCTTGATTACAAGTCTGAGAATGTCATCGTCACCAATGGCGGTAAGCATTCTCTGTACAACTTAATGGTGGCATTAATCGATCCAGGTGATGAAGTAATTATCCCTGCACCTTACTGGCTAAGTTATCCCGAAATGGTGACTTTGGTCGGTGGAGTCCCGGTGATTGTGCCTACAGATGCCACGACAGGTTATAAAATTACTCCCGAACAACTCCGTAAATCAATTACGCCGAAGACGAAGTTATTCATCCTCAACTCTCCATCTAATCCCACAGGGATGGTTTACACGCCAGATGAAATCAAAGCACTGGCGCAGGTAGTAGTTGATGCAGATATCTTTGTTGTCTCTGATGAGATTTACGAGAAGATTCTCTACGACGGTGCAGAACATATCAGCATCGGTTCTCTGGGGAAGGCAATTTTTGACCGCACTTTGATTAGTAATGGGTTTGCGAAGGCTTATTCCATGACTGGGTGGCGTCTCGGCTATTTAGCGGGGCCTGTGGAAATCATTAAAGCAGCGAGTTCCATCCAAGGGCATAGTACATCTAACGTCTGTACCTTTGCTCAATATGGTGCGATCGCAGCGCTACAAAGTTCTCAAGATTGTGTCGAAGAAATGCGCCAAGCCTTCGCCAAACGACGACAGGTAATGCTAGACAGACTCAACGCCATCCCCGGATTGAGTACTGCAAAACCAGATGGCGCTTTTTATCTGTTCCCTGATATCAGCAAAACCGGTCTAAAGTCCCTAGAATTTTGTGACGCTTTACTGGAAGAACATCAAGTTGCTGTCATTCCCGGAATTGCTTTTGGCGCTGATGACAATATTCGCCTTTCCTACGCCACAGATATGGCGACGATTGAAAAAGGAATGGATAGATTAGAGAAATTTGTCAAGTCGCGTATTTAGTCGGTTGTCATTTGTGAGGAGCATTTTTCTACTCTTCAACTTTTTAACTCCACCTTTTCGACTCAGAACTGGTGGAGTTCATTTTGAAACCTCAAGTTTCGTGTTCCGAAGTTCAAGTTTCGTGTTCCGAAGTTCAAGTTTTGTGTTCCGAAGTTCAAGTTTTGTGTTCTGAAGCTCAAGTTTTGTGTTCTGAAGCTCAAGTTTCGTGTTCCGAGGCTCAAATTTCGTGTTCCGAAGTTCAAGTTTTGTGTTCTGAAGCTCAAGTTTTGTGTTCTGAAGCTCAAGTTTCGTGTTCCGAAGTTCAAATTTCGTGTTCCGAAGTTCAAGTTCCAGGGGTTTTTAGTAAAACATGGCTGGTTTCATTGGCTCTATATCATCTAAAAACAACTCACGGGATTCAAGATAATATAAGATTGCTTCAATAGGATCTCGTGCTTCGGTTGGGTAATACCTTTGTTCGTATGCTTTCACAAGCGTAGTTAAAACTTCCAAGCGGTCAAACTCTGGTGTATTAAGTTCTGCATCAAACAATCTTTCAATTTCATCAAGTGCAGCACGATAATCAGCTTCGGTGTGGATAAGATGGGATTCAAGCATAGGTATTTCTCCCTCAAATACTTATTACATCTACGTTGTCGTATTCTTTAAATAATTATGGACGTGTGGGCAATTATGCTGCCAACATCACTGAATATAAACAAAATATACGAAATAACTTTATCTCTTCATTCATAAAATAATAAAAAGTTTGATACCGCCAAAAGTTTTGATTTTAACTTTTGGGTTGGTATTTTTAGATTAGGTAACAATCGGGGAGAACTAGGGGAGGCAACTTTTGAGACTATAAGTCAATACAGTTAACTTAACTGTATTGAACTATACTTCAGTCTGATGTTTTGTGTTTCCAGCTTAAAGTTTTTGATGTTCCGCATATTCACACAAACAACCGCGCTACAGTGCAAACAAAATTTGGTAACAGAGGTGAAGAGAGGTCATCTGTTGCGAATAATGTTGCTACTAATTTCAGAACTGCTTTTTCTCGGCAATACACTTCAACCTGTTGTAATTGCCAGTTTAAAATCCAATATTCTTGAACTCCTCTAGAAGCATATAATTTTAGCTTAACTTCGCGGTCGCGTCGCTCGTTTTGGACTCCAGGGGAAAGTACTTCTACAACCAATTCTGGCGCTCCGGTTAAATGTCCTTCTCGATCGAGTAAAATGGCGAGGCGTTCTTTACTTACCCAAACCACATCGGGAATAACATTATCTGCATCACTAAAAATAATTCCTGGTGTTGGGACAGCCTCACCAAGACCTGATGAGAGTGACCAACTTCTTAATTCTGCATAAATATTACCAGTAGCTTTTTGATGTCCCCAATGCGGTGCCCTAGTCACAAATAATTCCCCATCGATAATTTCGTAGCGATTACCGTTATCTGGCAATAACTCTAGGTCTGCACTTGTCCAACGTATCCGTTCATCAATGATTTGGCTCATCGAAACCTCTGAAATATTGATATTAATATCCTAATGTCAATTATCTCCCCCATGCCCCATGCGCCCTCACCTCTACATCAGCTGCATCTCTTGCAATCCCTGGCGTAGTCTCTTTGCTTCTTCGGGATTATACCTTTCGTGAAGGGCGATCGCTTTTTTAAAAGCTGCTAAACTATCTTGATGATTGCCAATTTTCAGCAATACTACCCCCAAATTTTGATATGCTTCGGCATAGTTGGGATTTAAGGTAATTGCATGTTGATAATATACGATCGCATCTGCAAATAAACCCAAAGCTTTAAATGTCATCGCCAAATTATAATGTCCAAAAACGAAAGTAGGATCGATTTTCAAAGCTGTGGCATAAGCAGTTTTCGCACCGTTGAAATCTCCTGCTGCTTTGAGTAAGTTACCCAAGTTGTTGTATGCTCCTAGTTTGAGCATGGGATAAATTGGCAATTTGATGGCAGCTTGATAGTGAAAAATTGCCTGTGGAGATTTTTGCAACCGACTGTAGGCAATGCCTAGATGATAATGGAGTTCATATAAAATATCGTAGTTGTCTTCAGCAACGGTGATTCCATGTCTGAGCAAATCCATACCTTGAGAAATTTTCCCAGTTTGCACATACAATGCTCCTAATTTACTGCAAACATAGGGATCGTTGGGATGAGTTGCGAGAAACCCTTCCATCGCTGTAGCGGCTTTGGCATATTTGTTATTTTGAGCGATCGCACTTTTTTGATATCCTGTGTGTACAAGGGCAACCCCAGGTAAATAACCTATTTGCCAGTGGGGTTCTTTGGTTAAGATTTCTGACACACTATCATCTACTAAAGCATGGTAAGGACGGTCAAAACGAATATCTGGATGATTGCGGAATAGCCTGGAAACCAGAGAATAGGGAGATTGTTCTGCACCAACTTCTTGGCGGACGAGGTTGATGAGCAAATATTCATCTCTGGCGATCGCCTCTCGTAACTGCGGTACAATTGCGGGAGTCAGAGTTTCATCAGCATCTAATACCAAAATCCAATCACCAGTGACATATTTGAGAGCTGCATTGCGGGCAGCACTGAAATCATTACACCATTTAAAATGATGAACTTTTGCACCGAGTTGTTGGGCAATATTGGGAGTGCGATCGATTGAGCCTGTATCCAAGACTATCATTTCATCCACTACTTTTCTCACACTGCTCAGGCATTTAGGCAGTGTTGCTGCTTCGTTTTTTACAATCATGCATAGACTCAATCTCATAATTTAAAACTTGGGAGTGGCGAGTAGTGAATAGAGGGATAAAGGAGATGAGAAAGCAACATCTTTACTTTCTATTCCCTTTAACAGTGATAGACTCTGCATAGTGAAAAATTTGCTTTGATTGTGAAATGTTACAATCAAGGCTTTTGTATAGAGCATAAATACTGGCAGATGGTATTAATGATGACGGTGTAATGGCTAAACTGTCAATATAAAGAACCAGTGTCAATTTATGCCGCTCCATCTGAGTTTACAGGTAATATAAAATTGTTAGCGTAGACGTAGCCTGCACTTCTCTACGAGATGCTGCGCGTAGCTTGCTTCCACGTTTGCAAAGCGTGCCGTAGGCAAGTGATACGACAAAGCTACTTCTCTGCGAGAGGCTGCGCCCGAAGCGTAGCTATGCCGCAGGCTTTACGACTGCGCTCAGTACAAGTCAGTGACCATCAAAGACATCGCATCAGGGAATATTAACTGAATCTGGGTTGGACTAACTATTTAGCTGTTATTACCCATTTTTTATGATTATATAACTATAATACACATTATCTAAAAGTCATATATGTAATGAAAAGCTCACTTACCAGAACATTCCAAAAATATTTGCGATCGCTTAAGCGTTGGTTTTCAGATACGCCAGAAAGGGCACTTTTAGAAGCTTACCAAGCGGCTCAGAGAATTAAAAACATTGAGAACGAACATTTTGATAGCAAAAAAATATCTTTACAATCAGTAAACTATACTGAAAATGTAATGTCTTATTGGCAAGTATATCTTAATAAGAACCTAACTATTATTAAGATCAGGCTTGCAGAATTCCAGCTTAGTCGGGGAATTGTCAATATTTCTAATTCTGTTTTGTTAGAAAATTTGAAGGTTATTGATGAAGTAGTAGAGAAGTACGCTATCAAAGATGAAGTAATTAATAATACTTCCTTAGTGTCAACTTATCAGCCTTTAAACATTAATGATAACGAAATAAAAAAACAGCTAAATTCATCTAATATAAACGATCCTCAAATTAACCCTCCAATTCCAAAACCTAGATTGCCAAAGAGTTCTGTTGGCAGAAGGATTAATAAAATTCAAGTAGATTTTGCACCGCAGACAGAAGAAGAATTTCTCAAGAATTATCGTCTTTCTAAAGGTAGAACAATAATTGCCCTGCGATTTTTGATAGTTCTCATTCTTGTACCGCTTTTAACTCAATATATATCTAAAGAATTTATAGTAACTCCAATATTAGAAAGGGTTAGAGGAGATAATACAACTAAAATTTTCATCAATTCTGACATGGAAAAAGAAGCTCTCCATGAATTACATAATTTTCAAGAAGAATTGAGATTTGAATATTTTCTTAATCAAGCACCGCCACTTTCTTCAGAGTTAACACAAGAAAAAATCAAAAGTAAAGCAATTGAAATTTCGGAAGAATTTAGCAGAAAAAGTAATAGTAGCATTAGTAATGTTTTTGCTGATTTAATCTCATTATTTTCTTTTGGTATAGTTATCGCTATGAGCAAAAGAGAAATTGCAATACTGAAGTCTTTTATGGATACCATTGTCTCTGGTCTGAGCGATAGTGCCAAAGCTTTTTTAATTATTCTGTTTACTGATATATTTGTAGGATTTCACTCACCGGATGGGTGGGAAGTCCTGCTTGCGGGATTGGCAGAACATTTAGGTCTACCACCCAGTAGAAATGTAATCTTTTTCTTTATTGCTACATTTCCTGTAATTTTAAATACTATCTTTAAATATTGGATATTCCGCTATCTCAGTCGTTTATCTCCATCAGCATTAGCTACATTAAAAGAGATGGACGAATAGTTTTTCAGGAGGCAAGAGATAGAATAAATTCACGTTTTAAAACGTGAAATTTATCTTGGAAGCTTTGTACTTCGCGTATTTTTTGCTGATACAATTCATCTTTTAAACTGGGCTTTATACCCTGAAAGTTTAGTTTTAATTAATACTTCTTTCCTCCTGCCTCCTGCCCTCTGTCTCCTGCCTTGTTTTGTAATTATCCAACGTCCAAATTCACTTACTTTGAGTAAAGAATGCATTTTTCCCAGAATCAATTAATTACAAATTACGAATTATTTTCACGCATTTGTCTTTTGATTCGCTAGGCTATGTATATCCTGGTTTTCCCGAACTATACTATGGATTTTGAAAGCAAAGCTAATGCCTCAACTCCTACAGACAACATAGAGTTTGCTCAACCAACTACTACCCGTAAGCCGCTAGAATTGCTGCGAGATACTGAGGCTTTACTTCGTCGCCCAACTGTAGCGAAACTGTCACCGATTTTGCCATCAAAACTGAGCAATAGAGTTCAAGCAGCCTCATCTTTGGCGGATGACTCCTTTAAGGAACTGGCAGAAATTGACCTAAATACTATTAGTGATTTTGAACTGCGTTCTGCACGAATTCTTGTTGGCTTGAGCCTTGTTGGTTTTGGGGCACTGATGATATTGGTGCTGCTGCTATACTTAAATACATTGCATCCAAAAACCAGTACAGTTATACAGATTCGGCAATATTGGTACCAATATATTTGGTTTGTCTGTTTAGGTATTACGGGGATGTTTATCTTGGGGCGTGAAGCAATGCGTCCTATGCCAAAACGACGGAAGTAAAGTAGATGATAATAAATCGAAGTAGATTAAGTAATGTAAGAAATCTTGATATTAGTTTGTAGTAAAAGCTAAAGCGATCGTTTGTTCGCGTAGCGTCTCGCAGAGAGGACTAAAGTCTTTACTACAAAGTTTTAATTATTTACGCTGCTTTACTTAACTTTCAGGAATTAACACTTAAAAATGTGCTTGTGTATTAAATAGTTACTAGGAGATTTTATACATGAATCATGATGCTTTCATTGTTTCGCCAGGTTCAAAGATTTCTTTGAAAAAAGACTACGATCCAGCTTACAAAACCGATTTTCATCAAAAAAGTGATGCTGCAAGCAAATTACAGGTAGATATTGAACGACTAGCTAATTACCAAAATATTCTCTATGCTCAAAATACCTATGCTCTGTTGATTATTTTTCAAGCAATGGATGCTGCTGGCAAAGACAGCACTATTAAACACGTGACTTCTGGTGTTAATCCGCAGGGATTTCAGGTGTTTAGTTTTAAGGGGCCCAGTGCAGAAGAATTAGACCATGACTACTTGTGGCGCTCAATGAAAGCTCTGCCAGAAAGAGGAAGAATTGGCATATTTAACCGTTCATACTATGAAGAAGCGCTAGTGGTTCGCGTCCATCCAGAAATGCTTCAGAAACAACAGCTTCCTCGCTTCCCTAATGGAAATAAGATATGGAAACAGCGTTTTGAAGAAATCAATAACTTTGAAAAATATTTAGTTAATAATGGTGTAATTATTCTGAAGTTTTTTCTAAATGTCTCTAAGTCAGAGCAGAAAAAACGCTTTTTAGAACGGATTGACTCTCCTGATAAAAATTGGAAATTTTCAGATAATGATGTCCGAGAACGAGCTTTTTGGGATGATTATATGAATGCTTATGAAGAAGTTTTTAATAATACTAGTACTAAATGGGCACCGTGGTATATTATTCCTGCCGATCGCAAATGGTTTACACGCCTGACCGTTGCCAATATTATCTGCACAAAATTAGAAGAACTAAATCTGCAATACCCAACAGTTAGTGAGGAACATAAGCAGCAACTTTTGGAAGCGAAACGTATTCTAGAGCAGGAAGATTAACCTGTAAATTCCATCGGCAAATGCAAAAAAATACTAGAGTAGTTAAGATATACTGTGTAATATATGTAAATAAGAATAAAAAATTGTAACTTAATTAATGCTATTTGTAACAAAAGAAGTTACGCAGATAGTGATAGGCGCAAAATCATGATTGAAATGGCAGAAAATGCCAAAAATCATCCACCTCACTTTACTAATGCTGCCTTTGATATAGTGGCGATCGCAGCCTCAGCAGGCGGTCTGACTGCTATAGTTAAAGTGCTATCGGCTCTAAGAGCAGAATTTCCCGCCGCGATCGCCATTGTGCAACACCTGGCTCCGGAATATCCGTCGTTTATGGCAGAAATTCTCAGTCGGCGCACAGATATTATTGTCAAACAGGCACAAGAAGGAGATTCCCTTACCCCAGGAACGGCTTACGTTGCTCCACCCGATCGTCACTTGTTGGTTAACGGTGACGGTACACTTTCCTTATCACAGTCAGAATTAGTAAATTTTTTACGTCCTTCGGCTGATTTATTATTTGAATCGGTTGCAGCCATTTACAAAGACAGAGCGATCGCCCTTGTGCTAACAGGAACGGGTAGCGATGGCGCAATCGGAGTAGAAGCGATCAAAAAAATGGGCGGTACTGTCATTGTCCAAGACGTAAAAACCGCCGAATTTTCCGGGATGCCCTCCGCAGCAATTCAAACTGGCAATATAGATTTTATTCTCCCCCTTGATGAAATTTCCAGCACCCTGGTGACTTTGGTTATGGAAGAATCTAACTAAGCTCAGAGGCAGAGAAAACTCGTTTTAAAGTAAAATTTGGTGTCACCATAGTTTAATGAGTCTTTAATACTCATTAATGAGGCTTTGAACTCCTTTAATAAGGCTTTGATACTCATTAATGAGCCTTTGAACTCCTTTAATGGGGCTTTGAACTCCTTTAATGAGTCTTTGAACTCCTTTAATGAAGCTTTGATACTCATTAATGAGGCTTTGAACTTCTTTAATGAGTCTTTGATACTCATTAATGAGCCTTTGAACTCCTTTAATGAGCCTTTGATACTCATTAATGAGCCTTTGATACTTGCAGATGTAGCTTGGAACTTTGCCCCCTCTGCCCCCCTGCCTCCTGCCCCCTGCCTCCTGCCCCTCTGCTCCCTGCCTCCTGCCTCCTGCCCCTCTGCCCCCTGCCTCCTGCCCTCTGCCCCTCCGCCCTATGACTTCCGCAGAAAAAGATCCTAAATTTGAAAATCTACTGGTTTATCTCAGACAAAGCCGGGGATTTGATTTTACGGGCTATAAGCGCTCGACTTTGATACGTCGAGTACTCAAGCGGATGCAGTCATTAACCATAGAAAACTTTGAAGAGTATCAAGACTATCTAGAAGTTTATCCAGAAGAATTCAATTATCTTTTCAATACGATTTTAATTAACGTCACTGCTTTTTTTCGCGATTCATCAGCTTGGGAATACATAGCAGAGCAAATACTGCCTAATCTAATTAGGAATAAAAAAGCTTCCGATCAAATCCGCATCTGGAGTGCTGGCTGTGCTTCTGGAGAAGAAGCTTATACCCTAGCAATGTTGATGGCCCAAATATTGGGAGCAGAGGAATTTCGTCAACGAGTGAAAATCTACGCCACAGATGTAGATGAAGATGCTCTCAACCACGCTAGGCAAGCCGTGTATTCAGCAAAAGATGTCCAAAATGTGCCAGATGAACTGCGGCAGAAATACTTTGAGATTGTCGGAAACCGCTATATTTTCCGCCAAGACTTGCGCCGCTCAGTGATTTTTGGTCGCCACGATTTGCTTCAAGACGCGCCTATTTCGCGCTTAGATTTATTAGTCAGCCGCAATACATTAATGTATTTTAATTCTGAAACTCAAGGGCGAATTCTGGCCCGGTTTCATTTTGCACTCAATGATAATGGCTATCTGTTTTTAGGAAAAGCAGAGATGCTATTGATGCATTCTAATTTGTTTACGCCGTTGGACTTGAAAAACCGAATATTTACTAAGGTATCGACGGTGAATTTACGCGATCGCCTCTTAGTTATGGCAAATTCAGTGGATGATGAATCTAGCAACCGTTTGGCTAGAAATCTCCGATTGCGAGATATGGGTTTTGACACAGCTCCAATCGCCCAAATAGTCATTGATATTAATGGCACTCTGGTAATGGTGAACGAGCAAGCGCGGATTTTGTTTGCTCTTTTTCCCAAAGATTTAGCTCGTCCCTTCCAGGATCTAGAACTTTCCTATCGGCCAGTTGAATTGCGATCGCTAATTGAACGGGCTTATACCGAACGCCGCCCTGTGAGCCTAACAAATGTAGAGCGCTATTTGTCTAACACAGAAACCCAATATCTAGATGTACAAATTACGCCTTTACAAGAAACAGACACTAACTTTTTAGGGGTCAGTATCTCCTTTCATGATGTCACCCGTTATATTAAACTCCAAGATGCCCTGCAACGTTCACAACAAGAATTAGAAACTACCAACGAAGAAGTACAATCTACCAATGAAGAATTAGAAACTACCAACGAA
Source organism: Nostoc sp. (assembly GCF_036917375.1). GTDB lineage: Bacteria > Cyanobacteriota > Cyanobacteriia > Cyanobacteriales > Nostocaceae > Nostoc. The sequence continues at coordinate 163,365 of NZ_JBALDN010000001.1, forward strand.
GAATTACAATCTACCAATGAAGAGTTAGAAACAACCAACGAAGAACTCCAATCTACTAATGAAGAATTGGAGACAATGAATGAAGAACTCCAATCGACTAATGAAGAATTACAGACAATTAATAACGAACTGAGCGAGCGCACCACAGAACTCAATCGCACAAATATTTTCCTTATCTCTATTCTTAAAAGTCTCCAAACGGGAATCGTAGTAATTGACGGCAGCTTTAATATCTCTATTTGGAATTACATGGTAGAAGATTTATGGGGCTTGCGAACTGATGAAGTGATCGGCAAGTCGATCTTTAGCTTAGATATTGGGCTACCCGTCGAGCAGTTGCGATCGCCTATTCGTGAATCACTATCCGGGAAAAAGCAGTTTCAAGAAATGATCGTTGATGCTACCAATCGTCGGGGTAGGCAAATACAATGTTACCTGGCAATTACTCCGTTGCTTGACATTGAAATGCAAGGAGCAGTGTTGATGATGGTAGATGTAGAGAGAGTCAGCAGTATGATTTCTACTAAAGAAATGGAGAAACGGCGGCAGCAGGAATGAGGGAGGCAGGGGAGCAGGGGAGCAGGGGGAAAGGGGTAAAGGGTAAAGGGTAAGGAATTTAAAACCTTTCCCCCTTCCCCCTTACCCTTTACCCCGCCAAGTGAACTTGGTGGACTACTAGTTTAAACTATTGAAAAATACAAAATCCAAAATTGATTGACTCTGTGCTTACTCAGTTATCGACTATCAACGCCCTGAAACAGCCCACTAGTTCTGCTTGGTTAGAACAAGCGATGGCTAATTTAGATATCATCTTACTCGACCACTCCCACTGCGAACGCAAAGCAGCAGGCGTGGCCTTGAACATGATGTTTCGCTACCCTTCCAATACTAAAATGGTACGGGAGTTAACTGCGATCGCCCGCGAAGAACTAGAACATTTTGAGCTAGTCAACCAATGGTTAGAACGCCGGAATATTCCCCTAGCTCCCCTACCACCGCCTCCCTATGGCGCGGGTTTAAAAGCTCAAGTACGCCCCAAAGAACCTGACCGATTTCTGGATTCCTTACTAGTCACTGGTTTAATTGAAGCTCGCTCTCACGAACGCCTGGGACTATTAGCTGCTTACTGTCCAGAGCCAGAATTAGCAAAATTTTATCGTGGGCTAATGGCATCCGAAGCGCGTCACTACGGTATATATTGGGTTTTAGCTGCTACTTATTTCGACAAAGAAATTGTCATGCAGCGGCTTGATGAATTAGCAATTGTCGAAAGCGAATTGCTGGCGACTTTGCATCCAGAACCTAGAATTCACAGTTAGTAGACTAACCCAACAGATATGAAGCTTCAGCTAACACACCTGAGACTGCTTGTCTCCAACTACAAAGATTCTTTTCTGTTCTACCGGGATCTGCTGAAATTTGATGTCGATTGGGGCGATGAAGATAGCGGATATGCTGAGTTTAATACCGGATATCTCAAGCTGGGTTTGCTCAAACAAGAATTAATGGCTGAAGTAGTCCCAAGAATTGAACAGCCTTCATACGTTGTCAATCGAGATAAAATAGTCTTGATTTTGGCAGTGGATAACGTGGATGAGGTTTATGAGCAGGTAAAGGCTCAAAATGCGCTCGTTGTGACTCAACCACAAGATCGTCCAAGCTGGGGAATCCGCACAGCTCATTTGCGCGATCCTGATGGCAATCTGATCGAAATCTACAACAATCTCGGAATTATCAGTTAAAAGTTCCTGCCAACAACGTTATGAAGTAATTAATCATGAATTAGCATGATACAGAAATGGCTTTCTATTGTTGGCATTGGGGAAGATGGATTACAGGGGTTAAGCGCGATCGCTCGTTCTCTAGTCGATCGAGCGAAAGTAATTGTGGGAGGCGATCGCCATTTAGCAATGCTTCCTACAGACGATCGACGTGAGAAACTAGTCTGGACATCTCCCATTAGTACTTCTGTAGAGGAAATCATTCAGCGCCGGGGTCAGTCAATCTGCGTACTCGCAAGCGGCGATCCGATGTGTTACGGCATTGGTGTCACCTTAACGCGGCGAATTCCCGTCTCTGAAATGACGATTATCCCCGCACCTTCAGCCTTCAGCCTCGCCTGTGCCAGGGTGGGATGGTCTTTGACTGAGGTAGAAACCTTAAGTTTGAATGGTCGTCCATCCTCCCTACTCCAGTCCTACATTTATCCGGGAGCGCGGCTGTTGATTTTGAGTGAGGGTAAAGACACACCAGCCCTCGTTGCTGAAATTTTGACAAATCGCGGCTATGGTGGCAGTAAAATCACCGTATTGGAGCGTATGGGCGGCGCTCATGAAAGAATTGTAGAAGGTACGGCTGCATCCTGGAGTGAAATCGAAGTTGCGGCTTTGAATGCGATCGCAGTTGATTGTATTGCCGATACTGGGGTTATCCCATTACCAAGATTGCCAGGATTACCAGATAACGCCTACCACCACGATGGACAGTTAACGAAGCGTGAAGTTAGGGCAATCACCCTAGCAGCTTTAGCACCCACACCAGGAGAATTATTGTGGGATGTGGGCGCGGGTTGCGGCTCAATTTCAATTGAATGGATGCGGAGTAATGCGCGATGTCGAGCGATCGCGATCGAACAAAACTCGTCTAGACTACTGTATATTGCTGACAACGCTGCCACTCTCGGTACTCCAAATCTGCAAATCATTGAAGGTAAAGCGCCCCATACCCTGAAAGATTTGCCACCACCAGACGCCATTTTTATTGGTGGTGGGGTGACAGCAATCGGACTTTTTGATGTTTGCTGGGAAGCACTGCGGCCGGGTGGACGTTTAGTGGCCAATGTTGTCACAGTAGAGGGCGAGCAAACTTTATTTCAATGGCATGAACGAGTCGGTGGCAATTTAACTCGTATTGCCATTCAACGGGCGGAACCTATTGGTAAATTTTTAGGTTGGCGAGCAATGGCGGCTGTGACGCAATGGATAGTAGTGAAGTCTTAAAAATTGAATAAAGTTATGAGTGTGTAGACGCTTCTCCTGTCGGAGACGCTACGCGAACGTCTTGTCGCAGACATCGCTTTTGTAATTTGGTGATAACTTACGTAAATTCTAATTATTTTATACACATTATACTCTGTCAAATGTATCTTGCTGTCAAAACTATGAACAATTGTGAGTATATCCTCTACCTTTAGATACAGCAAAATGAATATCTGTCTGCGGTTAAAATGTCTAATATTGATGTGCGATCGCAGCATTTTTCAATTTTCGCTTTTTGAAGAAACTAAACAGAAATAGCCACTTATTACCCGTTAATCCACTGATATTCTTATATCTCAGTTACCTATAATCTGCTGTCAATTGGTGATTAATAACCATAATTTTTAGCATCTTACAAAATTCTATTACTTACTGATAGTAGCTATTATGCTCTGGGTATACTAAACCAGAGAAAGAAAATTATCATAACTAGATGCAATGTTAGTAGAATCAGATAAAATATCTCCTATCTTTGGCTATCGCATTATTAAGCAATTATATTCAGGTAAAAAAACCTTAGTTTATCAAGCTATCAGAGAAAAAGATCGGCAATCAGTTATTTTAAAATTGATGCGTAATGAAGATCCTAATTTTGCTGAAATTAATCAGTTTCACAATCAATACACTATTACCCAAAATCTGGAAATTCCTGGCATAATCAAACCAATAAACCTAGAGAAATCTCACAATAGATATGTGATAGTAATGGAAGATTTTGGTGGGATTGCCCTGAATTTATGGCAGCAAGAAAAGCAAAAAAAAGGAAATCATTCTGTTTCATTGAGTGAGTTTTTCGATATTGCCATTGAAATTAGTGCAACTTTAGAACAGTTACATCGCCATCGCATCATTCACAAAGATATCAAACCTGCTAACATCTTGATTCATCCGATAACAGGTAAGACCAAAATCATCGATTTTAGTATTGCGACTCTATTACCAAAAGAAATTCAATTTCTCACAAACCCTAACGTCCTAGAAGGTACTCTAGCTTATATTTCCCCTGAACAAACAGGACGCATGAATCGAGGTATAGACTACCGTACCGACTTTTATTCCTTGGGTATCACCTTTTTTGAACTCCTGACAGGGCAGTTACCATTTAGTACTACTGAACCGATGGAGTTAGTCTACTCTCACATTGCCAAAGAACCGCCAAAAGCTAGCCATATTAACTCCAATATTCCCACAATTTTATCTGATATTATCAGCAAGCTGATGGCAAAAAATGCCGAAGACCGATATCAGAGCGCTCATGGACTCAGGTATGACTTGGAGAGATGTCAAAACCAATGGCAAGAGAAACAAAATATTACAGCATTTGAATTAGGAATTCGGGATATCTCAAATCATTTTGCCATTCCTGAAAAACTTTATGGTCGTCAAAGAGAGATTGAAATTCTCCTCACTACTTTTGACCGGGTGACAAAGGGAAAAACGGAAATGATTTTAGTCTCTGGTTACTCAGGGATTGGCAAAACTGCTGTGGTTAATGAAGTTCATAAACCCATTGCTAGACAGCGTAGTTACTTCATCAAAGGAAAATTTGACCAATTCCAACGCGACATTCCGTTGTCAGGATTGGTGCAAGCTTTGCGAGATTTAATTGAGCAAATCCTATCCGAAACAGATGCCCAAATTCAACAGTGGAAAACCAAAATATTATCGGCATTGAATACGCAATCTCAAGTAATCATTAATGTAATTCCTGAACTAGAAATCATTATTGGCAAACAACCTGCATCTGCTGAACTTACTGGTAGCGCCGCTCAAAATCGCTTTAATTTGTTGTTTCAAAGATTTATTCAGGTATTCACTACGAAAGAGCATCCTCTCGTCATTTTTTTAGATGATTTGCAATGGGCAGATACTGCTTCTTTGAAATTTCTTCAATTATTAATGGATGGAACTTCTTCTCACATTGCTAAGGATACAGAGAAAATATATGAAAGTCAAGGTAGCTTGTTACTAATTGGCGCTTATAGGGATAATGAAGTTTCAAATCTACACCCACTACATTTGACACTACAAGAAATTGCCAAACTAGGAGGAGTAATTAATACATTTAAACTCTCACCTTTAAGTCAGATTGATTTAAATCAAATGATTGCTGATACGTTACGTTGTCCAGAAGTCATTGCTGTACCTCTGACTCAAATGGTGTTTTTTAAAACTAAAGGGAATCCTTTCTTTACATCTCAATTTATCAAGCTACTATATGATGACGGATTAATTGAATTAAACGTCGATGCTGGTCATTGGAAGTACGATATTACCAAAATTAAAACTTTATCTCTGACAGATGATGTAGTAGAGTTTATGGGCATACAAATAGAAAAGTTGCCAAAAAACGTACAAAATGTATTAAAAATATCTGCTTGTATTGGTAATGAGTTCGACTTAAAAACATTATCATTTGTTAATGAAAAATCTGTAATAGATACTGCATCTGACTTATGGCAAGCATTACTTGAAGGACTGATTATACCTCAGAAAGATAGTTATAATTTTGTACCAGAAAATGATAAACAACTATTAAGCTTTTCAAGTAGAGAATCAGAAAATTTCTCAGCAACTAATTCCCAGCTACCCACATATAAATTCGTACATGATAGAGTTCAGCAAGCAGCTTATTCTCTAATTCCCAAAGACCAAATCAAGCAAACGCACTTAAAAATTGGGCTGCTTCTCTTGAAAAATACCCCAGTTGACGAACGGGAAGAAAATATTTTTGAGCTTGTCAATCATTTGAATATTGCAGCTGAATTTATCACCCATCAAGCTAAACGTAATGAGTTGGCTGAAATGAATCTAATTGCTGGACGTAAAGCTTTAGTATCAACAGCTTATTTATCGGCACTTAAGTATTTAACTACTGGAATTGAGCTACTAGCAGATGATAGTTGGGAGATAAAATATGAGCTAACTCTAGCTTTGTATGAAATAGCAACAGAAGCAGCATACTTGGCTGGCGACTTTGAGCAGATGGAGAAATTGGCAGAGGTGGTATTAGTAAGAGCTAAAACACTCTTAGAAAAAGTGAAAGTCTATGAAGTAAAAATTCAAGCTTATGGCGCACAGGGTCAAGCACTAGAAGCTGTTAACCTTGCACTAGGATTTTTAAAATTATTAGGGGTAGACTTTCCCTGTAATCCTCAGCAGTCTGATATTGAAATAGCATTAGTGGAAACAGCATCGCATCTAAGCGGCAGGAATATTGAAGACTTAATTAATTTACCTCAAATGACAGACTCTCGGTCATTAGTAGTGATACGTATATTATCTAATATAACTGCTTTTGCCTACACAGCTGTTCCTACATTGTTTCCATTAATAGTTCTGAATCAGCTCAACTTATCGATTAAATATGGCAATGCATCTTTATCTGCATTCGTGTATGTTGCTTATGGGATTATATTGTGCAGTGTAGTGGGAGATATTGAGTCTGGCTATCGATTTGGCAAACTGGCTGAAAGTATGTTGACCAAATTCCAAACTCAAGAAGTTATGTTGAAGGTAATTCAAACATTTAATCAACTCATCAAACCCTGGAAAGAACATGTTAGAAATACACTAAAACCTCTAATAGAAGTTTACTCTAATAATTTGGAAACAGGAGATTTAGAATTTGGGGCTTATTGTCTTTATACTTACTCCTATTACGCATATTTTATTGGCAAGGAATTAGTTCCTCTTGAACAGGAAATGGGAACACATAGCAATGCTATAAAACAAATAAAGCAAGAGCGAGTTTTTCATTGGAATGAAATATATCGCCAGATGGTATTGAATTTGTTAGATTCTTCAAAAAATTATTCTTGTTTAATTGGTGACGCATATAATGAGAAAACAATGTTACCGATTCATATAGCGGCTAATGATGGAGTTGCAATTATTTCCTTATTTATTTGTAAGCTGCAACTATGTTACCTGTTTACAGATTATTCCCAAGCACTTGAAAATTCTCTGAAGGCAGAACAGTATTTATATGCTTGTCTAGGAATGATCATCAGTGCTCAATTCTATTTTTATGATTCATTAGTACAGCTTGCTTTGTACCCTGATGTTGATGAAGAGAAACAACAAAAAATTATCAAAAAAGTTATAGTAAATCAGGCAAAAATAGCACATTGGGCACATCATGCTCCAATGAATTATTTACATAAATTTCATTTAGTAGAGGCGGAACGGCATCGAGTTCTTGGTCAATATCTTGAAGCAATAGATAATTATGAATGCGCTATTTCCCTTAGTAAAGAAAATGATTACATTAACGAAGAAGCTCTTGCTTGTGAATTAGCCGCTACGTTTTATCTCAAATGGGGTAAACAAAAAATTGCTCAATTATACCTCACTGATGCCTACTATTGCTATGTTCGTTGGGGAGCTTTAGCCAAAGTTTATGACTTGCAAAAACGCTATCCTCAATTACTTCTCGCCACGATTCAGCAAGAAGAACTTAGCTATTCTTACAGTGGCAAGAATTTACCTGAACTGGGCTTACACTTATCTACACTTAGCAATAAATCTACTCTGGTGACGAATGAAACTGTCATTGGCTCCAACACTAGTATTTCAGATATGTTAGATTTGGGAACTGTCATTAAAGCTTCTCAAGCAGTGTCTGGAGAGATTGAATTGAAGGCACTACTTTCTACATTAATGGAAGTTGTGATGGAGAATGCAGGAGCTTCTAAGTGTGTGCTGATATTGAGTGAAGCTAATAACTTAGACTTAACTATTGCTGCAATTAGTTCTGCTTCCACCTTTAGAGGTACTCACACAGAGTTTTTATCTATTCCTTTCGAGTCTAGCGATATTGTTCCTATTTCTCTGATTAATTATGTCAAACGAACCCAAGAAATCTTAGTAATTGATGACATTACAGATAAAGCTTCTTTTGCGATAGATAGTTATATTAACCGTGAGCAACCAAAAAGCATATTATGTATTCCAATGCTTAATCAAGGTAAATTGCTAGGGCTGATTTATCTAGAAAATAATTTAACTACTGGAGCATTTACACGCGATCGCTTAGAAGTTCTCAAGCTCTTAACTATCCAAGCTGCAATCTCTTTAGAAAATGCTATTCTCTACAATAATTTGGCTGAAGCGAATGAACAATTGGAGGACTACAGTCATATACTAGAGGAAAGAGTGGTAGTAAGAACAGCAGAACTTAACGAAAAAAATCAGCATTTGCAAGAAGCTTTAGAAGAATTACAAAGTACCCAAAGTAAATTAATCCAAAGTGAAAAAATGTCTTCGTTAGGGCAAATGGTGGCGGGAATTGCCCACGAAATTAATAACCCTATCAATTTTATTCATGGTAATATCACTCACGCAAGTGACTATGTTCGACAACTGCTAGATTTAATTAATATTTATCAGCAACAATATCCCCATCCCTCAGCAATAGTGGAGCAAAAAATTGAGGAAATGGATGTAGAATTTCTGACAGAAGACCTTCCAAGGGTTCTCGATTCGATGAAAGTGGGAAGTTCCCGTATCCGAAATATTATTCTGAGCTTACGTAACTTCTCTCGTCTAGATGAATCGGAAATGAAGCCTGTCAATATTCATGAAGGCATCGATAGTACCCTAATGATTTTACAGCACCGACTCAAGGAAAAGAGCGATCGCGCGGAAATTGAGGTATTTAAAGAATACGCACAACTTCCGAATGTTATTTGCTATGTCGGTCAACTCAACCAAGTGTTTATGAATATTTTAAGTAATGCGATCGATGCTTTAGAGGAGTACAACAATGGAGAAGATTCTCCAAGCAAAAATCCTCAGATTCGTATTCGTACTGAATTAGGAAAAGTAAACACGTTGAAAATTCGGATTGCTGATAACGGTTATGGGATGACTGCACAGGTACAGCAAAAAATATTCGATCCATTTTTTACCACTAAGGCAGTAGGAAGTGGTACGGGGTTGGGGTTGTCAATTAGTTATCAAGTGGTAGTAGACAAACATAAAGGTCAGTTAAGCTGTGAATCAGCTCCGGGAAAGGGGACTGAGTTTGTGATTGAGATTCCAATGCAACAGTGAGACAAAGACTAAGCTTATCTTAATTACAGGTATCAGCAAAGGTCTAGGTTATGCGATGACCGAGGCTTTTATTCAAAAGGGACATACTGTTATTGGTTGCGTTTATTCTCAAGTTAAAACCGAAAGATAACGGGATTCCTTTGACTGTACATTAAGGAGTGAATCTCAATTGCGATCGTTGCGATTAGGTGCCGACAGTTGAATCATCTCAGAAAAACGCGAATACTTAACTGCATCGGTAGGGGGATAATCCGCCGACACTGCAATTAACCCAATTTTTATATCCTCGAAATAACTGGAGTTTAGACTAAGTAGGAAAAAATGACCCAGCAGCACTGAGTTGATAAAATACAAGCTTTAAATATGGAAATCTTTAATATTAAGCAGA
>NZ_JBALDN010000002.1:0-28222 GCF_036917375.1 Nostoc sp.
TCTCGATTTGGAATGGACGACTCATAACAAAATTACTAAATGCACCCATCTATAAGTTTGACGTAGTTTGGCGCATCTTCATACAGAATTGGTATTACTTATTTTAAATTAGTATTGACTAGACTCATTAAAAATCGGGACTGAGAAATACATCTCAGTCCCGATAAAAAAGCGGGCTAACCGCTATTTATATGGTTAACCCGTGCAGCTTTGGGAACGCGCAGAGAAATTGTTATTGCAATACCAACTTCACATTGGCGTTTTGCAGACCGCGCTGTTTCACTTCAGCCAAAGTTTTGTTAACGGCATACTTTTGGTTGATTGAGTTGATCAACTCGGTTTGGTTGTGCTTCTTAGCAACGCCCCACAAGTCAGCGATTAGGTCAAAAGAACCATCGCCATTGCGAGACCAGCCGAGGTCATATTCGCCTTCCAACACGGCAACGATGTCAGAACGGACACGCTGACCGTTATAACCACGGACATCAGCTTCAGTCTTTACGCTGATACCGAGGTCGCGCAAGGAAGCCTTGAGGATTTCGGCATCGGTGATTTTGGTACGCAGGGTGCTAAAGTGAGACATTTGGGTTTCCTCCAATGAGAAGATTGAGAAAAACGACAACGGTTTGTTTTGGGCGAAGCCGCGCTTAACAGGATGCGGCTTTTCTTATAACTGCTAGCATTTTCAGCTAGCCTTTCCCCCTGGGATGGCAGAGGAAAGCTTTTAAAACTCCATTCGCTGATATTCAGCTACGGAGGATGCTGCGGGGCGTGCGCGCTGTCTGGCCCAATCTCTCAGAGCCGTTACTTGTTCTTGCATCGTTCGAGACAGCGGCAATGTTGCCTTCAGTGCAGCAATAATATCTAGTTGGGTGAACTCCCGATCTTGGGCAAAAGCTTCATACATCGCCGCAACGATCGCTTGTTCAACTTCTGCCCCAGAAAAGCCATCAGACATCTTGGCTAATTGCTCAAGATCGAATCGAGAGATGTCTTCACGGCGTTTGGTCAGATGAATATTGAAAATATCTTGCCGTTCTTCCGGTGTTGGCAGATCGACAAAGAAAATTTCATCAAAGCGTCCTTTCCTCAAGAACTCGCCAGGTAAACGTTCTACTCGGTTGGCGGTTGCCATCACGAACACTGGTGATTTCTTATCTTGCATCCATGTGAGGAAAGAGCCGAAGATTCTACTTGAAGTCCCTCCATCAGAATCAGATGAACCTCCACTACCAGCAAAGGATTTATCTAATTCATCGATAAACAAAATCGCTGGGGAAATAGATTCTGCTGTTTTCAGGGCGTTTCGCAGATTTGCCTCACTTCGTCCCACCATTGAGCCGTCGTAGACTCGCCCCATATCTAACCGCAACAGTGGTAAACCCCACAGTCGGGAAGTAGTTTTGGCAATTAATGACTTACCGCAACCGGGAACTCCTAAGATTAACATCCCCTTTGGTTGAGGCAAACCATACTCTCTCGCTCTTTCTGTGAAAGCGTTAGAGCGTTGCTTGAGCCATCTTTTTAACTCTTCTAAGCCACCTACAGCATCAATAGTTTCATCTTCTTCAATGTATTCTAAGATGCCATTGCGCCGAATTAGTTGCTTTTTCTCAGATAAAACGATGTCTACTTCATCTTCCGTCAAACGCTCTTTAGTTACCTGTGCCTTACGGTAGACTTTCTCCGCTTCATCTTTAGTTAAACCCAAAGCAGCTCTGAGAAGTTTTTCTCTGGCTTCTGTTGTCAGGCGCCGACCACGATTTTGCTCTATATGGTGAGTTAAGACTTTATTCAACTCAGCCATATCTGGCAATGTAAAGTCGAGAACCACAACTTCTTTTTCCAGTTCTATAGGTACTTGTTGCATCGGAGACATCAAAACGATGTTCTTTTGCATACCTTTGAAACTAGCGATCGCATCACGCAACGATCGGTTAGTTGCAGGCGCATCTATAAAGGGGTGTAAATCTTTAAGAATAAATATACTTGGTTCTTTCTGCCGGATGATCCACTCAATCGCCGCCTCTGGAGATACGGTATTATGTTGGGTGACATTCCGGGGTTGACCATACTCAACAATCCCGTGTGTTACTGTCCAAACAAATACTCGACGCTGGGGCTTTAATAACTGGGCGATTGTGGAAATTGCTTGCTCGGCCCGCTCTTCCTCGGAGGTCACAAGGTAGATTAAAGGGTATTGAGCTTGAATTAGGATTTTGAGCTCTTCGTTCATACTTCGACCTACTTGAGACCTTATAGAGACAGTAGAGACATTGCTTCTGGTAAAGACAACCGAATCATGAATATCTATTTAGCAAGGAACTAACTCTTCCTCACCCTTGGGATTGGTTTCATCTTCATCCATCTCATTAAGAGAAAGATGATCTTGACCAACCACTCCTGGTTGATTGCCTAAAGTAACCAGTTCCCCATCACGTAAGACTAGTGAGCTATCACAAGTTGGGCATGAATAAACTCTATGAGTCCGCCCATAAGTAGAATCTTCTAACTCGTCAACTAACTCTTGATTAGATAGGTAAAAACCAAGGGCACGTTCGGCAAGTTCTGACATTGGCTCGGAATCAACTGCTGAACGAATCTTCAGTTTTCTGTGCAACTCTGGCGATAAATACAAAGTGACCTTTTGCTTAGTTTGCGTTTGCATATAACTCTTTAACGGTCTTACCCGGGTATGTATATCAAGTTATCGGTTCTTTTATTGGTTGTCAAGACAGCAAAACGTTTTAACGCCACTTTTGTTACATTTGTTTACATTTGAGGCTGAAATGCTGTTTATTGAGTGATAAATCGCTGACTACAAACCTTTCAGAATTAATCAGGACTTGCCCACTCAAAATTTGAAAGCTCAATGGTAATTAGCGATCACTAATTAATGATTGCCTAAGTTGGCTTATTTTTTAACTATTTGGAGCGTCAACGGATTAAAGTTGAACACCTTTCCGGTTGTAAACAACTGATATCCACAAGAGATGCCAGCGAATGACACCAGCACAGAAAAAAGGGACACAGAGCCGATTACAACACCACTGGCGATGAATAGAGCAATTCCTATTCCAATCAATACCCATCCTAGTTTCTGATTATCGCGCCCACCCCAATTTAGAGCTACTACACCTCCCATACACAGCAAAATTCCAGGTGTGCTGCGTAAGTAGACGCTCACATAAATACTTGTACTTAAAAATGTAACGCCTGCGAGGATTAGTCCTAAGCCAATGAGCTTGCTGGCAAGGATTACTTGTTCCTCTTCTTTACCGATGGTAGGCGCTGTAATTTTTGTAGGCGCGCAGTTTGGCAGAGAATTTTTTGTGGCAGATGCAGAGTGCTGCTGCACCCTAAACATGAAGGTTATTTTGTCTCCTTGCCCAAGGGAAATTCTATCTCCTGGATGCAGTGGACAAAAAACTTGAGGTTGAAGTTTCACACCGTTAATGTATGTGCCATTAGAACTGCCCAAATCAGTGATATGGTATTCATCCCCATTCACCCAAATTTGTGCGTGGATGCGAGATGCTACATCCGAATCTGGTAAGCCAGAAACATCAATATCTGGTGGTTTTTGGTCGTTTGGCTTACCGATGCAAATTACAGAACGATTTGGTGTAAATTGCAAAGATGTATTGGTTTGGAAGTGGAAAAGCTCCAAAGTTACCTCGGTTGTCTGAAATGCACTGTGCATAAATTGTGCGATCAAGCACTTTTTATAAGCTTCTCTACTGAGAACTCAAAAGAGAATGGTAAATATCCTGAATATTATTGAATTTTTAATGAGCGCTCTTTCAGTGCAAGGTGTGGAGCAAGTGTTAAAAAAGATTTAGGTAATGAATAGCTCCCAAAAGGAGAGACTAATGCCAAGGGAGAACAAAGTACTGTGACACCTGCTTCTCAGAGGTTTTCAGCCTACCATTCTTATAAAATCAGTGAGTTTGGCAAAATGTGTAATTTAAATGGCTACTGCTAATAAAATCTGTAGTTTGGGGCGAAGAATTTATCGGTTTACCGCCAGCGTTAGCGGAGCTATTGCCCTGTTGATAATTTTGTGGGGTTGTACTGTAAATGATTTTAACGCCGGAGCGATCGCTTGGAAAACTTATCGCAACTCCCGTTATGGCTTTGAATTTCCATATCCGAGTAACTGGACTTCTTTAGCAGCCTCAGAAAATGGTGATGGCATTGCGTTTATTTCACCACAAAATAACTCAGTGGAAATTCGAGGGTGGGCAAGTCAGCAGCTACCGAATTCGATTCTTACAAACCAAGAGTCAGAGAAAAAGCTCAAACCCAACTTTCAAACCGCACAAGGAGTATCTGGAGTGCTGGTTGTAGAAGTCGATCGACGAGGAGGTTCAATGACACTGACATTAACTCAGAGTCAAGTAAAATACTATTGGCAAGGACGAAGCAAGAGCCAAGATTTTCAAGATTACTATCGTTTGTTTTATTACATTGCCCAGCAGTATCGGATTTCAAAGTCTTGAAAGATAGGCATTGGGGCATGGAGGAGATGAGGGAGCAGGGGAGGCAGGGGAAGAATAACTATTGATTATTGACCAATTCCCAATGCCCCATGCCCAATGCCCCATGCCCAATGCCCAATGCCCAAAATCTACATCTTTCCCAGAATGATGATTGAGAGGGTACAGAAACCTGATAGATTTAGCTATCAGCGAGTAAAAACTGGTGAAGATGAAAGTCCTGGTTATTGGTGGTGATGGATATTGCGGTTGGGCAACTGCTCTTTACCTTTCCAATCGAGGTTATGAAGTTGGAATTTTAGATAGTTTGGTGCGGCGGCATTGGGATAATGAACTTGGTGTCGAAACTCTCACTCCGATCGCACTAATTCAACAACGTCTCCAGCGCTGGCAAGATTTGACGGGTAAATCGATCGACTTGTTCATCGGCGATATTACGAATTACGAGTTTCTCCATAAAACATTACAGCAATTTCAGCCAAATGCTCTGGTGCATTTTGGCGAACAGCGTTCGGCCCCATTTTCCATGATTGACCGAGAACATGCAGTTGTTACCCAGGTCAATAATGTAGTTGGGACGTTGAACTTGCTGTACGCCATGCGGGAAGATTTCCCCGACTGTCATTTGGTGAAGCTGGGGACGATGGGCGAATACGGTACACCCAACATCGACATCGAAGAAGGGTATATCACCATTGAACACAATGGACGCAAGGATACCCTACCTTATCCCAAGCAACCCGGTTCGATGTACCATTTAAGCAAAGTCCATGATAGTCATAACATCCACTTTGCTTGCCGGATTTGGGGATTGCGGGCAACGGATTTAAATCAAGGTGTAGTTTACGGCGTCTTAACCGAAGAAACGGGGATGGACGAACTATTGATTAATCGGCTGGATTACGATGGTGTGTTTGGTACTGCACTGAACCGCTTTTGTATTCAAGCAGCGATTGGACATCCGTTAACTGTCTACGGTAAAGGTGGACAAACTCGCGGATTTTTGGATATTCGGGATACAGTCAGATGTGTGGAATTAGCGATCGCTAACCCTGCCGAAGCTGGTGAATTCCGCGTATTTAACCAATTTACCGAACAATTCAGCGTTGGTGATTTGGCATTGATGGTAAAAAAAGCTGGTAACGCTATGGGATTGAAGGTAGAAATCAATCATTTAGATAATCCCAGAGTTGAAAAAGAAGAACATTACTTCAACGCTAAAAACACCAAATTGCTCGATTTAGGTTTACAGCCTCACTTGCTCTCTGATTCTCTCCTCGATTCTCTGTTAAACTTTGCTATCAAGTATCAGACGCGAGTCGATCGCAAACAAATTCTGCCTAAAGTCTCTTGGCACAGAAATTAAGATAAGCCCCAGTAAATCGTGGGTCTAAAATTGGTCGTCGTATTCTAGCACAATATGACGACCAATCAGTTATTATTTATCAGGCGTATCGTCCAGCTACTACTAATATTTGCCGTTTACTACAGTTATTTTGACTGTGCAGAATTGATTACAACACGCGAGACAGTTTACTCTGTGTTTAATAGCAAAATGCACTCTTAAGCTGAGATTATCTGCCTGGACTGAATAGTTTTTTATGAGAATTGCCCTATTTACCGAAACCTTTTTACCCAAGGTTGACGGCATTGTAACGCGCCTGCGCCATACTGTTGACCATCTACAGCGCAGTGGTAATCAAGTGCTAGTGATTGCCCCTGATGGAGGCATCACAGAACACAAAGGCGCTAAAGTTTACGGCGTTACTGGCTTTCCTCTGCCATTGTATCCAGAATTGAAAATGGCACTTCCCCGCCCAGCCATTGGTTACGCTTTAGAAGAGTTTAAGCCAGATATTATTCATGTCGTAAATCCAGCAGTTTTAGGTTTATCTGGCATATTTTATAGCAAAATCCTCAAAATACCCTTAGTAGCGTCTTATCACACGCATTTACCCCAATATCTCCAGCATTACGGCTTGGGGATGCTGGAAGGTTTTCTTTGGGAACTGCTCAAAGGCGCTCATAATCAAGCAGCTTTGAATCTGTGTACTTCCACAGCAATGATTGAGGAATTAACAGCGCATGGTATTGAACGTGTAGATTTATGGCAACGTGGAGTGGATACGGAATTATTTCACCCCGATTTAGCTAGTGTAGAGATGCGATCGCGCCTATCAAAAAATCATCCAGAAAGCCCATTACTACTTTACGTAGGGCGTCTTTCTGCTGAAAAAGAAATTGAGCGCATCAAACCAATTTTAGAAGCCATTCCTGAAGCGCGGTTAGCATTGGTTGGAGATGGCCCCCACCGTCAAGCATTGCAAAAACACTTTGCTGGCACAAATACTTATTTTGTTGGGTATCTCATGGGGCAAGAGTTAGGTTCTGCCTTTGCAAGTGCGGATGCCTTTATCTTTCCTTCTCGTACAGAAACACTAGGTTTAGTATTACTAGAAGCGATGGCAGCTGGTTGTCCAGTGGTAGCAGCCCGTTCTGGGGGAATTCCCGATATTGTCACAGATGGGATAAATGGATATCTTTTTGAGCCAACAGCAGATATTCAAGGAGCATTAACTGCTACTGTTCGCCTCTTAGAACAAAAACAACAACGAGATATCATCCGTAAAAACGCTCGTCAGGAAGCAGAAAGTTGGGGTTGGGCAGCTGCTACTAAGCAGCTCCAAGATTACTATCAAAAGGTGATATTTTCTGAACATTTGGCAAAATAGGAGGCAGAGGGAGCAGGGGAGCAGGGGAGAAGTAGCAGTAAGCTTTTCCCCTCTGCCTCTTCTGCCCCATGCCCTATGCCCCATGCCCTATACCCAAAATCTAAAATTCCCATGACCGAAACAGACTCATGATACAAGCCCATTTATTTTTGGGGATTATTAATTTTGAATTTTGAATTTTTAATTCGGAGCGAAGCGACGTGACACTCCCCAATCCTGGCAGCGTCTTGGCTACATTAACTGAACTAAACCAAGTTAATCGTACTCATGCCTTACTGCGTCGCGTCAAAGACTTATCTGTTAATGAATTTGTTTGCTTACTCGATTTCATAACTGCTGAATTCCAGCAATTTCTTAGAGCTATTGAACTGATCAATAATGAAGCTCTAGAAACTATGTTGGAGAAAGTGCTAGAAGCTATCACACTCAAAATTGGTCAAATTCTGCAAGCAGAACATACAGCTATTTTTTTAGTTGACTATGACAAAGGTCAACTGTGGTCAAAAGTTCCTCAAGATAATACCCAAAAATTCTTAGAAATTCGTACCCCCATTACAGTGGGTATTCCCGGTCATGTTGCCAGTACAGGGCAATATCTAAATATATCTGAAACTTATACTCACCCCTTATTTAGCCCAGAACTTGAAAAACAAATGGGCTACAAAATTCATAATATTTTATGTATGCCCGTTATCAGTAGCAAAAATCAGACTGTAGCGGTAGTCCAACTGGCTAATAAAACCGGGAATGTTCCGTTTAATCATGATGATGAAGAACGTTTTCGAGACTTTGCCGCTTCGATTGGTATTATCCTGGAAAGCTGCCAATCTTTTTATGTAGCGGCTCGCAATCAACGAGGTGCAACGGCTTTGTTACGGGCAACTCAGACGCTGGGGCAAAGTCTGGATTTAGAAGCAACTTTGCAGATAGTCATGGAGCAAGCTCGAATTTTAATGCAAGCAGACCGCAGCACATTGTTTTTATATCGGAAAGAGATGAGTGAACTCTGGACGAAAGTTGCAGCGGCAGCAGATGGCACAAACTTGATAGAAATTCGCATTCCCGCTAACCGTGGCATTGCTGGCTATGTGGCTTCTACTGGTGAAGCATTAAATATTTCCGATGCCTACAAAGACCCCCGTTTTGACCCGGCTACAGATAGAAAAACTGGGTATGTAACTCGTAATATCCTCTGTTTGCCAGTATTCAATTCGGCAAATGAATTGATTGGCGTTACGCAATTAATTAATAAACAACAAGGCAGTTTTACTGCTTCTGATGAAGAGTTTATGCGGGCTTTTAATAATCAGGCAGGAATTGCCTTAGAAAATGCTCGTCTGTTTGAAAATGTGCTGTTAGAAAAACAGTATCAAAAAGATATTTTGCAAAGTCTGTCAGATGCCGTGATTTCTACAGATATGGCAGGACAGATTGTCACAATTAATGATGCAGCACTGGAGTTACTGGGTTGTCCGATAAAAGATGCTGATAGCAAGAACAACAAGCTTTTGTGGGAACAAAACTTGATTGGTCGCCTTGTGTGGGAAGTTGTGCCGATTGAAAATCTGCAAATGCGGCTGGAAGATAGTTTAAAAACTGGAGCTAAACATTATGTACCAGAACAAAGTTTGATAGTGGGACTTTATCAAGTAGTGAGTGCTGTTAGCGATAGCGGGGCGTTTAGCCCGTGCCGAGTACTGCCTGAAACTCAGCACTCAATTTTAGCAGTTCGCGATCGCACCAACCCCGATATTTTTATTCCCTGGAATCAACCTCTGGCTCCCCAATCGGAGTTTCTCACCTCTGATGAGGTACAAACATTAGAGCGCAGTATCAATCTTACTGTTAATCCTCTGACTAACCCAGAAGGTGGTGTACGAGGTGGTTTGGTGGTGTTGGAAGATATCAGTCAGGAAAAACGGATGAAAACTACCATGTCCCGCTATCTGACGCCTCATGTAGCTGAACAAGTGATGGCTCTGGGGGAAGATGCTTTAATGGTAGGCGAACGGAAGGAAGTAACTATCTTGTTTTCTGATATCCGGGGCTACACAACACTTACGGAAAATCTCGGTGCAGCTGAAGTGGTATTGCTGCTCAATCAATATTTTGAAACGATGGTGGAGGCGGTTTTTAACCACGAAGGCACTCTCGATAAATTTATTGGTGATGCCTTAATGGCAGTATTTGGTGCGCCGCTACCATTGACAGAAAATCATGCTTGGAGGGCTGTACAGTCAGCGTTAGATATGAGACGCCGCTTAGAGGAATTTAACCAACGGCGAATTATCCAGGCGCAACCGCAAATTCGTATTGGCATTGGGATTAGTTCTGGGGATGTGGTTTCGGGTAATATTGGTTCCCGCAAACGGATGGATTACACCGTTATTGGAGATGGTGTAAATTTAAGTTCGCGTTTGGAAGCGGTAACTAAAGATTACGGTTGTGATATTATTTTGAGTGAATTTACTTACCAATTGTGCAGCGATCGCATTTGGGTGCGTCAATTAGATAAAATCCGAGTCAAAGGGAAACACCAGGCAGTTAATATCTACGAGTTAATTGGCGATCGCAACACTCCCCTAGATGCCAATACTCAAGAGTTTTTATTTCATTATCATACTGGACGCGATGCTTATTTATCGCGCAACTTCTCACAAGCGATCGCTTGTTTTGAAGCCGCTAAATCCATCCAACCCCAAGACCAAGCTGTTGATATCCACCTAGAGCGTGCGCGTAATTACCAACAAACGCCGCCTCCAGAGTCCTGGGATGGTATTTGGACAATGCTTACTAAGTAGTCTGTCATTTGTCATTGGTCATTTCTCAATGCCTCGTATCTCATTCCCCATTCAATCTTTAGCCTCTCCCTGGTCATCTTGAAACGGAGCTTCGCCAATTCCTAGCTCTTTTTTTGAGCGTTTCAACTGTTTCCACAGTTCCTTTATTTGTTCGTAAGCTGCATCTGGAGGCACTTTTCCACCTGTTTCTAAGTTGCAAATGTAACTTACGCGTTGAGCAAATTCCTGTAGATTTGCATTAAAAACCAAGTTTTCTGGCTTTACCTGACCGTAGTAGCGACCACGAGGGAACAGAAAATCATCTTTGTTCACTATTTTTTTCTCCATTTATTCAATTCACCTTGTGTTTGGGTTTCTGAAGCTGAATCACTAGCTAACCTCATCTTCTTTTGTCAAACTGGGGGAAATTAAATCATCCAACTCCTTTTTCAATTGGTGATGTAGAAATTGGTTGATTTAGGTTTTGATACTAGAGGATAAAGCTTAAAATACTTTGTGTTGTAAATATTACAAAAAAAGTTTGCATTAACTTCCTAGAGAAAATTTTTGATTTTCCTCCCGCTTGTCAATTTCTCTCATCTTAATTTATGAAGTTCAAACTGTAATTAGCTTTGCTCAAAACATTGAGGTATAAATTATTATTACATATCAGTATGTACTAGTAACTTTATTTTCTTAAAAAAAATTACATTTTTAATAGTAAAACTACTTAGGTAAACATACTATATACAAAAACTAATTGTCCTCTATTAAAAGTTAGAGATTTAGTTCTAAATCTTTGGCAACTGGCTATTAAGCAGCGATCCAGAAGAGAAAATTGGTCTGGGTATTAGTTATTACTTATTTTAACTTGCCTCTGCTTCCTCTTAAATAATCACCAATGGCTAATAGTTAATAACTAAAGATAAAATGGTTAAGCCTCAAAGGACGACTTTTGTCCATCGCCTAAAACACTACCTGCCACCATGTCTGTTAATTCCAAATTATACGAAGGCAAAGCAAAAATTCTTTATACAACGGACGATCCAGAAGTCTTGTTGGCTGATTTTAAAGATGATGCCACGGCGTTTAACGCCCAAAAGCGTGGCAACATCGAAGGGAAAGGAAAAATTAATTGTAGCATTTCCAGCCAGCTTTTTAAACAGTTGGAAGCTTATGGTATAAAGACTCACTTTATCGACAGCCCTGCCCCGAATCAAATGCGGGTGAGGGCAGTAAAGATTTTACCCTTAGAAGTGGTGATCAGAAATATTGCTGCTGGCAGTTTGTGTCAGCAAACAGGTTTACCAGTGGGTACAATTCTGAAACAGCCTTTGGTTGAGTTTTATTATAAAAACGATCAGTTAGGAGATCCTTTGTTGACACGCGATCGCCTGTACCTGCTAGAACTAGCGACTGCGGAACAAGTAGACGCAATTACACATCTAGCATTGCAAATCAATGAATTTCTCAATAACTTTTGGCAGCGGTGTGGCATTACCCTAGTAGACTTCAAACTAGAGTTTGGTTTGGATTCACAACAGCAGTTGCTCTTGGCAGATGAAATTAGCCCCGACACCTGTCGTTTATGGGATACCGCAGAAAATGACTCAAACCGCCGGGTAATGGACAAAGATCGCTTTCGCCGAGACTTAGGAAATGTAGAAGATGCCTACCAGGAGGTTTTACAAAGAGTGCTAAAAGCAGTAGAAACTATAAGTTAACCAGGTAAAAACCAAAAGGTCAGAAGGAATTATATTTAACTTTTGCCTTTTGCCTTTTGCCTTGTAAAGTAAAAAAGCAAAAGAAAAAAATTATGTTTTGAAATTTTACCTTTGGCATAAGGGCATTATTGCCTTGTGATGGTGTGTGTGTGGTCGTGAAAAGGAATATAAGTAAAATGCGTTTATCTCCCGTATTGCTGGCAGCAGTAGCAATTGCAGCCCCATTGGGTGGCTCATTGAGTGCAAATGCAGAAACCGCCAACAGTTCAAAACAGACAACAGAAGTTTTGACACTAGAAACAAATCAGCAGCCAGAAAAGGACACTGGTCAGGTTAACTCTAGTAAAAGTTTAGAATCTCAACCTAAATCCACAAGAGTTATAGAGGTGGAGCGTCCCCAATCCCGCGTCGTCGCAATTTACCCTGCCAATCCAGCAGCGATCGCAACCCCAAAGGTAATTGTGCCAACCTCCACAACGCCGACAACTGCACAAAGCCCTGAAATCAATCCCAGCCCTACTCAACAGCCGTCTCCGGCTCCAGACATTCCACCGCCAGAAATTCAACAACCAACGCCTTCCCCAACTCCTGAGACCACTCCAGTCCCAGAAAATGTCAATCCACCGACAACGGAACCTTTATTACCCACAACTCCAGAACCATCAACCGCTCCAGATATTCCCCCCCCAGCTAGTCAACCAAGAACACCTGCGCCATTCCCAGGCGCTACTCCTAGTCCGCAGAATGTAAATCCACCGACAACTCCGGGCAATACTCCATTCCCAGGCGCTACTCCCAGTCCGCAGAATGTTAACCCACCGACAACTCCGGGCAATACTCAACCCAACACAGCCCCAGAAGCCAACGATCCCCGCGTATTGGTATCGGAAGTAGTAGTTAGATCCCAGACTGGACAACTATCGCCAGAACTGGAAAGCCAAGTTTACAGAGTAATTCGTACCCAACCAGGACAAACAACCACCCGCAGCCAACTGCAAGAAGATATTAACGCCATCTTTGGTACTGGCTTCTTCTCCAACGTCCAAGCAGCGCCAGAAGATACCCCCTTGGGAGTGCGAGTTAGCTTTGTTGTCCAGCCTAATCCCGTCCTCAGTAAAGTAGAAGTGCAAGCCAATCCTGGCACTGGTGTCCCTTCTGTACTCCCAGCTAACACTGTGGATGAAGTCTTTCGGGAGCAGTATGGCAAAATTCTCAATTTGCGTGACTTGCAAGAAGGCATCAAGCAGTTAAACAAGCGGTATCAAGACAAAGGTTACGTCCTAGCTAACGTGATTGGAGCGCCACAAGTCTCTGAAAGCGGAGTTGTTACTTTACAAGTAGCAGAAGGGGTAGTAGAAAACATTAGAGTCCGGTTCCGCAACAAAGATGGTCAAGAAACAGACGAGAAAGGACAACCAATTCGCGGACGGACACAGGAGTACATCATTACCCGAGAAGTGGAGTTGAAGCCAGGACAAGTATTTAATCGCAACACAGTGCAAAAAGACCTACAGCGCGTGTATGGACTGGGACTGTTTGAAGATGTGAATGTGTCCCTTGACCCTGGTACTGACCCTAGCAAGGTAGATGTAGTAGTGAATGTAGCTGAACGCAGCAGCGGTTCTATTGCGGCTGGGGCAGGGATTAGTTCTGCTAGCGGACTTTTTGGAACAGTTAGCTATCAACAGCAAAACCTGAACGGTAGGAACCAAAAACTGGGGACAGAAATACAGGTAGGAGAACGGGAACTGCTGTTTGACGTGCGGTTTACCGACCCCTGGATCGCAGGAGATCCTTACCGGACTTCCTACACAACCAATATTTTCCGTCGCAGTTCTATTTCGTTGATTTTCGATGGTCAAGATCAAGATATTAGGACGTTTGATCCGGGTAATCCCACCGATGTAGATTCTCAGGATCGCCCCCGGATTCTCCGTCTAGGTGGTGGTGTCACCTTTACTCGTCCCTTGTCTGCCAATCCTTATAAAACTTCTGTCTGGACTGCCTCAGCAGGTTTACAGTATCAACGAGTTTCCGCCCGTGATGCTGATGGCAATCTGAGAAAAACAGGAGCGGTATTTGATGATAATACTGGAAACCGCCTCAGTGATGAAATTCCATTGACTCTCTCTAGCGGCGGCCAAGACGATTTACTACTGTTTCAAGTAGGGGCACAGCGCGATCTCCGTAATAACCCCCTGCAACCCACTAGTGGTTCTTATCTCCGCTTTGGAGTCGATCAGTCAGTCCCTGTGGGGCTAGGCAACATCTTCCTCACCAGATTCCGGGGTAGCTACAGCCAATATTTACCCATTAAGCTGATTAGCCTCAGCAAAGGGGCACAAACCTTAGCATTTAACCTGCAAGCAGGAACCATCATTGGAGACTTACCTCCCTACGAAGCTTTTACCCTTGGGGGTAGCAACTCCGTCCGTGGTTATGAAGAAGGAGCATTAGGTAGTGGACGCTCTTATGTGCAAGCATCAGTTGAGTATCGGTTTCCAGTTTTTTCAGTAGTTAGCGGCGCACTATTTTTTGATCTCGGCAGTGACTTGGGAACTAGTACTAGGGCTGCTGAAGTGTTGAACAAAAATGGCAGTGGCTATGGTTATGGCCTTGGCGTTCGCGTCCAATCTCCACTGGGGCCGATTCGGATTGACTACGGTATCAACGATGATGGTGATAGCCGGATTAATTTCGGTATTGGCGAAAGATTTTAATTAGTCATTTGTCATTGGTCACTTGTACTGAGCGTAGTCGAAGTATTGGTCATTAATGAATCACAAAGGACTAATGACAATTCTCTTTCTAAATTAGCTTGCTAATTGTTACATTTACCTCAATACTGTTCCGATAAAGGGATTAATGACATTTTTCAGGGATTATCAGGGATTTTACCAAAACAGATGATGAACAATACTAAAGGAAATATATTGACTTTTCGGCTATGCGACAGCACACTCTAGCAGCCCAAATCACCCAAATAGGGGTGGGACTGCATAGCGGTGTGAATACCCAGGTGCGGATATTACCAGCCGAGGCGGGAAGTGGACGCTACTTTGTGCGGGTGGATTTACCGGATTTGCCAATAATTCCAGCCCAAGTTGCAGCAGTTAGTCACACTGTTCTCTCAACTCAGTTGGGTAAGGGTGAGGTATATGTTCGCACGGTAGAGCATTTATTGGCAGCACTTTCGAGTATGGGTGTGGATAATGCCCGGATTGAAATTGATGGCCCAGAAGTCCCACTTTTAGATGGTTCAGCAAGTGTGTGGACAGCCAATATTGACCAAGTTGGCTTAGTCTCACAACCCGCTAACAACCAAGTTCCCTTAGCTATTACAGAACCAATATGGGTCTATCAAGGGGATGCCTTTGTATCTGCCCTTCCAGCACCAGAAACCCGCTTTAGTTACGGTATTGATTTTGACCTGCCCGCTATTGGTAATCAATGGCATAGTTGGTCGCTAACCGCTGAACTAGAAAACGCTTCTGCTAGCTTTGCTGCGGAAATTGCTCCTGCGCGTACTTTTGGGTTACTACATCAAATTGAACACTTACAAAAAACAGGGTTAATTAAAGGTGGCAGTTTGGATAATGCACTCGTTTGTGGCCCAGAAGGCTGGCTAAATCCACCGTTGAGATTTGCAAATGAGCCAGTCCGTCATAAAATCTTGGATTTAGTAGGAGATTTGAGTTTACTAGGAACTTTTCCTCGTGCTCATTTTTTAGCGTATAAAGCCAGTCATAATTTACACATTCAACTGGCTCAAAGAATTTTAGATTTGGGATTTTAAATTTTGGATTAGAACTAAAGCTTAAAATCCAGGATTATTAAGGCTTTGGATATACGCCTGCCTACTCAACTTTTAGATAAAAAATCAACTACACGGCCAATGTCAATCCTCACTGAAGTGAATACCATCGATACGACTACACCTACATCTACCGAACCACAGGGTATAAATGAGATTACAATCAGCTCTGAGATTAAAACAACTTTCACATCTGAAGAAATTCAGAAATTGCTACCCCATCGCTACCCATTTTTACTTGTAGACAAAATCATTGACTACGTGCCAGGTAAAAAAGCTATTGGGGTTAAAAATGTCACTATTAATGAACCCCATTTTCAAGGACATTTCCCTGAACGTCCACTGATGCCAGGGGTGCTAATTGTTGAAGCAATGGCACAAGTTGGAGGCATTGTCCTAACTCAAATGTCTTCGGTAGAAGGTGGGCTGTTCGTCTTCGCTGGTATCGATAAAGTTCGCTTTCGTCGCCAGGTCGTGCCGGGGGATCAACTAGTCATGACGGTGGAACTGTTATGGGTAAAACAACGTCGTTTCGGTAAGATGCAAGGTCGTGCCGAAGTTGATGGTCAACTTGCTTGTGAAGGAGAATTAATGTTTTCTTTAGTTAGCTAAAAGTTTGCTTTCGTGGTATGGGTATAGCCGTGAAATGCCCCTACTGAATCCTGTTTCAGGATAACAGTAAAAAAATCCACAACAGCATCTGAATAATTTCTTGATTTTCGCCGCCTTCTCTACGAGACGCACTCACAAACACACTTAACTTGCTTTGACCGACACTTTCGTTCACTGAAATATTTCACGCTCAACAACGCCAGTCGCCTCAATGGGGCGGTAGTCGATATAACTCTTTTAACCAGAGTAACGCGCTGCCTCAGAAACCCCGCCTGGCGCTGGATTATTAAGACAGTTCTGGAGATTCACCCTTGAAAACGCTAATTCATCCAACTGCTGTAATTCATCCGAAATCGGAACTCCACCATACAGTGCAAGTCGGTGCCTATGCTGTGATTGGAGCGCATGTCAAAGTGGGCCCTGAAACAATAATCGGCGCTCATGCAGTGCTAGAGGGGCCTTGTGAAATTGGGGCGCAAAATCAGATTTTTACAGGTGCAGCCATCGGCATGGAACCCCAGGATCTGAAGTTTGTAGGAGAACCAACCTGGGTCAAAATTGGTGATAACAACTTGATTCGTGAGTACGTTACCATTAACCGCGCTACCGGTGCTGGTGAAGCGACGGTAATTGGTGACGGTAATCTGTTGATGGCTTATGTCCATGTGGCTCACAACTGCGTCATTGAAGACCAAGTAGTGATTGCTAACTCTGTGGCGTTGGCTGGTCATGTCCATATAGAGTCACGCGCTAGGCTAAGTGGGGTTTTAGGTGTCCACCAATTTGTGCATATTGGTAGACAAGCAATGGTGGGAGGTATGGCACGTATCGATCGGGATGTGGCCCCATATATGCTGGTGGAGGGAAATCCAGCACGCGTGCGAACTCTCAATCTTGTCGGACTCAAACGGTCTGGTATGGACTCAGCAGATTTGCTTTTGCTGAAAAAAGCCTTCCGCATTCTCTACCGTTCTGATTTGTCTTTTAAGGATGCTTTGGAACAGTTGGAATTGTTAGGGGATAGCGAAGAATTGCAGCATCTGCGGCGCTTCCTTCTACTTTCTCAGATGCCTGGAAGACGTGGCTTGATTCCCAGTAAAGGGAAAAAAGGCGCAAGTGATGAATCGTGAGTTAGGAGTTAGGAGTTAGGAATTATGAGTTATGAGTTGATAAATTAAATTTTTAACTCTTTACTCCTCATTCCTAACTTTTAACTGCTAACTCCTGTACAGACGCTATTAATCGCGTCTATAACAGCTAACTCCTAACTTTAATTATCAAATGCGGATATTTATCAGCACTGGCGAAGTATCTGGCGATTTACAAGGATCGCTACTAATTTCAGCGCTGAAGCGTCAAGCTGCGGCGATTGGGTTGGAATTAGAGATTGTGGCGCTGGGTGGCGAAAAAATGGTAGAGGCTGGGGCAACTCTGTTGGGAAATACCAGTAGTATTGGCTCAATGGGTATTCTAGAAGGGCTGCCTTATATTTTACCGACTCTTCAGGTGCAACGTCAGGCGATCGCTTCCTTAAAGCAAAATCCACCTGACTTGGTAGTGCTGATCGATTATATGACTCCCAATCTGGAAATTGGGACTTATATGAAACAACATCTGCCAGATGTGCCTGTGGTCTATTATATTGCTCCGCAAGAGTGGGCTTGGTCAATAAGTTTGCGTAGAACTAACCGAATTATTGGTTTTACAGATAAGCTGTTGGCAATCTTTCCGCAAGAAGCCCGTTACTTTCGGGAGAAAGGCGCAAAAGTTAGTTGGGTGGGACATCCTTTAGTTGACCGAATGCAAGATGCTCCTAGTAGGGAAGCAGCTCGTGCAACATTAGGGATTGCACCAGAAGAAATTGCGATCGCACTTCTCCCTGCCTCTCGCCGCCAAGAACTAAAATATCTTTTACCAGTAATTTTTCAAGCTGCCCAAACTATTCAAGCGAAATTACCTGAAGTTCGTTTTTGGATTCCACTGTCGCTGGAAGTTTATAGACAGCCAATTGAAGAGGCTATTAAGCGTTACGGTTTACGGGCGACAGTTCTATCAAGTCAACAAAAGGAAGTTTTTGCTGCTACTGATTTAGCTATTAGCAAATCTGGTACTGTCAATCTAGAACTCGCTCTGTTAAATGTGCCACAAGTTGTAGTTTATCGCCTCAGCCGTCTGACTGCGTGGATCGCTCGGAAAATTCTCAAAGGTTCAATAACCTTCGCATCGCCACCTAATTTAGTTGTGATGAGGTCGATTGTGCCAGAATTTTTACAAGAGCAGGCCACAGCAGAAAATATTACCCAAGCAGCGATGGAACTGCTACTCAATCCCAGTCGCAGAGAGCAAACTTTGCTAGATTATGAAGAAATGCGGCAAAGTTTAGGAGAAGTTGGGGTTTGCGATCGCGCTGCTCAAGAAATTTTGCAAATGCGACCAAATATATTGAGGTGTCATGGCTTATGAGATGAAAAAACAAAGAGCGATCGCAGTTGACTTATTCGCTGGTGCGGGCGGTATGACTCTTGGCTTTGAGCAAGCTGGTTTTGATGTGCTGGCGTCTGTGGAAATCGACCCGATCCATTGTGCAACACATGAGTTTAACTTCCCTTATTGCTCAGTGTTATGCAAAAGTGTTGTGGATACAACCGGGGAAGAAATTAGGAATCGGTCTGAAATTGGCGATCGCGAAATTGATGTGGTAATTTGTGGCTCACCATGTCAAGGATTTTCCCTAATTGGTAAACGGGCTGTTGACGATCCCCGAAACTCTTTGGTGTTTCACTTTCATCGACTGGTTATTGAACTAAAACCGAAATTCTTTGTGATGGAAAATGTTCGGGGGATAACGGTTGGCGAACATAAACAAATACTCCAAACATTAATTAGCGATTTTAGAATTCACGGTTATCAAGTAGAAGAAAATTATAAAATTCTCAACGCTGCAAATTACGGAGTACCACAGTCCCGTGAGAGATTATTTCTCATAGGTGCAAGGGAGGATGTAGAGTTATCGAAATATCCTCAGCCTATTACTAAACAAGCTTTAACAAATAATTTAAATTTAAAAAAAATATCTGATATTCCATTGAGTCCTACAGTATGGGATGCAATTGGAGATTTACCTGAAATAGAAAAATATCCAGAGTTACTAATAAGAGATTGGGTCGTTGCAGACTATGGAAAGCCTAGTAACTATGCTCTTATACTTCGCGGTATCAAATACTTAGATAATGATTATTCTTACAAACGAGAATATGATTTGCGAATACTTT
This sequence comes from Nostoc sp., assembly GCF_036917375.1. Taxonomy (GTDB): domain Bacteria; phylum Cyanobacteriota; class Cyanobacteriia; order Cyanobacteriales; family Nostocaceae; genus Nostoc. The sequence continues at coordinate 19,434 of NZ_JBALDN010000002.1, forward strand.
CTTCAAGTTTAAGAACCAAACATTCTGCGGAAACTGTTCAACGTTTTCAGGAGACTCAACAAGGCGAAAGAGAAAAAATTAGTCGTTTTCATAAGCTACATCCTGGTGGTGTCTGTAATACTTTAAGAGCCGGAACGGATAAGTATAGAGGTTCCTTCACATCTCCAAGACCGATTCATCCATCTACGCCGCGCTGTATCACCGTCAGGGAAGCGGCGAGATTGCATTCTTACCCCGATTGGTTTAGATTTCATGTAACCAAATGGCACGGATTTCGACAAGTTGGTAACTCTGTACCACCGTTATTAGCAAAGGCTGTGGCGTCAGAAATTATTCGCAGTTTGAATATTTCGCCTTTGAAGCCGAGTTTGGGATACAAGTTGCCAGAGGAGAAGCTATTACAATTTAATATGTCGCAAGCGGGACAATATTATCAGCGGGACTGGTAAGAATACACTTTGTAATATGTGCAAGGTTAGGCTAAGTCCAAGCACGGAAGAATGTACTATCTTCCCAGACATTAGCAGCCCGCCCTGCGATCGCTGTCAATTCTGGTTCCTTCAGGGGTACAAAAGCCCGCGCTATCTTGACATTATTTTCTAATTGTGGAACTGTCTGTGCTGCGATCGCGCAACAATGAACCCCAGACTGAGACAGTGTGTAACCTAAAGCTTCCTCCATACCTGTCAATGCACCTGATTTAAACAGCCGACCATAAGCCAGGACTTTCATTGCAATCACACCGACATTTTTTTCTTGAGCAACTGGTAGAACCACTGGAATAAATGGACGTGGGTGGTGTTTGTCGGCAGCATTTACAGGAATCAGTGTAGTGTGAAAAGGATAGCGACGTAACCCTTCAGCAATTACTTGAGGGTCGTGATGTCCAGTGATCCCAGCAAAACGCACCAATTTTTGTTCTATGGCTTCTTCTAAAGCTTTAATTGCACCAGATGGACTAAAGATGGTGTCGAGTTCTTCCGAAAAAGAAACGTGATGCAACTGCCACAAATCGAGATAATCTGTATTGAGACGTTTAAGCGATCGCTCCAATTCTCGCCATGCACCATCCCGATCTCTTTGATCGGTCTTGCTTGCTAGAAACAGCTTTGAGCGATGGGGTGGTAGTACTTTGCCTAAATAATCTTCACTCGGCCCATAACTAGCTGCTGTATCAAAGTAGCGAATGCCAAGTTCTAGCGCTCTTTGAACAATCGCTGTCGCATCACCCTCTTTTCCTTCGCCGCCGGATAGTGGTATTTGTCCTGATCCAAACCCGAAGATAGGCAAATTTACTTTCGTGCGTCCTAGTACTCGTTCCGGGATAGTTGCTGGCGGTGTTACAGTGTTGGTAGTATTTTGCTCAAAAGCATTAGTTGCCACAATACCTCCAGTTACAGCAATGCTAGTAATTAGGAAATTACGCCGCGTTTTTCCTTCTGTCATGATTGGCTTCGGGGGCGAAATTACTTTTATTATAAAATTTTAGCTATAGATAATTAATCTCAGAAAGCAAAATTACTGATAGTTCAGGAACACAACGAAAGCGTCGATCGTTGGTTAAAAAAGTAGAGCATTGAGTCATAAATAGCATCTAGAATTCCCATGCATCTCGTTCTTGGCGAATAAACTTATCCACTTCTTCTGGTGTAGCAAAACTGCCTTTAGAAGAACCGATAAAGCTAGTTAGGGGCTTTTCAGAATGCTTTGGGGGTGACTCCAGAAGTACTATCACCTCTACAGTTGCACCTGCTGGAAGTTCTGGAGAAGAGATTTCTACTAAACCACCAGGTTTGACGATCGCCTGTTGCCTGAGTCCATTAAGCATGATAATTTATCCTTATTAGCGTCGGAATATCGCACTCCTTTTTCTGGTTTAGCTTTGAGGTGCGATCGCGTTACTTGTCAGCGACGGCATTTTTTTCAGCGTAGTTGATATTTTTCTGATATTCTATGATTTTTTGCTGGGCTACTACATAATTTGGGCTAGAAGATGGCACAGTTTTCATAAGTGCGATTGCACCTTCCCACTGACTCACAACTGTCTTCCACTCATCTAGAGATTTTGCTGATTGAGTCAGGTTAGCTGCATTAATTGCTTGATTTACTGCCTCTCGAAATGTATCAGTTTCAAGTAACACTGTCGGCGATTCTGAAAGAACTGGTGAGGGTGTAACTAATGTAGAATTGGATGGTATTTGTGTATTATCTTTAGATGTTAAAGGAATATTTTCTCCAAATTTTAAAGATAAAAATATCACTATAGCAATTGAAAATGCAAATAAAATAAACACCCAGCTTTTTTTGAAATTACGATATTTATACTGAGTCTTAATAATTGAATTTTCTTCATCATTCGATAAAATATTGGATGTCATTTTGTGTAAACCCATTTCCCCGCGCAATCTATTAAGTTCTTGACCTTTATTTAAATCAGTATTAGATTTAGTTGCATCTGTTTCTTTAGTGCCAGAGTAAGCAGATATTATTCGCTGTCTTACCAAATGTTCAATTTGATAAGTTAATGCCCCAGCAGAAACATAAAACAGCCCAAATATTAGTATTATATTCTTTTCAACTTCTGTATATAATTCAACTGGCTTAGTATAGCTAATATTAAATAATGGCAAAATCATTGTGCAAAAAAAAGCCGCTATCAGTGTAGAAATTGCAATTACAAGCCAAGCATACAATCCTTCCCACCAACTCATTATTCCTGGAAATAATCCTTTGATTCTACCTATTTCTGGTGCTTGAATTTCTGATATAAACCGACTAATAAGTAGGTGTAATAAGTGATGAGTAAAAGAAATTGTAGGAATAGGAGATAGGATCAACAGTATTGTCAACATAAAAAATAATTCGGGACTTTTTGCCAAATATGTAATTTGGTAGCCTACTTTTCCTGGATTAGTGAGTAAAAATATAATAAAGCTCAACAATAGATTCAAAATTAATGCTTTTAACCAAGAAGTAGGATAAGGAAACCATAAAGGCCAGTAAAACTTTTGTAACTTTTGCTTATTAACTTCCTGAATATTGGGATTTTTCATAATTAACAAATGCGAAAAGCGGATAAATTATCGTCTATATTAGGATTCCCCATATACAGACAAAAGCAACATTTACAAAATTTTTAGAGCTATATACTTCAATTTTCCTTGATTTATTATATTTTTGGCAGAAGCCCCTAATTTAGAATCTTTCTCTACAGCTATGCATGGGGAAAATTAGATATTAACGTTCCTTTGTAATCACAGAACTACCATTACTAATACTTACTTTTTGAATAAAAACGTCAGTACAAGAAGATAAAATATCAGTACTGATTTGATTAGCAATAAATTCAAAATCTTGGTTTGTTAATCCCTGTGCCGTATCGCCACTTAAGTTAATACAAATAGTTAGAATTTGAGGATTGTTAGAAGAATGTTCATTATCTACTGGTTCTAAATCAGGTTCTAGCATGCCCAAATCAAACTCTTTACTCCAAGCTGGAAACTCCTTATATGTTTGTTGACCATAAACTTTGACTCTTTCAATAGATGCAGCCCCTAAAGCCGTTAACCCTTTGCGGATAAATGCAACTAAAATTTGCTGATTTGGTACTTGGGCAGATTCTAGCGTTACCTCTAAGCAAGCATCTTGTAAAGCAACTTTTGCGTTGATCCCTTTAGGGTGTAAGTGGCGGTTCATCAGAGAGGCGATCGCTTCTGCATCTCCCTGTTTTGCAAGTTTTAGAATATTTGGCTGTGTCATAACCAGTAAAAGAGAAAATCTAGGAAAATAAGCTTATATTCTCAGGATTCCCTCTTGACAGCCTTAAGTAACATTGTGATGCAAGATATCAGCTAATCTGGGCTAAAATATTTAGTATAAAGATAGTCATTCACAGACTTTTACAAAAATATATTTTCCCTGTATCAACATCAAAAACTCTTGTTTTTGTGCTTGCCAAATTAACAGGATTAATATTAATCAGTTAATTCCAATTTTAAATATGAAGTTTTACCGAGATCGTGCTTGGCCTTCGACGCTAGAAGAAGCCATAGTTATTCAAGAAACGCTGCAAAATCAAGTAATTACTGAAGATCGACTGCAAGAACCTATCCAGTATGTTGCTGGAGTGGATATGGGTTTTGAAGCTGATGGAACCATTAGCCGTGCTGCTGTCGCAGTCCTAAGTTTTCCTGATTTACAAGTAATCGAGACAAGCCTAGCACATCGTCCTACAACCTTTCCTTATGTTCCTGGATTCCTGTCATTTCGGGAAATTCCAGCCGTCCTTGATGCCCTGGAAAAGATTAAAACAATACCAGATATCATTCTGTGTGATGGTCAGGGAATTGCTCATCCCCGCAGATTAGGTATAGCTAGCCATTTAGGGTTACTTATAGATATGCCGACAATTGGTGTGGCTAAGTCGAGGTTGATAGGTAAGCATGAAGAATTGGCAGAAACCAGAGGCAGCACACAACCACTAATATATAACGGTGAAACCATTGGGGCAGTTTTGCGATCGCGCACAGGAGTAAAACCTCTGTACATTTCCAGTGGTCATCGAATTAGTTTACCGACAGCGATTGACTATGTATTACGCTGCACGCCCAAATATCGACTGCCAGAAACAACACGTGTTGCTGATAAATTAGCGTCGGATAGATAAAGCTTGTTGAAGTTTTTTCTAAATACTTGCTTCCACCTACTCAATCATGTTAGGAATCGCACAGAAAGAAGTTGAAGTAGCTAAATACGATTTACGAAGTTAGAACAATGAACGCACTAACTTTACAATGGCACGATGCAGGTCAAGATAAAACTCAGAATATTTACGAACAACAGCCAAGTCAAAATCATGGTACTGTCCGCATCGGTCGCGACCCCATCCGGTGCGACATTGTTCTGAGTCATCCTACTGTGTCTGGACTGCACGTTGAAATCTTTTTTCATCACCAACAACAACGCTTTTATATCAGGAATTTGCGATCGCAAAATCCCCCCGTTATCGATGGACGGCAATTAGTCCAAGGTGAAATGCCTTTAACTGAGGGCACTAGTATTACTTTGGGACAAGTAAAACTCAACGTTACAAACGTTGCCACGGGTAGCATTCCAGCAACAATTTTGCTACCACCCAATCCAGCAGTAAATCTCGGACATCACCATCACCCACAAACACCCCCCGCACCACCGCTAGGAGTTTATGGCTTAGAATGCCCCAAATGTCATAAAGTTTCCCCAGGAGAGAATCTACAAATTGGCTGTCATTGGTGTGGGACATCTTTAGCTGCGGCTGTGAGTGTGTTGGTAGCTAGGAATTAGGGGGCAGGGGAGCAGGGGGGCATACTTCGACTGCGCTCAGTAACCGAGGGAGCAGGGGAGCAGAGGAAGAATTCCTAACTCTTAACTTAATGACCAATGACAAATGACAAATGACAAATGACAAATGACAAATGACCTACAAATCCAATTGAGTTGGGAAGAACCAGCGACGGGTGAACGGCGAGAACCACTGTTGAATGTGCCGATCGCTTTTGGTCGAGAATTTGCTCGCTTACCTGCTGAACTCAGGGGAATGCGGGTTTCTCGGATGCTACTTAACAGTAATGAAGTTTCTCGCTACCATGCCCTGATTGACTGGGAACAAGACCATTTAGTAGTGATTGACCAAGGTAGCGTTAACGGTGTCTATGTCAACGGTCAACCACAAACGCGCAGTGTTCTGGTTAATGGCGATACATTGCAAATTGGCCCATATCTGATTGCAGTGACATTTGGTGCTAACGCCTCTGCACCAGATACTAGCCCCCCTTCAACGATTCACTTCAACGCAAATACCAATCGCCCAGACCCCAGTTTGCCCGTAGTTCAGCCGCTAGCGCCCGTGGCAAGTAATTTCCCACCATTGGCGTTTCAGGCACAAAAAGTCTCTGTACAAGCACTTCATGCTACAGGATTACCAGTAGATGAATCTGATTATCTAGCGATCGGGGCGGGATTGGGTAGCTTCGTTTGGGCTGATTTGCTGCGAATTAGTGGTGTGCGTGCTGACAAAATTGTGGCTTTGGGATTAGAGGCGGAACCTTATGCCCGTTACAAGCGCCTCTGTCTGAATTCGCAAATTCCTTTATATGAAAGACTGCGTTCTAATTCTGACTCTTGTCCTGATAATATTTGGGGTTGGCCTAGTTATGCCTTGCGTGAAGCTTGGAGAGACTTAGCTAAGGGAGAGATAAAGTCAGCATTCAAGTATTTATGGCAAGTTTTTGCTGAACCAACATTTGCAGAAACTTATACTCCCCGTGCGGGTAACGTCTTTGATTCCATAGACCGAGAAACGAAGCGCATTGGCTGGAATCAAATTTATCGCTATGGGCGAGTTAGGGTAATTCGCAAAACTGATGATGGCAGATATTGCGTAGCCTATTCTCGCGGCCCAGGAAATTATGCTTTTTTAGTTAGTCGTTATTTACATTTAGCTACTGGGTATCCAGCAATTCAGTTTCTTCCAGATTTGCAAGCTTATAGAGAAAAATATCAAGACTTTAAATCTGTAGTCAATGCTTATGAAGCTCACGATCATGTTTATGAGCAACTAGAGCAACAGGGTGGTACGGTATTGATTCGGGGGCGGGGAATTGTGGCTTCGCGGATTGTGCAGCGGATTTATGAAGCCAGAAAGCGAAATCGGAATATTGCAGTTTTACATTTAATGCGATCGCCTAAACCTCAAGGCAACAAATTTCAAAATACCCAGCGCCTAGTCAAAAATCATTACGAATTTCAACCTTTTAACTGGCCGAAAGCCTGTTGGGGCGGCGAACTCCGAGCAATGTTAGAAAAAGCCACCCCCGATGAACGCAAGCGTTTACTAGCAGACTGGGGTGGAACTACCACCGCCGACCGCCGAGATTGGCAGCAAATTACTGCCCAAGGGTTAAGCGAAGGCTGGTATCAAATTACCTTCGGTGAGGTGTTGGATGTGGAACGAGATGCCCAAAACCGGACTATTACCCGTATCCGAGAGCAAAGCTTTGGGGAAATGAAATTGCTAGCTGACTTTATTGTTGATGCTACTGGACTGGATGCCAAGGTAGATGCTAATCCCCTGCTAGCAGATTTGGTAAAACATTACAATCTACCAGTAAATCATCTGGGGCGATTGACTGTAGCGAACAATTTTGAATTAGTAGAAATGCGTAGCGATCGAGGTCAAATGTATGCTGCGGGAGCTATTACTTTAGGTGGCCCTTATGCCGCAGTTGATAGTTTTTTGGGCTTGCAGTACGCCGCATTAGTCGCCGTTGATGGACTCGCCGCCGCTCGTGCGCCTGGAGTTCAAAGGTTAAATGCTGTAAGTTCCTTTAGACAGTGGTTGAAGTGGGTGTTAAATCAGTCACCTTAGTATTAGGAGGCAGGGGACAGAAGGCAGAAGGCAGGAGGGATGGAGTATTTATCTGGTTGTTTTGAATAGCAAATCCCAACTTCGAGGATAAAAGGTGCAACTTCGAGAATAAAAAGCTCAACGGCGAGGATAAAAGGTGCAACGGCAAGGATAAAAGATGCAACTTCGAGGATAAAAGGCTCAACGGCGAGGATAAAAGGTGCAACCTCGAGGATAAAAGGTGCAACGGCAAGGATAAAAGATGCAACTTCGAGGATAAAAGGCTCAACGGCGAGGATAAAAGGTGCAACGGCAAGGATAAAAGGTGCAACCTCGAGGATAAAAGGTGCAACTTCGAGGATAAAAGGTGCAACTTCGAGGATAAAAGGTGCAACGTTGAGGATAAAAGGCTCAACGTTGAGGATAAAAGGCTCAACGTCGAGGTTAAAAGGCTCAAAGGCTCAAGTTACGGGCGATACCTTCAGCCTGCGTGCGATTCAAATCGCAGGCTAACAGTATAAGTCAGTTAAAACTGACTCAAATTAACTAAAATTTAGTCCGTTTGAACGGACTTAGGCTATTAGCCTTGGAATTTATTCCGAGGCGGGATAGCAACGAAGCGAAGAATTTCCCTTTGCCAGTACCCCTACTTTGTTTTTTCGCTTGTTGGGCGTACTAAAGTTTTAACTAAACCCGTAATCGCCACAATCACAGAGGCAATTCCCCCAATCGACAATGAAGTTAAAATTGCCACCGCGAGGATGATTTCAGTAGGACTGTCCCCGTTTCGCATCCAAGTAGATGGATTTTCTACCGATGTTGGCGACGCGGGGATTAATTGCGAAGTTTGGGTGGTTTGATTGGAGTTGGCTGGAATTGTTAAGGCAGTTTTCATGGCTGAACCTCTTCTAAATGTTTCTATGCAAATGGTATTTCTGCCAAAAGAAGAAGAGATTCCCTAGAAATGGAGACAAAGTAGAGAGAAAGTAGAAATTAAGTAGAATCGAGAAGAAATCTCACAAGCTGTCTATGGAATGGGTTGATTTTTTAGCTAATGAAGCTGCTACTAATAGCTTATCCCCAGAGCAAACGGAAGCTTTTGTAGAGCGATTGAAGACTAAAAACTCAGGTAAGAGTGAGGCGAAATTAGCTAGCGAATTAAACATTGGTGCAGCTGCTTTCAAAAAGCGGATGGCTGAGGTGTATGAAAAATTTGCCAAGAGTTATCCTGAATTGGCTACCTCTAACAGTCGGGGTAAGCTGGAAAAGTTACGGGCTTGTCTGACAAACAAATATAGTGGCGGGCAAGATGCCATTGGTGTCAAGTTAAAGCAGATGCCCAAATGTCAAGCGACCTTGAGGCGTTGCGTCGGTGTCGCTGACGAACAGCTTTAACCAATCCCAT
>NZ_JBALDN010000003.1:0-45143 GCF_036917375.1 Nostoc sp.
GAGTTCTCAAACTGGGGTTTGAGTTCTTTTTTGAGTATATTTAGTACTCAAAAGCTAATATTGAGTTCTCAAACTGGGGTTTGAGTTCTTTTTTGCGTAATTTACTGATTTATTAGTAATTCACAGTGTAATAAAAGCTAATAGAGATTTGCAGGAATTTCCTCAGGCTGATCGATACGGAAGTTTTTTAAAGTAAAGAAACTTAAATCAGTGAATTCGAGAACTGATAATCAAATAAATAACCGCATTAAAAGGTACATTTTATGGCTAGACTAAAAAGAACTTCCCAAGTGCTAGAAAAAGCAGCACGTCGTGCAGCCAGTATCAGTTCAATCGATCCAAACTTAGATGTGAGTAATGGACTCACTTTATTTGCTTACTCAAGCCTAATTGAGACAATGCGAAATAAAGAAAATACTTACAATACTGCGCTTTCTAACCTAGATAAAATATACCGTGAAATGTTAGAAACAGAGCAGCAGTTGGCAGACATGACAGAACACATACTCATGGGCATTGGGGCTAAATATGGCAAAAGCAGTGTAGAGTATGGTATGGCGGGAGGAGTTCCTAAAAACCGACGCCGCAAAGGATTGCGAGGTGAATCGCCAATTGTTAGTAATGAGCCACAGTCAATAATTGTTGGTGTGAATAGCAATGGCAAAGTAAAAGCGTAATCAAAAGTGCGTAGAGAGCTACACTTCTTGTCGCTAAACATCGCAGTTTGTCTATTGGGAATTTAACTTTTCAATCCAATCCCCCAGAAAACAATTTACCAACTTGCGCCAAATCTACATTTCCACCGCTGATGATGACACCAATTCTCGCTTCTGGTGCTGTCACCACACCTTCGAGTAAAGCAGCAGCAGCTAATACCCCAGTGGGTTCAACGACAATTTTCAGACGTTCCCACAAGAAAAACATGGTGCGAAGAATCGCTTCTTCAGATACCGTCACCATATCATCGACGTAATGCAGCACTAAGGGGAAAGTAATTTTACCAAGGCTAGGAGTCCGCGCGCCATCGGCGATGGTATTAGGATTTTTGACAGTTTGCAGCGTTTTGGTGTGAAAGGAGCGGGTAGCATCGTCGGCAAGGGCTGGTTCTACGCCGATTACTTTACAATTGGGTAAAAGTGACTTGGCTGCGATCGCACATCCTGAAAGCAATCCACCACCGCCACAACAAACTAATAGTAAGTCCAATTCACCAACTTCTTGGATCAGTTCTAAAGCAGTTGTCCCCTGTCCAGCAACGACATGGGGATGATCGTAAGGAGGAATAAGTGTCAAAGAGCGATCGCTTGCTAAATTTTGAGCTAATTCTTCTCGGTTTGTTTCTTGGCGATTGTACAAAATTATCTCTGCACCATAGCCGCGAGTAGCAGTTTGTTTAACAATAGGTGCATCATCAGGCATGACAATGGTGGTGGGAATATTTAGTAGTTGCCCAGCTAAAGCGATCGCTTGGGCATGATTTCCTGATGAATAGGTGATAACGCCTGTTTGTTTTTCTGCTACCGACAGTTGGGCTAGGGCATTGTACGCCCCTCTAAATTTAAATGCCCCGGTGCGTTGAAAGTTTTCGCACTTAAAGAATACTTGGCTATTGGTGCGATCGTTAACGATTCTAGATGTTAGTACAGGCGTGCGGTGGGCAATCCCTAAAATTCGCTTTTGTGCTGCTTGCACGTCAGTTATAGCAACGGAATTAGGTTGTGTCATTGATGACGATATATAAGAATTCAGGAATAAGAATAGTTAAAAAATCAGCAGAATATTTGACAACAAATATACTAAGTATACTAGATTTTTTCTAAATTCTGACTCTTGGGTGCTGAATTCTAACGACGAGATTAAATATTCTTGCTCTTGTTTATATAGATACAGATTTTTATATTTGCGTTTACTATCCTGGATTGAAGCATACTCATTTCAGGTGGATAGCATCATTTTTTCACTATAAAAATAGCTACGGCAAACATTATATTTTGCTGTAGCTAAATTTATCAAAGTTAAATAAGAATTTAGAAGTCAGAATGGGCTACGCCCCGTTGTGCTAACAGAAGTCAGAATACATTAACGAGGGATTTCAATACATTTAAATTAAATTCTGAATGTTGTTTCCTGACTTCTGAATTCTTTTTGTTAAATTAATTAACTCAAATTCGCCATTTTTTAACATGAATCAAGCATACGGAAGTCGGCAAAAAAGAACTGCTTTAATTACAGGAGCGGCTAGTGGTATAGGCTATCAATTAACCCAGATTTTTGCCCGTCATAGTTATAATCTTGTATTAGTAGATAAGAATGAACAAAAACTTACTGAAATCATAGATGAATTTCCCCAAAAATTTGGCATTTCCGTCAAAATTTTTGTTAAGGATTTATCTATCCCAACATCCCCAGAAGAAATTTTTACAGAATTACAGCAAGCATCCATCAAGATTGATGTGCTAGTTAACAATGCTGGTTTTGGTACTTATGGAGCATTTAACGAAACAGACCTCAGCACTGAATTGAAAATGCTTCAGGTAAATATGGTCAGCCTGACTCATTTAACGAAGTTGTTCCTCAAAGATATGGTCGAGCAAAACTATGGAAAAATATTAAATGTGGCTTCAGCAGCAGCTTTTCAACCGGGGCCTTTAATGGCAGTTTATTTTGCTACTAAAGCCTATGTATTATCATTTTCAGAAGCGATCGCGAATGAATTAGAAGGCACAGGTGTCAGCGTGACTGTTCTTTGTCCAGGGCCAACAGCATCGGAATTCCAACAAAATGCTGCAATGGAAGAATCTAAGATTGCTAACGTTAACAGAATGATGGATACGGCAACCGTCGCTAGGATTGGTTATCGAGGCTTAATGAAAAACAAAACTGTTGTTGTTCCTGGGATGAGAAATAAAATATTAACTGAAAGCGTCAGATTTACGCCCAGAAATTTAGTCACAAAGGTTGTCAGAAGTATGCACGAACTTCAAAAAAAGAGGTAGTTCGAGATTTTATACTCTTTTCAAGAAGACCCGAACAATGGATTTTTTAGACGAAATAATTTATTGTTCGGGTTTAAGCATTTGCCAAAAATCAGCTAAGACTTCGCTTTAGAAACTTCCAACTAATAAATTACCCACCCCGCAAAAGCACAGTTAGAGACTTTTTCTTTGGAAGTCTCTAACTGTTTTACTGACTTTTTACGGTATCTAAGAAACCTGTTTCCTACTACGGAAGAGATTTCGTGTTAGCCTCTATTACTATTCCAAGGGCCCCAGATAGCTAAAGTAATACCAGGGCTTTGAATGTTGACAAACAAAGTACGACCATCAGGTGAGAAACAGGCTCCAGCAAACTCACCTGTTTGAAGGGCATTACGTGCAAATTTGTAGATTTCACCACTGGGAGTAATACCTATCAAGAAATTGTCGCCGTCTCCATCCTCACAGAGGATAAGATCGCCAAAAGGTGCCACAACTAAGTTATCGGGCATATCGAGTTCATCTTTAGATTGAGACTCGACAAACAATTCAATTGTCTCTTCACCCGGAATGTAGCGCCAGACCTGACCACCGCCGACAGGGCCACCATCTGTAGCAGTGAAGTAAAATTCTCCTTGGCCATTGTTGCCTTTTTTATCCTTCTTATCCTTGTTGTCTTCATAATAGATGCCTTCCCCACGGCTAAACTGGGCTGCACCTAAGTTGCGACCTTGCACTCTGACATTATCTGTAGTTGTTGGGTTGGGGTCAGGAATATTCACCCAATCTACAGAAAACTTCTGTCCTACTACGAAACCGGTCTTGGTGTTGACTCCTGGTCTACCTATAATTCTTAGAGCTTGAAGAATACCTCCTTCTTTTAACCGACCAGGAACTTTCGGGATAAAACGGTAGAAGAGGCTATCTCCTCTATCTTCAGTTTGATAGACATATCCAGTTTTGGGATCTACAGCTATAGCCTCATGATTAAACCGTCCCATCGCAACTAGAGGCACTGGAGTTACAGGAGAGGTGGCGCTAGCTGGAACCTCAAAGTTATAACCGTGTAACTTTATGACTCCATTAGTTGCACTTGGTATAGTTGTATCTTCTTCACAGCTAATCCATGAACCCCAAGGAGTTAAACCACCAGCACAGTTACGAATGGTTCCGCCGAGAGAGCTGAACTGTTTTATCAACTGGCGATCGCGTCCAACAATTAGAGTCGTAGTGCCACCTCTGCAAATGGGATCGTAGGGATTTGGTACTTGTACTCGTGTACCAGAAGTGATGCTAAGTTCGTGATTGCGAACCAGGATTGTTGTGTTTTTGGGCCCAGGGAAGGCTGCCATACCATCATGATTACTAGGCTCTAGATTGCCATCGCTCATCAGGGTTCCTGTGCGAGAGATAACTTGATACTCAAATCCGCTTGGTAAATCTAACAAACGATTGGGATCTGGTAAAAGCGGGCCATATCCTTTACCAAGTTTTTTACCAAAGGCTTTTCTGGCAAGAAGACCTTCCAAAGGAGACACCATCAAAGTGCCGACGGCAGTAGTACCTGCTACTGTAAAGAATTTACGTCTTGAGAGTGTCATGAGGATGATTTGGTTACTTAAGATAATGCTGAAGAAAAAATATTTGATTTTGATTAAGTTTGGGTAATGCTTTATTTAATTTAGGTGAATTAATCAAAGATGAATTTATATAAAATCTTTCCAAAAGCAGCCAAATTTATGTGTATAAGTTTTATCTAAACAGAATTCAGGAGTCAGAATTTAGAATGAATTTTGTACAAAAAAGCGAATGAACAACAAAGTTTAAAACCCCCATCAAATCATAGATTTGATGGGGGTTTTAATCAGTGGCGGGTCTGTAGATCCCGCAGGGTATCCTTCACTGATTGCGAGTCCGCGTACCCTTAAGCGATCGCACCAGAGCATCTTGATTCTGACCGGAGGCGAAGCATCTCTGGCTTTGCTCCTGAATTCTAAAGTTAACGCCCACCAATACGGTCGAATACAGGTGTAGACCAGCGATCGACCAGTTTGCCCAGGACTGACATTTCTTGAACTAAACGGTCAAATTTCTCAGGAGTGAGAGATTGGGGACCATCGGATAAAGCTTTTGCGGGATTGGGGTGAACTTCAATCATTAAGGCATCTGTACCAGCTGCGATCGCAGCCATTGCCATCGATGGTACATATTCAGACCTACCCGTACCATGACTGGGATCGATCATAATTGGTAAGTGGGTAAGCGATCGCAATACCGGAAGCACCGATAAATCTAAAGTATTGCGCGCATATTTACCATCAAAGGTTCTGATTCCCCGTTCACAAAGAATCACATTGGGATTTCCAGATGCCAAAATATATTCTGCTGCCATCAGCCACTCGTCAATTGTGGCAGACATTCCCCGCTTCAGCAGCACAGGTTTATCTTGAGCGCCTACCTTTTTCAGCAGCGAGAAGTTGTGCATATTTCGCGCCCCGATTTGGATGATGTCAGCTGTTCTCGCCACTGCTGATAAATCGGCAGCATCCATTAGTTCTGTGACGATACCCAAACCAGTAGCTTCCCGCGCTGCCGCTAATAAATCTAAAGCGCTTTCACCATAACCTTGAAACGCATAAGGTGAAGTACGGGGTTTGTAAGCTCCGCCACGCAGAAACTGTGCCCCAGCTGCCTTCACCCGTTTTGCCGTCTCGACAATCATCGCTTCATTTTCAACAGAACAAGGCCCGGCTACCACTACGATAGGGTGATGTTCTCCGAAATAGACACGACCGTTAGGTGTAGGTACAACAACCTCGCTAGCTTCTCCATGTCGGAATTCTCGACTTACCCGCTTGAAAGGTTGTTGCACTCGTAATACTTGCTCAATCCAAGGGCTAAATTCCTGAACCTGTAATTTATCAATGCTAGTGGTATCACCAATTAGCCCCAGCACAACTTTATGAGTGCCAACGCTTTTTTCTACTGTGACTCCCCAAGTGTCACTCAGTTCTTGGCTAATGCGAGAAATTTCCTCAACAGGTGTACCGCTCTTAAGTATGATAATCATCTGTTTTTCCTTCCGTATAGTTTTTAGGTGTAATACAGTCCGTTCGTAGGGGCACAGCAATGCTCATTGGTGTCAACTTAAGCTGGAAAGACCTTAACTGTTGGCTTCCATGCCCGCCCGGAAATAAATTTCTTTGGCTTTTAGGCTTAAGTCTACTGAAGTAGACTGGAGATTTTTGGCGATATTTAGTCATCTTCAGATGACTTTAGCTATGAGACGGGAATTTCAATTCCCGGCGGACAAGCGGTTTTACGTTAAGTTGACACCAATGAGCAATGCTGTGCCCCTACCTTGGTGATTAGCGCAAAAATTCCGCAAGTTGTTCTAATTTTGTCCAAGCTGCACCGCTTTGCAGAATTTCCTTAGCAAGGGTAATACCTTTAACACAACCTGCTAAAATATCAGTTTCCCCATGAATGGCTTCACCAACTTGCAGGGCTAAGGCTGTATTTAAAGCGACTACATCCTGTTGCGCTTGAGTGCCTTTACCTTGCAAAACTGCCTTCAAGATTTGAGCATTTTCTTGGACATCTCCACCGCACAACGCCGCAGTGGGTGCAAAACTCAAACCAAGTTCTTGAGGATTCAGGGTTAGAGAGCGGACTTTTTTATCTTGGAGTACAGCCAAGTCGGTGACATCTGCTAAACCAGCTTCATCTAAACGTTCCCGTCCGTGGAGGGCGATCGCTTGCTGACATCCCAGTTGGGATAAGGCTTGAACAATCTCTTCTAGTAAAAGCGGATCGTTCACACCAATAATTTGCCCTGTCGGCCGCATCGGATTTACTAGCGGGCCCAGCAAGTTAAAAACAGTCCGCACTTTCAAAGTTTTTCGCAAAGTTGCGATCGCCTTTAGTGCAGGATGCCAGCCGGGAGCAAACAAAAAGGTGATTCCAACTTCGCCAACTGCGGCTTGCACTCTTTCAGGAGTGGCGTTGAGATTTATACCCAAAGCTTCCAGTACATCAGCCGAACCAGCTTTGCTAGATGCCGAACGATTGCCATGTTTGGCAACTTTCACCCCGGCGGCGGCGGCAACAAAGGCGACAGCAGTCGAGATATTAAAAGTTGAAGCGCCATCTCCACCAGTTCCACAAGTGTCAATTAGGGGAACTGGGAATTGGGAACTGGGAACTGGGGATTGGGATTGTAAGACGGTGGCCATGCCGACTAATTCTTCGGCAGAGACGCCTTTGGCTTGAATTGCGGCTAAAATCGCTCCTGATAGAACATGGGGAATGGCATCGGTGAGCCAACCTTGCATCAAATCCGCAGCTTGGGGAACCCTCAACGATTGCCGATTTAGCAACTGTTGTAATAAAGCTGGCCAGTTGTAGAACTCAGAAGGGATGGAGATTTTATCAAGTGGAGTTTGCGTTACAGCGATCGTATTCATTGATCATTCACGAAGGACAAATGACGACAAGAAGAGAAAATTAAGGAATTAGGACTTTGGCAACAGTTTGCACATCTTTGTCACCTCTGCCGGAACAATTTATGACGATGCGGGGACTGCCTTTTAATTGAGGACAAAGGGTTTCTAGATATGCGATCGCATGAGCAGTTTCTAAGGCTGGAATAATTCCTTCTAGTTGCGACAGCCTTTGAAATGCTTCTAGAGCCTGTTTGTCGGTAACACTGTAATATTCGGCGCGACCAAGATCCTTTAAATAACTATGCTCAGGGCCAACGCCAGGATAATCTAATCCCGCACTAATTGAATGGGCTTCAATGACTTGACCATCATCATCTTGCAGTAAATAGCTCATTGCACCGTGCAAAACACCTATTTTTCCTTTTGTCAAGGTGGCAGCGTGTTTTTCTGTATTTACACCTTCACCCGCCGCTTCTACTCCGATTAGGCGCACCGAAGATTCATGCATAAACTCATTGAATAAGCCGATTGCATTGGAACCTCCACCCACGCAAGCCAGTAGAATATCTGGTAATCCTCCCCATTTCTCCTGGGCTTGAGCGCGAGTTTCTACACCAATTACGGCGTGGAAGTCACGGACAATCATTGGGTAGGGATGAGGCCCGGCAACGGAACCCAGGATGTAATGGGTTGTTTCTACATTCGTCACCCAATCTCGAATTGCTTCCGAAGTTGCATCCTTGAGAGTTCCTGTACCTGCCTCCACTGGACTGACTTCTGCCCCCATTAATTTCATCCGAAACACGTTCAGGGCTTGGCGTTCCATATCTTGAACGCCCATGTAAATCACACATTTCAAACCAAACCGCGCACACACGGTTGCAGTTGCTACGCCGTGTTGTCCTGCACCTGTCTCTGCAATCACCCGTTGCTTACCCATGCGTTTAGCGAGTAACACCTGAGCTAAAGCATTATTAATTTTGTGAGCGCCTGTATGATTTAAATCTTCGCGCTTTAAATAAATTTGCGGCCCTGTCCCATCTGGTCTAGCGTAGTTTGTTGTCAGGCGTTCGGCAAAATATAATGGGCTGGGTCGTCCTACATAATCTCGCAGTAAGTTTTGCAGTTCTGCTTGGAAACTCGGCTCGTTGAGATATTGATGAAATGCTGCTTCTAATTCACTTAATGCAGGCATTAAGGTTTCTGGGACGTATTTACCACCGAACTTGCCAAACCTGCCCAATGAATCTGGTTGTTGAGTTGCAGTCTTGATGTCTTGTAGACTTACCATTGGTTAAAATCCTTTTATGTTTAAGTATTTTTTACTCGCGTTCTAATTTTTTAGAACTTATGCCACTAAAATCTTCTTTGTGTTTTCCTTTCACGGGTTTCGTAGATATAGCCCAGTTTCCTGTGATTCAAAACGTCTATAGGGCGCACCAAATCGTTGGAGTTAAAATTTGGTAATAGAGATACTAAATCTCCTAACGCCGTAGCTTTGGGGGTAGACATCCCGCCGTCCCAAGGCCACATTAGGTCTTTAAGATTGTGCCCGTAAGGTTGACCATTGGCAGGATAAAAATCGCTACCTTGATGACCGTTTTCTTGCCATTCAGCCCAGAGGCGGTCTACGTTGGCATGATGCAACCAAAACACTGGGTCATAAGGCGAACTTGGTATATTGCTCATAGTACCCAAGCCCTTAAACTTTACGGGTCTTGTGCTTGCATCTATCTGCGCTCCACCAACTAAACCATGAATGTAGTTGTGTAGAAATCCTCCTGGGGTAACTTTACCCTGCTCATTTACAGAGATAAATCCTTCCAACGCTGGGCGAAATAGAGAATAGTTATTAAGACTCAGCGCACGCTCAACATCTTTTTTGGGCACAGGGTAATCGGTGGCAGGAGGTAGCCGTAGAAAGCGGACAAGTGATGTACCTAATGATGTGTTGGTATCTAGGTCAATGTTTAATGCTGGATTCATAACCCAGCCATTGGCAGCAGAAAAAGCCCCAGGCACAGGCCCGCCTGTAAAGTTTCCTTGATTTGGAATTTTGATAGTTACTCCTTGACCGTTAGAACCAAGAAAGTCATCGTTAAAAACCACATCAAGTGATTTGGGGTCAGTCCAATCCCAGTATGGGAGAGTAACATTTGGGTCTACTGCTTGCAGTGCTTGTTCAAATCTGCGGATATATTCTCGATGCCAAGGGAAAAATGCGGCATTTTCATGAGCAAGTTCTTGGACGGAACCATCGGAATGTCCTTTATGGTTATGAATCAAGCGTGTTGCCCCTATGTGTATAGCAACGAATTGGTCGTAAATACTGACCTTGCTACCTGCGGGTATGACAGTTTTTAAGGTTTTGATCGCCTTGACAAAGGCTGTTTTCTCTGCTGATGTTAGGTCAGTTACGTTCTTTCTTGCAGTTAGGTGAGCGTATTGCCCTGGAAGATTGTGATTCCAATGGTATTTGTATTGTCCCTTTTCAAGGCGATCGTGGGCGAAAACTGTAATAGCACAGGTGCTAACTATAAGTACGCTATAAATTAATATTTTGACAGATTTCAGTAGGAGTTTCATTATCTTAATGGAAGCAGGGGGCAGAGGGGCGCTACGGTGTATACACAAGTCTGAAATAGTTTACTCACCTGGTTTTTACCCCACCCTAACCCTCCCCTTGTAAAGGGGAGGGAACTAGATTTCTTGTTTCCCCTCTTTACAAGGGGGAGGGAACTAGATTTCTTGTTTCCCCTCTTTACAAGGGGGAGGGAACTAGATTTCTTGTTTCCCCCCTTTACAAGGGGGGATTAAGGGGGGTAATTTGACTTGTATACACCCTAAGTCTGCGGATGGATTTATCTCACCTCTTGAAGAGATGGACTTTCAGGCTGACTTTCTGTAATGGCTGTTTTAAGTTCTCGACAAAATTCTTCTATGGCTTGCAATCCTTCTGTTGAAGTACCTTCAGCTAAACGTTTGACAAAGGCGCTGCCAACAATCACTGCATCTGCACCCCATTCCATGACTTGATGTGCTTGTTCTGGTGCGGAGATGCCAAAACCAACGCCGATGTGTTTATTGGTGACGCTTCGCAACTCGGTAATTAAATGCTCTACGCGGTTTTGGATTTGAGCGCGGATACCTGTAACACCTGTAACACTAACTAGATAGATAAAACCCTGAGATTGACGAGCGATCGCAACAATTCTATCTTGAGAACTGGTAGGAGCTACGAGTAAAATTACCTCAATTCCGAAAGAGGCAGCAGTTTGGATTAATTCTTCTGCTTCTTCTAAGGGTAAATCTGGTACTACCAACCCTTGCACCCCAGCAACGGCAATTTGCGCCAAAAACGACTTAATACCCCGGTGCAAAATGGGATTGTAGTAAGCAAATAGAATTATCGGCGCTTTTAGGCTAGGAATCACTACGTGTAACATCTCTAGCACTTGCTCTAATTTCGTGCCTTTTTGCAAAGCGCGGGTTGCTGCTGCTTGAATCACAGGCCCATCTGCGAGAGGATCGGAGTAGGGAATGCCTAACTCGATAAAGTCAGCACCGTTGCGATCTAAGATGCGTAAGGCTTCGGCTGTAGTTTCTAAGTTAGGATCGCCTGCTGTGATAAAAGGGATTAAAGCACACTGTTGGCGATCGCGTAAAGTTTGAAAGGAATCGGAGATAGAGGTCATGCTGAAAAATAGTTAATGATTGTTTAATAGTTTTAGAATAATTTACACTTAGCAATTAGCGATGCCGATGCTAAATTTTTTGTTAACGAGTCTTTTATACTCGTGAATGAAGCTTTTATCTCCGTTAACGAGTCTTTTAGCTCCGTTAACGAGGCTTTTATCTCCGTTAAAGAGTCTTTTATACTCGTGAATGAGGCTTTTATCTCCGTTAACGAGTCTTTTAGCTCCGTTAACGAGGCTTTTATCTCCGTTAAAGAGTCTTTTAGCTCCGTTAACGAGTCTTTTATACTCGTGAATGAGTCTTTTAGCTCCGTTAACGAGTCTTTGAACTCCGTCGTTGAGTATCAAAGCTTCATTTTTTAGGTTTACCTCAGCACTCAGCACTCAAAATCTCACGCACAGCCTGCTCTACATCGCTTTGTTTAACTAAAGACTCTCCAATCAAAACTGCACGCGCGCCAGCCTCAGCGACAAGAGATAAATCAGCAGGTGTATACAGTCCAGACTCGCTGACGACGGTGATATCTAAGCTTTGTAATTGTTGTTGACGCTCTGCTAAAAGTTGCTTTGTGGTTCCTAAATCAAGGGTAAAGTCTTCTAAATTGCGATTGTTGATTCCTACTAAACTTAGGTTATCAAGCTTTAGCACTCGATCCAGTTCAGCTAAGGTATGGACTTCTACTAGCGCAATCATTCCCAAATCGTGAATTACTCGCAAAAAGTCTTGGAGTTCTCGATCTGATAAAATAGCTGCAATCAACAATACTGCATCTGCACCTGCTGTCCGTGCTAAATAAATTTGATAAGAGTTAATGATGAACTCCTTGCACAGTAAAGGTAATGCAACTTGTTGACGCACCCTTCGCAGATTATCAAAACCGCCTTGAAAGAACTTTTCGTCAGTCAGGACTGATAAACAAGCTGCACCACCTCGTTCATAAGCTTGAGCAACAGCAACTGGGTCAAAATCTGCGCGGATAACACCACGGCTAGGTGATGCTTTTTTTACCTCGGCAATTAAGCTCGGTTGGTTGGGATTTTCTTGTAAAGCAGTCAAGAAATTTCGCACAGTCGGGGCTGTATTTAACTGTTGTCGCAAGGAGGCTAAAGGCAATTTTTGCTGCATTTGTGCAACTTCTTGCCTTTTATGCGACACAATTTCTTCAAGAATATGGCGGGAAGGGGCAACTTGGTTAGTCATAAAATGCTAAAGGTAGTGGAGATGGGGAAATAAGTAATTATTCTCGCATTCTTGTTATTATCATTTGTTTCTCGTTTGTTTCTCGTTCCCAGATTCCATCTGGGAATGAATTCTGTGCAGGCTCTGCCTGCCTGATACGATTAAAAACACTCTTAATTTCGGTATCAGGGAGGCGGAGCCTCAAGATGGCATTCCCACGCAGAACATGGGAACGAGGCTAATGACCAATGACTAATGACTCTTTGACTTGCGTATATGCACGCACGACATTTTTAATTATTTTCAGACCGACTTCTCCACCTAAAGTCATGATTGATTCTGGATGAAACTGAACGGCGGCGATGGGAAGTGTCTGATGTTCAATGCCCATAATTACGTCGTCATCAGAAATCGCTGTTACTTTGAGTTCTTTTGGCAAACGTTGCGGTAGGGCAAACAATGAGTGATATCTACCGACTGCAAAGGATTCCGGTAAGTTTTTGAAGGTGACAGAATTGGAATCGGTGACGAAAATCCGTGAGGATTTACCATGTTGAGGATAGTTGAGAACTCCCAATTCGCCATCAAAAGCTTCAACGATGCCTTGCAATCCTAGACAAACTCCGAAAATCGGAATTTGGCGATGCAGAAGAGCGCCGACAGTTTCGGAAACCCCAAAATCACTTGGTCTACCAGGGCCAGGAGATAATACAACTAAGTCAGGGCGTTCTGTATCGAATAACGATTCCGAAAAACCATGACGCAGTGTGGTGACGCTTGCACCAGTTTGGCGAATGTAATTGGCTAAAGTATGAACAAATGAGTCTTCGTAGTCTATTAATAAGATACGTTTGCCAGAATTTACACCTGGAATCTGTTTACTTAATTTTAGAGAACTGGACTCATCAATTTTTTGACTCGTTTGCTTTACGCGGCGAATTGTCTCAAATAAAGCAGCAGCTTTGGTAATTGTTTCTTGTTCTTCTGACTGTGGTATAGAGTCATAAAGGACAGTAGCCCCAACTCGCACTTCCGCAATGCAGTCTTTTAATCGAATTGTCCGCAGAATTAAGCCAGTATTTAAATTCCCGTTGAAATTTAAATAGCCGACTGCTCCACCATACCAACGTCGGGCGCTTTTTTCGTGCCGTTCAATAAAATCTATTGCGGCTTTTTTGGGTGCGCCTGTGACTGTAACTGCCCATGTATGCGAAAGAAAGGCATCTAAAGCATCAAATTGCGATCGCAGTGTACCCTCAACATGATCTACTGTATGTATCAGGTGGCTGTATAATTCAATCTGGCGACGACCAATGACTCGTACTGAACCAGGCTCGCAGATTCGGGATTTGTCATTGCGATCGACATCAGTACACATGGTCAACTCAGCTTCATCTTTGTGGGAGTTGAGTAACTGACGAATTTGCACCGCATCGTCAAGAGCATCTTGTCCCCGGCTAATAGTGCCACTAATTGGACAAGTTTCTACCCGCCTACCTTCAACCCGCACAAACATTTCTGGAGATGCACCAATCAGATATTCGCCCCCTAAATTAAAAATAAACCCATAAGGACTAGGATTTATTTCCTTTAAGGTATTAAATAGTTTGCTGGGTTCGTCTTCATAGCCTTCAAAAAAGTTTTGACTAGGAACAACTTCAAATAAATCGCCTCTGCGGAAATAATCGAGTGCAACCTCAACTTTTTTCGCATATTCACCTACTTTATGGTCAGCAGTTTGATTTGGTAAAAGATGTTTGCCGCGATAATCTACAGATTCACCTGTTCTAGGAAGATTTTTGGTACTGCCGTTCGCTGTTTTAAAATCATATTGTAGGCGAAATGCACGTTGCTGATAATAGTCAACAACAATCAATTCATCTGGCAAATAAAGCACCAAATCGCGCTGATCTGTAGGACGTTCTAAATGTTGGGTAATTGGTTCAAACTGAAAAACTAAGTCATAACCAAACGCACCATACAAGCCTAAATGCTCGTCTTCTTGACTAGAGAAAGTGTATAGAATTTCGCGGACAACGGTAAACGATGAAGGCTGTTTACTACGTTCTTCTTCAGTAAATAATTTTTTTGTAGCTTTAATAAAGCCTACAATACAGTTATCTTCTTGGGTGACGTTCTCAAGTTGTTCTGATTGGGATAGGCGCTCTAAAAGAAATGGCAACAGTACTTGACCGCGTTCATTCAACGCTATCAAAGTGAAAGCATTATCCTGTGTAGTCAACTCTAATGGTGGATTGACAAATCCGATTGCCCATCTTTTGTATCTGCCTGGATATTCGTAGCTACTCCTTAGTAACCCTCCACGCTGAGAATTTAAATGGAACAGAATATCATCGAGAGCAGTGTCCATCTTCACTTCAGTGATGGAGCGAGAAACACTGACACCGCCAAGAGTTTTATAAGAACGTGAATCAAAAACCATGAGTAATTTCTCTAGAATATTTGTTAGTCAATCATTAAGCCAAAACCATTAATCATTATTAGTAGTTATTTTCAAACATAGAACAGACTTAGATATTTTTCTATTAATCTAAGTCAACATATTGTTTTTAAAAGATGTAATCAAAAACTTTTTACTTCTTATTTAAGAATACTAGATATCAAGCAGATAATACATTGAATAATCTTTCGATTGGGTGTCAATTTATTCGCTTTTTATACTGCTTTTCTAGTACATTTACCAACAACCTTATTTAAAAAAAATCGCCTCCCCCAAAAGTAGTAAATCCTCTCATAAAACCTCTGCGTCCCTTTGCGTTTAAAATTCCCCTCTCACTTCCTGCAACAGCGATATAGCTTGCCTATACAACAACAAATTCACCTCATGAACCTCAATTCTTTTTCCAATCCCTTTTAACAGCGTCAAAGTTAACTCTCCCCCCAAATGTTCGCGGAATTCAGTCAAACCCCGAAACAAACAATTAGGATCTTCCAATTGTGATAACTTATCAGCTAGTTCTGGCACATACAACGTAAAACCCAACGCCGATAAAGTATTTAATATCCGTTGCCACTCGGAACAATCCAGCAATCCTGCTAAATAGGAATAAGTGCTATCCAAAGCAATACCGATCGCAACTGCTTCGCCATGACGCAAGCGATAATCTGTCAAATGTTCCAGTTTATGAGCCGCCCAATGGCCAAAATCCAGGGGACGAGACGAACCCATTTCAAAAGGATCGCCGCCATTGGCAATATGTTCTAAATGCAACTGAGCGCAACGATAGATAACCTGTTGCATAGTATCCATATCTCGCCGCCTCAGAGCTGCGGCGTGAGAGTGGATAAAATCAAAAAAGCTAGCATCCTTAATCAGCGCTACTTTGACTGCTTCTGCGATTCCAGAACGCCAATCGCGATCGTCTAGAGTTGTCAAAAAGGCAGAGTCATTGATAACTGCATAAGGTGGCGCAAATGTACCGAGAAAGTTCTTTTTACCAAAAGCGTTGATGCCGTTTTTGACGCCAACCCCAGAATCGTTTTGCGCTAACACCGTTGTTGGAACTCGAATTAGCCGAATTCCCCGGTGAGCAGTTGCGGCTGCATATCCTACTAAATCCAACACCGCCCCGCCCCCGATCGCTAACACATAAGAATGGCGACATAATCCAGCGGTTTCAATCTGTTGCTGGATTTCCTCTAATAAAGTGCCATCGTTTTTCGCAGCTTCTCCTCCCGAAATTATCATCGGTTCGGCTGCGATCGCTAGTACTTCTGCATAAAACTTGGTATACGCGACTAATTGCTTTACCAATTCAGGTTGAGACTTTAATATTCCTGCATCTATCACAGCAACTATTTTCTTCGGCTTTGTCTCCTCATCCGCACCAATCACTTGGGCTAAGATAGGATTTTTTAACTCAAATAAATTTTGGGTGAAGTAAACTTCGTAGTTAAAAGTAACCGAAACACGTTGATGAATTAATCTACTTTTTTGCTTGATGTCAACTATCATATTTTTGCAGGTATATCTAAAAGTGCAGCACGATTCAAAGTTTCTAGGAACACCTCTACCGAGTGAGAACCATTTACCTTAACTTTGTCATTGATTACGAAGAACGGGACGCTGTTGATGCCATTTAACCGAGCAAATGTTGATTCAGCTATAACTGCATCACTCACCGCGCGATCGTTTAATTGCAACTTTAATTCGCTAGGATTCATCTGATACGCTGTACCAATGGCAACAATAACGTCAATATTTCCAATGTTCAAACCGTATTCAAAGTAAGCTTGATAAATAGCTTCGACGACATCGTTTTTTACGTTTGCAGGTGCAAGTGCAATCAGCTGATGAGAAAGCTTAGTATTGACAGCCAAACGGATTTTATCAAAATCTAACTTAACTCCAGCCGCCTCACCTGCGCGTTGCGTACTATCAAATATCAGTTGTATTTCTTCCGCTTTCATCCCTTTTCTATTTTCCATAAAGCTGCGAAATTCGTATCCCTCCGCAGGAACAGTATTGTCTAAAAGAAAAGGATGCCAGCGGATATGTACTTCTTGTTCTTGCCGTTGTGCCAGTGCATCAAACAGATGTTTTTTCCCAATTCTGCACCAAGGACAAACTGTATCGTGAAATATGTCTATCAGCATATTTATATTTATTTAAATGCTAATATTTGTGTGCAGCTTTGATTGAAAATCTCGTTGGATAGCCATTGTATTTAAAGGCTGCATAAAACTGTTAATTTTTTCTTCAAAAAAACTTTGAGCTTTTTCAAATTCCTGAATTAATGCATCTCTATCTTTCATCGCTACTAGTTTTGCCAAATGACTGTAAGTATCAGCTAAAAAGCTAATTGCATCGCATCTATCTTCTGTAGCTAGCATAATATCCACACATAAGTGAGGGTTTTGGGAAAATAAACGTTTAACAATCTCAATTTCTTGACGGTAGTTAGGAGTTGACATTGTTAGACTCTGCTGTATATCGATTTTTGCTTGTGCTAAGAAAACACCAAGACTAAATCTACAGAAATGTTGCGTTGCTTGAACGATCGTCATCATGCGATCGTGTTCTTCAGGCGTGCAAACAATTAACTCTCCACCTTGACTTTTAATCAAGTCTAAAAACCATTGAAATGAATCATCGTTTCGACCTGGACACACCACCACTTTTTGTCCAAAAAACGATTTTACATTTGGCCCAAACATTGGGTGTAAACCCATGACTGGGCCAGAATGATGTTCGAGCATTGCTTGAGTTGGCTGTGTTTTAATACTCGTAATGTCACACAAAGCGGCATTGGGAGCAAGGTATTTCGCTGCCCGCTTGATAACATCAACTGTATTCTCAATAGGAACGCTGACTAAAACTAGTTCTGCCTGACTTAAAAGTTGATCTGCATATTCCCAATCATCAGATTCAAGGACGCTAACACTATTACCTACTAGCGAAAGTTGCTCTTTAAATAATTTTCCCATCCTGCCGCATCCACCGATAATAGTAATTTGTCGGGGAGTGACATGTTTTGTTGCATATTGAGGAATCAGAATAGCATGACAACTATTTAGCACACCTGCCCAAACAGACTCAGGAATACCAGCTAGAGCGAGTAGGGGAGCGACATCAGCCAGTTGTTCATCTAGAGAAGGCTGTTCTGATGCTGCTAATAATGATATGCGATCGCTCAATAAGGCAATCAACCTTTGGTCAGTTTTTTTCAACCGATCTGAATCAGAGGATTTCAAAGGCATTTTTACTGTCCCCAATTTTCAAATATCAACAAGTGATTCTTTAGAACTCAATTCGGGCAAGATATCCAAAGTTGTTGCTCCTTTGGCGATCGCATCATAAAATAACTCTTCATACCGATCTAGCGCTTGCTCAAAGGAATAATTTTCTACCGCGAACTTTCTTCCTTCACGCCCTAATTTTGCTGCTAGTTCCGGCTGATTATATAAATCTAATATAGCATTTGCCAAAGCATCTGCTGATTCTGGCTCAACGATAATACCGCCACCACTTTCTTTGATAGCTTTCGCAGCAGTACCAGTGGCGGGAACTGAACCGACAATTGGGCGACCACTGGCTAACAACAATGGTATTTTAGAAGGCATATTGAAGGAAATCACATTGCACTTTTGCACAATCAACCCGACATCTGCCGCTGCCAACATTTGCGGTAGTTTTTCTCGCGGTTGCAATGGTAAAAGCAAAACGTTATCTGCACCACAAGCAAGACAATGTTTTTGCAACCTTTCGAGAGCTTGGGATTCGCCTGCTACGACAAAGACAATATCATTAATATGACGCAACCGAGATGCTGCTTCTATTACTGTCTCTAAACCTTGCGTCAGAGCAATATTACCTGAATAAAGCACTACAAATTTATTATCAAGTTGATGGGAAGCTCTCCAGGAGTTATTCTCCTTCGGTAAAGGGCGGATAAAATTTAGATTTACCCAATTTGGAATACAGGCAATTTTATTAACAGGTACACCTTTATGTATTAAATTATCTACAAAGCCATCGGCAATCACGCTAATGGTATGTGCATTTCGGTAGGCAAATTTTTCTAAAGCTTCCAGAGCTTGAATCATCAACTTATTCTTAATTAGCCCAACACGCACAGCAGCTTCCGGGAGGATATCTTGCACATTCAGCACTACTGGACAGTTGTATAGCCAACTTATTAAAGTTGCAGGTAAGCAAACGAGTAACGGTGGCACTGTTAAGAGAATTAAATCAGGTCGCTCACCCTTGAGAGCTTGTGGCAAACTTGTAAAGACAAAGCTCAACTCTAGCAGTAGCCGATCTATAAGGTTAGGTTTAGACTTAATCCGCAGGTAACTGCGCTGAATTTTGACACCATTTTTCTCTTCAGTAACGTATAACTTACCCCGATAGCGATCGTAAATCTGACGCTGAGGATAGTTAGGCATACCTGTGATTACCCGCACTTGATGCCCTCGCTTCACCAGCCCTTCTGCTAGTTCAGTCATCAAAGGTGCAATACCAATTGGTTCTGGATGATAGTTGTATGAATAAATCAGAATGTGCATTAACCGTTAATGTCCTAAAAGCACCTTGATAATGTTGGCTTTATTTAGTGTTTCCAGTTTTATCTCCCTTATTCCAGATTTAATGACCTGAAATTTTCGTAAGGTGTGTTACCCAAGGGCATAACGCACCCCACGAAACAGAAGTTTTAGATTTTGTTTAATCCACTTCAGCCTCTGAACTCGGAACTTCAGCCTTTGAACTTGGAACTTCAGCTTCTGAACTCGGAACTTCAGCCTTTGAACTCGGAACTTCAGCCTTTGAACTCGGAACTTCAGCCTTTGAACTTGGAACTTCAGTTTCTGAACTCGGAACTTCAGCCTTTGAACTCGGAACTTCAGCTTCTGAACTCGGAACTTCGACCTTTGAACTCGGAACTTCGACCTCTGAACTTGGAACTTCGACCTTTGAACTCGAATTCGGTCACTTTACTGCTACTCAATCATGAGAACTCAGCACTGTTTTTGCAACGTCTTCTCTAAACTGAAGACTGGCTTTTGTTGCCCACGTTTCCGTAATGTGACGGTAGCAGCCCCAAGTCCAAGCAATGCTAAACCCAATGCGGAACTAGGTTCTGGTACTTGCCTTCTGCCCCCTACGTTTAGCACTTGGACGCGACCTTGGAAGAAATCGCCCACATAAAGCTTGCCATCTTTGAGGGTTGTACCACCCGTCCAGTTAAATCTGCCTGGTGTCAGGTCGAGGGGATTACCAAATGGAGGGCCAGTTAATGCTGGAGGCGGGACTGGCTTACCTGATGCATCTAGGGCTGGTTGACCGTAGGAAGTCAAGAACTTACCGTTTTTATCAAATACCTGAACGCGGCTATTGATAGAATCAGCTACATAAACATTCTCTTGGTCGTCCACTTCGATGCCAATTGGCTGAAGAAGCTGTCCAGGGCCGCTACCTGCTGAACCAAATGCGTACAGAGGTTTACCATTTGGATCGAGTACTTGAACGCGGTTGTTATACTGGTCAGCTAGAAAGATATTTCCACTGACTGAGGAAATTCTTACACCTGCTACACCTTGAGTTTCTCCTAGTGCAGTGCCCAGAGTGCCGCCAATGACGCCAATTTGCTTTCCGTCAGGTGTGAATTTAAGGATTCTTTCGCCGTTAAAATCACCTACGTAAACGTTGCCAGTTTTGTCAAATGTTACACCAGATGGCCCAAAGAAAATCCGATCGTTTACGCGAGGGGTAAATTCTCCGTTTGCAAAGGATCTAATAAAGTTACCCTGAGGATCGAATTGATTGATGCGG
The DNA here is from genome assembly GCF_036917375.1 of Nostoc sp. GTDB lineage: Bacteria > Cyanobacteriota > Cyanobacteriia > Cyanobacteriales > Nostocaceae > Nostoc. The sequence continues at coordinate 20,589 of NZ_JBALDN010000003.1, forward strand.
TTGTTGTAAACATCACCTGCATACAAATCCCCTGTTACGGGATTAAAGTCTACAGTTGTTGGCTCGTCAAACTGCCCAGGCCCTGTGCCGCCGGAGCCGATTGCTCCAATATACTGACCGCTGGGACTAAATTTTTCAATTTTGTCACCGATGTTGTAGTTAGGAGTACCATCCGGGTTAACACCCCGTCCGTTAGCTATGTAGGTATTCCCCGAATCATCTACCGTTATCCCTTGGGGAACAAAAAGCTGCCCTGGGCCGAAGCCAGGACTGCCGATACTTCTGTCGTAAGTTAATGTTACAGCCTTGGCTTCGGCTGCTGTTGCCAACACCATGAATCCAGTACCAAGAATGCCAATTGACAAATTTTTGACCAATCCCATGAGTTTTAAGTCCTGGTTGTATAAGGTATACTCTTTCCTAGACTAATTTCGTTCCCCGTCCTAGTTTGGGAACTCTGAAATTTGGGCTGCTGCCTCTTGTTGGAAATGCAACTTTCTCTCTTGGGCAGCAGCCTATTCTGTAAGCTTTCGTTGGTGTCAGTTGAAGAAGGCAGGAGGCAGAAGGCAGAGGGCAGTCCCGATGAAACAAGTTTCATAGTCAAGCATGAAAATGCAATGTGAGACTGATCTATATAGATACTCATCGAAGGAGCATTTTCAAGTCAGAAGGTTCTTTTCAGAAGCTATTTACGAAGGCGATCGCTTCCGTTATGGATGGAAAAAACAAGTCAAATCCTCTTCCCTTATGCCTTCTGCCTTGTTTCTTAAAAGAGGGATTAGATAGTCTCTGCTTCGGTTAGCAATTCACCCAACTTTTCTTGGCGTTTGCGCTTGGCGTAAGCAGCGGTTGCGCCTACACTAGCAAGTGCTAGTAAGCCGACTACTGAACTAGGTTCGGGAACTTTTTCGATAACGACACCATCCACCCGAACAACCTCGCCTCGTCCTGGGCCGACACCGCGATTGGTAATATAAATCTTGCCGTCAGGGCCAATATCAATTCCATCAGCGGAATCTAGCCCTTGACCTGCTGCAACAAGTGTTGTGCGAGTGCCATTGGGAGCAACTTGGATGAGAGATCCAGGTAGATTTGTGATGTCACCCCCTAACTGGGACTTGTCGCTGAACTGTAAAACCAGCAAATCACCTTTTTGATCGAAGGTTAGGTCGGTGATGTGCGTAAAGCCATCGAGAAAAACTTCTGGTTTTTGATCTTCGCCAATGCGGAAAATCCGTGATTTCCCTTGTGGATAAGGAAAACCCGTATATTCGCCAACGTATAAAGCTCCATCGGGGCCAATTGCGCCACCTGTAGGTACTGATTGAATTGCTATTTTTCCTCCTGGAAGCTCCTGTAATAGCCCAGGAGGTAACTGTAATCCTGGTGGCAAATCTGACTTACTAATAATATTTTTAGGAATTGCGATCGCCTGTGACTTGCTTCCATCAAGCTTGATTTTGTAAGCAGTGTTCCCGCCGCCATCAACCACATAAGCATTATCGCCATTAACAGCCAGGTCATAGGGATTGGTAACTACATCCCCTTTATCTGGATTTTTGGTGATTTCATTCTTGGCAAAGTCAAAAATACTGCTGAGAGATCCGGTGTTCAAGTCAGCTTTGTACAGTTGTCCTAGTAGCGGCGTATTCAAAACTTTATCGGGTGTTGATGGCGGGAAAGTTGCAAGTTGCTGTGGTGGGAGTGGGAATTTAGAACCAAGGTTAAGTGTTGCTAGATCGCGGTTTCCTGGATAACCGGCAAACCCTGTCAGAACATAAGCATTCCCTTTAGAATCGAATTGTATGTCTTCAATACCAGCGCCTTGGTTGCCAGTGGGTTGCTCTGCTAAAGACTGAAAGTTATTAAGGATACGCTGTTTTGTGCCGTTTGGTGCAACTTTGACCAGTGAACTAGTATTACCAGCACAGATAGGCTGAAACAACGTACTCGGAGATGGTTGGCAATTGCCGTTGCCGCCGATACCTGGCTCTGCTACGTAGAGACTGCCATCAGGGCCAAAGCTAGCACCCCGTGCATTACTGATTCCATCAACAACTGTCGTTAGCGTTGCAGCTTGTGCAGATGGTGTTCCACAAATAGCAGCAAAACAAAATGTAAGAGATGTAAGAGCAAATGACTTGAGTTTCATACCTTTGGAGATTGAGAGTTAAATAATTTGTTTGTGGAAACTTTTATGGTTTTAAAGACAACAAATCCTAGTCTTTAAAAAACGCTGTAATGCCTTTATTGAGTGGCAGTGATATTGGCTTGAAACTCTTTATTTGAGCGCCACGACTCTATTTATGGGAGGTTTGGTAGCTCTCTCTTCTTATGCAACCAAGCAACACCCAAGGCAGCGATCGCTAATACACCTAAAGCAGAATCAGGTTCAGGAATAGACTTGCTATTTTCAATTCTGAGAACTTGTCCAAATCCTGGGCGATCGCCTCGGTTTGTGACGTATACTGCACCATCAGCACCAATAGTCAAGGCGCTAGGCGACTCTAATCCATCCCCACTCAAAAGAGTTGTGCGTGTCCCATCGGGAGCTATTTTGATGACAGAACCATCAAAATCACCCTTCCAAGCTGACTGATTGGCGTACTGCAAAGCATACAAGTTGCCCTTAGTATCAAATTCCAAGTCTGTCAGTTGGGTAAAGCCATCAGCGAAGACTGATGATTTCCCATCAGCACCGACTCGATAGATTTTTGCCCCACCTTCTGGGAAAGGAAAACCTGTAAATTGGCTGACATAATAAGCACCATCAGGCCCTTTTGCCACACCTGAAGGTACTGCTTGGGTTGCAAACTGCAATGGGCGTCGCACCACTTCACCTTCAGATGGAACTTGTGCTGGTTCATTGGATGGTGTCCCAGAAGGTGGAAAGACTGGATTAGTCAATACATCTTCAGGGAATGCGGTGATAGATTGCAAATGTCTACCATCAGTATTAACACTGAGTAAGTCGTTCGCACCAGCATCAACTGCAACTAACTTATTGCCATCTATGACGAAACCCAAGGGATTGCTACCGACATCACCACCATCGGGATTATTGGCGAGTTCATAGTTAGCTAAATCAGCAACACTCGACCAGGAATTGGTCTTAAAGTCGGGAGCAATGATTTTACCGAGGTCAGTGTTACCTAAATTGCGATCGCGAAAGGTTGGATTAGCCGCATACCCAATCAGAATATAAGGTTTACCTTGAGCATCAAATTTGATATCACGAGGCCCGGCGGCTCCAGTACCATCTGGTAATGCTATAGAAGGAAGTCCTGTAAGTATGCGCTCGGTTTTACCCTTCTCAATTTTGGTAACTGCCCCACTTGTGCCATAGCATAATGAATCACCTTGACCGCTTGCTGGTGGGACACAAGCGCCACTTCCCCCGATTCCCGCCTCTGTAACATAGAGATTACCATCAGGGCTAAAGCTCAGACCTCCGGCGTTATATAGACCGTCGGCGATTACTGAAAAGGATGCAGCTGAAGCAGCTTTGATTCCAGAAAAAGAGGCAACACAAAAAGTGAGGAGAGTAATAGTAAGTGGCTTGAGTTTCATGTGTTGCAATACAGGTAATCTTGTGGAATTGAGGGAAACGCAAAGGGACGCTAAGGCAAATGCAAAGGAACGCTGAGATTTTAGTTAGTAACTAGTGACTCTTGAGTTTTTGGTAGATAGCTCATTCCCCGGTCAAATGATTGGAGGTTGCCAGCTTTAGCTTCGAGCAAACGTTTGATGTTCATGCTCTCAGCGCCAAAGTCTTCAATCTGTAGTTTGCCGTGGGTAACAGTTACATCTGTTTTCCAGAATGTGATTCGATGCAGAATAAAACCAGAAGCTTCTGGATCTGCGAAAGCGTAAGCGGTTGGAATTAGTAAAGCTACAGAGCGCTGATAATATTCATAGTCTGGATAAAAGTGTTCCTGTTCAATCAAGTAGTATTTACTCAGACTATGAACCCGCACGGAAACTTTTACCTTCTGGTCATATTCATCTTTGAATTCACCTGATTCAGAAGTAATATCACCATTGGGTCGCAGTAAATGTGCCCACTCATCTATATTTTTTAAGTCTTTTAGGTATTCAATGCCGATTTCAATTGGGGCATCAACATAGATGGTGTCTGTATCGATAAAGTGGCTTCCTTTAGCTGCTGAGGTCAGACCAGCTTTGCGTTCCAAATTACCTTTGAGAGAACGACATTCAGAAGTATGTACTGTGTGAATTCCCTGCATAATCATCTGAGTCTGCCGTTTGGGATCGACAAAGCTCAACCAGTGAAAGTACACACCTTTTTCATCTGTTCCCGGCTCGATATAGTCGGTAGGAAACAGCAAAACAGGGTAAACCTGAAAATATTTCTGATACTCTAATCCACAGTGCCACTCAATGCCGTAGAAAAGTGGATTTTCTAGTTTTTTAACGTGATAGTAAAGATTTTTGTGATAACCGGATGCTGTTCCCAACCAGGTATCTTCGTCAATTTGCTCTTTCATCCGGCTATAAAGAGTCCATTCATCCAAGTTTTTTAAACTACAAAGGTAGTCAAAAGCACTTTCTGGTGAAGTCGCAATATAAGCTGATGTTGCAAAAGTATTTTTTTCCACTTCTCACTCCTGAAGATAATAAAAATTAAGCTGCGATCGCTTTAGTCTTAGTTCGCTTACTATTGTTGATCCGGTCTTCTGCTAATCGTCTGGCAGCATCGTTAGTAGTAACTCCTTGCTCTTTAGCAATCTCAAAAATTGCTAATAGCGTGTCATAAATGTTATGCACTTGCTTGAAAGCTTTTTCTTCGTCATAACCAATCATTTCGTTGTAAACATTAATTAATCCTCCAGCATTAATTACATAATCAGGGCTGTAAAGTATCCCTTTCTTGGCAAGCATTTGACTATGTAATTGCTCATTATCTAATTGATTATTAGCTGCACCAGCAATAATCGAAGCTTGCAAGAAAGGAATTGTATGACTATTAAGAATTCCTCCCAAAGCACAAGGGGAAAAAATATCTACATCAAGAGCATAAATTTCGTTTGGTTCTACAATAGTTGCGCCAAAAAGCCGTTTCACCTCTTCCGCTTTTACTGGATCTACATCGCTAACAAAAAGCTGCACATTATGCTCATGTAAGTGACGACATAGATTTTTTCCGACATTTCCTAAGCCTTGAACTGCAACTTTCATCCCATCAAGTCTTTTGGTCTGCCAACGAGATTTTACAGCAGCTTGAATTCCGAGAAAAACTCCTAGTGATGTTATGGGAGCAGGCCCGCCGGACTTTTCTGATACCCCAACAACATATTTCGTTTCTTGACTAATTGTCCGTACATCGTCAGGAGTAATATTGACATCTTGTCCGGTAATAAAACGCCCATTCAAACTATCAACAAAACGTCCGTAAGCTCTCAACAGATCGTCTGTCTTATTTTCAGGATTAGCGATAATTACTGCTTTACCTCCACCAGCCGGAATATTGGCACAGGCGGCTTTATATGTCATCCCACGACTCAGACGAAGTGCATCTTTTAAAGCAGCTTCTTCGTTAATATAAGGCATGAGTCTTGTCGCTCCCATCGCTGGGCCCAAGCTGGTGTCATGGATAGCAATAATTGCCTTAATTTCTGGATTTTTACCATGACAAAATAGAACTTGTTCGTGACCCATTTCTCTAACAGTTTCAAATAGCAGCATTTTGTCCTCTTGATATTGGTTGGAATTGTTTAGAGAAAGTAATGAACATTACAAAATGTAAATATATAGACACAAAACTACTCTAGAACCTTAAGATTAGATGGAGTAAAGAAAAGACTTAAGGCTTAAAAAAAAGTTTTAGATTCCAGCTTTTTGAGTGTAGTTTCTGACTAAAACCAAGCTTTTGTCGCTTCTAAACTCATCCTTTCTCTTTTACTGAATAAACTAATCCAAGCTGCGTTGTAAATTCCGCTTTGTTGCAGTGTTTTAGTGTCTATAACAATTGAATGAGATGGCATTTTAAAATCAAACCATTGGAAATGAAACCTGGTTGGCTGGATTTTTCGCGGCACTTGATTTAACTCCTTGTGCTGCCAAACTCTTATTGCGTCCACCAGAAGGTGCTGGGCGATCGGCGTCAATCACTACATCAATGAGAAAAGGAACATTTGATGCGATCGCTTGTTCTAATGCCGCTTCAATATCCGACTCTCTGACGACGACGATCGCTTCTGCTCCCATCCCACGAGCAATCATCGCAAAGTTTGTCGGTGGAAGTGTTGCATCCGCACCCTTTAACCCCAAGATTTTCATCCCTTGATGGCACATGTTGTAACGCGCATCGTTAAGTACAATCCAGATTGCGGGAATTTTGTATTTTACGGCTGTGCTGATTTCGTTATTCATCAGCATTGCTCCATCGCCAACAATCCCTACAGCTTTGCTATTGCTCGCTAGCGCTGCACCCAATACTCCGGTGACGGCGTGGCCCATTGCTCCGACTCCGGTGCTGACTCGGTAACGATTGGCTTCGGAAAATTGGAGTAGATGAGTTGACCAAGTAAACGAGTTACCACACTCCGCCATGACTATGGCATCGGTATCTTCAACAACGATCTTTTGAATTGCTGCCATCAATACTTCTGGCCGCACTGGATAATCTACCTCTGTAGCAGGTTCAATTGCTTTGTGTTCTGGACGAGGTAGCGACATTGTGGAATCAGAAGCATCCGGTAATTGCTGCAACAACTCTTTCACAAAAGCTTTGATGTCAGAGCGAACTCCGAAAGTTTCAATGTGGGGATAGGCTACACCTGGCACTTCTGGGTCAATATCAACATGGACAAAACCTCCTTGTGGAACTAGCGCCGAACTCCAGAAAGAAGTCGGTTCGCCAAGACGGGTTCCTAACACGAGTGTGCGTAGTGGAGGTTGTTCTTCCATATAAGTTAAGACCGAAGCATGACCGCCTAAACCTGTGACACCCACAAATTGGGGATGATCTTCAGGGAAGATACCTTTACCACGAGGCGAACACATAACGGCGGCTCCGGTTTTTTCAGCGAGTTCAAGGATTTCCTCTGCTGCGTCACGCGCACCGAAACCAACCCAGATAGCAAAGGGGCCAGATGATAATAACTCTACAGATTTAGCGATCGCTTCTTTGGAAGCTGTCATCGGAAACGGAGTAATATCTAGCTGGGGTAAAGCTATATTCTCAACTAAACTTGTCTGTACACCGGTGGGAATGCTCAAATGGGCCACAAATCCGCCTGGTTGCGCCATCGCTAATGCAAGTTTACGAAAAATCTGCGGTAATTGAGCCGCAGATTCAATCGTAATCGCATAGTTGAATAACGCTCCTGGGGTAAAAATCCCTCCAGTTGGCAATGTATAAGTGCTGGTTTCTTGAATAGCCCAACGTCCACGCTGCGGTGCGGAGGTGCAAGCTGATAGTAAAATTACCTTTGCACCTTCACCACGAGCCGCAAATAACCCAGTGAGGGCGTTAGTGATCCCCGGCCCTGCTGTGGTAAAAACTACGGTGGGGCGATTATTGGCAAAGTAAGCTTCGGTCGCTGCAAAGGCTGCTCCTGCTTCATGGCGGAAGTTCAACACCTCTATGCTGCTATTAGATAGCGCACCCCAAAGGCTTGCCATCGCACCACCAGCGACACCAAAAGCGTAGTTTACTCCCAAATTTTCCAACATTTGAGCGATCGCATCGGCAACTGAGAGTGTTGGAGCTATTTCATCGTTTAAAAAAGGCTGAATTCCCTCATTATTCTCCGATTCATCAAGCTGACGGGAGTCAGTCACAGATTCTACATATCTGTTTGCTGGAAGTTCCTTGTATGGCTCAGTGGTGATGAGAGGATTTGAACCAGTATAATTTTGACTCATTGGTTTCACGTAATTTTAGAAAGTTACACAAAGGCTTTTTAGTTTACAATCACAGCGCTAGAAATATTTATTACAAACAACTCTGTTGTTTCTTGCAGCGATGATCTAGCTTGGTCGAGATTAAAAATAGCCGATCGCTGCTGATTGATGCTTGTGAGCGCAGTACCAAAAATTTTAAAAGCATACAACAGTTGAGGCTGTGCTTCTTGTGACCAGAATAAAGGAGATGAAGACTGTTGTACAATCAAAAATCCTTTGGTAAGGATGTCAAATTTTTCGCTTCTATATGATGACTACAGTATTTTAAGTACATCAGCGAGAAAAAAGTAAGTTGTGTAAAGGTGTAGAAACTGGTAATTAACCCGAAGTTAAGCGTGTCTCATAATCTTTACAAAAATTCATATAGATCGCTTTAATAGCACCGATCTGATTAATAAAAGCTTGGTGAGTTTCTTGTCCGCTACAATAAAAACCTAATTTGCAATGAAAAATCTTTTGGTGTATGTGTCAATTCTTTCGCTTTTTCCGTGATTGTGACATCGCAACTTAGTCACTTTGAAAGATTGATATTCTGCGTAGGCGTAGCCCGCCGTAGGCATCGCAGAATTGGCACATTACCAAATTTGCAATAGGAAATTTTTTGATGTGGGTGTCAATTCTTTTGCTTTAGAACTTACACAACTTTTTATCTGAATTAAGCATGAGGCGATTTAACGGTCTTTATATTGCCAGCAAAAACTCTTTGAGTCAATTATTTGTAACGATAAAGACATTATTTTTTAACTTTTTATAGTTCCTTTGAGAGATGACAAAGTGTTCAGTGTGTAAATAAATTAAAAGTATATTTTAGTACATATTAACTACGGGTATATATTTAGTATAAAAATCTAGTGTTCTTTAATGATAAAACAAACACAAGAATATACCTAAAAATATACGTATCCTTTTGATACAGATGTACTTCTTAAGACAGATGACTAAGCATATTCTTCTATAGTTAAATCCCTGAGAGAGTAAGTTAAGATAAATTAAGAAAATAAGTTGATGAGTTGAAGTTTATTGATTCAAGCCAGGTTCAGCACTGCAAATTCATTTATGTTGAAAATCAAACGACTCTACACGAGTAGTTCGCTAAAGTCCTCGGTAGGGAAAATGTTAAAGGATAAAATTTTTTCTACTTTAGTCTTTCCCCAGTGGAAACCCAGGAATTTCAGGTTGGTGAACTCTTGCAAAGACGTAGTACTGCTAAGTCTTTACAAGAGTTCTTGATAACGCATAATTAATTTGTGGAGATGTCTATGAATTAGTTCTGGTGCAGAGCGAGTTGAAATTTAAAATATTTTTTCTACTGATTAGATAAGAGTTCAAAACTCTTAATCTATAAGGTCGATTGGCTAATCTAGATTTGATTTGCCTAAATTTTGTTTTACTATAAAAAGCTGTTTAAGCCAAGAAGATTTTTTAAAATATTTAGTTTTTTTAGGAAGATTTTGTTTAACAATTGAGATTTTCTTGGTATGATAAGTTTTGTTAAGTTAATTAGTAATATTTTTTAAGTTCTAACTAATTTTATTTTTTAACAGCCGAACAGTACACCAAAGATTTTAGTAAGTTATGGCTATTAGCTCTTTAATGGACATGGTGCTGATTGATTACGAGGGGGAAGTATGAATATGAATTCTGGCGAATATACATTAGCTAGATCGAATAATCAATGGGCACTACAACCAGAAATAGAGATGAAGTTTGCTCACTTTCTAATAAATCATGCTGTAGATGCTGCCTTCTGTTTAGGAGCAAACGCGCAGTTTCTTTACGTCAACGATGCCACTTGCCTGATGACCGAGTATTCCCGTGAGGAATTACTTTCTATGAGTCTGCATGATATAGATGTAGATTTTGCTCTGCACAATTGGTCAGATATTAGCTCACAGGGTTCCCTTGCCTTTAAATCTCGCTATCGGACAAAAGGAGGTCGGATATTTCTGGTAGAAATATCCATGAACTATGTAAAACACCAAGATATGGAATTTGGCTGTGCCTTTGCTCGTGAGAATATTGATGAAATAGTAGAATTGAGCGTCAAAAAGTGGACTGATGGATTAAGAGATGCTAAAGATAATTTGCAACAAGAATTTTCTCAACTCAAAGACAAAGAAGTAGAACTAGAAACATCTCTTTCTTTACTTCGTTCTACTCTTGAGTCTACTGCCATTGGTATTGTTGCAGTTAACTTTGAGGGAGATATTCTAAGCTTGAATGAGAAATTTGTGGAGATGTGGCAGATCCCCGAATCTCTAATATTATCTAAGAAATGTCCTCGATGCAAAGCATTTTTTGAGAACCAACTTAAAGATCCACAAGCCTTTAGTCGGCTGATTTGGGAAGTGTCTAGCCAATCTGATTTCGAGAGCTACGACATTCTAGAGTTAAAAGATGGAAGAGTTTTTGCACACTATTCTAAACCTCAATTACTTGAGGGCAAAATTATTGGGAGAGTGTGGAGTATTTGGGACATTACTGAATCAAAACAGACTGAAGAAGCATTACGACTGAACGCAACTAGATTTCGGACTTTAGCAGAAACGACAGATGCCGGCACTTTTCTGATTCAAGGTAAGCGGCTTTGCTATGTAAATCCGGCAGTAGAACAACTCACTGGCTATACAAAAGAAGAGCTACTAACAGGTTTTGATCTTCGCCGACTGATTAAGAGCAAAAAACGCAGGCAAGTACGTAACCCGGATGAAGCCGCTAACTTTGAATACCAAGAGATGAATATTTTAACAAAAAACGGCACGGAGCGCTGGCTAGCTTGTGCAGTTGCCAAGCTTGATGGGGGGCTTGATTTTGGGGGAAAGCCAGTCGAACTGATTGCAGGTATCGATATTACCGATTACAAATATGCAGAATTAAGTCTTAACCAAGCTTTAGAACAAGCCAAACAACTTAGCGAACTTAGAGCGCGTTTTCTTGCTATGGTTTGCCATCAATTCCGAACTCCGCTGAATATTGTTTCATTTTCTAATAGTTTGCTTAAAGAAGAAGTAGACAAACGTACACAGAAAAAAATCCAACCATTACTCGATCACATTCAAAAAGCCACCGAACAATTGAGTCTAATGTTGGATGATATTTTGTTCTTTTCTAAGGCAGAATCGGCAAAATTAAACTTTGAACCAAAGCCGCTTGAGTTAGTTCAGTTTTGTCAAGATTTAGTTGCACAAATGCAGATGATTGTTAGCAAAAAATCAATCAATTTTGTCAGTCAAGATAAAACTCTAACAGCCTATATAGATAAAAAATTGCTAGAGCCGATTTTGAAGAACTTGCTTGATAACGCCATTAAGTATTCTCCCTCGAATCCGACAATTAATTTAGAACTATCTTGCCAAAATGAAAAAATAATTTTCCAAGTAAAAGATAGAGGGATCGGTATTTCAGTAGTAGATCGACAACGAATATTTGAGCCATTTTACCGTGGTAGTAATATCGATCATATACCTGGTACTGGACTAGGACTATCGATTCTTAAAACTCTTGTGGATTTACATCATGGTCAAGTTTCTGTAGAAAGTGAAGTTGATGTCGGCACTACGTTTACTGTAATGCTGCCATTAATCAAATCAGAATTGACCTGTTCCGAGTTATGAGTGTTGATATAAAGATAATTGTTAATTAAAAATTTAACAATCATAACTCTCGGAACGAGTTAATTAATTTCATTCCTATTTAGATACTCACCAAAGAGTCTAGTAATTAGCTTCTGCAACAATTAATTGTAATAGAAAATTATGTACGAATCGTCAAAGAAAATTCTCGTTATTGAAGATGATAGCGTTACCCGCAATCTTTATTTGAAGGGTCTTGAGGCTAAAGGTTTTGATATGATAGGCGCTCAAAACGGTCGTGTTGGTATCCAACAAGCACAAAAAGATGTACCCGACTTAGTTATTTGCGATATCACGATGCCCGATATGGATGGTTATAGCGTTTTAAACACCCTACGCCAAGATCCTCTGACAGCAATTATTCCTTTCATTTTTCTGACTGGCAGTAGTACTAAAGCAGATGTTCGCAAAGCTATGGAATTGGGAGCAGATGATTATCTTACCAAACCTTCGACACTAGATGAATTGCTCAGAGCGATCGCTACTCGCTTGCAAAAGCAAGCGACTCTGCAATACTGGTGTTCTATGAAATCTGAGAAAACTCCAAAATCAGTATTTACAGATGATACTACAGCGATCGCAGTCGGTGTTGCCATCGCCTCTGAAAAAGAAGCCAACATTCGTCCTAAGTCAATCTTTCCCTGCATTCCGCAATTAAAAGAAGTTTTCGACTTTATCGAAGCCCATTATCATCAAGGAATTACTTTGTGTGATGTGGCTGTTGCTGTTGGTTACTCATCAGCTTACTTAACTAACCGAGTAAAGGAGACAAGTGGAGAGACTGTAAACTGCTGGATTGTCAAACGCCGGATGGCGGAAGCTTGTTTTTTACTCCAAAATAATAATGAGACAGTCGAGAAGATAGCGAAAACATTGGGCTATCAGGATGTGTCTCATTTCTCCCGCCAGTTTCGCCAACATCACGGTTTACCTCCCCAAGCTTGGCGCAAAGAGCATCAGCTTGTATCGCAAAAACAGGTGAGACTGTGGTGAAAGTAGATTTTATACGAATAGTTGTGTAAACTCATATATTAAATCCACCCTACCTTTACGTAACATGGCTGGATCTAATCTTTCAGTAGTGTTACAAGTCATCAAAATAACTAACCGTTGCTGCATCTGAATACCAGAGTCATCAATTACACTTTGATACAAAGTGCCATCTAGCAAACTCAGAATGTGTTCGGTTTTGTTATTGTATTGCGCTACCTCCGAAGCACGATTTTGCGCTAAATTATCAGCTTCGTTAATAACAATACAAATACGCTCTATGTAAGTTGGTGGGACAAAATTGGCGATCGCATCATGATCTAAAATAAAAATGACATACCCTAAAGGTACAAGAATTTCTTTTGCTACTGCCTGTGTCCAGACTGTTTTACCAGTCCCTGGTTGCCCATGTACAACAACCGCTAACTGGTTTTGATTTAAAATCGCTTGCTGTACAGAATCAGTAAAGTTTTGGATATCTGCGGGAAATGTCCGAATGTTAAATTGACTATGAACTTTGCCTACACGACTTTGATATCCACTCAGCATCACTGCTAGGTCGTAAGTTGCTTTGTTAATTAGTGGCGCGAGATTTTTCGCCATTAAAGTGTATTGTCGTCGGCCGCGATCGTAGGGATCGATTTGCAACCAAATGTCATATTTAGACCAGTAAGCGTAAACAGTATTAATAACGTCTAAGCGTTCCCAGCTAACAAATTTATCTATAGGAAAGTAAAAATCTCTTTCTGAGTAATACTGAGTAATAATATCGGGATTACCCAATACACCTAAAACTCGCAGTACAGTAATTTCTTGCAGTCGATTCAGAACATAATCAATAGGAATGCTACTACGACTGACAAATTGAACAATAGGTGTTTCCGTACTCAAAACATCTTTATAGCGATGATCTGGTGATTGAGGATCTGGCGTAATGTAATTCCAAAACTTTTCAACTTCGTAGCGGGTATTATCAGATACAACACTTAATAAATTAGCCCACCAAGCATAATTATTTCGTCCTAAAAGATCGGCAATATTACTCGCCAAATTCAAACTTTTTTGACTTAATTCGCGGGAGTCACTGTACAACAGTTGCCACAAAAACCCCCAGTCTAATTCTCGATTAAACGGTCGCCAACCGCAAGCAAGTAAGCTTTGCCGAGTATTATTTGTAGGAGTGCCTTCATTGCTTCTAAAATAGTCAAAATCCATATTTATCGGTTATGCAGCGTTAATTAAGTTATTTTGTGTTAAGTAGGAAGTTTTGAAAATTTTTTATCGTAATATCAACTAATTGCGTGCAAATGGTAATTTAATTTCCACTGTACTGGTGAGGAAGTCTTTTTAATTTAACTCATTACTATTGTAATATACTGTATTACAAAATAATTACTTGTGTCAATTTTTTTGACAAACCAATGGTAAATGACTGTTTACTTTTAGCGATTGATGTATAGCAGGAGGCAGGAGGCAGAAGGCAGGAGGCAGAAGGCAGGAGGCAGGAGATAAAAACCTTGCTATTTCTGAGATTTACGCTTGTCGTTATGTCCTAATCTACCTGGCAACTGCTATACCTGCACTAGTTATCCGTCTGTAGATGAGGACTTACAGCAGATTTCAAGTTGATGAAATACACAAGCTAGCCTGAAGGTACAAAGCTTGTTTTACTGTTAGTGCAGCGTAGCCCATTCTGACCGGAGGCGGAGCGTCTCCGGCTTTGCTCCTGAATTCTTACGCTTGGGTTAAGCATTTTTCTCTCTCCCTGCTTCCCCTGCCTCCCCTGCCCCCTGCCTCCTGCCTCCTGCCTCCTGCCTCCTGCCTCTTGCCTTCTGCCTCCTGCCCCCTTGCTCCCCTGCCCCCTGCCATTCCCACTTGGAGAGTTCTTCTATCGGCAATAAACTGGCTTCAATCTCCTGGCGCACAATATCTGTGATCTCACAGTTGCTATTAAGGCAATCGATAAGCAACTGATTGGCATTGTAATATTGTTGTAATACTTGTTGTTGCTGTGGGCTGAAGTGCCAGTGATGCTCAATGTTTCGATGCTTGGCGATCGCAGTTTTTAACTGTTCCATCCAAGCAGGATAACTTGTTTGCCACCATGTTTGAATGCTTTCTCTACTTTGTTCTGGATCGGGCAGTAGGTCTTTAAGTTCTTGTAAAGCTTGATGTAAGCCAGCATCTTGAACAATTGCTAAAGCACTACTCAGAGCATCGTTGCACCCATAGACATCGGCAATAGTGCATTCCATTACTAGGTTATCTAATGCCGCATCCAAAAAAATATCTCGATCGAAGATGTAGACAAGGGCAAAGTACTGGGTAAGCTGAGGAGTCCTAGTCAGGGCAAGATAAAACGCTCGAATTGCAGCAGGCACAGGAGCAGCGAGAGACTTTTGACTTGTCCAAGTTAAAAATTTTTGCAAATATGGATCTTGAGCCGCTAGCGCATCAACTTCTTGCTTCATCAACTGCATCAAAAAATCTGCATTCCGCAGCATAGCAACCGTTAACAAAAAGATTTCACGCCACCTGGGTTCAGTAATATGAGTCACCAGACGTTCTAACGGTTGTTTTAATGCTTGTAAATTATAACTAGCAACGATTTTTCGAGCAGTCAGGTATTCTTGAAACGTCAAATAAGAGAAAGAGAAAATCCCCCGCACTCGTTCTGCTAGTAATCCATGTTGCAATTCTATCGCCTGAAGTACCCCTTTACTATCTAATTCCAATTCCTCTGGTTCTGTGGAAGCATTCGGCAAATCACCGATATAATCGCTAATGTATTGCTCAACAATCCGTTGTTCAAAAAAGTAATTACCCTGCTCAAATGTCGCGCTAGCAACTTGACTCAGCAACTTAAGTTTTTGTGGTAATAAAAAACCTTCGTACACTTCATCCCGCTCAATTGCTTTAGTTTCGTCCCATTTGCCCAAGAGCAGGTCTAAACACTGCTTATAAAACGCAGCTTTTTGAGTTGGAAATTTGTTCTGATGATGAAAAACCCAGCAGGCAAGATGCAAAAACAACGGAGTGACAGCAAGTCTTTGAAATTGTAAATTTTCGGGTAAATCTAGTTTCTCAATAAACTCAAATGCCTGTTCTTGTTTATCCTGAATGTTGGTTTTCGTAACTGCTGTAAACCACTTTTGAGCAAAGGTAACAATTTGATCTTGACTAAAAGGGGCAATTTCAACATCTGTAAAGCGTCTGAGGTTCAAAGCTTTAGCTGCCGTGCGGCAGGTGACGACAAACATATTCTTTTGATACTTTTCAGATAGTCTGCGAATCTCATTGACGATACCCCTACTCTGTTCATGGAGTACTTCATCTAATCCATCTAGCAACAGCAATACTCTACCTGACAACAACAAAGTTTCCAGCACAGATGGATTTGAAATTCCACAGGTAAAGAATTCTTTGCAAATATAGTTGAGTAAATGGAACTCTCCTGCAACTCTCGTTTCGTCGGCAAAATCTCTTAAGGTGACAAAAATAGGAACCCGATTTTCTGCAAATCTCCCTCGGTTGCATTGAATTGCCAGATG
Source organism: Nostoc sp. (assembly GCF_036917375.1). Lineage (GTDB taxonomy): Bacteria > Cyanobacteriota > Cyanobacteriia > Cyanobacteriales > Nostocaceae > Nostoc. The sequence continues at coordinate 36,691 of NZ_JBALDN010000003.1, forward strand.
TTGTAAAAAAGTGGTTTTACCTGCTCCCGGTTTACCCAACACCCGCAGCTTTGAGTAAGTTTGAACTGCTGCGATCCCCGCGATTTGTGTTTGGGATACTTCACCTAAACCAAAGCGATCGAATTCTTTTGATGTAAAGTTTTGCAAATCAGCAAACTCTAACCACTGAAGGCTGGCAATTTCCTCCAAAATGTTGACATCAATGTAAATATCGTCGATTCTAACCGGGCGAGTAACATCTAATAGCTGCAAAGTGCCGCACTGGTGTTGAATTTTGTCGAAGCGTTGCGATCGCACTTCTTGTACTAGAGCATCAATATCTAAAAATTCAGCAGCACCAAGTTCTTTTGATTCAGATAATTCTTCTGGAGGATTAGCCGCAATCTCGCGCCAATTCAACGACAACACAGAACAAATTTTTATAAAGATATGACGCTCTACGGGACGCCCAGTAAAAAATCGCCAAATTGGTTGGCGAGTCTTTAAGTTAACTTCAAAAGCCAAATTGTCTTGTGTCCACCCTTTATGAGCGAACGCTTTTTTAGCTTGTTCAATCCCGGCGAGGGATGCTTCGAGCGATCGCTTTACCATAGAAGCTTACACACATCAAATAAGAATTATTCAATTTGACATTATTGCAACATCCAGTTTCGGAACTACTTAGAAAGTAAGTTAGCTATTTTTGCTATTTTTAAATACTAATGATTTCATTTCAAGCATCTTCAGCCAATATCCTGTGATTGTATTATCCTCAGTAGAATCTGAAATCAAAAGTATCTTTTATGACTTCATATTTAATTTTATAGAAAGTTTTTTTATATCTAGTAGCTGTAGTGCTGCGGCAAGTTCAAACTTTATGTACGATTCAGTACTTGTAATAAGTATTCTAGCACTTCTTTATACTTGTCTATAAAATCTAAAAAGTTAGCTTGTTATATTTAATATTTAAATAACTTATAGCATTTCCTAAGCAGCAGGTTACACCCAAATCTTTTTTATTAAGGTTAGTACCTTTGAAAACGTACCTCACTAAGTACGGAACTGCTATACTTTAAGAAGTAAAGAGTAAAAAGATAATCCCGCATAAATTTAGGGGATTTGATAAGGACGTATTATTTCACAAGCACGATAAGTTTTTTCACCATCAGCATTAAAGATTGGCAAGATTGCAAGTGTTGTTATATTTCCACTTTGAAATTCTTTGCCTCAAATTATGCCTCTAAGCTAATCGTCCTTTAAATTGCACTATTTTCATAGTAATAAAAGCTGCAAACCCTCTCCCCCTTGCTCCCGTTCGGCTACGCTCACGGCAAGCCTGCGGTCTCAATGTGCTTTCTTATATGCTTAACAGCCTCCTGCCCTCACACAGAGTTAACATAATCTCAGGTCGCCTAGTGAATGCTGAAAATGATCATAGGTGTCAACTTAAGCTGGAAATAGCTTATCTGTTGGCTTCCATGCCCGCCCGAAAATTTATTTTCGGGCTAATAGCTTAAGTCTACTTCAGTAGACTGGAGATTTTTGGCAATATTTTAGTCATCTAAAGATGACTTTAGCTATGAGACGGGAATTTCAATTCCCGGCGGACGAGCGGTTTCACGTTAAGTTGACACCAATGGAAAATGATTGACCCCTACGACTTTGAAGATGATGACTTTGACTTTGAGGATGAAGATTTCTTGAAAATAAAACCCATCAGCCAAATGAGCGAAGGGGAAAAGCTACAGCGATTTAAGCGGTTCTTTGACAGCAGCAGCCGTGCCATGTTGCAAGACTGTCTATTTCGTATCATCAATTATGAAGATGGTACGGGCACGTTAGAAATTCTTTGCCCTAATGAAGTCGTAAGGCAACGCCTTTCCAAGAAAAAGCGCAAAATTACCAACAACATCAACACCTGCTGGAGTCATATCAGATGGTTTTCGCTATGTGTCCAGCAAGATAATCAGTTGGATTGCCAAAAGTTTACCCGTAACGGCGATTTGGTGACATTTTAGCTAGGGATTGGGAACTGGGGGAGATGAAGGAGCAGGGGAAGAAAGAATAACTAATGACAAATGACAAATGACAAATGACTAAAAAACAGAAATTTCCTTATCTAGTTGGTTCTAAATGGACTGCACAGAAAAAAGTCGATGGCTGGCGGCACTTCCAAGTTGTGAACCGTAAAAATCAGGCTAAGTGGGTTTATGCCGAAATGGTTTCTGCTTGCGATCCGAAAGTCCGTTTTTGGATAAATGCCAAATTATTGCAAGATAGCTCCCAGTGGCAAGCTGGTTGGCAAACATTACAGGAAATCCACGGACTTGAAACTGAGGTGTCCTGATTTGCTTCGTTCTGAGTCTCCGACTGGGAATGCCCATTAGTCTGCTGCTGCCTTCTTCACAGGTGGCAGCCGAAATATTTTAATAATCTTAGAGAATATCTGGTAATTTAATAAATTTTTACAAAATCACACTAACTTACTCTCAAGCAGCAATTAAATGGTTGTGACTAGCGGCTGAAAAGTGACCATTTATCTGCGATACCTTTGGTGAGCTACGCTAACGCAAATTCCAGTAGTATTTCCAGCATCAGGCTGCATATACCTCTCTTTCCCCTTAACCCTGCGCCCCAATGCCTTGAAAACACGTTGTAATACCATCAGCTAATTCTATGAAAAGCATTCAAAAAAGACGATTTCAGCTTTTTGTATTTTGTAACTATTTTTATAAAAATAAGTAATAAAAACTTTTTATTAAGTCTTTTGAGAGTTTTTAAAGTCTTTAAGGTTCATAAAAACCTAAATAGGTCTAATTAAGATTTAATTCATCGCATAAGACCGTTTTACAAATTAGGAGCCACTTTCTTTTCTATGTAATTTGCCCAATAATGACATCAACACACCTCACGCATCGCCATCTCAGGAAAGGTGAAGGCAAATGTTTGAGCCACAAGTTTGACAAGTAGCTATAAGAGGCAAATAAAAGTGAAACTAGCAGTCTACGGAAAAGGTGGTATCGGTAAATCCACAACTAGCTGTAACATATCGGTCGCCCTAGCTAAACGTGGCAAAAAAGTGCTGCAAATTGGTTGCGACCCCAAACATGACAGTACCTTTACCCTGACTGGGTTTTTGATTCCGACAATTATCGACACCCTGCAAGAAAAAGACTATCACTACGAAGATGTCTGGCCGGAAGATGTGATTTATAAAGGCTACGGCGGCGTTGATTGCGTAGAAGCTGGCGGCCCACCTGCGGGTGCTGGATGCGGTGGATACGTAGTCGGTGAAACCGTGAAATTACTTAAAGAACTCAACGCCTTTGATGAATACGATGTAATTCTCTTTGACGTTTTGGGTGACGTAGTTTGCGGTGGTTTTGCAGCACCACTCAACTATGCAGATTACTGCCTGATCGTTACAGACAACGGCTTTGATGCTTTATTCGCTGCCAATCGAATCGCTGCTTCAGTCCGCGAAAAAGCAAGAACTCACCCACTGCGTTTAGCTGGGTTAATTGGCAATCGCACCTCCAAGCGCGACTTGATTGAAAAATATATAGAAGCAGTGCCCATGCCAGTTTTGGAAGTTTTACCTTTGATTGAAGATATCCGCGTTTCCCGTGTGAAAGGTAAGACTTTGTTTGAAATGGCAGAGCAAGATCCTTCCCTAGACTACGTTTGCGACTACTATCTCAACATCGCCGACCAAATTCTAGCGCGTCCCGAAGGTGTTGTACCTAATGATTCACCAGATCGGGAGTTGTTCTCTTTGTTGTCCGATTTTTATCTAAATCCGGGTAAACCCCAGGTTCCTAATTCAGAAGAGGAACTAGACTTGATGATTGTATAAATCATCAAGTTCTCAGGATGGGGGACAATAACATGGCATTCTTTCACAGCTTTACAGATTCAATAAAGCAAAAGTGGTTGCAATTTTTCCAGAATAATCGAGATTGGATTACCCTTCACATGGAAGTGGAATCGGTCTACACCCCTGATGGCGGGAAGCGGCCACCTTCTTACCTCATCCTGGGAGTTCTTAACGCCCTAGAGCCAAAACTAGCGCAGTTAATGCTGCCCTTCGCCAAACTTAATCCTGATGCCGATACCCTGATTGAAGTGCTGGATTTGCATTTTGACCCAGATTTAGCTCTCGGTAATCGCTTTGTCGGCAACCCAGAAGTAGAGAGATATGTAGAAGAAGCAGCATCTGTCATTGACGAAAAGCCTGAAGATGAAACATTGACACATGCTCATACAAATGGCTTTGCGGCGGTGGCGGTAGTTGAAGAGTTCGCAATAGTGGATTCTGAGGATGAAAGCCTGGGAATCAGCGAGTTAGAGGAAACCGAAGATGCCTTTGACGATATTTCCTTAACCAACGGACACAACTCAAAAGATGAGTCTCTTCAAACCTCTAGTTTAGAAGCAGATGAGTTTGGGGAAATTGCCTTCGATACAACAGCTGCAACAGAAGTAAAGCTGGATGAAGAAGAAGATGAGGCGCTTGCAGATAGTTCACTAGATGAGAATGCGTTTAAAGACGTGTTATCAGATGTCTGGGGTGACGAAACAGCTTTGCAAAAGGCTGAAGAAAATAACGATTTTTTAGGGGAAGAACTGCCAGCAGGCGTTTTTGATGAATCAGAAATTGCCCGTCTCTTCCCCAACGCTTAATTATTGCCGTTCTTCGCAATTTTAAGTTTTAGATTTGGGACTTCGGCTACGCTCAGTCGAACGGTTTTGGATGAGGAATTAGGGAAATTGTCGTTAGACAGCGGATATTTTTGTTGTCCCAGCCTTCAATCCAAAATTATCAATCTAAAATCTGAAATTGGTTGAACTGCCATTAAATATAAAGGGGAGAAAAAACCAAAATGACTGTCGCTCAACAACCAGAAGCTTTAAGCTTTGAATGCGAAACCGGGAATTACCATACCTTTTGCCCAATTAGCTGTGTGGCGTGGTTATACCAAAAAATTGAAGATAGCTTCTTTTTGGTGATTGGGACAAAAACTTGTGGCTACTTCCTGCAAAATGCGATGGGGGTAATGATTTTTGCTGAACCCCGCTATGCAATGGCAGAGTTGGAAGAGGGCGATATTTCGGCACAGCTCAATGATTATGAAGAGTTAAAGCGGTTGTGCTTGCAAATTAAACGCGATCGCAATCCTAGTGTAATTGTCTGGATTGGCACTTGCACCACCGAAATTATCAAAACAGATTTGGAAGGTTTAGCACCAAAACTGGAATCTGAAATCGGGATTCCCATCGTTGTAGCGCGGGCAAATGGTCTAGATTACGCCTTCACCCAAGGGGAAGACACCGTATTAGCAGCAATGGCTAACCGTTGTCCTGATAAGGCTCCGGTGGCGGAAACAGAGAAAAGCGAACGAAATGCGATCGCTAAATTGCTCAACTTCGGTAAAAAGAAAGAAGATGTCGCCCAAGATGAATCTGAGTACGTAGATCATCCACCCTTGGTTCTCTTTGGCTCCCTTCCCGACCCCGTAGTTACTCAGTTAACCTTGGAACTGAAGAAACAAGGCATCAAAGTTTCCGGCTGGCTACCCGCGAAGCGCTTCACAGAATTGCCAGTACTGGAAGAAGGGTATTATGTCGCTGGTGTCAACCCCTTCCTCAGCCGCACAGCCACCACCTTAATGCGCCGCCGCAAGTGTAAACTCATTGGCGCACCCTTCCCCATTGGTCCCGATGGTACACGCGCTTGGATTGAGAAAATCTGCTCGGTGTTCGGTATTACTCCCAAGGGTTTGGATGAACGGGAAGCCCAAATTTGGGCAGGCTTGGAAGATTACGTGAAACTGATTCGCGGTAAATCTGTATTCTTCATGGGTGATAACTTGCTGGAGATTTCCCAAGCAAGATTCTTAATCCGTTGTGGGATGACTGTTCACGAAATCGGCATTCCTTATATGGATAAGCGCTATCAAGCTGCTGAGTTGGCATTGCTGGAGAAAACTTGTCAGGAAATGAATTCACCCCTGCCAAGGATTGTGGAGAAGCCGGATAATTACAATCAACTTCAACGGATTTATGAGTTGAAACCAGATTTGGTAATTACTGGTATGGCTCACGCAAATCCGTTGGAAGCACGCGGTATTAATACAAAGTGGTCGGTAGAGTTCACTTTTGCTCAAATTCACGGCTTTACGAATGCGCGTGACATGTTAGAGTTGGTTACTCGTCCGTTGCGTCGGAATAATAATTTGAAAGATTTGGGTTGGGATAAGTTGGTGAGAGAAGAAGCGAAGATTTAGATTTGAGTTTGGATTTAGCAACAGCATAATACTATGTTACGGGCGAACTTTTGGGTTCGCCTTTTTTTTACGAACCACAGAGGCGCAGAGAACACAGAGGAAGAGGAGGAATGGGGATAATCAAAAATGCTAAAATTTTTATATTACTCTTAGTTTTTTACTTCTTAAGTTAATGGAAATTATAAAATTGTCTTCTCAAGGACAAGTAATTATTCCCCAATCTTTGCGGGAAGCTCATCAATGGGAAGTAGGTCAAGAATTTATTATTATTGATATGGGTGATGGAATTCTTTTAAAGCCTAAGAAACTTTTTCCAGAAACTAAATTAGATGATGTAGCAGGTTGTTTAAAATATCAAGGAAAACCTAAAACTCTTGAGGATATGGACAATGCAATTCGCCAAGGTATAGAGGAATCGTGGCATGATTGCGGTTGATACAAATATAATTGTTAGATTTTTGACTCAAGATAATGAATTACAGTTCCAAAAGAGCAGAGAAATTTTCCAGACTCAAGATATTTTTATTGCAGATACCGTAATACTTGAGACTGAATGGGTGTTAAGATTTGCATACAAGTTTAAACCACATGAGATATGTACAGCTTTGAGAAACTTGTTTGGTTTACCTAATATTTACCTGACTAATCTTATTTTATTACAAAAGAATTGTGGATAGATTTTCCGTCTACTAGCCCAAGTGGCGGTGGAGAATGGCTGGAATTAGGAGGAGTAAAAGGAGCAGTATCTAACAATATTCTGACTGATAACCCACAAGGTTCAGCATATATAAACTGGAAAGGTCATTTCTTTGCTTACAGTTTTTACGATACTACTAATGGAGTTCATTACCATGAAGGTAAAGTTGGGAGTGCTAATCCAACTGGTACACACACTTATCAAATTGATCGCGATTTTTCTGCGTCAAACCAAACACGTTGGCGGGCATTGGTTGATGGTAGTGTAGCTTACTATCTTACAACTAGTTCTGTGACTAGCGACACGAGCAAGTATTCCTCTGCTGTTGCAATAAGCTTCGGCATAGAATCCAGTGACAACACTTATACTTTCACAAACGGAACAACAATTGACAGCGTGTATACGTTGCCTGCAACAACTAGTACGTGGACATTGTATCAAGGAGGTACTTCTAGCCTTGACCATGACACTTACAACGGCATGGCATCAAGTTGGCAGCCTTTTGATGGGGTGAATAACAGCGCTAGCTTTACCCACAACTAATAATTGCAGTTTATTGATTACAAGGGGTTTCATGAAGAAATTTGTAATTGGCGGTTTGTTAGGACTTTTGATTCCTGTGGGATACACACTAGCTCAACCCGTACCATCCACACAACCAGTTAAACCTGTAACTACTCCTAAACCAACTACTATTAGGCTCAGAGACAACAGTACGTTGACTGCCGATAAATTGATTCCACAAGCTAAAATTCTTGCCTGGGTCAACAAAAAAGCTGTCATTAAATCCATCAAACTTCTGCATTTTGGCGAACATCTAGCCACCCGTAAAAAAGTGGTTGGTATAGAGTCGGAAAATCCAGAGATATCCAGCAATCGATTAGTGTACGAATTGATTACGGAATTAACAGATTTTACAATTCCCCGCGCTGGTCACTTTGATCGCGCTACCATTACAACGATTATCGACGCTGAGACGGGAGAGGCTTTGAGTTCTGATATTGATGCTCCTCCAGGCGCGTTTCAATCTAACCGAGGAAACGCTTTACCACCTCGTGAGCAATGGAAAAACGAGTAAGGGGTATTAGTATGATTGGATGCTGTTTGTTAGTTTTTACTTACTAACCAGTGCTAGTGTTTTAATCTAGCTTTTTGAAATTTTTAATCCGGCAGCAAGCTCGCTGCCGTTTATGTTTTTGAGATTTAATTAAAGGATGGTAACTAGTCCATTGCCTTCTATTTGTGATTCATATTAAGAACTTAATGAAAGCTGTGTGTTCGCCAAAATTACAAGTATACGACTAAATGAGCAGTCGATTTTGCACAGCAAATACCTGTGCTTTACTCAGTATTCCCAATTTGAGTTGTAGTTTATGCAATAGCGATCGCTCTTTTTAATACCATTTCTTTATGAAGCTGCGCTAAATAAAGCTTCAAGAATAAAGTCGTAAGAAGTGAGAGAAGCAATCACCTCAGGTGTAATTGCTTTG
>NZ_JBALDN010000004.1:0-33615 GCF_036917375.1 Nostoc sp.
GGCTTTGACACCATTGATGGTGGTGCTGGAACTGATACCACATCTTACGCTTTCTTCTCTGGTCCAATTGATGCCAATCTCTCCACTGGTGTAGTTAAGTTTCCAGGGAATTCTACTCTCACAGATAAATTAGTCAGCATTGAGAATCTAATTGGTACAGCTGGCAACGATACGATTGTTGGTAATGATGCCAATAATGTTCTCAATGGTGGAGCAGGTAATGACTTCATCGATGGTGGCTTTGGCTTTGACACCATTGATGGTGGTGCTGGAACTGATACCACATCTTACGCTTTCTTCTCTGGTCCAATTGATGCCAATCTCTCCACTGGTGTAGTCAAGTTTCCAGGGAATTCTACTCTCACAGATAAATTAGTCAGCATTGAGAATCTAATTGGTACAGCTGGCAACGATACGATTGTTGGTAGTAGCGCCAATAATGTTCTTAACGGTGGAGCAGGTAGTGACACTCTTGTTGGTGGTTATGGCGCTGATGTACTCTATGGTGGTGCTGGCGCAGATAAGTTTGTCTTCAATAGCAAATTCGAAGGTATCGATATCATCAAAGACTTCCAGTGGAAAGAGGGTGACAAAATCCAGATTTCCAAGTCTGCATTTGGTGCTAGCTCTAACAACCAGTTCAGCTACAACAGCACTGATGGTAACTTATTCTTCGCAGGGTATCAATTCGCCACTATTGAGAACAAGCCTTCTGGCTTCTCAGTTAATTTAGACGTTGTGCTGGTATAAATCTTTTCCTTTTATTCCATATCATTTATCCTTCGGTCAATTAACTTGAAAAAGGTAAGGATGCGATCGCATCTCTACCTTTTTTGGTTATCTTTAACAAACATCAGAGCGATCGCTTTGGTATGTCAATGCTTTATTTTGTAACAAAATCTGTAACAGCAATGCTATTTTACCTAGTACTCGTCTAAATTGATGAGAAATCTACGGGGAATCCCTGAATAAAAGGGTAATGTTGCTCAAAGATATACGAGATTATCAAATTCTATTTCTCGGCTTATTTCTAGTCTTGGGAATCGGTACACGAGATTGGACGCTGCGACCAGAATTGATTGGGGTAGCGATCGCCACAAGTCTAGCAACTCAATTGATATTGTCATTAGTCATTGGTCATTGGTCATTAGCAAATGACATAGACGCCCTAGCGGCTTCCCGCAGGGTAGGACAAAGCCTAAATCTTCGCAGTGCTTTAATTACCTCACTGGGACTGAGTTTACTGTTGCGGGCTGACCATTGGACGACAATGGCAATAGCCGCAGCAATTGCGATCGCCAGCAAATTTATCTTCCAAGTCGGCGATAAGCATTTCTTCAATCCCGCCAATTTTGGCATTATATCTGCCTTGATTCTCACCCCTGATGCTTGGGTTTCACCGGGACAATGGGGTGAAGAGTGGTGGTATGGGCTATTATTTCTCGGTACTGGCGGCATGATTTTGCAGCGCATTGGTCGCTGGGACACCACAGCAGCTTTTTTGGGTTCCTACTCTTTGCTAGAAGCCATTCGCAATTTCTGGCTGGGTTGGACTTGGGATGTTTATTGGCATCGATTGATGAGCGGATCTTTGCTGCTGTTCGCCCTATTTATGATTACCGATCCGCGATCGATTCCCAATTCCCGAATTGGGCGTGTAGTTTGGGCAGTTTGCATCGCTGGATTAACTTTTATCTTGCGAAATTATTTCTTTGTTTCCACAGCAGTTTTCTGGGCGCTATTTGCCCTTGCACCGTTGAGCATCTTGCTAGATGTTTTCTGGTTAGCCCCAAGGTTTACTTGGCAACAAAAAGATGAGGAAGCAGGAGAAGAACTGCTTACTCAGCACTCCTAACTCTTGTACAGACTCGATTCATCGCGTCTCTAGCACTAAAAAAGTAGAGGTATAAAATAATGAAATTTTTTCGACTTTTAACACCATTATTGTTAGCAATTGTAGCTGTTTTGTGCTTTGCCCCCGCAGCTTGGGCATTTTGTGGATTTTATGTAGCCAAAGCTGATACAAAATTGTATAACAAAGCTTCTCAGGTGGCGATCGCGCGGGATGGCGATCGCACTATCATGACAATGGCAAACGATTTTCAAGGCGAAGTCAAAGATTTTGCAATGGTAGTACCAGTGCCAACGGTATTGCAAAAAGAGCAAGTTCGCGTCACTGAACCCAAGATTATCGAGCGGCTAGATGCTTTTAGTGCGCCGCGATTGGTTGAATATTTCGACCCAGATCCTTGTGCCCCAGTTTACGATAGAGAATTATCAGCAGCACCAGCGCCAGCAGCAGCGAGAAGTGAAGCGGGAGGTGCAAGGGGCGATACTAGTTTGGGTGTGACGGTTGAAGCACGTTTTAACGTTGGCGAATACGACATTTTGATCCTCAGTGCAAAAGAATCTGGTGGACTGGAAACTTGGCTTAAACGCAATGGCTACAAAATCCCCAGAGGTGCGAAACAGTTACTTCAGCCTTATATTCGCTCCTCAATGAAATTCTTTGTTGCTAAAGTCAATTTGGATAAATTCGAGCAATCTGGCTATCAGTTTCTCCGTCCGTTACAAATTTCCTATCAATCACCTAAATTCATGCTGCCAATTCGTTTGGGTATGATCAATGCTAAGACAGAGCAAGATTTGCTTGTCTACATCCTCTCGCCCGAAGGACAAGCAGAAATCACTAACTACCGAACGGTGAAAATCCCATCCGATGCAAATATTCCCTTGTTTGTCAAAGATGAATTTGGTGAATTCTACAAATCCATGTTTCAAACTGTCTATACCAAAGAAGACAGGAAAGTTGGTTTTTTAGAATACGCTTGGGATATGGGTAGTTGCGATCCTTGTTCTGCTGAACCCCTGACTCCAGAAGAACTCAAGCAAGCAGGTGTATTTTGGCTAGATGATAATTCTACAAGTAATGTGCCAGTACCCCCCAGTTTTCGTCGTCCCTCTCCTAGAAGTAACGTCTTCATCTCTCGATTGCATGTTCGTTATACCCGCGACAAATTCCCTGAAGACTTGATATTTCAACAAACTGCCAACAGTGAATCTTTTCAAGGACGCTATGTTTTGCAACATCCCTTCCAAGGAGAACTCAAATGTCAGGCTGGCAGACAATATAAGCAGTCTTTACCCAAACGTTTTGAACAAGAGGCGCAAACTCTAGCGAAACTAACCAACTGGAAAATCCAAGATATTCGCAACAAAATGAAATTGAGTGTAGGTAATCTGAGATATTCTTGGTGGGAAAATATCCTATCCTGGCTGGGATTATAGTAAAGAGAGTAATTTTCAAAAAGATCCAGTATCTTGACGAAAGGTAATTCTTTCGGGTGTTGTTATACGCAATACTAAGATATTCTTGCTTTCTTCGCCAAGATTGTCATGGTTCAATTCGATGAACAGCTACGCCGCTTAGTTACAGAAGCCTGTGGACACCAACCTGGAAGCCCTCAGCGTCAAAAGCTGCTCACGCAAATTATTCGCTTGACAGCAAATAGACTCTGGAGGGAAACTACTCCCTACTATCAAGACGCACTACAACAAACTTGGTTGTATTTCTGTCGCAATGTTTGTGAAGGTTTGACAGGTCAAATTTACGATCCAAATTATGGCAGTGTGATCACCTGGCTGAATGCTTACCTAAAACGGAGACTACAAGACTTTTACCTTAAGCAGAACCGAGAACAAGCCACAACAGTTCCTCTAAGAATTCGTCAGTCTACATCCGGTGGAACAAGTGAAACTATCGATCCTGTAGATAACCTACAGGCTACTCCCCAAGCACCTCCAATTTTGGAAGAGTTAGAGATATGGGCGAAGACAGATTCGGATGGCGAACTGCGCGGTACTTACATTAAAGGGCGTCCAGATGTGAATAGTCAGGTGCTAATTCTCAAACGCTTACCCCCAGAAGTTAGCTGGAAAGATTTATCTGAAGAATTTGGGTTATCAATTCCGACATTAAGCAGTTTTTATCAACGCCAATGTTTACCGCGTTTGCGTAAGTTTGCAGAATTGGAGGGATTATTATAAGCGGTGCTGTTAGCGTTTAGTCATCACTATTTCGGTGGGTTTTTGGTTAAGGTTAGCGATCGCTTTTTAACTACAACAAATTGCATGATGAAGTACAGATAATCGTAGGGGCACAATATGTTGTGCCCCTACCCATGTAGTTGATTTACTTTGCTAATCAAGTTTCACTGCGATCGCCATAAATAAGAAAATTGTGGAAGCTCAAAGATTGATGAGGAATGGGGATGGTAACATTAGCCTGTTAGCCTAATAGTTCATCCTATGTGTTTCTGGTTCTCACCTACCTCTCGTCATGCTTATGACTAAAACAACTAGGATTTTTGGCGCGAATTCTCTAAAGTTTAAAAGCAGGAGTCGAGAAACGGCAAGGACGCGCTGGCTCACCCTCCTAACTCGCTGTTTACGTTTGCCTTTGTACTTCCTGATCGCTTTGCTATGCATTGTCGGTTCACCAGTGCTAGCCAAAGTTCCTGGCTCAATCAATTCTTTATCCCAACTGCCAATAAATAGTACAATATCGCTGGCTGTGCCCACTGATGCCGCCTCACTCTTACAGCAGGGCAAAGTTTTATACAGTAATGGCAACTTTGCCAAAGCTGTAGAAGTTTTACAACAGGCTGTCCAAATATATAAGCAGCAAGGGGAAAGCCTTGCACTAGCAGCCACATTAGGTAATCTTTCCCTAGCTTACCAGCAACTCGGTGCATGGAGTCAGGCGCAGCAGGCAATTACAGAAAGCTTAAATTTACTCCAAGAACCGGATAAAAACCAAAATCTGCAAATATTTGCCCAATCACTAGATATTCAAGGTCGTCTGCAATTGGCAATGGGCAAGTCCGAGGCGGCTTTGGCAACTTGGCAGCAGACAGAAGAAATTTACAAGCAAGCAGATAATCAAAGTGGCGTGGTGCGATCGCTAATCAATCAAGCACAAGCGTGGCGCACTCAAGGATTTTACCCGCGAGCGATCAAAACCCTCGATCGAATAAGTCAGACGTTAAAATCTCAACCAGATTCTCTAGAAAAGACAGTGAGTTTGCGATCGCTCGGTGATGCCCTTTTGGTATTGGGCGATTTGAAAAAGTCACGCGAAGCCCTAGAAGAAAGCCTGATAATTGCTCAAAATCTCAAATCAAGCGCTGATATTGGGGCTAGTCTGTTCAGTTTGGGGAATAATGCCCGTAAACAAAACCAAAAGGAACAGGCGATCGCTTATTATCAAAAAACAGTCGCAGTATCTCCCTCACCCCTGACAAAAGTTCAAGCACAACTCAATCACCTGGGACTACTGATTAAAGATAAAGAATGGGCAAAGGTTCAAACTCTTTTGCCGTCGATTGAGTCTCACCTCAAGCAACTTCCCCTCAGCCGTGCGAGTATTTACGCTCGCGTTAACTTTTCACAAAGTTTAGCAAAAGTCAAGAGTGGTGTATTGCAAGCATCCAGACATAGTTTTTACTCAGGATTAAGTACAAAAGACTCAGCAAAATTACTCGCTAGTGCCATCCAGCAATCCCGCACTTTAGGAGACAAGCGAGCAGAGGCTTATGCTCTAAAGAGTTTAGGCGGCTTGTATGAAGAAACCAAACAGTGGTCAGAAGCGCAAGACCTGACCCGGCAAGGATTAGCTTTGGCACAGAGTAGCAATGCACCAGAAATTACCTATGCCTTGGAGTGGCAGTTAGGTAGATTGCTTTGGGCCCAAAAAGATATTAATGGTGCGATCGCCGCTTATGATGCTGCTGTAGATACTCTTGAGTCTCTCCGCAAAGATTTAGTAGTCAATAAAGATGTAGTGAACCAGGATGTGCAATTTGATTTTCGGGACAGTGTAGAACCCGTCTACCGCCAGTCAGTAGAGTTACTGCTGCAATCTCAAAAAGGAAAACCAAATGAAGAAATATTGGATAAAGCACGCGAGCGGATTGAAGCACTTCAACTAGCAGAATTAGACGACTTCTTTCAGGAAGCTTGTCTGCAAGGTCAGAAAGTAGCCCTGGATCGAGTAGTAGACAAAGATAATTCCAAGGCTGCCATTCTTTATCCAATTATTCTTCGTGACGAACTTCAGGTAATTGTCAAAATTCCTCAACAACCTTTGGAAAGCTACAGTACCAAGATTTCCCAAAGAGAAGTAGAGCAACTCTTAATAAAACTGCGAAGAAATCTTGTCGATCCAACTGCTACTAAGATCGTCCAAACCCAATCGCAAGAAGTTTATAGCTGGCTGCTTAAACCCATTGAGTCACAATTACAACAAAGTGGCGTCGATACGTTAGTGTTCGTCCTAGATGGGCCATTACGCAATTTACCAATGGCAGCTCTCTACGATGGTAAACAATATTTAGTAGAGAAATATGCGATCGCCCTGAGTGTCGGTCTACAACTCCTCGATCCAAAACCGCTGGTGAAACAGCAGCTCAGAGCGCTAACCGCAGGACTGACTATGCCACCGCCAGGATTTCCCAAGTTTGCACCATTGCTGGCGATCAAATCTGAATTTGACGGTATTGCCAAAGCAGGAGTTTCGACAACCAGCCTATTGGATGGAGATTTTAAGAAAAAGAATTTGGAAAGCGAAATTGATGCTGCTTCATTCAACATAGTGCATTTGGCAACCCACGGTCAGTTTAGTTCCCGCCTCGAAGACACTTTTATTTTAGATTTCGATGGTCAGATCAATGTCAAAGATTTTGATACTCTCTTCCACAGCCAGAGTAAAACCGTAGTAGAATTGTTGGTTTTGAGTGCTTGCCAGACAGCAACAGGAGACAGCCGTGCAGCACTCGGTCTAGCAGGAGCAGCTGTCCGAGCTGGGGCACGTAGTACCATCGCTTCCCTGTGGCAAATTGATGATGAATCAACAGCGATGTTTGTTAGTGCCTTCTATCGAGAACTCA
Organism: Nostoc sp.; assembly: GCF_036917375.1. Classification (GTDB taxonomy): domain Bacteria; phylum Cyanobacteriota; class Cyanobacteriia; order Cyanobacteriales; family Nostocaceae; genus Nostoc. The sequence goes on from NZ_JBALDN010000004.1 coordinate 6,948, forward strand.
AGAGTGGCAAAATCACCAAAGCCGAAGCAGTCCATCGTGCCCAACTACAACTGTTAAAACATCCCAACTACAGAGCGCCAAGCTTTTGGTCTGCTTATGTATTGATTGGTAATTGGTTGTAATTGATCGCTCAAATTGTCCGCTCAAAATTTAGCAATCTATCTGCTCGTTGATAAGCCGCTAAAAGCCGCTTTAAGCTATTTTATCGAGGTATAAATACTCAAAATATCTATCTCTCAGATGATTTCAATATACAATCTTTTAATCGTATGGGATATTTTTACCTAATCCCCAGTCCCCAATTCTCTTTTTCCAGTATTCAGTTTTGTGGCATAAATTTATTGAATGCGGGTGATATATACATAGCAGCATTGAACCCTAGAAATTGACTTATGAATAACTCCACCTATCAGCTAGATGATTTCGCTTTAACATTGCCGATTTCCCAAACAGCTCGCATAACTGCCCAGCAATTTGCTAACCAGCAACCAAATCTTGAAAAAGCAGAGCAAGTCCGGCTGAATACTTTAGCTGTATGGGTGGTGAATGACTACTTGCAGATGATGGATATTCCTACCGATCTTCAAGCTAGTGACAGTTGGAACCCAATTGTGCGCCTTTGTGGGGATGTCGCTGATTTAGAACTGCCTTCAATTGGCCGTCTGGAGTGTCGCCCTGTCCGGGAGCATCAGCAGCTATGTTTTGTTCCTCCAGAAACTTGGGAAGAACGGGTGGGTTATTTAATAGTTCAATTTGATGAATCGCTCGAAGAAGCAAGGCTGCTTGGTTTTGTCCCTACTGTAGCAACTGAAACAGTTCCTTTAGCGCAACTGCAACCATTGGAAGCATTTATTGACCACATCTGGGAACTGCGTCAATCCCCACTTAATTCATTAGTGAATTTAAGTCAATGGTTTGCTGGTATATTTGAGACTGGTTGGGAGACTATTGAATCGCTGTGGAACGTGCCAGAACTCAGGCCAACTTATGCCTTTCGCAGTATTGAAACTTTGGAATTAGATACCCTCAAAGAATCAGAATCAATTACTAAACGGGCAAAAGTGATTGATTTAGGTATCCAAATCCACAACCAACCTGTGATGTTGATTGTGGAAATCAGCCCCGAAAAAGATCGACAAACTAGTATTCATCTCCAATTGCACGCCACTGGAAATCAAATTTACTTGCCACCAGGAGTTCATCTCACTGTTATAGATAGTTCAGGAGCAATATTTCTTGACGCTCAATCTAGAAAATCAGACAACTACATTCAGTTGCAGTTTCGTGGTGAACCTACAGAGCAATTTAGTGTTAGGGTCGCTTTGGATAATACCAGTATTACCGAATATTTCCGAATTTGAAATATGTAGCTATTTTCCTTCTTTGTCGGTAATTTATTAAATGATAATTCATTAATTGAAAATTAAAAATTAAAAATCCAAGCTAGTTTTTGGGGATTTTGAAAAAAATCTGTAGAAACTTATGAAGCTTGCGATCGGACATTAGAACAGGGCACTTGCATGGGGAAATAGCGACGGTTATGGGTAAATTAGTAGCGATCAAATTTGGAGAGGGTAGTTTTGAGCAGGGGTTTGCTGTCACCCTCCAAATTGGTGAAGAACACGAGCGTGCTACAACCGAAATCACCGGGAGGCTCCCTTCATTCCCGGAAATGCCGCTCTATTATAGTCATTGGCAGTCTAGTTATCGGCAGATAGGCAATCGTTTTCGCCTCCATGCTGACAAAATGCAGGTGACGAATGTATCGATGGTGCAAGACTGCGAAAACGCTTCTCATATTTTGCGCGCACGCTTTAATACCTGGCTGCGAGCAGAGGAGTTTCGCCCGTTGAGGGAAAAATGGTTAGAAAGATTGTCGTCCAGCGATGAAGTACGGGTGATTCTGCAAACAGAAAATAGCCAATTGCAGCTATTACCTTGGCATCTATGGGACTTGTTAGAACGCTATCCCAAAGCTGAAATTGCCCTTTCTTCACCATCCTACGATCGCATTCAAAAGCCACGCACTCTCAATAAATTAGTCAATATTTTGGCAATTGTCGGCAATAGTAAAGGGATTGACACCCAAGCCGATCGAGCTTTACTGCAACAGTGTAGTAACGCAGAGGTGAGCTTTTTGGTAGAACCACAGCGTAAGGACTTGACTGACCATCTCTGGGGAAAAAACTGGGATATTCTCTTCTTTGCCGGCCACAGTTCTAGTAACAAAAATGGAGAAAGCGGACGAATTTACCTGAATAGAACTGATAGTCTTACCATTGGCGAGTTAAAGTACGCTCTCAAAAAAGCCATTGAAAACGGTTTGCAATTAGCTATATTCAACTCCTGTGATGGATTGGGGTTGGCGCGAGAATTGGCTGATTTGCAAATTCCTCAAATAATTGTCATGCGCGAACCCGTCCCAGACCAAGTTGCGAAGGAGTTTTTAAAGTATTTTCTCCAAGGCTTTGCCGGTGGCGAGTCTTTATATCAAGCGGTACGCCAAGCGCGGGAACGCTTGCAAGGACTTGAAGATAGATTTCCTTGTGCGACTTGGCTACCAGTAATTTGCCAAAATCCGGCGCAGATACCACCGACTTGGGATGAATTAAGGTCTACAAAATCTGAAGATGAAAAGCCAGCAAATTTGCCTTTGTCTAACAGACGCAAATTTAAGAGAATTGTATTATCCAGCTTGGCAGTTACAGCTTTGGTTTTTGGCGTGAGATTGGTGGGATTGCTAGAAAATCCAGAGATTCAAGCCTATGACCTAATGATGCGATCGCGCCCTGCCGAAGGACTCGATCCCCGACTTTTGATTATTACAATTGACGATGAGGATTTAGCAATTCAAAGACAAAATGGCGAGTCCTTGATCGGAGCTTCTATTTCCGAAAAATCTCTGAATAAACTCTTAGCAAAACTGAATCAATACCAACCCCGCGCGATCGGATTGGATGTCTACCGTGATTTTAAGGCCAAAGAGCCAGATTTAATTACTCGTCTCCAGCAAACTCAGAACTTGGTTGGCGTATGCAAGGGAAGCGATCGCACTGGAAATATCAAAGGTATTAAGCCGCCACCAGAAATACCCCCAGAAAATCTGGGCTTCAGTGACTTTATTCACGATCGCGATGGAGTTATTCGTCGGCATCTTCTGTTCATGAATCAGGAGACGACATCATTGTGTTCTGCTCCATATTCCTTCAGTTTACAACTAGCATCCCTTTATCTGCGCCCTTTAGGAATTCAAACAAAGTTCACCTCTGAAGGAAATTTGCAGTTGGGTAAGACTATTTTTCCAAATCTGAAGTCTCGTACTGGTGGCTATCAAAATATTGATGCTAATGGCGGTCAAATCTTACTCAACTATCGTTCTTCAAAAGAAATAGCCGAACAGGTAAAGCTAACGCAATTTTTATCTAGTCCAATTAACCCCAATGCCATCAAAAACCGGATTGTTTTGATTGGTGTGACTGCAAAGGGGGATTCTCCAGACACCTGGCCTACACCTTATGGCATTCCTTTAGATGAGCAAATGCCAGGAGTACTGGTACAAGCTCACATGGTCAGCCAGATCCTTGGTGCAGTCCAAGATGGGCGACCGTTGCTACTGGCTTGGTTATGGTGGGCGGAGGTCGCCTGGATTTGGGGCTGGTCTTTGATTGGGGGAGTCTTGGCTTGGCGCAGGCTTTCTTTACCCTGGTTGGCGTTGGCAATCGGTGTTGCTTCTAGCGTTTTGTATGTACTTTGCTTTGGTCTGTTCATTTCGGGTGCTTGGGTGCCTTTCGTACCATCGGCTTTATCGTTGGTAGCTATGGGGATTTTGATGTCAATTTATAATCATTCAAAAACAAAAGTGCGGACGGGGAATGGGGAATGGAGAGCAGGGGAGCATACTTCGACTACGCTCAGTAACCAGGGGAGCAGGGGAGCAGGGGAGAAGTTGCAGTAAGTTTTTCCCCTCTGCCACTCTGCCTCTTGTGCCCAATCTAAAATCTAAAATCTAAAATCTAAAATCCTATGAGGGTTTTTATGAATTCAAATTCACAACCGATAAAACTGTTTTTGGTAGTAGCTTTTAGCTGTACAAATTTATCAGTTAGTCTGACTCCAGGACTGGCGAAACCAATCCCTAATCGCTCTGATACTAAAACGATCCTTGCTCAAGCTAAAACCTTTAATCAACCTCCAATTCCACCTGGCTCTCCTCCTGGAGGTCGCGTTCGTGGTGGAGCGAAGCGCACCGGGCCGGAGGGATGTCCACTTACTAAACCTGACCTGACTGCTTTAGTCCCCTTTACTCAGGAAGCTAACTCTGTAATTAATGTCTGGGGACAAACAACAGTAGAACATCCAAGTTGGTTTTTCTATGTGCCATATACCAAAGATTCGCCATATACAGTTGAATTTGTGCTGCAAGATGGGGACGCTAACGAGGTATACAAAAAAGCGATCGCTTTATCAGATAAGCCAGGAGTCATCCGCATTTCTTTGCCTAGCAATGCACCCGGTTTAGCAGTAGACACACAATACCGTTGGTTTTTCACTATTAACTGTGACAAGGAAAAGAATGCTCCCCCAAGTTTTGTTGAAGGGGTAATAAAACGAGTTAACCTGAGCCAACCAACAGTCAAAGAAATAGAAACGGCAGAACCTATAAAGCGTTATGCTATCTATGCTCAAAATGGGATATGGTACGAGGCACTGACGACGTTGGCTGAACTGCGTCAAAAAAATCCTCAAGATGCAGCCCTGAAAGCAGAGTGGCGAAATTTGTTAGGCAGCATCCGCTTAGATGATGTTGCCGGAGAACCCATTCTTCCAGGAACACCTTAAACGAGGAAAATAATGTTTAGTTAAGCCAATAGACCTCTTGCAAAAATGTATTTTTGCATTCTTGGGGAAAAGGCAAAAGGTTAAAGGGAAAGGATTTTGAGTTTATTTACCCTTTACCCCCGCCCCTTATCCCCAGAGGGGGCCCCACCTTCCCCTTTTCCCCCACTTTTGCAAGAAGTCTAATATTTAATGTAGAGACGTTGCAATACAACATCTCCACAGATATGTTATTTAGTTTGTAGCAGCACTTACTAAACCATTGTGCCTGAGCAAAGCGATCGTACTTGGTTCGCGACCCCGGAAAGTTTTAAACACCTCCATTGGATGCTTGCTACCACCAAGTGCTAGCACCGTATCCCGATAACGCCGACCTGTAGCTTTTATAGCTTCTTCATTTTCTAGCCCAGCTTCTTCAAAAGCAGCAAAAGCGTCTGCACTAAGTACTTCAGCCCATTTATAACTGTAGTAGCCTGCTGCATAACCACCCTCAAAAATGTGCCCAAAAGAACACAACATTGAATCTTCTGGAAGTGGTGGTAAAACAGTAGTAGTCTTAGCTATGCGATGACGCACATCTGCTGGAGTTTCATTGCTGCCAGAACGATAGCGGTAGTGTAGTTCCAAATCAATACTGCTAAGGTGAATTTGCCTTAACATACCAGTACCACTCATATAATTACGCGCCGCTAGCAGCTTTTGATAATAATGCTCTGGTAGGGCTTCTCCAGTTTCGTAATGTTTAGCCATACCAAACAAAGTGGGTCGCTCATAACACCAGTTTTCCATAAACTGACTGGGTAGTTCCACTGCATCCCATTCCACATTATTGATACCTGCGGCTCCCGCATAGTCAACCTTGGTGAGCATGTGGTGCAATCCATGACCAAACTCGTGGAACAAAGTCTCTACTTCATAGAAAGTCATCAAACTCGGCTTGCCATCTACTGGGGGAGTTTGGTTACATATCAAATAAGCCACAGGCAAACGGATGGCAGTTGCACCATTTTCAGTTTTGGCACGATTGATGCATACATCCATCCAAGCACCACCGCGTTTTTCTGCTGGACGGCTATAGGGGTCTAAGTAGAAGTAAGCGATGGGAGAACCAGTTTCATCGGCTATTTGGAAATAACGGACATCTTCATGCCATACTGGGGCTTGACCATCGGCAGGGGTTACTGTAACGCCAAACAGCCGCTTAACAAGTCCAAACAAGCCATCTAGCACTTGGGGAAGGGGAAAATAGGGACGTAATTCTTCAGCGGTAAAGGCAAATTTTGCTTCTCGTTGGCGTTCTGCCCAAAAGCTGATGTCCCAATGTTTTAAATCCTGATATTCTTCTCCATGTGATGCAGCAAAAGCTTGGAGTTCTTTTAAGTCTTTGACAGCAGCATCATAACTGGCCTGGCGTAGTTCTTCTAATAGCGCTTCGACTGCCTCAACATTAGGAGCCATTTTACTTGCAAGGCTCAACTCGGCAAAACTCTTAAAGCCAAGTATATCTGCAAGTTCTTGCCGTAACTCCAAAATACGCACAATTAACGGGTTATTATCTAAATCGCCACTAGAAGCACGAGTGATATGAGCTTTGTAGAGCTGTTCGCGCAAATCTCGACGGGTGCTGTGCTGCATGAAAGGGCCGTAACTGGGGAAGTCTAAAGTAATGCGCCAAGGGCCATTTTCTGGTGTGGCATTCTCTTCTCCAACTGCTCGTGCAGCTTGAGCGGCTAAACTTACCAAACTTGGTGGTAAACCGTCAATTTCCGCTTTTGTTGTCAGGGTTAAGCTAAAGGCTTTCGTGGCATCAAGTACATGGTTAGAGAATTTAGTAGAAAGTTCTGCCAACTCCATCTGAATGGCGTTGAAACGGTCTCTTGCCTCTCCTTTTAAGCCAACACCAGAAAGTTCTGCATCTCGAATGGCGGCTTCCACAATGCGCTGTTGGGCTAATTCTAAAGTTGCCCAACTATCACTGCTACGGAGTGCCTTAAAAGCATTATAGATGGGTTGGCTTTGACCGAGTTTGTTGATAAATTGTACAACTAGTGGCTGTACGATTTCATGAGCTTCGCGCAGTTCCGGGCTATTTTTAACACCCATTAAATGATTTACCGCCCCCCAACTCCAGGTAAGCCGTTCTGTCAGCTTTTCTAAAGGTTCTACTAAACCACTCCAAGTCGGCTTTACATTAGCCTCTAAGGTGGCAAGTTGCTGGTCAAGTTCTGCTAGCAACTGATTGAAGGCTGGTACAACTCGTTCTGGTTTAATCTCTGTAAAGGGAGGTAAACCAGTGCCTTGGAGTAAGGGATTATCGGAAATAATGGTACTTGCGCTCATGATTTTGTGTGAACTGCGAACGAAAAAAAATCATTGTTGATTTTTATTTATATATCTTCTAATGTAACGATCGCTGTGCTATTTAGTATTGCTATTGTGGCAAAAAGGTAAAAAAAACGATAATTCCTCACAAAAGTATCCCGATACGACTATTTTGTTTAGTTTATGAACCTTGCGATCGCATATCATAGGCACTTTGGATCGGGAACAGAGTGTATTCACCTAGCTCACTCTGACTAAAGGCGATGCCTATGGCGGGCTACGCCTACGCAAAAAGACGCGATCGTGTATTATGTCAAACAGGTAACTCCTCCGTCAGCATGGGCGTTACCTGAAAAGCAGAGTTTCAGCCCGAGAATTGCACGTTTTCAAGGCTCAGAAGCGTACAAATTAACTGAGCGTCAGCGAGCGTCCTTAGCAAACCGAAAAGGAAGGCTCCAGATTTCCATATTTATGATATTATTTGGCAACTCATCTTTTTACTCGTAAAATCGAAGACAAGATCAAGGTCAGTAGAAAAGAGTCCCTAAATTAATGAATACGTTAATCAGTCAGGGTGGAAGAGCTATCACTAAATTTCAGGTGGTAGACCGAATAAACGATATAGCTTGGCAAGCTCACCAAGGCAGCGTTGCGGCGATTATTCAGCTATTGAACGAAAAGCTAGCCCAGTCTTGTGTCAGAACTAGAGCCATTTTTTCTGATGGTGTCTTACAAATTCTGTGTGAGGCAGCTAAAGTAGAGCAACTTGAGCAATCTCCCCTGGTAGAACAAATCCAGCAAATTCTTGAGTCTATCGCCCCGCGTCACATTCGCCGTGTCAAGATCAACAGTCGGATTGTTCGAGAACAACAATTGCTGTGGTTAAAAGAAATAGATAGCGATCGCGAAAATCAATTGCTTTGGTCACAGGAAATTACATTAATTCAGCCAAATATTGTAAAGCAATTAATGAAAGATTTTACAGAAGCTCAAGCTGAACTAGGAAAACCAAATTATCCTAAAACTCAAGTCTCTCGTCCTTTAGTACTCATTAACAAAGAAAAATACAAAAATAAACCTAAAACAAAGATATTGGCAGCAGCTGGTTTATGCTCGCTGTTGTTGCTTAGTTGGATTGTTTATGCCCAACTAGGTAATAAACTGAAAAACCTAATACAACCCGAAACTTCCAAATCTCTAACTACAGAAAATACTAACGATAGCAAAGCCCAAACACCATCTCGCTCTCCTAACAATAGCTTTTCTGAGCCATCTGACGATCCATTTCAAATATCTGTGCGAATTGCTAACCAAGCTTCTGCATCTGGTAAAACAGCTACAACCTCAACTCAGTGGTTAGAGATCGCTGCTAAGTGGCAACGGGCTTCAGATTTAATGAATACGGTACCACAAACCCACAGCCGTTATCAAGAAGCTAAGATTCGTACTCAACTATATAAGAAATATAGTGAGGCAGCGCAGAAAGAAGCTGATAAAAGTAAATCTTAGTACAACATTTCATTAATTCTTAGCGAATTCTTTGCGTACCTTTGCATTTACCTCTGCGCCCCTATCCTGCGGGAAGGCGTTCGCGTAGCATCTCGTAGAAAAGCGCCTATGCGTTTAAATTTCAACCCTCAATTGGTCATGATTTTACGCAAAACTGTACTTATAGGACTTTAATTTGATTTCTGAAAACATAATGAGACCCAAAAGCCCGTTTGATCGGGGTTTTATCTGAAATATTGTTCAAAAATCAGATAAATTTGATTTCTGAAAACATAATGAGACCCAAAAGCCCGTTTGATCGGGGTTTTATCTGAAATATTGTTCAAAAATCAGATATGAGTCCCATAGCATCATCTTGCTGTTGTGGTGCAAATTTACTTTGCATAGTAAGAGCTAGACATTTACAAATACCCAGGACTTACGCTCTTTGTAGTATTTTTATACTATAAAAAATGGCGGACTCAAAGGGGATTGCTGAAATTAGTAACAGTAATCGAGTGCGCTAAGTATTCTTCAAATCATCAGAAAATCAGTTTAGAATACATAATATAAATCCTGTATTTTATAAAATTTACTAAACTTAACTATTGGCAGTACTTGTTAAGTAGTCAGATTAATTATACTCTTCACTTTTTTGGTAGAGCATTTAGAACAGTATAAAACCACCCTGCCTGTGGGGATAAGGGGCGGGGGGGAAAGGGAAAAGGTTCTGTATTGTCCCCTTCCTCTTTAACCAAAACCTTTTCCCCCTCTTGCAAAAAGCATCCTTGCGATGCTCAACAGCCTGCTACCTCTAAAGTGATTGTATCCCCAGCAAAGCTGGCAAATCTAAAGAGGCGAGGTGTTGATAAGCTCGATCTATAAACCGCTTACCTCTAAGAAAGCCTGTATTAGCTCCAGGACAAATATACTGGAGAGTTTCTGGTGTAAAACGTTCTAACAATAATCGAATGCTCTGAATTTGCCTTGGCCAGTGAAAGGTTTTAGCTATCCGTAATGGTACTGGTTGACCGTGCTGGTTAGGGAGTAAATGGCGACCAGAAAATAATATACCTCCAAGTTCGCTGTAGTAGAGACAAGATGAACCGGGAGAATGCCCTGGTGTCCAAATAACTTGTGTTGCAGCATCAAGAGTAAATTCTTGCCTGAAGGTAGTTACGGTTAAGCCTGGCAATAAATACGCTTCTTGCTCTTGAATCAGCACCTCGCAGCCAAAGTCTTGCTGAAATTCAGCAGTCTTGCCAATAGCGCCGCGATGGGTGATAAATAACCAACGCACACCTCCATGCGATCGCAAAAAATCTTGATTTGTTTTTTCTAATGCAGGGCAATCTATGAGGATATTGCCTTCATTTCTTACAATAAAATAAGAGGTTCCCCCTAATGTGTCCCGATTGGGTGGAAAGGCAAAAATGCTCTCTTGTGCGAAGTCCGATTGCAGAGAACCTCCGCTCAGTACTTCGTCCGGGAAGACAGCCCGTGGCGGTTTAGTTGTATGACTTGGCTGTTGAGGTAAAGGGCACATAATCAAAGAACCGAAACTGAGGAGTTGTGGACAATTTGATTACAGTGCGGAAATGCTCAAAAATTGCAACTTGAGCGTTAACCAGCACTGTTAACCGTTGTGAAGAAAATTGGGATTTGAGGTCTGCCTAGTAGTTAATGCTATGGTGCTGAAGCTACTGGTGGGGCGTTTTGTCAAAATTACTGAAGAGAACATGGCATTTTGGTTTCTGTTTATCCTCCTGCTGGGGCTTGCTACTTATCTAATGGTGCAGCGCAGCGTTGCTCACATCACCCGCACACCAGTATGGTTGTTGTGGCTGGTTTTAATGACACCAGCATTCCTGTTGAGTGGATGGACGCTAATCTACGGGGCGAAACAACCTCCACCGCCAGAACTGATCCTCTGGTCAGTATTTGTCTGCACAGTCTTGTACTGGGTGTTGTTTCAATGGGGGCGTCAAGTACCAAGAGATACACAGACAGACCAAGCCCAAACCCCCCCAGCCTCAGAATCACAACCGACTATCCAGCCTACCCCAGAACCAATAGTGCGTCCCATTGAACCAGCCGAAGAAACGCAACTGCGAAATTGTTTTCCTTGGTCTGTATACTACGTTCAAAATATTGAGTATCGACCACAATCTGTGATTTGCCGGGGTCAGTTGCGAACTAAAGCCAGCAACGCTTACCAGCAGATTAAAACTAATATTGAAGCACAATTTGGCGATCGCTTCTTGCTGATTTTTCAAGAAGGCTTCAATGGCAAACCTTTCTTTGTCCTGGTTCCCAATACTCAAGCTGCTAAACAGACAGATACACCACGACGCAACCAGGAACGATTAACTCGACCAGGATTAGCGCTGATGCTGCTAGTAGCTACTTTGATCACTACTACCTTGGTGGGAGTGGAAAATGCTGGTGTTACTCTGCCGCCTATCTGGCAAATTGGATCTTTGTTCAAACTTCTATCTAACCCAGAAGTCCTATTCAAGGGATTGCCTTATGCTCTAGGACTGATGACTATTTTAGGCATTCACGAACTTGGGCATTATTTGACAGCTAAATTTTACAAGATTCGCTCGACGTTGCCTTACTTTATTCCCGTGCCTTTCTTCTTAGGAACTTTTGGCGCATTTATTCAGATGCGTAGTCCCATTCCTAACCGCAAAGCTTTATTTGATATTAGTATTGCTGGGCCAATTGCAGGTTTTGTTGTCACCTTACCATTACTAATATGGGGTTTGGCTCATTCTGATGTGGTTTCCCTGACTGAAAAAACCCGACTTTTAAATCCTGATGCTCTCAATCCTAAGTATTCAATTTTACTGGCTATACTCTCTAAGTTAGCTTTAGGAAGTCAGTTAACGGCAAAATCAGCCCTCGATTTGCATCCAGTTGCAGTAGCAGGTTTCTTAGGACTAATTGTCACAGCGTTAAATTTAATGCCTGTGGGACAATTAGATGGAGGTCACATTGTCCATGCGATGTTTGGACAACGAACTGCGATCGTAATTGGTCAAATTGCCCGCGTGTTGTTGCTGTTGCTTTCTTTAGTTAGAGAAGAATTTTTGGTGTGGGCGATTATCTTATTATTTATGCCGTTGGTTGATGAACCTGCACTGAATGATGTCACTGAATTGGATAACAAACGTGACGTTTGGGGGTTACTGGCAATGGCTTTGTTGATTGTAATTATTCTGCCATTACCGCAGGCGATCGCTAACTTTTTGCAAATTTAAAAAGATTCAGAATTCAGGAGTCAGAATTCTGAAGTAAAACAGTCTTTTTACCTGGCTTTGAGGCAAATCGTTGTGTACTTTACTTTCCTTGAAATTGGCTGTATAAGCGATCGCGATCGTTATCTCTCAGCAGTCCATAGATTTGTCTATGAGGTTTTCCCCTTGTCCTCTTCCATGACATTCTCAAGCCTTATCGTTTTGCTAATTCTGGAGTCCGCCCCTTCAAGCCAATCATCAATTTCAGCATAAATACTTTTAATACAGGTACTCGCTGCAAAAACCATAAACCCAAGCGACGAACCACCACCACAGGAAAGAAATTATTAGAAAACATCCGATCTAACAAATCGGTGAAACCTAAAATTGTCAGATTCTCTAGCTTGCGCCAGCGTTCATAACCTTTGAGAATCTGAATGTCACCAATATCTTTACCCGCTTTGTGCGCTGCTTGAATTACTTGCGCTAAAGCTGCTGCATCCCGAATGCCCAAATTTAAACCTTGTCCGCCGACGGGATGGCAATTGTGTGCCGCATCACCAATTAATGCCAGTCGTGGGAGAACGTAGCGATCGCTTTGCATAAGTTGTACCTGAAAAACAAAGCGATCGCCTAGTAATTCCAATTTTCCCATTTGATCGCCATAGCGGCGGCTTAGTTCTGCCAAAAATTGCTCATCATTTAAAGCACACAAAGCTTTTGCTTCTTCATGGGGGGCTGTCCAGACAATGCGGCAACGGTTCCCCGGTAAAGGTAAAATCGCAAAGGGGCCGCTAGACCAAAATCTTTCGTAAGCGGTGTTATTGTGGGGTTTTTCTGGTTTGACAAATGCCACAATGCAAGATTGCCAATATTTCCAGCCAGAGGTTTTGATTCCAGCAGCTTGCCGAATTGGCGATCGCGATCCATCTGCTGCTACAACTAATTTGCTGCGAACTGTCTTTAAGCGATCGGCAATTTTTATCTCGATGGCGACTATATTCTGCTGGTATTGGGTATTTACCACTTCCGCCGGACACAAATAAGTCACGTTGGGGCAATCTTGGACGAAATCTTGCAACGGCTGCAACAAAGCTTGGTGTTCCGCCACATAACCCAACTCTGCTGTATTTATATCATCTGTGGTAAATTCCACCACATCGGGATGATCGGCATCCGAAAGACGGACTCGGCAATATTTGGCGATTTGAGGTAACATTTTGTCCCAAACGCCAATTCCTTGATAAATTAGCGACGAAAGCTGATGAACTGCATAAGCTTGTCCCTTGGCTACCGCCGTTGATGCAACTTTTGCCTCAATTAGCAAAATACTCAAACCAGAATCTTTTAAAGCAGAAGCTAGAGTTAACCCAATAATCCCACCGCCGACAATTACCAAATCATATTCATATCCCCGCTCATTTGGCGGTGTTAGTTGAGGGGAAATTTGCTCAAGCTGCGTGATGGTCATTGTTAAGTTAGATTACAGCGTCTTAACTCTTATTTTGACGCGATCGCGCCTTCTTGAGCAAGTTAACAATTCAAAATTTTATCCATAACCCTTGTAGAGACGCGAATTTTCGCGTCTCCACAAATTATTTGCTGACTCGATAAATTGGTCTAACCTGACGATAAGTATTAAGTAAGCTAAGAAATTTATGACCATCAAAATTTATCGGGTCAACTTTTTTACCAGAACGATCTACTAAATGGTGCGTAGTGATGCGATCGTCTGGGACTTGACTTTGAGCAATTAACCAAGCAAGAGAATGATATTGAGCCTCCGTGTAACCGCTATGGGTTTGTTGACTGCTACTGTCATAACTATCTGGCGGTGTTTCCAAAGATACGTGATAAGCAAAATTATTCACGGACGCGGGTAAATTCGGATTAGTCTGTACAGTTTCCACTCCCTGAGAACCATCAAACACAGAGTTGGCTGCACCAAAAGCCCGCTTTTCTGGGGGTACTAGATAAACTACCGTTCCGTCTAACTTGATTAAAGCGTGGTAACTTGCTTGCACGCTTTCATCGTTATGTGCTACTTGAAAGAAATTGATGGCGCTAGAAGCTGAATAACCAGTTTCATGGATGACGATAATTGGTTGATTGCTGAGAGGAATGCCATTAACATCTTGGGTGTAACGTTCACCATAGTTACTTGGGTCAACTGAAGCAACTTGATAATTAGGTCTGTAACGTGCAAAAGCTTGAGTGGTTATGTACCTTGCTAGAGGCTGGTTAGTCTTGACTGGGGACTTGATAACATTTTGAAATTTCTTCTCTGGCTCTTTCGCTGATTGAAATTGCGCCTGGGGATATTTACTGAAAGCTGTAACCTGTGGATTGGCTGCACGGGAGGTTGTCGGATTGTTGTGTAATTTTGTTGCTCGTCCAATTAGCAGCACTACAATTAAAGTGGCGAACATCAGCCAGATTAGTAGCACCCTAGTCACCCAGTCTGTAAACTTCATTTTTCTAATACCCGTAAAACGGTAGATATTAATTTATAGCTAAACTGGCGTGTCAGTTGTAGAGGCGCATTTCTGTAAACCCCTACCGCTTATGGTATCCAAATAATCATCGCTATAATACCTTAATTCTAGTCAAATATACCTTGATAATCCCTGCAATAGTGCTGTTAAAAGCTATTTAATTTCAATGCCGTGGGTAGTGGATTCGTGGGTGTGAAAATCTTCATCGTGTAGCGCTTTTAATGATGTTTTACCCACATCCTCTTCACCAACTACTAGCAGCTTAGAAAAATATTATCCTTTAGCTTCTAACCTGGCTCGAAGATAGTTCAAAATTACCTGCGTTCCCTGCTCAACAATTTCAGGCGGCGGTGAGCTTAATTGTGGATTATTAGAGAGATATAGCTCAGTCAAGTTTGAGAGTTGGCAGATTTCTGGCGGCAGACTACTGAGTTGATTGTTATCGAGGTATAGCTCAGTCAAATTTGAGAGTTGGCAGATTTCTGGCGGCAGACTGCTAAGTTGATTGTCAGAGAGGTCTAGCTCAAGCAAGTTTGAGAGTTGGCTGAATTCTGTCGGCAGACTGCTGAGTTGATTGTTAGAGAGGTGTAGCTCAGTCAAGTTAGAGAGTTGGCTAATTTTTGGTGGCAGGCTACTGAGTTGATTGTGATTCAGGACTAGCATTGTCAAGTTTGAGAGTTGGCTGAATTCTGTCGGCAGACTGCTGAGTTGATTGTTAGAGAGGTATAGCTCAGTCAATTTGGAGAGTTGGTTAAATTCTGGCGGCAGGTTGCTGAGTTGATTGTGATTGAGGGCTAACTCAGTCAAGTTGGAGAGTTGGTTAAATTCTGGCGGCAGGCTGCTGAGTTGATTGTGATTAAGGGCTAGCGTTGTCAAGTTATAGAGTTGGCAGATTTCTGGCGGCAGGTTGCTGAGTTGATTGTTATCGAGGTATAGCTCAGTCAAGTTGGAGAGTTGGCTAATTTCTGACGGCAGGCTGCTGAGTTGATTGTTAAAGAGGGATAGCCATCTCAAGTTGGAAAGTTGGCTGATTTCTGGCGGCAGGCTGCTGAGTTGATTGTTATTGAGGTCTAGCACTGTCAATTTGGAGAGTTGGCAGACTTCTGGCGGTAGGCTACTGAGTTGATTTTGATCGAGGGCTAGCGATCTCAAGTTGGAAAGTTGGCTGATTTCTGGCAGCAGCCTGCTGAGTTTCTTGTTATAGAGGGATAGCACTGTTGCCTTTTCCCTGGCAGCTCGTTCAATAACTTGCAACAGTTCTTCGTTTGTCACCTGCAAACCTCACCAAATTTGTAGGGATATTTACCAGATTAGTGTATTACAGGTTATGGAGAATAGGGCTAGATTAATGTGTTCTATCTGCCAAGAAACAGCTGTATGTAATATTTAAATTAGCAGGGTGCGTAAGCGTAGCCCGTCGTAGACATCGCTAACCTTGCAATAACATTGATTCATTCACGAGTATAAAAGACTCATCGGCGAGTGTAAAAGACTCGCTCACGAGTATAAAAGACTCATCGGCGAGTATCAAAGACTCGTTCACGAGTATCAAAGACTCATCGGTGAGTATTAAAGACTCGCTCACGAGTATCAAAGACTCATCGGTGAGTATTAAAGGCTCGCTCACGAGTATCAAAGACTCATCAGCGAGTATTAAAGGCTCGCTCACGAGTATCAAAAACTCATCAGCGAGTATCAAAGACTCATCGGCGAGTGTAAAAGACTCGCTCACGAGTATCAAAGACTTGTTCACGAGTATAAAAGGTGCGTTACACTTTCGCGCCCATTCCCAACAACCGCCTCAGAATGAATTCTGAGGCTAATAGCTAAAGTCTTCTAAAGAAGACTAAGAAGCGGTTTTAGTCCACTTTAGTGGAGTTATGCTATTAGCCTGGAACTTTGAGTTCCAGGCGGGTTAGGTGGCAATACGATTTTCCTCAACTTTCGTGCTAACACACCCGAAGACTACGATCGCTTTATAATTGCGATGTCTACGACGGGCTATTCAGCGTCGCAGCGATGAAACAAATCCATAACTACTTATCCCAATTCTCTTGATGGAGAAACGGTTTCGTTAATTTGAGAAGATGGTTTATTCAAGAAGAAATTCCAAATTCTTTGAATAGCTATTATTAGAAAACCAATCACGATCGTTCCTGCTACCACTGGTAAAGCTAGCGCCAGCACAGACAGTCCGATGGCGATGAGCAATTCAATAGTTGACACAACTGGATTGGTTAATCCACCGGAAACGCCTGTAGAACTTATCCGCAATATATTCGTTAATCCCTGAGTTAATCCTGCGGTTCCACCACCAGCAACTAAAGCTAACGTCCATTGCACCAGTGGATTCATCTCTGGAGCAACAGATGCTGTGACGATTGTCCCGGCGATAAATGCCGCAGGAGTGGCTACAATATCCAGCAGATGATCCAACCAAGGAATGTAATAACCGATAATTTCTAGCGAACAAGCGACTGCAAATACAATTACAGCTTGAGGTGTTTCCACCCAATCAAAGTCAGTCGGCAAATCAAAATGTCCAAAAACTGAAGCCAGACTCAATGCTAACAGTGGTACAAATACTCGAAAGCCAGCCGCCGCGCTCAAACTAATCCCCAGTAATAATTCAATAAATGTATTTAAATTGAACAAATAATTTAAATCCATAGTAAGACTCAAGTTATACTCCTGGTGTTTTTTCCATCTTTGAGCTGAACGCAGTAACAACTCTAAGCTGTAATCCCAAGATAAGAAACTTGGCGGCAATATTTCATCTGACTATATGTAGAATCAGATTTTAGGGAATGAAACAGCTCTGGGATTAAGGGGGGTAAATCCAATTTACTCCTTATAAAGATCCAGCAATCATCCCAGCAAGTAAAATAAAACCAATCCACACATTTTGCTGGAACATCTTACCATAAGCAGAATTAGGTAAGTATCGGTTTCTTAATCGCAGAGACTGCCAAATCCATGCGATAGTAGCAACTGCAAGGCTAATCCAGAAGGCTAAGTGCAGATGTATAACTACGCCTAACCAAGACAATAACAAGATTGTGCCAGCAAAGAAAATTCCAATTGCTAGAGGGGCATAATTACCAAAAAATAGGGCGCTAGAATTAACACCAATGCGGCGATCGTCTTCCTTGTCGCTCATGGCGTAAACTGTATCAAATCCCAATGTCCACAATACAGTCGCGCCCCAAAGCAACCAGGTTGGTTGAGAAATGCTTTGCGTTACTGCACTCCAGCTAATCAAAACCCCAAAACCCCAAGCGATGGAAAGAACCAGTTGCGGTACAGGAAATACCCGCTTTGCACCTGGATAAAGCAAAATTACAGGCACTGCTGCCACGCATAACCAGAAACTCAGGGGGTTAAGATAAAAGGCTAAAACTGCTGCACACGCTAGCGAGACTATAGCAACTACAATCCCAACTTTCACAGATAAGGCACGAGAAGCGAGGGGGCGATCGCGTGTTCTCTCCACTTCTGGATCGATATTCCGATCCCACAAATCGTTGACAACACACCCAGCCGCACTCGTGGCCAGAGTACCCAATATAATCACACCAACCAGAGGTAAAGGCGGTTTTCCTGAAGCTGCCAAAAACACAGCCCAAAGAGCAGGAATCATTAAAATTAACCGCCCTTCTGGTTTATGCCAGCGTAAAAGCCGGATAATTACAAGCCAAATTGGTGACTGGGGGCGTTCTGGCGTCGTTAACATAGAAATCAACAAATAGCTTTAGAGAGATGAATTCACACTTCTTTACATCTATAGAATAACGTTATTTGTTATTTGTAAAAACATAACCCAAAGTGGCAACTTTAAATATCTTTAAATAGTCACTGCGGTTATAAATAGTAGGGTGAATATACATAGCTCATTTACCCTCGATCAAGCTGAGTTGCGAATGCTGAGTATTTTTTAATTTACTCAATATTCAGCACTGGCTTAACGCCCTGCTACCGCTAACGGCACTCAGTCTGAGCAAGTGTGTTGTCATAAATATCAGTGCTAGCTACCCCGACATATCACCGTTTGCCATCATTTCTTAATAAAGAGAGAAAACTAGATGCTGAATTTAGTTTCTAGCTGGGAGAGTATTCCTACTCAACCATCTAAGCAACATCGGATTATTGCTGCCATTGACCTGGGAACAAATTCTCTACACATGGTAGTAGTCAAGATTGACCCCACACTACCAGCTTTCAGCATTATTGCTAGAGAAAAGGAAACTGTGAGGCTTGGCGATCGCAATCTTACCACTGGAGAACTCAAACCAGAGATCGTTAAAAAGGCGATCGCTGCTTTAGGACGCTTCCAAGAAGTTGCCAAAACTATCAACGCTGAAACAATCATCGCTGTGGCAACTAGTGCTGTGCGAGAAGCGCCCAATGGTAAAGATTTTTTGCACACAATAGAAACGGAGTTGGGTTTAAGCGTTAACTTGATTTCTGGTCAAGAAGAAGCGCGGCGAATCTATCTTGGCGTGCTGTCGGGGATGGAATTTAACAACCAGCCTCACATGATTATTGATATTGGCGGTGGTTCCACAGAATTAATTTTAGGCGATAGTCATCAAGCCCGGACTCTCACCAGTACCAAAGTTGGTGCAGTGCGACTCACTAGCGAGTTAATCACTACTGACCCCATCAGTACCACTGAGTTCCAGTATCTGCAAGCTTATGCACGCGGGATGTTGGAACGTTCTGTAGAAGAAATCTTAGCAAATCTAGAGTCTGGGGAATCTCCGCGTTTGGTAGGTACGGCGGGTACAATTGAAACCCTGGCGATGATTCATGCACGGGAAAAGTCGGGTGTTATTCCTTCCACTCTCAATGGCTACCAATTTAGTCTTCAAGACTTGCAAGAGTTGGTAAATCGCTTGCGGAAACTGAGTAATTCCGAAAGGGCTGAGATTCCTGGTATGCCAGAGAAACGCCCTGAAGTTATCCTCGCTGGCGCAGTCATATTACAAGAAGCAATGACTCTCTTGGGTAGTGAATCGGTTACAGTTTGTGAGCGTTCTCTGAGAGAAGGCGTAATCGTAGACTGGATGTTAACCCACGGTTTAATTGAAGATAAGCTACGCTACCAAAGTTCAGTTCGGGAACGGAATGTTCTCAAACTGGCAGATAAATACCATATCAATTTAGAATACAGCGATCGCGTGGCAAAATTTGCCGAGAGTTTATTTGACCAAACTCAAGGTACTCTACATCATTGGGGAACTGATGAACGACAAATGCTCTGGGCAGCCGCCATATTACACAATTGCGGTCATTATATCAGCCATTCGTCTCACCACAAGCACTCTTACTATTTAATTCGCAATGGAGAATTACTCGGTTATACAGAAACCGAAATTGAAATTATTGCTAATTTAGCGCGTTATCATCGCAAATCACCGCCCAAGAAAAAACATGAAAACTACCAGAGTTTGCTGACCAAACAACAACGACAAATTGTTAGTCAATTAAGTGCAATTTTAAGATTGGCAGTAGCATTAGATAGACGACAAATTGGTGCAGTCGCTCAAGTGCAATGTGAGTATTATCCACAACTTAAGCAGGTCAATCTGCTAATTTTTCCAACTCAATCAGATGATGATTGTGATTTAGAACTTTGGAGCTTAAATTATAAAAAAGGAGTGTTTGAGGAAGAATTTGGAGTGAAATTAGTAGCAAGTTTAGAAAAGTCTAGTGTTACTAACTTGTCTTAGAAATTAGGGTGCGTTAACACAGTGTAACGCACCTGTACATTGCTTATGTTTATGCTTGCGATCGCTAATCAGCTTGAGAAGTTAGTCTCAATATAAAAGCTTCAGGTAAAAATCAGAAAATTTATCTAATAACTTCTTAAGAAGGTGTTATTAACAACTACCATTATATTATAGAATCAAAATATTAATTAGATTTGCAAAATGTATTAAATTAAAATATATATCTAATCCTGACATCCAACTTTTAGAATATATATCTAATTCTGACATCCAACTTAAGGATGAATTAAAAACTGTCCCAAGAACCATTTAAAAACAAAAAATAGTAATTAGAATAGAGTTAACAATCTATTAAATGTAGGTTATGTTGCTAGTGGATATCTAAGCCGGGAAACTTAGATATCCTTATATAAAATTTCACTAGTTCAATAAGTAATCATGCAGACATAATATTGAGAACTGCAAAAGAAAATTGCGCAGAAGCTTAGAAAGGGGAAGGGAGACAAAGCCTAGCAAGAAGTAGGGGCGTAAGCAATACCTTTCGGTTAAGGGGAAAAGGGGAAGGTGGGGCCCCCTCTGGGGATAAGGGGCAGGGGAAAAGGGAAAAGAAAAGCTTTAACCTTTTCCCCAAACCCAATTTCAAGTTAAAAATGCACAAAGCGAACAGTATTGGGGGCGTAAGGACTTGCGCCCCTACGACTGTTGTTTGCGCTCTGAAGTTATTACAAAAATACTACGCGATCGCCTAATACAGTTTTTAGAGGGTTAACAACCTGATTTAGTATAATTTTTAACTGTATACATATTGGAAGCTAAACTAACTGAAACCGATCCAGACTTATAATTTATGCAATTACACTGAATAATTTTACTGTATAGTGCTTTTTAGTTCGATTGGATAGATAATAAAACTAAGTATGAGCAAAATAGAGAACTCACATTTAAGGAGCTTTAATGACTAAACCTATTACCAGTGCTGTAAATTCGCTAGTAGCAAACTTCTCGCGACGAAATGCACTTTTGTGGCTTGGAGGTAGTGGAATAACTACCGCCTTGATGGTGGGAACACAAAAAGAAGTGAGCGCTAAAGACAACAAAGAGTTGAAATTGGTGAACCCACCAACATTATATAATGCACCCCAAAATGGCTATAGCCATATAGCTGTGACACCATCAAGGGCAAGAACCGTCTATATTTCTGGTCAATTTGGTTCCGATTTACAAGGGAATCTTGTCTCCGATGACTTTGAAAAGCAGTTAATACAGGCTTTTAAAAACCTCCGTTATGCCTTAGCAGCGGTTGGGGCACAACCACAAGATGTCGCAAAAACTACTGTTCTTATAGTGGATCACAACCAAAATAAATTGATTCCGTTAGGACGTGAAATTATAAATTTATGGGGGAATAAACCACCAGCAAATACTCTTATTCCCGTTCCTAGACTTGCACTTGACGGTATGTTGTTTGAAATTGATGCTTATGCGGTAATTCCAGATAACCGTAGTTGAGGACTGGTTATAACATAACCCTATCTAATAACAGTCGGCGGAGTAATAAACTTCCGCTACTGTTAATCAATAATAGTCTCTCCTATTTGAGTAGGTAATTGCTTTTAGTCAGACTACTAAACTTAAATAAAAATTCCAGCAGGTACTAGTAAGTTAGCTATTGTTAGCTTGGCTATTTAAAGTTTAAAGGGAAAAAATGAAAGGTTTTTAATACCATTTTGAAAAATGATTGCGATAGATGGATTCACACCAAGCCAGATCCACCAAGGCAATTCCCAATCCAAAATCTAAAATCTAAAATGGTATAACCTTTTCCCTTTTAATATTTCTCCAGCCCTTACAAGCATATTTTTGAGTTAAAAAATTCCTAATTTACGCTTTGTAGGTTCCTAATTTACTATTGAGAACCTTGACGCTTTGTGCCAGATATTTTATCTCTGTATTGGATGCTTTAAAGCTAAAGCAGCGTGTAATGTACACTACAATTTAAAGCTTCTCTTCATAAATGGTCTCGAAAGTAAAGCCATAGTAATCTTTATTAATTAACATTAAACTGCCGTTATTAATTTGGGAATAATCAACTTATAAATTACTCGGATTTAACAGTATGTTTGACACTCATGTTAATATTTCTGGATACCAAATCATCGAAGAAATCTACAATGGTTCGAGAACTATAGTTTATCGAGGGTATCGAGAAAATGACTCATTACCTGTAGCGATCAAACTACTGAAAAATCCGTATCCATCCTTCAACGAACTAGTGCAGTTTCGCAATCAGTACACCATTGCCAAAAATCTCAACTCATCTTTGATCGTCCAAACCTACAGCCTGGAGGTGTATCAAAATGCCTATGCGTTGGTGATGGAAGATTTTGGTGGCATTTCTCTAAAAGATTATTTTGCTCGCGATCAAACGCAAGATATCAGGTTTTTGCAAGAGTTTTTAGAAATAGCGATCGCACTGTGTAATACCTTAGAGATACTCTATAGTCAGCGCATCATTCATAAAGATATCAAACCGAGCAATATTTTAATTAATCCTCATTCCAAACAAGTTAAATTAATCGACTTTAGTATTGCCTCTCTATTAGCAAGGGAAACGCATACGCTAATCAGCCCCAATGTGTTAGAAGGAACACTAGCTTATATTTCTCCAGAACAAACAGGGAGAATGAATCGGGGAATTGACTACCGGACTGATTTTTATTCACTTGGTGTAACTTTCTACGAATTACTCACAGGTGAGTTACCTTTTCAATCAAACGATCCAATGGAGTTGGTGCATTCCCATATTGCTAAGGTAGCCTCATCAATAGATGTAATTAACTTACAAATTCCGGCGGTAATTTCGGATATCGTTAGCAAATTAATGTCAAAAAATGCTGAAGATCGCTATCAGAGTGTATTAGGATTGAAGCATGATTTAGAAAATTGTTTAGCTCAACTGAAAACAACTGGCAAAATTGAAAGTTTCCCAATTGCCCAAAGGGATGTCTGCGATAGATTTATTATCCCTGATAAACTCTATGGACGAGAAGCAGAAGTAGAAACTCTGCTAGAAGCATTTGAAAATGTCAGCCTGGGAGCAACAGAAATAATCCTGGTAGCTGGGTTTTCGGGGATTGGTAAAACTGCCGTTGTAAACGAAGTGCATAAACCTATTGTTCGTCAACATGGTTATTTTATTAAAGGCAAATTTGACCAATTTAATCGGAACATTCCTTTTTCTGCATTTGTCCAAGCTTTCCGTAACTTCATGGAGCAATTACTAGCAGAAAGTGATGTCCAAATACATAAATGGCAAAATCAAATTATTCAAGCATTAGGTGAAGACGGACAGGTAATTATTGAAGTCATTCCCGAATTAGAAAAAATTATTGGCAAACAACCACCTGCGCCAGAATTATCAGGTAACGCAGCACAAAACCGATTTAATTTATTATTTCAGAAATTTCTCCAAGTATTTACAACTAAAGAACATCCTTTAGTCATATTCTTAGATGACTTACAGTGGGTAGATTCAGCTTCATTAAAACTCATGCAATTATTAATGAATGAAGCTAATCAGGGATATTTATTGTTAATTGGTGCTTATAGAGACAATGAAGTATTCCCAGCACATCCATTGATAGTGATGTTGGATGAAATTCGCAAAACAGGTGTAAAGGTGAATAGCCTGACGCTGAAACCGCTCAACCAATTACAATTGAACCAACTTGTAGCCGATACGTTAAATTGTGCAGAAAACGTGGCATTATCTCTTTCACAATTGATTTACCGTAAAGCTCAAGGGAATCCATTTTTTGCGACTCAAATTCTGAAATCATTACATCAAGATCGACTAATTCAATTCAATTTTGCCGAAGGGTGTTGGCAATGTGACATTTCTCAAATAAATCAGCAAACTTTAGCAGACAATGTTGTTGATTTTATGGTTTTTCAATTACGAAGACTACCAGAATCAACTCAACAACAATTGAAGCTAGCCGCTTGTATTGGTAATCAGTTCGATTTAAAAACATTAGCAATTGTTTCTAAACAATCGGAGGTAGAAACCGCAGATTGTTTATGGAAGGCTTTGCAAGAAGGGTTGATTTTGCCACAAAGTGAGGTTTATAAGTTTTTTGTTGGTTGCGAAAATCCAGCAGCTACTCAAGAACAGTCTGAGATGGTTGTATATAAATTTTTACACGATCGCGTCCAGCAAGCTGCTTATTCACTCATTCCAGAAGCACAAAAACAGTCAACACACTTGCAAATTGGGCAATTGTTGTTGCAGAATACACCTAAAGAGCAGCAAGAGTCAGGAATTTTTGCGATCGTTAACCAATTCAATTACGGATTGGAATTATTAGAAGAAGCTGACGAGCGAGAACATTTATCCCAATTAAATCTAATAGCTGGTTGTAAAGCCAAAAACTCGACGGCTTATGCGACAGCAGTTGAGTATTTAAAAGTGGCAATACTTTTATTACCGATAAATGCTTGGCAAAGTAGCTACGATTTGGCCCTTGCTGTTTACGAATCTGCGGCTGAGGCAGAATATCTCAATACAAACTTTGATTCATCAAAATCATTAGTAGAGATTATCCTCAAAAACGCTAAATCTCCATTAGAAAAAGTTCGTACCTATGAGATTCAAATTCAATCTTATACGGCACAAAATAAATTCATTGAAGCAATAGCCACAGGTAGAGAAGCACTGCAATTATTAGATTTGACGTTACCTGAAGAGGGCAACACTCAAATGATTTTTGAGGAATATGACCAATTAAAACAAATGTTGGTTCATCAATCGATTGCAGCATTGGCAGATATGCCAGAAATGATTGATCCCCAAAAATTAGTTGCGCTCCGTATATTATCGGGTTTGTTTGCTCCAGTCTATATAGCCAAACCGATGTTATTGCCGCTCAAAATTTTTACAATGGTCGAGATTTGTATCAAGTACGGCAACTCACCACAGGCAGCTGTTGCTTACAGTCTCTATGGATTATTTTTGTGCAGCATTGGTGCAATTGAAGATGGGTATCAGTTTGGTAAACTGGCAGTACAACTTTTAGAAAAATTTCAAACTAAAGAACTTAAAAGTAGGGTTTATTTAACATTTAGTCTGTTTATTAAACACTGGAAGGATTCAATTAAATCCACATTGAATCTGTTTTTGGAGGGATTGCAGAGTGGATTAGAAACCGGAAATTTAGAATATGTAGGCTATTGTGCCAATTGCTATTGTCAATTTCTCTTTTGGAGCGGAGAAAACCTAGAAAATGCTGTGCTGGAAGCAGATAAATATTGCGATCTCATGCAGCAAATTAAACAAGAGGTATCTCTGGTTTGGGGAAATATCTGGCGGCAGACAGTGCTAAACTTACAAGGAGAAGCGGCTAATCCCTGTTGTTTAATTGGTAAGCATTTTCACGAAGTTGAAATGTTACCGACTTTAATTGAAACTAATAATATAAATGGTATTTGTTATGTCTATCTAGCAAAAACGCTACTGGCTTATCTTTTTGGAGAATATGAATCTGCTTGGGAATATTCCCAAAAATTTGAGCAGTATGAACAGGGAGCAGCAGGGTTATTAATTGTTCCTTTGCGGAATTTCTATCAATCTTTGAGTTTGTTAACTCTTTGTTCTCAGGTAAATGAAGCACAGCAACAGCTTTATCTCCAGAAAGTAGCCGAAAACCAGTCAAAAATGCAAGAATGGGCGGCTCATGCACCAGTAAATTATCAGCACAAGTACAATTTAATTTTAGCTGAACAAGCTCGTGTAACTGGCGATCGCTTACAAGCCGCAGATTATTATGAAATAGCGATCCAAGAAGCGATCGCCAATGATTATGTTCAGGAAGCCGCGATCGCTAACGAACTTGCTGCCAAATTTTACCTAGAATGGGGTAAAGAAAAAGCCGCAGAAGGATATCTGCAACAAGCATATTACAGTTATGCCCGTTGGGGAGCAAAAGCTAAAACTGATGACTTGGAAAAACGCTATCCCAAATTACTAAAACCCATTTTGCAACAGCAAGAATTCAACTTAAATCCTTTAGAAACCATAGCTAGCATTGCTCGCACATCTAGTTACACTACCAGCAGCACTAATATTTCTGATGCTCTAGATTTAACCTGCATTCTCAAAGCAGCTCAAACTATCTCCAGTTGTATCGAATTAGACGCACTTATCAGCAGTCTCACTCGCATTATCTTAGAAAATTCTGGTGCGAAAACATCTGTATTAATCCTTCCTCAAAAAGATACTTGGCAAGTGCGGGCAATTACCTTTATCGATCAACAGTCCCAGGCTGATGTCAAAACCATTCTTGATTCACAACTAATAGATGCTTGCCAATATATTCCGAGAAAACTGATCAATTACGTTAAAAATACTCAAGAAACCGTCATTATAGACAATTGTCAAACAAATATTCCTGGTGTAATTGGACTGGAGTTTAGACTAAGTAGGAAAAAATGACCCAGCAGCACTGAGTTGATAAAATACAAGCTTTAAACATGGAAATCTTTAATATTAAGCAGA
>NZ_JBALDN010000005.1:0-166960 GCF_036917375.1 Nostoc sp.
TCAGTACATGGTTTCTGTGTTGGCGGCGGCTCTCCCAAACTCAACACAGGAGCTAGAATCCATCTGTCAATAGGGTTTGAGACGCGCTAACCCTGTGATTGGAAGAGCGATCGCTTTTACTTTCTTCGCGATTTACTAGTTAATTAAAGATAGTACAATATATCTCTTTTCTTCTCTCTGGTTCTCTGCGTCTTGGCGGTTAGTTAAAAAATAACTGAAGCGTGTAGACCTAGCTAAAGCCAGGAGATAATTAGCAGTAAACTCAAATATCAACTTACTCATCTGATTCTGCAAATAAAGATTCTAAATTTTGATAACCACTAACTACACGGACAATTTCAATTCCACTATTTATAAGTCGATAAAGAATAATATAATTATCCAAAGGAACGCCGCGCAAATCAGATTTAATATTTCCGTAGCTACGTCCCATATTGGGAAAATTGGCTAAATATTTACACTTTTTCTCAAACTTATTAATAAAATCCTCCCCAGCATCAATATTTATCTTGATAAAATAATCAATAATTTCTGATAAATCTTGACTGGCTTTTGGAGAGATAATATGTTGCTTCATCCTTGTAATTCTCTCGCTTTACGCAGTTTTTCTCGCAATTGTTCAACTACAACTCCTCCATCAATACCTTCCCCTCTATCCAGTTGATCGATAGCAACCTCAACTTTGTCGCGTGTTTCTTCAACCCATTGCTGATAACCTTTTTCCCACTCTAATAGTAACTTCAAGGCTTTACTAATAACTTCTTCGGGATTTGCATATCTACCTGTAGCAATTTGCGCTTGGATAATTTGCTCAAGTTCAGGTTTAATTTGGATATTCATGATTTATATTTCTGTTTATTGACAGTTTTAACCTTATTGTAACAATATTTAAAATCAAATAATTTGAATAGCGATCGATTGACCTATTAATTAAAGATAGTACAATATATCTTTTTTTTTCTCTCTGCGTTCTCTGCGTCTTGGCAGTTCGTTTAAAAATAACTGAAGTGCGTAGGCGTAGCCAGCCATAGGCATCGCATTTATCTTAAAGTTAAGATACAAGCCTGATAATTCACTAACCCCATTTTTTAATGCTGCTTTAATTTTAGTTTACAGGAAGATACAGGCGATCGCTTTTATCTTCTAAGCAATTTTACTAAAAAACTAGCAACAAAATATACTTTTTATTTATCTCTGTGCTTTCTCAAAAATACAGTATACTTAGCTTTCTTCTCCGTATGAGTATGCGGCTCTTTTCAAAATAACTAAAGTGCAGATTGCTTTGCAATTAATTCCTTCATGAATAATTAATACTATCTATTGACTTAATTTTATTTTATGAGAAGCAATAAAATCTTAGTTGTAGCCTATCACAAGGCATCGCAAGCTTTGATTTTTTCTCAGTAAATACTATTTGTGGTTATAAACTTTACAAAAAGTTCATACTTAGCCACTGTGTAGTTTCATTTACAGGCTTAGTACTGTCGAAGAAACACATTATACTTACTACACTGGTGTTCATTAATGATAAATCCCTAACAAGTTGAAAACTTAGGCAAGATGACCCATGTATTATCAAATTTGGAATTTCTTTCTTAAAGAAGATAAATACATCTATTGGAAAGAAAAAATAAAAGTTAACAAAAACTTTGACAAAGTGACATGGCAAAAGATTATTGATTTCTTGTCATTAGTAGAGCAAACTTTCCAGTTAAAAAGTCAACTAGCAGAAACAGATAGCCTTGAGCCATTTCTCAAATTAGCAAGAGAAAACGGTTACAATCTGACCGCAGAAGAACTCGCCTGGTTTCTAGTTACCAGAAGACAGATTTGGGATCTTTTTGATATTGCCCAAAAAACGCCATCTCTCAAAGAAGAATTACTAATAGCTAAAGAGCCACAGCAATTCATCGACATCGCTGCCGAAAATGGCTATTACTTTTCTGTAGATGAGTTAGCTTGGCTATTAATTGACATTAAATCATCATCAGATTTAGTATCTATTAACAACAGCGTTGGTGAGATTCTTACGGTCTCAAGCTACGGCAAAATTGAAACCGGATACTGGATTTGGCTAGCAGAACACTGGGGAATTGTGCCACCATTTTGTCATCGGGATAAACCCAGTACTTTCTTATCTCAAAATCTCAACAATCCTTTTTTACTCGATCGCTGTTTTTTACCCAAGAGTTACTTTAATCAACGCCTGATGGCACTTCATAATTAAAATAATTCGTAATTAGGCAAAGGAAAAGAAAAAAGCAATACTTATACCATTTTGGATTTTAGATTTTAGATTTTGGATTGTGAAACATCCATTGGATAAGTGTTTCAATTTTCCATCTGTCGCAATCATTTTTCAAATTGGTATTAGACGAAACGGTATTGAGTGATAAAACTTAATTACGAATTATACAGTGAAGCATCCTAGACAGAAGATATATCTTCTATTTAGGATGCTTCACAATAAAAAATTGTTGTTGAGACAACAATTCTGGACAAAATCTGAGATTTAGATTATGGCTATCAGCTAGCAGAAACGGTCAAACTACCGGGTTTCTGTAGATCGCCTTGTAAAACTACACCCCGCTGATTGGCATGGATGTGACGCAAAATCTTGTAAATTGCCTCAACTTGGTCTGATGCGCCTGCCTTCTCGGCGAGTTCGTCAAGAGTAAGGGGAGTTTTTTCTTTTTGTAGCACTGCTACCACTCGTGTTTGCAAATCGAGAATGGAGGCGGCAGCTTTTTTGCCAGCTTCTACACCTGGTTGATGGTAGGCGTTGATGTTGACCAAACTAGCATATAAACCAACAGCACGTTCGTACAAAGCAATTAATGCCCCTACAGTTCGGGGATTAACTTGGGGAATGGTGACTGTAATTGAATCGCGGTGATTTTCATAAAGCGCTTGTCGGGTTCCTTGGAGAAAACCGGAAAGATAATCGCCTGATGTAACTCCAGGATTTATTTCAGTAGATGGCCCTTGACGATCTTCCAACACTTCGATGAAGGTAGCAAAGAAATTCGCTACACCCTCGCGTAACTGCTGGACGTAAGCGTGTTGATCTGTTGAGCCTTTGTTGCCATAAACGGCGATACCTTGATGGACAACGTTGCCGTCTAAGTCTTTTTCCTTGCCCAAGGATTCCATCACCAACTGTTGCAAATAGCGACTGAATAAAAATAAGCTGTCCTTGTAAGGTAGAACAACCATATCTTTTTCGCCCTTTCCATTACCTGCAAAGTACCAAGACAAAGCAAGCAAGGCTGCTGGGTTATTTTTCACATCTGGGACGCGGGTAGCGTCATCCATCTCTTTGGCGCCATCTAGCATAGCGCGAACATCAATGCCTTGTAATGCCGCTGGTACTAGCCCTACAGCAGACATTTCTGAGGTGCGTCCACCTACCCAGTCATACATCGGAAATCTGGCCAGCCAACCTTCATCTTTGGCCAGCTTATCGAGGTTGCTATCAACGCTAGTAATTGCTACCGCATATTGGGCAAACTCCAAATTGTGTCCGGCATAAGCTTTTTTAACTTCAATCATGCCGTTGCGCGGTTCCGGCGTTCCCCCAGATTTGGAGATCACCAATACCAAAGTGCTGGCGAGGCTATTTCGGAGATGATTGAGAACGCGATCGATACCTGCGGGATCGTTGTTATCGATAAAGTGAATTTTCAGCGGCGGGAAATCAGGAGCGAGAGCTTCCGCAACGAATTGGGGACCGAGAGCGGAACCACCAATACCAATGGAGATAATATCCGTAAAGCGGCTTGCTCTAGGAGGATGAATAGCACCTGTTTGGACTTTTTCCGCAAAGGCTTCGATTTGTTCTAAAGTTTGAACTATTTCTTGTGTAAGTTCTGGAGCTGGCGCTAAATCAGGATTTCGCAGCCAGTAGTGTCCAACCATGCGGTTCTCGTCGGGATTTGCGATCGCACCCTTCTCTAGTTGAGCCATATCCGCAAACGCCTTGTCAAACTTCGGCCGCAACGAATCCACGAAGGCATCATCGAACCGCATCCGACTTATGTCTAAGTACAGTCCCAATCCCTCGTGGAAATATAACCAGTTTTGGTATCGTTGCCAAAGTGCCCTAGCATCCATAGGGAAATCTCAAATAAAGTGTTTTTCAAAAACCAGTTTAATGTAAGGTTATAGCGATCCCTGCCTAGCCTTATACAGTTTACAGTTTTAAGTGTTCCCTTGACTCTTGACTTTAAACATCTGGCATAGGGATGACACGCAGAAATTTCACAATTTCACCCCTAATTTCTATACCAATCAGGTAATTATCCAGGGTGAAGCGGTGAAAAATGCCTTCATTATCAAGCTGTCGCAGTTCTTTTAAATCAGTCAGTTGCCACTTTTGGGCTAACTCTATAAAAACAAAATCATGCACCCGCTCGTAGGCGGCAGGTTCTAAATTCTTCAGGTCTAGCAAAAAAGACCTGGCATAGCGCATTTCCAGACTCACTGGGCGTTACCTTCACCAAAACTTGAGGGGTCAAAGAGTGCTGAGTTGAAAGTGCTGAGTGCTGAGTCAAGAACCAGTACTAAGACTTACAATTCAGTATATGGATCTAAATCCTCTGACTTTAGTTCTAAATAATAAATAAATTTCTTCTTAATCCTAACTAATCCCTTAGTTGTAACTATGGGCTACTGCTGGGCACTCAGCACTCCTGACTCAGAAAAACATCAACAGTCTGACCGCTTCTTCATGGGTTAAGATATCCCACGGTTGCTGCGATCGCTTGACTTTTTGTATCGCTTTGAGCATATAAAAGTCATAATGTAAAGCTTCAAGAACATTCCAAATGTCTTGCAAATCGTCATCGCCTAATTGCTCGATTAAGTGATGCATTCTAAGTCGCAGCAAATTCATACGTCAATTATTCCCTACCACCAAACACCAACAATAAATAGTATTCCCATAAAATTAGCTACGCTCAAGCTACGCTAAAATTTATTCGCCCAGGGAAGAGGGCAGGGGGGCAGAGGGGCAGGGGGGCAGGGGAGAGGGAGAATTCGTAACTCCTAACTCTTCACTTAGCACTCCTCACTCAGCACTCAGCACTCCTCACTCAGCACTCGGAACTGTTTTGCCCAATTCCTAAATAATTTAATATGGTTGACTATCTAATTTTCTTAGCAATTTCTACGGCACTTTTTGCTCTATTCGCACTAGGACTGAATTTACAGTGGGGCTTTACGGGATTAATTAACTTTGGTCATATTGCTTTCATGACTCTGGGAGCATATACAACGGTATTGTTAAGCTTAAAGGGCGTACCCCTACTTGTATCAGCACTGGCTGGGGCAATTGTTGCTGCCTTATTGGGTTTGATAATTGGTTTTGTAACTCTCCGTTTACGAGAAGATTATCTAGGAATTGTCACCATTGGGACGGGCGAATTAATTCGTTTGGTGGTGAATAATCAGGAATTACCTGTGGGTGACACCTGGATTTCTGGTGCGTTTGGCGTACAAAGTTATCCCATACCCCTATCTACAGAGCCAAGTTTGTTTGTGAGATTAGTAATGATTGGGCTTTTAACGCTGCTGGCTGCTGTAACTTTCTTTACGTTGTGGCAATGGATTCGTACCACTCAAATATCTCGGACTACTGATTTAGGCAAAAGGACAACTAGCAAGCAAGAATTTATATCCCGCTTGGGTGTGGGAATTGTGTTAGCACTTTTGGCAGCAGCGATTTATATTTCTGGAGTTATTGGACTGTATAACTACAACCCAAAAGCGGGTTTAATGCTGGTGTTGCTGCTGGTTTTAGCATTTGTATACTGGCGCTTAGAAATTTTGGTGCGATCGCCTTGGGGTAGAATTCTCAAAGCCATCCGCGAAGATGAAGAAATTCCCAAGGCGCTAGGGAAAAATGTATTTTGGTATAAATTACAATCTCTCATGCTTGGAGGTGCGATCGCAGGTATCGCTGGTGCTTTCTTCGCTTGGCAACTCAGCGCCATTTACCCCGATAATTTTCAACCGCAGATAACCTTTGACACTTGGATTATGGTGATTTTAGGCGGTTCTGGGAATAATGTTGGCACAATCGTAGGTGCGGTAATTTTCTTTGCTTACGATGCGCTGACGCGAGAAGTCTTACCCAGAATCGTTTCTCTTGACGAAGCACGTTTGGGTGCATTTCGCATCATGGTAATCGGATTAATTTTGATGGTACTGATGATTTGGCGTCCTCAAGGTATCTTAGGGAAAAAAGAGGAACTCACCCTTGGTAAATAACTATTCATCCCCACTTCCCCTTTTGGCAGCCACTGGACTTTCTAAAAGCTTTGGTGGTGTCAAAGCAGTTAATGAGGCAAGAATCGAAGTTGCTAAAGGCAGTATTACGGGCTTGATTGGCCCCAATGGTGCTGGTAAAACTACTTTATTCAACTTACTCTCAAACTTCATTCGCCCTGATAAAGGAAGAGTAATTTTTGATGGCGAACCGATTCACAATTTACAACCATATCAAATCGCCCAGCAAGGAGTAATCCGCACTTTTCAGGTTGCACGGACTCTCTCGCGGTTGTCGGTGTTAGAAAATATGCTACTGGCGGCGCAAAAACAAACGGGTGAAAATTTTTGGCAGGTACAGTTGCAACCGCACATTGTTGCTAAGGAAGAAAAGCAACTGCAAGAGCGAGCAATGTACCTATTAGAATCAGTGGGCTTGGCAAAAAAAGCACACGATTACGCTGGTTGCTTGTCTGGTGGACAACGTAAGCTGCTGGAAATGGGACGAGCGTTGATGACGAATCCCAAGTTAATTTTGTTGGATGAACCGGCGGCTGGGGTAAATCCGAAACTGATTGATGATATTTGCGATCGCATTATCACTTGGAATCGGCAAGATGGGATGACCTTTTTGATTATCGAACACAATATGGATGTTGTTATGTCCTTGTGCGATCGTGTTTGGGTGCTTGCTGAAGGGCAAAATTTAGCTGATGGTACACCCGCAGAAATTCAAACTAATCCCAAAGTTCTAGAAGCTTATTTGGGAAAATAAAGTGTGATTGACTTTCTCCTCCAAAGCTCTCCCACACAGGGAGAGGCTTTTATTCTTGCTCTGATTCACTGGTAGGGAACTTGTCCCTGACTTGGTGGTAGAAATTAAATCTCAGAGCGATAAAATTAAACTTATAGCAGCCAAAATTCTGAAATTTATAGAATTAGGAGCGATCGTCGGTATTCTAATTGACCCGGATGAAGAGACAGTTACAATTTATCGCTCTACAGGCGAACCAACAGTTTTAGAAAATGGCGATATTTTAACCATACCAGAACTTTTTCCCGGTTGGGAATTGCCCGTTACTGAATTGTGGCCTCCTATCTTTACCGAGGAAGAAACACAAATTTAGTCAAGGATTTTGGTAGCTACTCGCTTAACAATTCTAAGTTAATTTTGTTGGATGAATCAGAGCTTTATTTTTTAATCTTCGTTATTTTCAGTAAAATTTACTTGCTCATATAGGTCGCGCAATTCAATTTGAAAATTAACCGTTTGCAGTGATAAGGTTGCAGATTCGTGTTCAAGTTCAGTGAATGACCATTGACTTTCCGCGGTTTTTACATACTGCATCACATGATACTGATATTGGTCAATTAAAATATATTCCTTGAATTCAGCAATAGAGCGATAATAAAGAAACTTATCACCTTGGTCATAATTATTAGTCGATTTCGATAAAACTTCAGCAATTAACATCGGGTTCATAACTGTTGTTGTGCTAGTTCCTGTATAAATAGGCTGTCCCTCAATCACCATCACATCAGGATAAGTATGCTGCCGATAACGGGGTATCCATAAACGCACATCACCAATATAAACATCATAATTTTTACGCCTTAAAGCAATTTTTAAGGATGCAGCTAAATTTAAAGCAATTTTATTATGATTTGTAGTGCCACCCGTCATCGGTACAATTTCTCCATCACGGTATTCGCTTTTATATTCTGCTTTTTCTTCAATTTCTAAATACTCTTCAGGTGTATAAGAAAATTTTTGTGTTTCTAACTGCATAAAAATACAACCTATGATTGTGCGGTTTATTCATCTTTCATATCTATGTTGTACGCCAATAAATCCCATTCTCTCGCTGCATTAACTGGCAAGCGATGAACTCTCGTCGCAGGGTGGCGCAGTCGGGATGGTAGCGTTTAAGAATGTCATTTACCATGCGTTCAGGGTAGTTGACTCCTACATCAAACTGGTTTGCTAACCACTTGAGAATTACTAGACGCTTTTTGCGACTAGCAGGGATTTCCTTAAGGTATTCACCCTCGAAATAGTTTTTCAACACTTTGCTTTCCCAAGCTTCAGTATCCACATCCTCAATCAAGGATGCCATTTTCTCAGGTGTGAAAATTTCCTTACTGATGCTTTGCAAAGCCTCGCTATCCAATTGATATAGACGGCTATTACCTTCAGGACGCATTATCACCAAATTTAGCTCTTTAAGTTTCGCTAAATGATGAGATACCGTCGGTTCCTTGAGTTGCAGTAGTGCCGCCAATTCTTCGACGCTGCACTCCTGATTTGCCAGGATACCTACAATCTTCAATCGGCTATCATCCGCTAATGCCTTGAAAAAGCGCAGTAAAATATTAAATTGCTCTGGTTGCATAACTAACTTCTAATTAGACATCTATCTAATTAGAAGTATATCTAATTGAAAGCTCAGATCCCCAACTTTTCACAGAAGCCGGGGATTTTGTTGTTAAATTTAACTAAATTGTTCCTCGGCATCGAGGTTGAACAGCATTTGCAGAGTTTGCATACAGCGCCGTCTAGCTTCAACATCTTGCTGCGATCGCAATTGCACCATCGGGTCATGTAAAATTTTATTGACAATTCCCCGCGTTAATGCTTCGATTACCTCTTGATGTTTTTCGGCGAATTCCGAACCCAATCTCGACAAAGCTTTTTCTAACTCTTGTTCGCGGATGGTTTCGACTTTATTTCGCAGACAGCTAATAGTGGTAACAGTTTCCAGACTGCGCCACCAAATATCAAAGGCTTCCACTTCTTCTTCTAAAAGTCTCTCGGCTTCCTGTGCAATCTTGCGACGGCTTTCGTAGTTTTGCGCTACTACTGCCTTCAAATCATCCACATTAAACGCTTGCACATTTTCCAATTCATTTACATCCGCATGAACATTACGCGGCACAGAAATATCAAATAACATTAAAGAGCGCTGAACTTCTAAAACCATTTCTAATTTGGCACGGTCAAGTATTGGCTCTGTTGCCGAAGTACTTGTAAACACCAAATCGCTATCGGCAATTACGCTCATCATTTCCGATAGTGGATGAATATTGATCGGTTGTTGAGGGAATAGCTTTGCTAATTCTTGGGCGCGATCGCGAGAGCGATTTACAATACTAATTTCCACAGCACCTTTAGAAATTAGATGTTGCACCAGTAGCCGCGACATTTTACCAGCACCGAGAATTACCACTCGGCAAGCTGCCAAATTTGCCACTTTCATCTGTGCTAATTCCACAGCTGCCGAACTGATAGAGACAGCACCAGTACCAATACTAGTTTCAGTGCGAACCCGCTTACCAGCTGTCAGCGCTTGTTTAAATAATCGATTCAAAATGGTTTTTATACCACTATATTGCTGTCCCAGTTTGTGAGTAGTCTTCACCTGAGCCAGAATTTGACCTTCTCCAAGTACCAGACTATCTAAACCACCTGCTACCCGCATAACGTGCATCACGGCATCATCATGCAGCAACATAAACAAGTGTTGTCGCAGAGAAAACACGGGTAATTTACTGTATTCCGCAAGAAACTGCGTTACTTCCCGGATACCTTGGTCTGCTTCACTGGTGACAATGTAAATTTCTAGACGGTTACAAGTACTAAGAATTGCAACTTCATCAATATGGGGATAGCTGGCCAGTTGAGCGATCGCACCTTCAATTTGTGGTTCTGGAATGCTCAGTTTTTCCCGGACTTCTACTGGGGCTGTTTTATGGCTTAACCCCACCACTGCTATATTCATTTGCTAAATCGTAGTTACTAGTTGGTAGTTGAAAATAGGGCATTGAGTGAGAATAGGGAATGGGGAATTTTTGTTTATTGGTTGATAATTTTTCCAACTAATAAACAATAACTAATCACTAAATACTAACTACTAACTAGTGTAACGATGAAGCATTTGGTTGACTATTTTTCCATTTTATAGAAAGATTTATTTCCTAATGCTTCACCTCTACTTTTACCATTCCCCATTCCCTAAAAATTAGTTCAGTTGGAGAGTCTTGGGTTCGCCAAACAAGTGAATTGTGTCAACAAATCGAGCAGTTTTCGACTGGTTGGAAATTACCAAGCTTTGAGTTCTGGCTCCGCCGTTGAAGAAACGTACACCTTGCATGAGATTACCACTGGTAATGCCGCTAGCAGCAAACAGAATAGTTTTACCAGATGCCAATTCATGAGCATCATAGACCTTATCGGGGTCATTGATATTCATAGACTTTAAGCGATCGATATTGGCTTCTCTGCTTTCTCCAATCAGACCTGTTTTTACGACTGCTGGATCGTAAATCAGTTGACCTTGGAAGTGTCCACCCAAAGCACGCATTGCTGCTGCTGAGATTACACCTTCAGGAGCCGCACCAATACCCATCAGCGCGTGGATATTAGTTCCAGCAAAACCGCAGCTGATAGCTGCACCCACATCACCGTCTGAAATTAGGGCGACTCTCGCTCCAGCCTCACGAATTTCTTTAATTAAATCGTTGTGGCGTTCGCGCTTCATAACTACTACTACAAGTTCATCAATACCCCGATCTAAAACCTCAGAGAGAATCTTCAGGTTTTCTGTTGCTGACTTGTTGATGTCTACCTTGCCCTTGGCTGCCGGAGGTGCTGCTAACTTCTTCATGTAAAAGTCAGGAGCAGCAAATAATCCACCCTTTTCAGAAATTGCCAACACAGCCATCGAACCAGGTTGTCCATAAGCTACCAAGTTCGTACCTTCACAGGGGTCAACGGCGATGTCAATTTCGATTAATTCATCAGGGTTACAGAGAGCTTCGGCATTTGGTTGAGTACAAATACCAACTTCTTCCCCGATGTATAACATTGGCGCGTCGTCGCGTTCGCCTTCCCCGATCACAATGCGACCCCGCATATAGATTTTATTCATCCGCTCCCGCATAGCTTCCACAGCTACCTGGTCAGCGATGTTTTTTTCGCCTTTACCCATCCACTTTGCGGATGCGATCGCGGCTT
Source organism: Nostoc sp. (assembly GCF_036917375.1). Taxonomy (GTDB): domain Bacteria; phylum Cyanobacteriota; class Cyanobacteriia; order Cyanobacteriales; family Nostocaceae; genus Nostoc. The sequence continues at coordinate 11,282 of NZ_JBALDN010000005.1, forward strand.
GCTCTACTACTTCAATAATCTCTAACCCAAGTGTATTTTCCACAGAGTCTGCCCTCTCAGCTGCTTGAATTTCCGTCGTTTCATCTGGCTATTTCAGTTTTCAAGTCTACCAAAGGGCGGATACACGTGGAAGAAAGTTAAGTTTTACTGCTAACTCGTTAAAAAAGTGCCAGTTAACACATCTTAATTTTTCACTCCTAATTACTCCAGTATAAAGCCTGTTCAAAAGCAACTAAGTTAAGAACTAGCACAAATGGGTAGCAATGTATATCTAGAACATTACTGTTATTCAGTGTTTATCTTTAGGTATAAAATAATAAAGAAAAAAAGATGGTAAATTAACTAAAAACTAAAAAACGAGGCGCAGAGTAAATAGCTTGTCAAATTCAGAGGTGAATCGTGTTTATCGACTACATCACACTCATGTTGATCAATATGGTAGCTGGGCTATTTCTACTGGCTGACTATGTGTATCGTGGTATAGATAGTTCTAATCAAAGACAGTGGATTCCCGGTTTCGGGATTACGGGTGCGATCGCACTCACGACTGGTTTACACATGAGCTTCACCTGGCCAGTAATGGGCAGCTTTAACATTGCCTTCGGTGAGACGAGTGTCCTATTTGGAATCTTGTTTGTGGCAGCTGCGATTTCTCTTGCTCAAGGTTGGGATTTATTGACAATCGCCATTTACGGCTTCTTTGCTGGTGCAGTTGCGATCGTAGTCGGTATCCGTATCATCAACTTAAATTTGACAAAGCAACCGCTTTTATCGGGAATCGGCTTTATTTTAACTGGATTAGGCGGTATTTTTGCAGCACCAACTCTTTATTGGAAAACCAACCGAACTTGGCGGCTCATTGGCGTAGCAGTGCTGATATTAGCCGCTCTAATTTGGGCATTGACTGGATATTTAGCTTACTGGAATCATTTAGAGGGTTTCCAAAAGTGGGTTCCAGCGCCGATGCGGTAAGCAATAGACTTATTGTAGAAGTAGGGAAAAGGGGCAGGGGAAAAGGGAAAAGGTATGGAATTTTCCCAAACTTAGTAACCTTTAACATGCACCTCAATATCTTGGCATTTGTTACTTTTGCAAGGTGTCTAATGATCTAGGCTAGAGACATAGTTAAAATCTTGTTTAAAAAAATATGCTGGACTTTCTTAATCCCCTTTTAAATCGCCATCCAGAGCGAGTCAAAGCCAACGTCGAACTTTACACCTGGCAAACTTGTCCTTACTGCATTCGAGCCAAAATGCTGCTGTGGTGGAAAGGTGTAAATTTCACTGAATACAAAATCGACGGCGACGAAGCAGCCAGAGCGAAAATGGCAGAACGCGCCAACTGTCGCCGTACCGTACCACAAATTTTTATCAATAACCAGCACATTGGCGGCTGCGATGACCTCTATCAGCTAGACACACAAAGTCAACTCGATCCCCTTTTAGCCCAAGCCGTTATTTAGAAATCAAATTAGCCCCCAATGGCTGGTTTGGTAACGCTAAATTTAAGAATTTTGATTTGTTTAGCCCCAGACTTCTAGCCTGCGGGCTATATGCTTTTTATAAAGAAGGGGAAGGGGGACTGGGGTTGGGGGAAAGGTAAAAACCTCGCCTGCAAGTGGGGCGAAATAATCCAAATTTTATGGGGAAGGTAAAAACCGTACTGCGTCCCGCTCCGCTAACGCCCGCAAGTGGCGCGACAATCATCATCCCTTTCCCCTTTCCCCTTTAACCTTTTCCCTTTTATTTCTTGTTGGATAGGAAAGATACTCATCCTAGAAAATGTGTGGAATTTTGAAACTTTTATATTGATAAGAATATGCTAACTAAATACACAGAATATCTTATACATCAACAATGGATGAGTTATGCCTTAGAATTAGCAAAAACAGCAGGAGATGCAGGTGAAGTCCCTGTAGGTGCTGTTATCATTGATTCAACAGGCAAATTGCTAGCACAAGGAGAAAACAGAAAAGAGCGTGACAAAGATCCTACCGCTCATGCGGAAATTCTCGCTATTAAGATAGCGGCAACAACTTTACAAAATTGGCATCTTAATGAATGCACCCTCTATGTAACTCTTGAACCTTGCCCGATGTGTGCAGGTGCGATCGTCCAATCACGACTAGGATTACTGGTATATGGAGTAGACGATACAAAAACTGGCGCAATTCGTACAGTTATTAACATCCCCGATAGTGCTGCTTCTAACCACCGTCTCCAAGTCATCGGAGGCATTCTAGAGTCAGCTTGTCGTCGACAATTACAGGCTTGGTTTGCTACTAAGCGACGTAAGGTAAACTAACGGACAGAGGTAAAACTGTCCATCTAGTGCCAGACAAGTCACGCAAGAGAATCTACGGTGTAACTAATCAGACTTTTCGTTAAATTTTACCCGTCAATCAGCTGCATCCGTCATGATGGAATTTTACTCTTCATCCGATACCTGCCAGCACACACCAGCAAATCATCAGGTAGCTGGTACTACCTCAAGGGTTTCTCCTTGGTTAAGTCCTCTGGCATATTTATTAGGGCGTCACTGCCTATTACCATTATTCTTTGGACAAATTAGAATAACCGGACAAAAAAATATCCCCACAACTGGGCCTGTAATCCTCGCACCTACCCATCGGGCGCGTTGGGATGCCTTGCTTGTACCCTACGCTACCGCTTGTCTGAGAAAGCAAGACTTGCGATTTATGGTAACAGTTGACGAATGCCAAGGTTTGCAAGGCTGGTTTGTCCAACGTTTGGGGGGGTTTCCTGTAAATTCTAAGCATCCATCAATCCGCACACTACGACATGGAGTAGAGCTACTTCAGCAGCACAAAACCCTGGTAATCTTTCCAGAAGGCAACATTTTTCGTGATGGCCAAGTTCATCAGTTGAAACCGGGAATTGCTCGTCTTGCTTTGAGTGCTGAATCTAGTCATTCCGGGCTGGGAGTGAAAATTATACCTATAGGAATTAACTACAGCCAACCTTATCCCAATTGGGGTACAGATGTAAGTATTGACATTGGCTCCCCAATTAAAGTCGCGGATCATATGAATGGCTGTATAAAACAAGATGCAAAAAGCATCACAACTGATTTAGCAAAGGCACTGCAACAATTGAGCCATCAAGAAACAAAAGTTACTAATCACGCATTTGCAGAAATTACTAATTCTTGATGTAGTCAAACATCAAAATTATCTCTTAATCATTGACCGTGCATAATTCGGAAACTGCACCTTTTCAATATTTGACACTAATTGCTAACTGCTATATTCATCCTGAGTAAGTCAGAAAAGATTAGTAGTCTTTTGCAACCTTTGAGGATGTATATATATAAATATAAATTACCCTCTATTGATAATATATTCAGCCAAATTGGCATTTTTTTGAGCCAATAGCTAATTAATTGTCTGCCAACTACTGAATTGCTGGATGATAAATATTTTCACATTTGGTCAGACAGTTAAATAAAAGTTGGGAAGCGCCGACTGAAGACATGGCTATTCTGAACTAGTTTGGTGCGATGCCTACGGCGGTCACTGAGCGACTTGCCTTGACTTGTGCCGAGCGGAGCCGAGGTAGCGAAGTCGAAAGGAAAGGAGCCGAAGTGCGGGCTACGCCCACGCAAATACTTCAAACAGTGCTTTGAGAAAATTCTCCTGCCAAATATCCCAGTTAACCTGAGATAATTATTGGGGAGGAAAGCTGGTAGTTAAGCAGATGGTAACGCACTCTCCCGTAGGTATCACTCATCACAGCGATATAAGTTAGTTGGTATACAGGGGTAATGGGAACTCTATTAAACTGATTTTTAGTCTAAATCAGAGATACTTAGGATGTAACTTTGCTTTGTCCAAGGCCAAAACAGAGTTAAGATACCCGAAGTTTCCATAACTCTTTTGTATAGTTGTCGCACTAATTGATCCCATGAACACTGCTGTCGCTGTTACCTTGATGCACCGTACTGTTTTATCAGTTATAGCAGTCCTCAGCCTGCTATCACCTGTGAATGCTCAGGTATCACAGTCACCAGGCACTACCAGCCAACCACAACCCATTGACCCCAACGATCCTAATAACCTCCGCCCTATAACCGAAAGTAACAGCCTTTTGAGCATTGCAGGTGGCGATCGCTTAGTAAAAGATGCAGAACAAGCCGTTTCTGCTCAAAACTACACCTTAGCTGCCAAGAAACTGCAAGAAGCACGTCAAGTTTATAATCAGCTATCTAATTTTTATCAAGAGTTAAATTCTAGCTTTTCGGGAATTGACAACAGAGTTTCTGATTCTCAGCGTCAAAAAGCTCTATTAACAGCCCAAAAGCGAGATGAAGCCACCTTTCAGCTAGCATTGGTACATCGGGCACAAAATCAGCCAGAATTAGCTGTACCATTGTTGATTCAAATAATTAAGAGTCAAAATCCGACGCGGGATTTAGGCAAGAAAGCCTATAAACAGTTATTTGAGTTGGGTTTTGTTGATTCTCCCTATCCTAGAGAAGGTGGTAGTTCATCCTCTTCATCCCCAAAAAAATAAATTAAATTTTTGTTGCCTGTTTTTCCCTATCCCCATCTCCCTAATCAGTCGCTTGGGAACGCCCCAGTGCTAGGATAGAGCTATCCGCCGTAACCAAAACCTGAGCGTTCTCAAGCAATACACCTCAGAAGCGGGTTTATCTACAGCCTTGCCAAAGCCTGAAGTTGGCACAGGCATTTGCGCTATATCTGTTAATAATAGAAAAGTAAGTTTTTTCAGGAATTGCGATGATTAGTCCGCAACAGGTTGAGGAAATGATCAAGGCGGGACTGCCAGACGCACAGGTTCAGGTGCAAGACTTGACTGGTGGCGGCGACCACTATCAGGTGACAGTAGTTTCATCGCACTTTGCAGGTAAAGGACTAGTGCAACAGCACCAGTTAGTTTATGGTGCGTTGGGTCAAGCTATGTCAACTGAAGCGATTCATGCCTTGGCGGTGAAAACATACACTCCCGAAGCTTGGCAAGCAACAGCAGCTTCGTAAATAAGAGTCAGAAGTTAGGAGTTATGAATTTTGACTCCTCACTTTTCACTTCTCACTGTTGAATCCAACATAGGAAACATAAATACCATGACACCAGAACTCAAAGACAAAATTGATAGCTTGCTACAAGAAAACAAGATTTTAGTTTTCATGAAGGGAAACAAGTTAATGCCCCAATGTGGTTTCTCCAACAACGTTGTGCAGATTCTCAATACTTTGGGAGTTCCCTTTGAGACAGTTGACGTTTTATCAGACCCGGAAATTCGTCAAGGTATTAAAGAATACTCTAGCTGGCCGACAATCCCCCAAGTGTATATCAATGGTGAATTCCTTGGCGGTTCTGATATTTTGATTGAAATGTACCAAAAAGGTGAATTGCAGCAAAAGGTAGAAGTAGCATTAGCTTCTTAAGCTCTCTTTACCCAAAATAAAGGGTATGTTGCTGAATTTGCACTTCGCAATCAAGGTAATGTGCCGTTTTTAATATCCTTGAAAGGAGAGATACTATTTCTTTCCCCTTTCAAGGGTTTTTTAATCGGTTTCTGACAAAAATACTCTTTGTTGCACTTGATTTTATTGCTAGACAACAATCCCCTCAGTCTAATTGGCAAAACCAATATAGGGCTGAGGGGATGCGTTTAATCAATACAATATCTCCAAAATTTCACACCACGACAGCCGTTGACCAATACAGATAATCTGCTATAATCATCTGCGGTAATTAACGGTTACTAGCAATGACCAGGTAAATGGTACTTAGTAGTAATCGGGTTGTGGCTGTGGTTGCGGCACTGCAAAGTTCGATCCATCGTACAAGAAGCGGCTGGCTTCCTCTTCTAGGCGATGAATCAGATAAGGTTCAATGACATTGCTATGTCGCAGTGCGGCTAGATATCCATCCAAATACATCCGCATATCATCCGTGCGATAACCGCGATTCCATAGCTCGATGAAGGCATCGGTAAGTCTTTGGTAATAGCGGATGGTTTGTGTGTCTTGGAGCATAACTGCTGTATTAATCTCTTTGGAATGAGAATTGTAAATGATTCACGCTAAAAAGTGAAGTGTAATTTCACTTTGGCATAAACTCAAAGTCAACACATCTACTTTGGGTATTACCCTCATAGCAGCTACAAGCTACTTTAATCCTATTCCAGAAAACATCGATTCTAGTTAGCTGTTTAAGTTATTTTTTTGATTTTCACAATCACAGCCCAATTGTATTGATGTTATATTCCTGGATGGGAGTACTAAGTTTTTGCGAAAAAATCCACTTGTACCATCAGGTTGAAAAGCTGTTGTTGTTAGCTGGTTGGGTTATAGATATTTGCCACATTACCCCCATCTAAAAGCAAAATGTTAAGTTAAAAGAACTTTTCATTAAGTCTAACAAAACTTTCGAAAAATTTAATAAAAATTTAATAATATTTCTAATCGCCTATTGGCAAGGCATAAATTAAATATATTGCCACTGATTTTATTAGGAAATGTAAAGTTAATGGCAGTTGAAGTAACAAAGGCTACAAAACCTTAGAGATGGGCTTGTTACTTTGAAAGTCATCGACGCTAAGGGGTCTTGCCGCCGTGGGTTCGGTTTGTATAGAAATCATTGAGGGGAATCCCCATTTGAGGTCGTTGTTGGGTTGGCACTTGCAACAACTGGAATACCGCGTGCATCAAGCTGCCAGTATTTATCAAGCAAGGGAAGTATTTTTAAGCCATCAACCAACACTGGTAGTTTTAGATGCAGACCTGCCTGATGGTGATGGCATTGAGTTTTGTCGTTGGTTGCATCGTCAGCAACAGCCTCTAATCTTAATGCTATCTGCCCGTAATAGTGAAGCTGATATAGTCGCAGGTTTAAAGGCGGGTGCAGATGATTACCTGAGCAAACCTTTTGGGATGCAAGAGTTTTTAGCACGGGTAGAGGCACTGATTCGCCGGAAGCGTACACCTACTGCACCAGCTTATCTGGATTATGGCACTTTGCAAATCGATTTAGTTCAGCGTCGTGTCCGTTTCCAAGGGGAGTTTATTGACTTAACGCCCCAGGAATTCAGTTTGCTGTACGTTTTAGCACAAGCTGGGGGAGTACCTCTAAGTAGATCGGAATTGCTGCGTCGTGCTTGGCCTGACGCTATCGATAACCCTCGTACCATTGATACTCACGTTTTATCGCTGCGGAAAAAGGTTGAACTCGATCCTCGGCAACCTAATTTGATTCAAACTATCCGCAATGTTGGATACCGTTTTAACATGGAAATTTTGAATACCAATATTTCACAGTCACAAACAACAAAGTTAGCTAGAGAGAGATTTAATAATCAACGTTCAACACTTACTAGTAGTCAAGTGTGAATGGGGCATTGGGCATTGGGGTGACGGGGAGTAAGAGAACGATTCCTGATTCCTGTCTTATCCAAAATTTAAAATCCAAAATCGTCTTGAGCTGCTGCTTGAATCAGGCTTTTCCGTAATTCAATCCAGTCTATCTCTGAGGCTCTTTGATTTGCGAATAAATGACCTTGTTGTAGGTGTAATAACCGAGTGCAAAACATCTGGGCTAGTTCCAGTTGGTGATTTACCATCAGAATTGTGGTTTGATGAGTTTGACTCAACTGGGTTAAGACTTGCATTAGATGAGAAGCCGTACCAGGATCAAGGGCAGAGGTTGGCTCGTCTAATAATAATATTTTAGGCTGGATGACTAAGGCACGAGCGATCGCTACTAGTTGTCGTTGTCCCGCAGAAAGTTGCACCTCTGTTCGCTCTAACCATTCATTGGGAATATGCAATTGGTCTGTCCAATGATTAACTCGTTGCTGAATTGTCTGTTTGGGCAAACCACGCAAGACTAAAGGATAAGCCAAGGATTGCCCAACTGTCATCCCCAACAGCTTTGACTCTTGCAATACAAGTACAAGCATCTGCCGTAGCTGGATGACGGGAACTTGGCGATATTCTTGATTTTCTAGATAGAGCTTACCACTGGTGGGTTCAATTAAGCGGTTGATGAGGCGTAATAACGAAGTTTTCCCAGCGCCTACTGAGCCTACAATGGCAATGCGATCGCCCTGAAATACCTCTAAGGAAATATCCTGCAATATGGGATATCCTTGCTGATTGCCGGGAAGTTGGGTTTTCAGCTTTGTAAACAGATTAACTTGCTCTAGCCTGAGTATGGCTTTTGCTGTATTCAACGGGACTGAGGATTGCAGAGAAATAACCTAAGTTAATTGTGTACTAGTTAAAGCTGTAGCGATCGCCCAGCCATCGACTAATAGTAGCAGCAGTGTGAATACTAGTAAAATCAGGTACATCCAGGGCTGCGCTAAAGGGCGAACATCTGTGGTGTCAATACTCGTTTTTGCTTGGACAATTTGCACCAAACGGGCAAATCCAGCTACACGCATCGGTAGTAAATAAGCTTTCCCGTCCTGGCTGAGGAAGTAATAAACTAGCCCTCCTTGTCCAGTACTGCGGGGTTTTAACTCTTTCACCTCTGACCAAGGTAAAGACCAGCCTTTACGAAAAAAGCTCGGCACCCAGGCGGGGTAAGTAACCTGAATTCCTTGGTCATCTACCATTACTTGTTCAGTTAATACCGCGTACAAGGCAACTAAACCGATGCCAATCCCTACCCACAATAATTCTGGAGGTACGGGTGCCGCTGTTACCTGCGATAAAAAAGGTAAGGGGACTGTGAGTGCTATGTATAGACTCAGCAACGTTATCCGAATCAAAGGAGACAGACGAAAAACAGAAGCTGAGATATTGGCTGAGTTTGCTGTCACGGCTCAATTACAATGCTTTCCTTCATTGTAGGCTAGGTCTATGTCCCTGGTAGTTGATGTATGGCAATTCACGGTAAATACTTCTGCACTACAATCCAACCAGTAAGAGACACCCAGGCAAATCCGATAAATAGAATAATATTTACGCCGATGTGTAAGGGTCTAGCCCAAGGTCGTCTGACACTAATTTGGGTGGCACTGAAAGCAGATAGTAAAACTAATGCTACGACTATCAATCCAGCGATTAAGTGTGACGAGTGACCTAAAGAACCAAAGTGTCCCCAAGTGCCAACGATGCCGATCGCTAGCAGTAGTAGCACTAAACTTACCATGCTGATGCCCATTGTATAGTGAAGCGATCGCACCCCTTTATTACCGCCCATAAATGGCGTAATAAAAGGAAATTGTTGCGAAGTTCTCGCCCGAAACATCCAAACGCCGGTGATTGCTAACATTAGATATGCCAGCAGGGACAACCCCATCGACCAGGCCGCTATTTTCCACAACCAAAGAAATGAAGGCAGATTCATAAGAATGATTGTAAATGAGATGAGGGCAACAAGAGAGACAAGTAAAATAACCAATGCCCCATGCCCACTTGCCCTGAGCGGAGCCGAAGGGATGCCCAATTCCCAATAAATAATAAACAAAAAGGGCTGCTAAATTAGCAACCCTTAAATTTAGATAAAATTGTTTTTTTTAATCAACCGAGGCTAAACCAAGGATTTGCAAGGGTTTTGTAGTATCTCCAATTTTTGTATTAATTTGCTGCACCATTAGTTTGGTATTAAAAGGGTCTTTTTCATCTGATGAGTCTGTATCAAACTCATTAGTACTGGGTTCTTCGAGCATCAGGCGATCGCACGGAATCTTATCGGATAAAATTGCACTTGCCATCATCCCTGTATGAATCTCCACTTGACCTTTTAGCGGAGCTTCAAAAACTAAACGTTGTCCAGGGAAAACAACCCTTTCAAAATACCAGTTGGGAATATTGGAGATGCGAGCTACCTGTATTTTGCTCGTGGCATTAATGTAGCAGCAGAGAATTTTTCCTGATTGCTCAGGTGGTAGAGGATCTAATATTTGAGCCATAACTGCTGAGGAGCTTTACGCCACAATTTTACATTACACTAGCCAAGCCTAGCACCCACTGATCCCCAGTTGTTGTAACTGCGAATACCAACTGAGTCTTTGTAGATTATTTCTGTCTAAAGATATATTTTCAGTTATGAAATTTTTGTAATTATTCACACCTTTTTCGGAATTATACACTATAAATAAAAGTTTTTGATATTTTTTGCTGGTATAAAAGTTTCAATTCTCTGAAAGCAGATTGTTAGGGAATTGACATAACAACGATCCCCTAGCTTTTAGCATAGCGAGGAAGTGGGTTTTGCTCTTTCATCTATCCCAGGATTAATCGGCAGGGATCATCGCTTAATGAATAAACTCGATGTTATGGTAAAGCTATATGAAAAAATATCTTCATAAAGCTCTCTATAGATTCCATGTATGTTTTATGCACAGCAATTTTAGCGTTTTCCGCACTTGTTAACGGCAGGTGAGGGTGTATCAATAATCGGCTGAAATGTCAAGCATGATTGCGATAAATAAAACCAAATAAAACAAGCACACACTTTAAAACTGAATGTTTTTCTCGCTTTCTCCACAGATTGGCAAGATGGAAGTTAAAACACAGATGATGGAAAATCGAATTCTTTACGTTCGCCTTCCTTGTAACCCCATCTTTCCTATTGGGGTTGTCTACCTGAGCGATCATGTCCACAAGCAGTTTCCTAATATTGAACAGCGCATCTTTGATTTGGGAACAGTGCCACCTTTAGATTACAGTTCGGCTCTGGATCGCTGTATTGATGAATTTAAACCGACACTACTAGTATTTTCTTGGCGGGATATTCAAATTTATGCCCCAGTTGGCGGACGTGGTGGCAACCCGTTGCAAAACGCTTTTGAATTTTACTACGCCAAGAATCCTCTATTGAAACTACGCGGCGGATTGGGCGGTTTGCGAATCTTCATCGCTTATTATGTAGAGTTGTGGCGAAACCAGGGCTTAATCAAACGCGGTTTAAACCGTGCCCAAAAATACAATTCTGATGCTCGTGTAGTTGTCGGTGGTGGTGCAGTCAGCGTATTTTACGAACAATTGGGTAAAAGCTTACCCAAAGGGACAATTATTTCTGTGGGTGAAGGCGAAACCCTGCTGGAAAAACTTTTAAGTGGCAGAGATTTTCGAGATGAACGTTGTTACGTTGCCGGAGAAACTCAACCACGTCAACGGCTAATTCACGAACAACCCACCCCAATAGAAAAAACAGCTTGTAACTACGACTATATCGAAAGCATCTGGCCAGAATTTAACTTTTACCTGCAAGAGCAAGACTTTTATATAGGTGTACAAACTAAGCGTGGTTGTCCTCACAACTGTTGTTATTGCGTCTATACTGTCGTCGAAGGCAAACAAGTACGCATCAACCCAGCAGATGAAGTAGTTGCTGAGATGCGCCAATTATACGATCGCGGCATTCGCAACTTCTGGTTTACTGATGCCCAATTCATCCCCGCGAAAAAATTTATCGCCGATGCCGTAGAACTATTGCAAAAAATCGTCGATTCTGGTATGACAGATATTCACTGGGCAGCATATATCAGAGCCGACAATTTGACACCCGAATTGTGTGAGTTGATGGCGAAAACCGGGATGAACTACTTTGAAATCGGGATTACTAGTGGCTCTCAAGAACTTGTGCGAAAAATGCGGATGGGGTATAACTTGCGAACCGTTTTGCAAAACTGCCGTGACTTAAAAGCCGCTGGTTTCAACGATTTAGTTTCCGTCAACTACTCCTTTAACGTCATTGACGAACGTCCCGAAACCATCCGCCAAACCATCGCTTACCACCGCGAACTAGAACGGATTTTTGGTGCAGATAAAGTCGAACCTGCCATCTTCTTTATTGGACTACAACCCCATACCCATTTGGAAGAATACGCTTTCAAAGAAGGCATCCTCAAACCAGGGTACGATCCAATGAGCTTGATGCCGTGGACAGCCAAAAAACTTCTCTGGAATCCCGAACCCCTTGGTTCATTCTTCGGCGAAGTCTGCTTGCAAGCTTGGCAACAAAACCCCAACGATTTCGGGCGCGAAGTCATGAAAATCTTAGAAGAAAAGCTGGGTTGTGCTGACTTAGAAGCAGCACTGACAGCACCATTAGAGACGAAAGAAAAACAGTTAGCAGGTGTATCCTAGAAAACACTAAAATGTGAAGAAATTCAGAATTTTGAATTTCTCCCTCTATCTTCCTCAGTGCCTCTGCGGTTATTTTTACCAAATCCCATGTTAGAAGGTTCAATCCTACAAAAACTAGAAGCAGCTCATCGCCATACCACCAGGCCAATTCGATTCGGTGTTTATTACAAAAATACCTTAGTTGCCCTGTGCCACGCTTTAGAAGACCATATCTTAACCGATGACGGTACACCCTTAGTCATCACAGCCTTTCAACAAGGTAAATGGTATCTACAAGAAGCCGAACGATATGCAGACATCGCCCAATGTAGTTGCCAAATTGCCATCATGGCTGCTGTTGAATCTGGCTTTGCTGAACATCCTACCAGCCAGCTACCCAATGTAGACTTAGTGGGATTAGATGCAGGCGATCCAGTGGCGCAAGAGTGGCACTTAATTATTTTATCGCCTAAATACACAGCAATGGTAATTTGTCAAGAATTATCAGAGGCTGATTATGGCAGCGCTGGAGTACCGACATCGGACTTAGAGCGCAAATTCTATGGCTTGTGGACATTTGAGCCAGAGTTGGTACAAGAGACAGCAGAAATCGCGATCGCTCACATCAAAAAATACAACCCAGAACTGGCGGAAAAACTCACAGGCAATAAACAGCAAATTGTACCGTCAATGGACAGATCCCAAAATTTAGGTGCAGTTGTCTCCCGTGTAGTAGATTACCTCCAGACTGGGCAAGAGAATTTATCCATCCCTACAGCACTTCAGAAACAAACGCTGGATCGCAACTTGGTTTCTAACGAAATTCAAGCCTTTTTGCGAATGGCGCAACTGATGGATATGGCAGATGTCAACAATCCAATGGCAGCTGCGGAAATAGTAGTTCTGGCTGAAGCGATCGCCCAACTTTTGGATCTTCCCGCATGGCAGATTAAGAGGTTGCGGCTAGCGGCTTTGTTACATCGCATAGATCCATTACAAAAAGCAGAAAGCGTACTCACAGGCGGTATATCCACACGCTACCAAGAAGATGCTCCCAGTTCTCCCTTAACTTGTCCCTTAGTACCAGGGGCGCAAGTATTGCGAACCATGCCAAGATTACGAGCAGTTGCCCAAATTATCACTCACCAAAGCGAGTGGTGGAATGGTACAGGGGAACCAGCAGGTTTAGCTGGAGATGAAATCCCTTTAGAGTCGAGGATTTTGGCATTATTGGCAGATTTTCAGTGGCGACTCAATCAGCGAAAATCGTCAAATCAAAGCCGGGAACAGATATTTACTCAAGCTTTAGATGAGTGCAGACAGCAACAATCTACCCGCTTTGACCCTAAACTTGTAGATACCCTAGCTTTATTAGTAATGGGTTTACAACAGGGACTTGACTTACCCTTGATGACACCCAAATTCAGCGCCGGCATCTGGATACTTGATTCCCAATGGGATAGCCACAGCAAGATAAGCGAGCAGATTGGTAGTTATTTTACATGAATATTGAAGCCATTAGATTAGGAAAACTCAAACAACTTCCAGGGGCAAATTTAGAAGACGAGGAACTCTCCCAACTCGATTTAAGCCGGATTAATCTTGCTGGCGCTACCCTTGTCGGCACTAATTTTGCTGGTTCTAAACTCGAAGGAGGGCATTTGGAGGGGGCAAATTTGATGGGAGCCAACCTCCAAGCAACTGACTTGCGGGCAAACTTGATGGGAGCCAACCTGATGCAAGCAGATTTAACAGGCGCTGACTTGCGAGGTAGCAATTTGCGTGGTGCTAACTTAATGGGAGCTAGACTCAGTGATGTGTCATTAATCGGTGCTTTCTTGAGTGGTGCAAATTTGATGAATGTGAACTTGCAAGGCGTTGACTTGCGGGGCGCTGACTTGCGCGGTGCAAACTTGACAGGGGCAAATCTCAAAGGTGCAGACTTGAGTCGCGCCGATTTGCAAGGGGCTTTGTTGAGTGAAGCAAACCTCGAAGAAGCTGACTTGCGGGGGGCGAATTTGGCAGGGGCTAATTTTTCAGGAGCGAATTTACTCTGTGCAGAGTTAGAAGGTACAAATTTGAGCGGCGTTAATTTGAATAAAGCTTGTGTGGTGGGGACTGTGGTTGAAACGCTTGCGTGAAAATTTGTGTAGCCGTACCTAGTCGCAGTCCCGATTAAGGAATCAAAGCATGACCGATGACAGCCAATCAAACAACTCAGATGAAGAAGAGTTTGACCCGGTAACAGATCCAAGGGATTGGTCGGCAGCAGAAACAGAGTTAGCCTGTTTTGCGCTTGCCAGAAGCAAGGGTAAACGGTTGGTTAAAATCATCAACACCAAAAAACCACCCATGCCGATTATTTGTATTTTTGAGGACTATCCAGAATGACACCCGTCGCCGCCCAAGTCTCAATCACCGCAATCATTCCCATGTTGACCGCGATCGCCAATCGGCAATGGGAACAGTTTAAAGAACTGGAAGCAGATTTTGTATCCCAGTATGGAATAGAGGTATGGCAAGAGGTTTTTAACTTCCGTCTCAAGCCAGCACTGGATAAAGATTCTGACAGATGGCTACTAATCCAGTGGTGTGGTGAAGGAATTATCTCAGTCAAAAATGTGGCGTAGGTGCGATCGCGCAAGGTGAATTATGGCGATCGTTTAATTAAAAACTTCTCCTAAGTGCGCTCTTAATGCATCGATACTGCCCCACTGATTCATCAAGCCTTCACTAGACAACAATTTAGCTTTAGTGTCATACCAACTCCAGTTGGCTCTCATTTCCTTCTTATCAAGAGGAATACGGCTGGGATTATTGAAATCAGCAATCCAATGAACCTTAACCCATCGGAAAATACCCCATGTACCTATTTCCCATTGAGGTTTATCTTCACTTCCCTCATTAACCAGTTCAACTACGTGCGTCAAGTATCGCTCGTCGTACCCATCCGGTTTTTGAGAAAGGATGATAAGAGATCCTTTTGGTAAGTTAAAGGCGTGAGTATGTACACCCTCACTCTCTTTAAAGTTTTTAAAGTTTAACTGAAAGTAAGCTCCAACAGGATAGCTTTCATACGCCCAATCTTTATCATCATTGACATTTTTGATATATTCCAGACGACTACAATCCATTATTTTTAACCCTAAATATTTATTTGATGTTTAATCTCTAAAAAACTTTTGGCTAAAGTCTGACACTTTGTCCAAATGGAATATTAATGTAGTTCCTTTTTAGCCGATATTTTATTTTTCTACAAGTTCATTACCCATTTTTAATTTTTCACTGTTCGCCCTCGTATCCCCAAAGCTAGTACACTCATCAACAACACCCCCATCACTCCTTGTAGGGGATTATTATTCACACCAGTTACCCAATCAGGAACTTGGCCAGAATATTTCACTAATTTACCTACATTAATAATGTAGTAACCCCAAACTAAACCACCATGCAAACCAATTGGAAAACCCAAGCGTCCCCTCCGCCAACGCTTTCCCCATACTTGCGTTAACCCCAGCAGTACTAAAGCTGGAAATTGCGGCAGTGTATGAATAATTGCCTCCAAGGGTTTAATAAAGTGCAATGTAGCAAAGGCAGTTGCATCTGTCCACAGTGCCACACGCAGACTGTAATCTCGTTGTAATTCATCTAGCAACCAGCCTCGGAATAACAATTCCTCAGCAAATCCAACACCTAAGCCAACAAGTAAACCCTCTAAAACAACTTTCAATAAAAAAACTTTCGGTTGTTGCCACACCAACCAACCCAATAAACTTTCTATTCCAAAAAGTATCAGAATATTAATTATCCCCAGAGCCAAGCCACGCAGTAAATCCACACCATTTTGCCGCGTGAATTCTAAGCCATAATGCCGCAGAATTTGGGGCTGCTGGTAGACATATTTACCCCATAATCTCAGTAAAAAAATAAATATTGCATATAACAATACCAATGTCAATATACTTTCTAGGTTTGAATCATGTACTAGTAAATATATTGGTGTAGCCAATGGCAACCATAGCAACAGTAAAGTCAAAATAAAACAGCCCAGCCTGATAGGGGCAGGGCGTTCAGCTAAACGGATAAGGTTTTCTTTCATACCAATGTTAAGTCACTAGCCAATACTCTATACTTCGACTAATGACTATTCATCAGGTTCAATCGTGCTACTTAAACCATGACTTTTCAATGTTTCGCAATAAAACTCAGCGTGTTCCAAGGCGCAAGTAATGACTAAAGCTAGCCCGTTAGTATGGGCTTCCATCATGATGCTCACAGCTTGGGGTTGGGTAAGGCTAGGTACAGTGGCTATTAGCGACTGTACAACATGCTCCATAGAGTTGTAGTCGTCGTTATGGAGCAAAACGCGATACCGAGGCGCGAGCTTGCGGGTTGTGGAAGGCTTTTGAATAGTTTCAACTGACACGGCTCTTTGCTCTTTTCTCGTTACTTCACTACAACAAAGTCTCTGTTTTGCGATCGCTCAACAGTTATTTTCCTATTCTATAGTATTTTTGCTCATATACTATGCTAGGAAAACCCTTTGCTGGCAGGGATTGGTTGTATTAGTTTTGCGTAGCCACTTGATAAGGCACACATCTAAGACATGGCTGCCGTAAGAGTGCTACCCTAATCTTACAGAAGCTTTTCTTAAACGTAGCGCATTTTCACTTTTAAGATAAAGAAAGTTGCAAGCAAAACAATCCTTGCCCTTGCCCAAGATGGACATGAGCCTAGATTTTCTTCAAACGGGACAAATTGTGTCTCTAGAGTATGGCGACAGGAACCTGTATGCAGAAGTCATTCAATTTGTAGTTTCTCGCCAGTTGTGTTGGGTGCGTCCTTTATTAATGGTTACTTTCATAGAAGAATCACCCCTAATTACCGATTTGCGAGACGCATCTGACTTACTTTGGCCTGCTAATTTATTTCGCCCAGCATTAGACACAGAAGTAATTACCTTCTTGAGCCAACTTTTAGCAAAAGAACCAAAAACCGAACCTGATTCAGCCGCAAAGCAGCAACTTAATCAGTTTATTCACCAACTTTGGCAAGCCTATCAAGAGAGATTGGTGATTGGGGATTAGGCATTAGGCACTTGTACTGAGCGACTTGCCTTGAGCGGAGTCGAAAGGAGCCGAAGTATTGGGCATTGGGAATAGACAATATAGAGACTTCTTGAATAATTCTTCCTTGTCTTCCTTGTCTTCCCAGTCCCCAGTCTCTAATTCTCAACATCTTCTTCAACTGTAGCGAATACCAGCATTTTTCATACGTTGAAGACTGTGAAATTCGATTGCTACATCCTTCGCACCAGAAATTATTTCGTCCTTGTCGTAAGGTGAATAATTGTGGTTAGTACCGTCGTCAATCGCTTCATGCATCACCTGAAGGATATGACTAGACTAGAAGTTAGTTTATCTGGCTCGCCAGTAGCCATATTGATGATATCAACTCCCTTAGCAACGAGTTCATTCCGCTTGTGGACAAATTCAGCAAACAGATTGGGAGGAATTTTTTTAGGCGTTTAGCGAACTGTATGGCGATTTTCGATAGAATGCACAATGTAGAGGTTTTTTAGTACAGTTTACGCCACTTTAAGTATTGAAATAATCAACCTCATCGAAAAATACTAGCAAAATCATATCGCCCTTTTATCCCCCTTGCTAGATTTAATTACGAATTACGTTAGGCAGTCCTCGTCTTCTTACAGAGAAGCAAGCTACACAGAACTTCTGTCTGCGACACCCTGCACGAACGTAGAAAGAGCGTCATTATGAATTATTTTAAAATCCCAGACTAGGAACCAACTGGATTCGCCCAGCATCCATCTCTGCCATTAATAATTCTAAGGCTTCGTAATCAACATCAGAAATGTAACCCAGTTCCGTCAATTCTGAGTTAATTTCATTCTCTATCTCAGGAGTTAGTTTTTTAATGTCAAGAGCTTTTTCTACCAATTTACGAATAGCGTACTGAGTTCTCATAAGTAATAACCCAACTGTAATATGACACTAATCATCCCAGATCAGCCTCAGTATAAAGAGTGATCCAAATACTAATTTACCAGTGATATATATCACAATTTAGTTAGTTAGATAGATAATTCACTATGACTTTGCTGTATGCCATCAGCAAGGCTAAAGTGTAAGATTTAACCTACCGTTAAGACTTGGCTAAATTAGCTTTAGTTATAGACTAAGCAAGGTTTATCAGCATAGTTACTGATAATTTGTCTGCTTTATGGCCGTCTATAGTTGATTGTTTTTGAACTGAGATAAAAAAAAAGTATACATAAACACATTTTAACCTGGAATTATAACAATCTTTAAACAGACATCCTAAAGCAATAAAGATTCAGCAAAGAGAGCTAAGACGTATGGTCGATGCAACAAAATAGAGTTTATGTTCAAATAATCCTTAGTTTGACGCTTCAAAATTCTTAATAGGATGTAACTATGCAGGCAGTGCTTAACTATCCCAAGATTGCAGTTATTCGCCCCCAAGGGTGTTTAAATGCTGCAAACGCCTTGGAATTTGAACGAGATATGACTACAGCGTTGGCGCAAAATGGTATTTCCATCTTGGTAGTAGACCTCGCAGCAGTAGAATCTTTAGATAGCGCGGGGTTGATGGCATTGTTATCTACACATAAGCTGGCTCTTACTTTAGGAAGAAGTTGTCAACTTCGCGCTGTTACTCCACAAATCAGAATGATTTTTGAACTGACGCAACTTGATAGGGTATTTGAAATATTAGACGCTGAAGCCGAATTGGCCCAAACATAATTTTATGTAAAAGCACAAAGGTTCAGGCAATAAGCGGACTTTATGTAAAGGAGTTGTAAGTTGCAACGATAAAATCTGTTAGAAGACCTAATTCAATGCTAATGTTGGGGTTGGGTAGCTGTAATTAAGGTAGCTAGAAGATAGCACAGTGGTTGTTGCAGTTGAAAAATTAATAACATCGGATATTTTAAAACCAGCCCGTTACCTGGGTAACGAACTGTTAGCAGTACACAAAGATTGGGATACGGCAGCAATACGTTGGGTTTTAACCTACCCAGAAGTATATGAAGTCGGTGCATCTAATTTAGGGCACATCATCCTTTATAACATCTTGAATGCCCAACCGCGTCAATTGTGCGATCGCGCTTACCTCCCAGGAAAAGACCTGGCAGCCAAACTACGCGAAACTAATACGCCATTGTTTGCGGTAGAGTCAAAGCGATCGCTGACAGAATTCGACATTTTAGGCTTTAGCCTCAGTTACGAACTGGGTGCAACTAATATCCTCGAAATGTTGGATTTAGCTGGAATTCCCTTGACGTGGCGGGAGAGGCAGGGGAGCAGAGGGGCAGAGGGGCAGGGGGGTAGAGAATCTACTGATACCCAGTCGACCTTTCCGTTGATTTTCGCTGGTGGGCAAACAGCAACATCAAATCCTGAGCCTTATGCTGACTTCTTCGACTTTATCGCCCTTGGAGATGGAGAAGAACTGCTGCCAGAAATTGGTTTGGTGTTAGAAGAAGGCAAACAAGCAGGATTAAGTCGGGAACATCTGTTACTGGATTTGGCACAGATACCAGGCGTATATGTGCCTCAGTTTTACGACATGGCAGAGGATGGCTCAGTTCACCCTCGTCGCCCAGACGTGCCAAAACGAATTCTGCGAAGGGTTGCAACTCCCATACCAGCATATTCCATAGGTTTAGTTCCTTATGTAGAAACGGTGCACGATCGCTTGACCATTGAGATTCGGCGTGGTTGTACTCGTGGCTGTCGCTTCTGTCAACCAGGAATGCTGAATCGACCAGCACGGGATGTAGAACCCGATAAGGTTGTAGAAGCAATTGAACAGGGTATGCGGGCAACTGGTTACAATGAGTTTTCCCTCCTATCTCTGAGTTGTTCTGATTATTTGTCCCTACCAGCAGTGGGGATGGAAATCAAAAATCGCTTAAAAAATGAAAACATTTCTCTGACTCTACCAAGCCAACGGGTAGACAGATTTGACGAGAACATTGCCAACATCCTGGGAGGTACGCGCCAAGGTGGACTGACTTTTGCTCCAGAAGCTGGTACTCAGCGGATGCGAGACATCGTGAATAAGGGGTTGACGAATGAAGAATTGTTGCGGGGTGTAAAAACCGCTTGGGAGCAAGGCTGGGATAAAATCAAGTTGTATTTTATGATTGGCTTGCCGGGTGAAACCGATGCTGACGTTGTGGGCATTGCGGAAACGGTAAGCTGGCTACAGCGAGAATGTCGGGGTAAGGGCAGAAAACCCCTAAACTTTAACCTGACGATTTCTAACTTTACGCCCAAGCCCCATACACCATTCCAGTGGCACTCAGTTTCTACAGTTGAATTTAAGCGCAAACAAAACCTGTTGCGGCAAGAGTTCCGCCGAATCAAGGCAGTGAAGGTAAATTTTACCGATGTCCGCATTTCGGCAATGGAAGATTTTGTGGGACGAGGCGATCGCAATTTGAGCAAAGTAGTCCGCCTTGCCTGGAAATTGGGTGCAGGTATGGATTCCTGGTATGAAAATTTAGATCGAGCTTTTGGCGCTTGGGGATCTGCGATCGCCCAAGCCGATTTAGATTGGAAATACCGCAAAGTAGAAAATGGCGAATGGAATTTGTTTCACGTAGAGACGCAAAAGGGCAAAGAAGCAGAGGATAATACCCCACTTAGTACTCCCCACTCCCTCGATATTCCCCTACCTTGGGATCATATTGATACCGGGATTGACAAAAAGTGGCTCAAAGAAGACTTGCAACGCGCTCTAGAAGCTGCAATTGTACCCGACTGCTCTTTTGAAGGTTGTTCTCATTGTGGCGTCTGTGGCACTGACTTTGGGCATAATATCGTCATAGAATCACCTGCTATCCCAAAATTTGCTGGCGAATTTGTCCCTAACACAACTAAGGCGCAAAGACTGCGAGTTTGGTTTGGCAAACAAGGTAATATGGCTTTGATGAGCCATCTAGATTTAATCCGTCTGTTTGACCGGGTTGTGCGGCGAGCAAGCTTACCAATTGCTTTTAGTGGTGGGTTTCACCCAATGCCACGCATTTCTCTAGCAACTGCTTTGGCTCTAGGGGCTACTAGCAGCGGTGAAATTGCAGATTTTGAGTTAACTGTGCCAGTGGAAGTTGATACTTTCTTCAGAAAGTTGGCTCATGAAATGCCCACAGACATACCTATATATAATGTGGAGCAAATAGATTTAAAAGCTAGTGCCGCTACCCAACTGCTAGAGTCCGCAGAGTATTTAATTACTGTGGCAGCACTTGCAGAAACAACACCCATACAATGGCAAAACTGGATTGATACAATCAAAGCAAAAGAGGAACTTTGGTACGAGCAAATAACTAAATCAGGCAAGAGCCAGTTAATAAATCTGCGCGATCGCTTATTTGAACTGGAGTTAGTAGAAAACTACAATTGCGTTGCAGAATCTATGTCATCTGTAATCCGTTATCTAGGTAGCTATCGCCAAGACGGTTTGGTGTTGCGTCCCGAACAAATCCTGTTTATGCTAGAGACAGTGGCTGGTGTAGAATTTCAACTCCTGCACATCCACCGCAATCGGCTAATTTTAGGGGTATAATCCCTGTAGGGCAACTTGCTAGTAGTTGTCCTAAGAATGGCAGCTCACAGGAATTGATTTTTAGCAAGGTTGCGTTAGAATAGGGTGAAGAGAAATTTTCTGGCGCTGCATTGAATTAGCTGGTTCACTACCCTGGTATTCAGGGGGCGAAAGCAAAGATATTAGAGTGCAACTTCTAGGATTTTATCCTAGACAAACAAAAGCAGATTAAAGAATGCACACTCTCTCTATAGCTACCTTGTGAATCAGTAACTAACAGCAGGCTCGGTTAGCTTCTCTAAATCCATGCTTTTAAACAACTGCTGAATGTCTAATCCAGGTAGTGCCCAAGAGCTAGTGCATTACTTTTTTAGAGTTAAAGCAACTGATGTCGGTTATGCCGACTTGTTGTAGACGTTCACGAGACGCGCAAAGCGCTGCTTGTCTTAGGCTAGAGCCGCTCAAGGCAGATTAGCGATTGGCGAATCTGAATATAACCCTAAGAGAAATCCGGGGAATGGAAAATAGAAATAGTTTCTTTTTCTTAACGAATTCAGTAGGTTACTCTCAAATAAAGCATCCTGAGTTAAAATGCTCACTCAGGATTTAGAACTTTCAACTCAGAACTCTCAAGATTTGAGGGTATTGCATCACAAATCAACCACGGACGGTTGATTTAATTGCTTAAACGATATGCAGCAGTTCTGGAATAATCAGCCGTAGAAACGCTCTTAAGAGCGCCAATAGCTATTTAACTTAGAAGCTCAGATTTGCAATTTTTATTATCAGTAGCGCCTTTTGAGGGTTGCGAGGGCAGCGAAAGTATAATATCAAACCGAGAAAACATTGGTAATTAAAACTAACGCGGAGACGCAGGTAGTTTTGAATTATTAAGTAATTAACCGGACTTGATACAACGAACCTCAAACCTGTAAGTGCTGCCAATTTTTGAGGAAATTGAATGCCGAAACAAATTATCATCGCGGAGCAGCACCAAATTGCTGCGGTTTTTTCTGAAGATCAAATACAAGAACTCGTTGTTGCTACGGGTCATCATCAAATAGGTGATATCTACTTAGGAGTAGTAGAAAACGTATTACCTGGGATAGATGCGGCTTTTGTCAATATTGGCGATCCAGAGCGCAACGGTTTTATTCATGTTACCGACTTGGGCCCATTGAAGCTCAAGCGTACCGCAGCGGCAATTACAGAATTACTTGCACCACAACAGAAAGTTTTGGTGCAAGTAATGAAAGAGCCAACGGGGACAAAAGGGCCCAGGCTCACAGGTAACATAACCTTACCTGGACGTTACGTAGTACTGATGCCTTATGGTCGGGGCGTAAATTTATCCCGACGGATTAAAAGTGAAAGTGAGCGCAACCGCTTGCGAGCGCTGGCGATTTTGGTCAAGCCGGCGGGAATGGGTTTGCTTGTGCGTACAGAAGCAGAAGGCAAACCCGAAGAAGCGATTATGGAAGATTTGGAGTTACTGCAAAAGCAATGGGAGGCTATCCAGCAGGAAGCTCATTCTACCCGTGCGCCAGCACTGCTCAACCGAGACGATGACTTTATCCAGCGCGTATTGCGAGATATGTACGGCGCGGATGTCAATCGGATTGTCGTGGATTCTAGTACTGGTTTGAAGCGCGTCAAACAGTACTTGCAGAATTGGAGTGGCGGTCAAACACCGCAAGGATTGTTGATTGACCATCATCGCGATCGCTCCCCAATTTTAGAATACTTCCGGATCACTGCTGCCATTCGAGAAGCCCTGAAACCAAGAGTAGACCTACCTTCTGGCGGTTACATTATCATCGAGCCGACAGAAGCATTAACCGTAATCGATGTTAACTCTGGTTCGTTCACGCGATCGGCAACAGCTAGAGAAACAGTTTTGTGGACAAACTGCGAAGCAGCAACAGAAATCGCTCGCCAGTTGCGTCTGCGAAATATCGCCGGGGTGATCGTCGTTGATTTTATTGATATGGAATCGCGACGCGACCAACTACAAGTTCTCGAACACTTTAATAAAGCACTCAAAGCAGACAAAGCTCGTCCCCAGATTGCCCAACTTACCGAACTGGGTTTAGTAGAACTAACCCGCAAACGTCAGGGTCAAAATATTTACGAATTGTTTGGTGAAACTTGCCCCACCTGTGGCGGTTTAGGACATACTGTGCGTCTGCCTGGAGAAATCGAAAACCGATTGCCAATACCGGCAGAGACACCAGAGCGCGAACGTTTTGTATCCTTGCCTCACCGAGAACCACGTCAGCCATCTGCTCGCATCCCGGAACCACGAGAAACATACGATGGATTTGGGGAAGCATTTGAGGGCGATTCGGAATTGAGTAACCTAAATCTAATCAATCATCCTAGTTATCAAGAACTGAATGATAAGCGCCGTACCCGCACTCGTCGCAGTCGAATTGGTGTTAATGGGTTAAACGGAAAAGATGAAGCTCGGATTGTTCCCAATCCCCTGGCTTTTGTTAACGAGCCAGATTTAGACCTGGATGTAGAACCAGAACTAGGAGTTGCACCAGAAATTCCCTCGCCCACCCTTGGCAAACCAGGCTGGAGTGAAAGAGTAGTAGAGCGCACTAAAATTATCAAAGCAGAACCAGTTAAGCCAGTGGTAGAACCACCGGAAATTAGAACTGTAGAAATGAGCCTCCAAGAACAGGATATATTTGCCTTGATGGGAATATCTCCCTTGGTGAAGTTAGAGCAAGAGGTGAAAAATACTAAGTCTGTGATTATTAATGTGATTCAGCCCGGTCAACAGCCAACGACCCCAATTGAATCAACCTCAGAATCACCTATTGTTCAAAAAGCAACACCTGAAATAATCACTATTGCCCAAAAGTCAACACCTGAAATAACTGCAAGCAAAATACCGACACCAAAAGTTATTGAGCCAGAACAAAAATCTTCGATCGAAGAGACAACTGAACCATCGGAGTTGACTGTGAATCCTTCGGGACGCTTGTCTGCAAAAGCCGCCGCCGCGAACGAAATCGCAGATGAAAGCGAAGCTAATAGCAGCGCCACTGCCAGCCGTCGCCGCCGCCGTCGTTCCTCAGCGATCGAGGATAATTAATTTGCTTTATGGTAGAAACATCACCAACGCCTTTGGAACAATCCACTTGGCTGGAGTTTTCTACCTTATCAGAGATTCCAGGGTTGGTTGCAGGTGTGGATGAAGTAGGGCGAGGTGCTTTATTTGGCCCGGTCGTGGCGGCAGCAGTGATCTTACCAAATCGCGCTTTGCCAATACTGATGGCAGCTAAAATCAAAGACAGTAAAAAGTTGTCTAGTTCTCGGAGAACTCAGCTAGCGCAGCAAATTTGTGCGCTGGCTATAGACTGGAAAATTGGGTTTGCTTCTACTGCCGAAATTGACAAGATAAATATTTTGCAAGCAACGCTGTTAGCAATGAAGCGGGCTGTGCTGAAGTTAAAGGTACAGCCTGAACTTTGCTTGATTGACGGCAATCAGTCAATCAAAGATTTGCTATTGCCGCAACAAACAATAGTTAAAGGGGACGAGCGATCGCTCGCTATTGCCTCTGCTAGTATTGTCGCTAAGGTTTGGCGTGACGATCTGGTAATGCGTCTAGCATTAAAATACCCTATGTACAACCTGGAGTGTAACAAGGGTTATGGTAGCCAGCGGCATTTGCTGGCTTTGCAACAATACGGGCCGTCGCCTCTGCATCGTCAGTCTTTTCGTCCTTGCCAAATCAAAGGTCTGAATGTTGAGTGATTGAAGAAGAATACGGAATTCAGAATCAATTAGTTTAGTAGGGGATAACCTGCGGGAAGCAAGCTACAAACCTTCTACTAATTACAGAATTCAATTCTGTAGCTTGCTACCCTGAAAGGGTATTCTAGCTCTTGACTCCTGAATTCTGTTTGTTAACAAATTACTCAGCATTCAGGATTGGTAATTCAGTACTATCACTCTCAAGTCCTCTATCTTTGGTTTGTGATATCACCCAGTAGCGATAATCCGTCAAAAGTTGATTCAATAACCTTTGCTTGACCGACAACAGTACGCTTTTAAGCAAACCATTGCCAGTAGCTTCTAAAATCGGCTTAGGAGTAAAAGAAAACGGCGGTGGAAAATCCACCACTACTTCTAAATCAGCTTTCCCTTGCAGGCGAGTGCCAGTGCTAAACTCTTTGGGAGACAAATAGCCTTTTAAATTGAGAGCAAAGCGCTGGTTAATATACTCGAAACCTAAAATTTCACAGTTTAGCGATCGCAAATAAATTATTCCATTTGATTCTGCCCAGACTCTCATGTCTACAGTAGGTTGAATACTCAATGACATAAAAGTCAGCGGACGCATTTTCAAGCGAAATACTTCCTCAGAAAGCTGCTGAATCCGACTATTGTCAACCAAAGCCTTAACCAGGCGTTGAGGCTGACGCAAGTAGTGCTGAATGGGAATAGGCTGCTCTGGAACAGCGATTTCAACCGATTGGGAGGCAGTAAACCGGGTAGCCATGAGCTAATAAAAATATCTGTTTCTTAATTTTAATATTTTTTAACAACTTAGTTTTGATTATTAGAAAATTACAAAATTTATTGACTATAAAAACGATTGTTGCTTATTAGCTATAGATTAATCAGCAAAAAGTTGGTACGCTCGTTCTATCTTGAGTTCAAGAAATATAAACTAGGATTTAACTCTTGACACAAAATCAAGAATATGCTTAGTCGTTTGGATATAAACCATTATTATTACTCTTAAATCTTCAGAGGGATTTAGTAAAAAAACTGCTAGGAAATCTATCTGCTAGAAGACTGATTTCCATGACTTGTTTTCTTGGATACATATTTCCTTCTATCCCTTTAATCTGTAAATTTTAGAGATAACAGTGTTTAGTAACAGTAAATGTTGGATATATTTGCCAAAGCAAAATATCATAATCTTTGTTTAGGCATTAAACTCGTAACTCAAGGCTAAAAGTATGACTTTATCGATCGCACATTTAGGGCCTCCTGGCACTTACACAGAGCAAGCATCTGTTTTTTATGTCAACTGGCTAATTAAAAGTAGGGGAGTAGAAGCTAGATTATGTCCCTATCCCACCATCCCTCAATCACTGCACGCTGTTGCTGATGGTCAAGCTCACTTGGCTGTTGTGCCAGTAGAAAATTCTATTGAAGGGAGTGTGACTACCACAATGGATACACTATGGCAGTTGGACAATTTGCGAATTCAGTTAGCTTTGGTATTACCCATTGCCCATACATTAATTTCTTGCGCGTCTACTTTAGATAGGATTAAAACTGTTTATTCTCACCCACAAGCTTTGGCACAATGTCAGGGATGGTTAGAGCGGTTTCTCCCAACTGTACAGATTATTCCCAGCAATTCCACAACCGAAGCACTACAGCGATTAGAGCAAGAGACAACAACGGCAGCGATCGCTTCTAGTAGAGCAGCTCAACTTTACAACCTGCCGATACTTGCTAGTGGTATCAACGACAATCCAGAAAACTTTACTCGTTTTTGGGTAGTAAGTCAGGGTGAGGTGGACGCTGGATACCAAGCAACAAAAGCGCTTGCTAGTCACACATCGCTGGCTTTTAGTATGCCTGCCAACACACCCGGAGCATTGGTCAAACCTTTGCAAATATTTGCTCAACGAGGGATTAACCTCAGCCGGATTGAATCTCGTCCGACGAAGCGATCGCTAGGCGAATACTTGTTTTTCATGGATTTAGAAGCGGATGCCAAAGACGCACAAATGCAATCTGCTTTAGCAGAATTAGCCATCCACACAGAGATTTTAAAAATTCTTGGCGCTTACAATGTTTTACCGATCGGCGCCGTTACTTAAGAAGTTAAGAGTTATCATTTAGGATTTACCAATTATCAGCTAGGAAATATAAATTATAAGTTGTCGATCTTTTATTTTTGTTTTTTCTTCCTAACTCCTCACTTTTAACTCCTAACTCTTAACTCCTCACTTTTCACTAAATGTATCTTTGAGAACAGCCCGAGCTGCCAAGTGATTCCGAGTAGAAGTTAAAATTTCAGCTTCTCGCTCTAGACGAGTTACAGTATCTTGCATTTCTAACAATAATTGCTGCTCTGCCGCGACACCATAAAGATTACTGGCTACCCAATAAGATAACTCTGTTGGTAGATCGGGCAAATCTTCTGGCAATTCAATATTTTGTTCGGTTAATTTGGCTGAGAGACGCACCACATCTCGCAGTAGTTGTTCTACTTCAGTTGATAAAGGTCGCAAATCTTTAGTCGGTGGTTGGTCTTCAATCCATTCAACTAAGCCAACGCGATATGGCTTTTCACGAACATACTCTAATACACGAAATCTTTGCTGCCCTAAAGTCATCATCTTGATCCGATCGTCTGGCAGCCTTTGGTGATGAATAATTTCGGCACAGCAACCAGTGTTTGCAATTGTACCTTTGACTGGATCGAACATCAAAACACCGAACCTGCGATCGCTTTCCAAAATCGTGTTCATCATGATTCGGTAGCGAAATTCAAAGATGTGCAGGGGTAATGGCCTGGTAGGAAACAGAACTACTTCGGGTAACGGGAACAGAGGTAGTTCGCGAACTGCAATTTTAGAAGATGATGTCATTGTTACTTTGGTATAAACTTAATCTTTAAAATTTCTTTTCTCTGCTTTTCCCGTACTTTATCTACATTCTATCATTTGTTTCCTAGCTAAATAAAAGCCCTGAGATATATTTCTTCAGGGCTGTGTAAATATTCATACTAATGTCATTTGTCTTTTGTCCTTCGTCCTTTGGCAATGACAAATGACCAATGACTAATGACTAAATTAAAGTTTGACTTCAATATCTACACCCGATGGTAGATCCAATTTCATCAGGGCATCAATAGTCTTGGAGGAGGGCTGGTAAATGTCAATAATCCGGCGATGAGTACGGGTTTCAAAGTGCTCCCGTGAATCTTTATCTACGTGGGGCGATCGCAGCACACAATAGATCCGGCGTTTTGTTGGTAAAGGAATTGGGCCTATAGCTGTAGCGTTGGTGCGGTTAGCTGTGTCTACAATCTTCTCGCAAGATGTATCTAATAAGCGCCTGTCAAAGGCTTGTAAGCGAATTCTAATCTTCTGCTGCTGTAGAGTTGCCATCTTTAATTTTCCAGGTTCTGCGTAATTAGGGGAGTATTTACAGGTTAACGGTTACAAGTTATCGGTTACAGAAAACTATTACCTGTCCCCTGTAACCTATTACCTTATTTATAAGAGGGAAGAGAAAGGAGCAGAGAGGCAAAATAAATACCATCTCTGCTCCTTTGTTATGAGCAAAAAGGTGCTTGCTACTTGATAATTTTGGAGACGACACCAGCACCGATGGTGCGACCACCTTCGCGAATAGCGAAGCGCATTCCTTGTTCAATCGCGATCGCATTGATCAATTCTACTGTCATCTTGATGCGATCGCCTGGCATTACCATTTCTACTTCTTTACCTTCATCAGAGGTGTAGGCTTTGATGGTACCAGTTACATCGGTTGTCCGCACGTAGAACTGGGGACGGTAGCCTGCGAAAAATGGAGTCTTACGACCACCTTCTTTTTCTGTTAGAACGTAGACTTCACCTTCAAATTCATTATGAGGTTTAATTGAACCTGGTTTGGCAATTACCATACCCCGTTCAATGTCAGCCTTCTGGATACCCCGGAGTAGTACGCCAGCGTTATCTCCAGCCATACCTTGCTCAAGACTCTTCTTGAACATTTCAATCCCAGTTACGGTAGTAGCGCGAGTATCTCTAATACCCACTAGTTCAACGTTATCGCCAACTTTGACTACACCCCGTTCAATCCGACCAGTGGCAACAGTACCACGGCCTGTGATTGAGAACACGTCTTCTACAGCCATCAGGAAGGGTTTATCAACATCCCGCTCAGGTGTGGGGATGTAAGAATCTACAGCATCCATCAGTTCATAGATTTTGTCTACCCAAGGATTTTCACCGCGTTGGGTCTTCGGATTCTTGGTCATTGCTTCCAGAGCTTGCAGACCAGAGCCTTTGATAATAGGGATATCATCACCAGGGAAATCATAGCTGCTTAACAGTTCTCTCAGTTCTAGTTCCACTAGTTCCAGGAGTTCTGGATCGTCCATCAAGTCTTCTTTGTTCAAGAAGACAACCAGACTGGGAACACCAACCTGTTTTGCCAACAGAATGTGTTCGCGGGTTTGGGGCATAGGTCCATCGGTAGCAGCAACTACGAGGATACCTCCGTCCATCTGTGCAGCACCAGTGATCATGTTCTTCACATAGTCAGCGTGTCCTGGACAGTCTACGTGAGCATAGTGTCTATTTGCAGTTTCGTACTCTACGTGAGCGGTATTGATGGTAATACCCCGTGCCTTTTCTTCTGGGGCATTATCAATTTGGTCGTAGCCTTTAGCTACAGCCTGACCCATAGCTGCCAAGGTCATGGTGATGGCTGCTGTCAAGGTAGTTTTACCGTGGTCAACGTGGCCAACTGTACCGATATTGATGTGGGGTTTATTCCTTTCAAACTTTGCGCGTGCCATGAATACTCATTTCCTTATTTTAACTAAGCGTTCCCTTTGCTTTTTGCAATGATAGTTTCAGCTACGCTGCGAGGCACCTCTTCGTAGTGGCTGAACTCCATCGTGAAGATACCCCGACCCTGCGTCTTTGACCGGATATCAGTGGCGTAGCCAAACATGGTCGCCAGTGGAACTTTGGATGCGACCTTAGCAAGTCCCTGTTCGGTGCTTTGACTTTCAATTTGCCCTCGGCGAGCAATGAGGTCGCCAATAACGTTCCCGATATAATCTTCAGGAACTTCAACCTCAACTTTCATCATAGGCTCTAAGAGGACGGGTGAAGCTTTCAGCACAGCCTCTTTCATCGCCATTGAACCAGCGATTTTGAAAGCCATTTCCGAAGAGTCCACATCGTGGTATGACCCATCAATTAGCGTTGCTTTAACGTCAATTAACGGATATCCAGCTAGAACACCGGATTCGCAGCTTTCTTTCATTCCTTGTTCTGCGGGGCCAACGTACTCTTTAGGTACTGAACCGCCGGCAATTTTGGAGACGAATTCAAAGCCAGTACCGGGGTCTCCAGGTTCCAAATTGATCACAACGTGACCGTATTGACCTTTACCACCACTTTGGCGGATAAATTTGCCTTCAATTTTGCTCACAGCTTTCCGAATTGTTTCTCGGTAAGCTACTTGTGGCGCACCTACATTCGCTTCCACCTTGAATTCTCGTAACATCCGGTCTACTAGAATTTCTAGGTGTAGCTCTCCCATCCCCGCGATCACGGTTTGGTTTGTTTCCGGATCGACACGGACACGGAAGGTGGGGTCTTCTTCTGAGAGAGATTGCAGAGCCTTGGACAGCTTGTCCATGTCGTTTTTGGTTTTGGGTTCAACCGCCACCGAGATCACAGGCTCAGGAATGAATAGGGATTCCAGAATTACTGGCGAGCCATCATCACAGAGCGTGTCACCTGTCAAGGTGTCTTTCAATCCCAAAGCTGCTCCCAAATCACCCGCTCGCAGTTCATCGACATCTTGCCGATCGTCTGCTTTCATAAGAACTAAGCGGGAAATCCGTTCTTTTTTATTCTTACTAGCGTTGAGAACGTAGCTGCCCTTTTTCAGGACACCAGAATAAACACGAACAAATGTGAGGCGACCATAAGGGTCAGCCATAATCTTGAATGCCAGAGCTGCTAAGGGTTCGTTGTCATCAGCCCGCCGCTCAACAGTATCGCCATTGGGCAGCAAGCCTTGAATTGGCGGTACTTCACTTGGCGCTGGCAGGTAATCGACAACGGCATCTAGCATCAGCTGTACGCCTTTGTTTTTGAATGCCGAACCACAAAGTACTGGTACAATTGTCCCCGCAATTGTGCCTTTACGCAGGGCAGTCCGAATTTCCTGTTCTGTAAGTTCTTCGCCCTCGAAGTACTTAGTCATCAGAGCATCATCTGTTTCTGCCGCGGCTTCTATTAGCTTGGTGCGGAATTCCTCTACCTGCGCTTGCAATGCTTCCGGGATATCAGTTTCCTGGATATCAGTTCCTTGGTCATTAGCGTAAATATACGCACGCATCCGTACTAGGTCAACGATTCCTTGGAAGTCGTTTTCACTACCGATTGGTAGTTGAATGGCGATCGCATTTGCCCGCAGGCGATCGCGGATTTGGTCGTGAACTTTATAAAAGTTCGCTCCGGTGCGATCCATCTTGTTGATAAAGGCTATCCGAGGAACTTTGTAGCGTTCTGCTTGCCGCCACACTGTCTCGGATTGCGGTTGCACGCCGCCCACAGAACAAAATACTGCGATTACACCATCCAACACGCGCATGGAACGCTCAACTTCAATTGTGAAGTCTACGTGACCCGGAGTATCGATAATGTTAATTTGATGATCTTTCCAACTGGTACTGATAGCAGCGGCAGTAATGGTAATTCCCCGCTCCCGCTCCTGCTCCATCCAGTCTGTGACGGCAGTTCCTTCATGAACTTCGCCAATTTTATGAATTATCCCAGAGTAAAATAATATTCTCTCTGTTGTTGTTGTTTTGCCCGCATCTATATGCGCCGCAATACCAATGTTGCGTACTTTCTCTAGCGGGATCGTGCGTGCCACAGGTGCCTCCTATCGTTTTTGCCTCATGATATCTTGTATATTACTCTTTGTTAAGATTCTATACTTTTACGGAAAACCGTCTTTTTTTGTAAATCTACGATATACCACTTCGGCAAGGCGATATATCGCTTTTTTACTTAGTAACGATAATGTGCAAATGCTTTGTTTGCTTCCGCCATCCGGTGCGTTTCTTCCCGTTTGCGAATGGCATTGCCAGTTTCGTTGGCAGCATCCATTAACTCATTTGCCAATTTGCTAGCCATTGTCCGGCCTGGTCTTGACCGGGAATATTGCACCAACCAACGCAGTGCTAAAGTAGTGCCCCGTTCTGTACGCACTTCCATTGGGACTTGGTAGGTTGCTCCCCCAACTCGCCGAGCCTTTACTTCTACTAAAGGCGTGGCATTTCGCACTGCTCTTTCAAAGGTTTCTAAGGCACCAGCACCAGTGCGTTCTTCAATAGTTTTTAATGCATCATAAACAATGCGTGCGGCAAGTGATTTTTTGCCATGACGCATGATCCGTCTGATAATCATGCTCACAAGGCGACTGTTATATACGGAGTCAGACGGAACTGGGCGCCTTTGAATAACACCACGACGAGACATACTTCACCTTTAATTCGGAATTGGCAACGAAATTATATGCTATCAGACACCGGAAACTAAAAGCGGTAGAACCCAACCCTCAGACTTCCTCTATTTTTTCGACCGTTGCAGCAAGGCTGACTTAATTTACTGCCAATTCTTGATTTTTGATTTTTGATTTTGGATTAAAAGTTTTTGGTATACATTCCGATCGCAAGGATCTGAACAAATCAAAAGTCTGTAAGCCTAATTCCCTTGTGGGTTCGACCAATCCAAAAGACGTTCGATAACTCGCTAACGCTACGCTATCGCAAATCTAAAATCAAGAATTGTTTGACTTACTACCTGCAACGAAATACTCAAGGCGACAAGATTATAAACTTTAATGTTCAGATGAGAAATTAGCTGTAGATTACAGCATTTTTCTCCTCAGAACTTCTACACTTGCTCGCTTAGTGTAGATGTAGCTCGCTTGATTTTTGGAAACAGACTTTAGCAGCCTTCATCACTACTGTTTAGAACAAAGACGGCGCTCCTTCTTTTGTCCTTGGGCGTTTTTAAGGTAGACGATTAATCGTGTTGGATGCGATTAATCGCCTAATCCTATTTTTTCGCTTCTTTAGGACGCTTGGTTCCATACTTGGAACGGCCTTGCTTGCGGTCTTTGACTCCGGCTGTATCTAGGGTGCCACGGATAATGTGGTATCTCACGCCTGGTAGATCCTTAACCCGACCGCCACGAATCATCACAACTGAGTGTTCTTGTAAGTTGTGACCAATGCCTGGAATGTAAGCTGTGACTTCAAATCCAGAGGTAAGTCTGACTCTTGCTACTTTGCGTAGGGCTGAGTTAGGCTTTTTTGGTGTGGTCGTATATACTCTGGTACAAACTCCCCGACGTTGGGGACATTGTTTCAGAGCCGGGGACTTGGTTTTCTGACGCGCTTGTTCGCGCTCATTTCGTATTAGCTGCTGTATTGTTGGCATGAGTTACAGCGCGTAAAGCTGCTTATGGTCTAAGTTTTAACAAATCCTGATTATATCTTTTTTTACGGCTTTATGTCAATTGCTATTTTTCCTTAGCGATCGAACATCTGTTTTTTGATTAATGCTTAATCACTAAGGACTCAAGGAGAAGGAATTGCCACAGCCACAGGTAGCGATCGCTTGGGGATTGTGGAAGCGAAAACCACCACCCATTAAGTCTTCTGAATAATCAACTCTCAAACCGTTGAGGTAATTTAAGCTTGCGGCATCTATGACCACTTGAATCTCATCCAAGTCGAAAACCTGGTCGTCTACTTTTATTGCTTCATCGAAGGACATATCATAAAAGAACCCAGAACAACCACCTGGTTTTACTGCCAATCGAAACAAGACATTTGGCTGCTTGGACTTTATTCGCCCAATCTCACTTACGGCTGCTTGACTCAGATGAATCATGGAACTCGTTTTTTGCAATTGAATACCCCATCTTCCATTTTACAGATAGGTTGACCCTTGCTTGTGCAAAATTCCAAATTACCCAAGGCATGAGCGCGATCGCTATTACTACATTTATAACACTAACATGCTTCAGTCCCCACCTTGACTAGGTAGGGACTTCTGGGGTGTAGTAGTTCGTTTACAAAGACGGTTTACACAAAAATGTATTCAGCTTTGGGGCTAGAGCTTTAATAGCGTTCTTTTGGTTTTAATCTTTGGTACGGGCATAGTCATCTTGGTAGCGAATAATATCATCTTCTCCCAAGTATTCGCCATTTTGGACTTCAATCAAGACCAAGGGGATCACGCCAGGATTTTCTAAACGATGAGATGTACATTGGGGTACATAAGTTGACTCATTATTGCTTAGTAGTACTTCTCTATCACCACAAACTACTCTAGCTGTACCAGAGACGACAATCCAATGTTCGCTGCGGTGATGGTGCATTTGTAGACTGAGGCGGTGTCCAGGCTTAACTTCGATGCGCTTAATTTTGTATCCGCGCCCTTCTTCTAAAACCGTAAAAGCACCCCAAGGACGTAATTCAGTTGCAGCAACGCCCCTGGAAGTTATGGTTGGAGGTAGATGTAGAGTTTCAGTCTGTGTAGTTTCTTGATATCGAGCCATAGTTACCTCATTTGAAGACATAACAAACCGTTGGTACTCTTAATTTATTGATAAAAATCTGGCGCTATCTTGCAACCTTGAAAATCAGCAATTTTGTCGCACTTTGATAAACATAGCAAAATCAAACCTTATGGTGTAAACCATCACTACTAAAATTCTGATGTCTACACCAAGTCTTCATCAAGCAAAATGACGGCTTGTTCTAAACTTTAAAAAAGGATGGGGCATTGGGCGAAACAGTTCCTTTAGCGGAAGCGGGGCGTTTAACCCGTTCCGAGTTCTGATTTCTGAGTAAATAAGTGAGATTCACAACTCAGCACTCAGCACTCCTGAAGGGCATTGGGCATTGATAATTAAGATCCCTATTCCCTGTTTTCCATTCCCTCATTTTCGTGGTTGCAAGAAAATACCAATTCCATTATGAACACGAGCTGCGGTACTAGGCGATCGATCGAGTAATTGTCCTCCTAAATAAAGGCTGGTAGAACTACCACCGTCCAAATTTAGGGCATCTACACAGCCCATTTGTTGCATCAATTGAGCATGTTCTGCCAAATTAGGCCCATAACCACCGACACGATTATGTGTGGCAGTAATCATTAATGTCCCTGTTGCCGTTGTGCAAATACCGCTACGAATAGCCTTTTCGGCAATAAAGGCATTGCTGAATTTTTCGCCTTTGGCATCAAGGACAATTTGACGATTTTGGACTAATAGCGGCCCAGCACCGATAATGTAGGGATAACGACTAAAATCAGCCGGGGCAGTGGCGCTGGAAATACTTACTGCGCTTCCAATAGGTAGCTGGGAGGCAGCACTAGTAGCGTTAGCGCGTAAAGTTAGCAGGTAGCCATCCTGGGGAATGGGAATCGGCGTCTCACCAACTTTGCCGCCTGGTAGCTGATTAGTAATTTGGTCTTTCTGTACCACTAGGATAATTTCGTTATCGGTCAGAGGCGTGTAAGTTGATCCCCAAGCTGGGGTGTAACGAGCAATCCCACTCTGGACGTAGCCGCTGTTGAGAAACAAAATTGGTAGGCGCTGGTCATTTGCTGCAATTAAAGTTTCTTCTAAGGTGAGACGACCGAAGTAAAATTGACCTGAATCATTCCAAGCGATCGCACCTCGGTTCAGAATAGGCGCTGATAACCACTGATTATCCCGACGAATCGCACCTAATGGCAATTTGTTATTACGGTTAAAGTAACCACCATTAATTCCTGCTACTGCTAAGTAACGTTGTGCTGTTTGAATTAAGGGAGCAGTACCCGCAAGCCCATCAGGACTAGCCCACATAGGTTTCAAGGTTAGTCCAAATTTGCGGGGATTAACTTCTAACCAGACGACTGGAAAGCGTTCTGTGCCTAAGTTGACATAATGCTGTCGCCAAAGCAATCCTGGGGCCCAAGTAATATCTCGTTCTTCTAGAGGATCGGGTCGAATGTCGATAATCAGGCGATTGGGGTTATCTACAGTACTAACTTTAGGTGATAGACCAAAGGGAACGCTCAGACTAATAACGGTTTGGTTTTTCACCACCTCTACTTGTTGAATCAGTGGTTCAGGGGTTGGGGCTGGTGCTAATGGTATTGGTTGTGTTGGTGTAACTGGTAATAATTGTTTGAGCAAGTTTGGCAGCAATGTTGGTGGTGCTGTCGGTGCTGGTGGTGGCTGGGGGGTATAGCGTTCTATCAAAACGGGAGCGGCTATTCCATCCAAGGTAATTGTCCACTGTCTATTTGGTGGTGCAGTGGATTTTGGGGTTGGCGTGTCTGGATCGGAAGATGGAGTTTGCGGTTTTGCGATCGCTGACCCTTGTGCAAGTTGCCAGGGAGTGGGACGATCTAAATCGACAATAATCCGCGACTGTTGCAAAGGGGCGCTCGCTTCTGGAGGTTCCTGGCTCTGAACAATATTTGTGATTTGTGTTTTTGGGGTAGCAATCACCAAAATGTTGCCATTGGTTCGGATTTCCCATCCAGATGTTTGAGCAAAATTGCTAATATCCAGATAGCGATATGCTCCTAGTAGTCTGGTAGATAAAACCAGTGGCGTTGTCACCGACGAAAACCACTGTATTGGTTGCTTTGCTGAATTACTACTGTTTAAGAAATTTACTCCAATTAATTGCCTAAATGCCCCGTCACTGAGATGAGTTATCACCTGACCAGATTTTCCAGGCCGCTGTAACCAAGTTCCAGGTAAAGTACGCCCATTGAGGGAAATTTGATTCCCAGAGGATGCTACACCTGTTAAAGGAGGTGCAGGTGATTGTGAGATTAACCTGGGTATAAATTTGGTGGTTTTCGGGGACTCTTGGGCGCTGGTAGCACAAGTAGTCGTTAAGCACAGTACTGTTAAAAGTATTGGTGACACAGTAGCCCGGAAAAATCTGCGATCGCCCTTGGCGTTTGCAGAGCCATCGCTAATCTTTGATTGGCAACAATTCGGCATTTTTACCATAATTTACTAGGTACTTTGGAAAACTATTACCCAAGGTTTAAACTAACCAATTATTTGGAAATATAAAGGAAACATGACTTTATTTTTGAATTAATATGGTAATCTATATATTGGCTAGTTATCTCTTTTAGACACACATTAATTTATTTAGACGCAAAAGCCACTGCAATCAAGCTTTTTAACTCCCACTAATTCTAACCACACTATAGACGGTAGTTTTGGTTATCCAAATTGGATTAAGATATTTAATCCAAGATGAACGTTGCTACTGTTATTACTTCAGTAATGTCTAGTTAATAGTAATACATACAGCAACTGGTAAGCGACAAAATTCTAGACAACAAAAATATTTGGGAATTGTCAAATGGGTATATATTGTAATACGCTGATTTTATTGCTGGATCGGGATAACCAAATAATTACTAATTCGTAATTCGTAATTAAAAGGGTACACCAGCTCAGACTCAATTTTTAATTCAATGGTTAACAAGACAATGGAGGGTAAAACCCCTCACTGATTGCAACCACGAATTAAGGTAGCGTAGCGTAAAGCCTTTAGCATAGCTTATTTAATAAACGCAACGCGACTGCTTAGAGTGAGTTCTTGATTGTCACGATCGATTACAAATTATCTGGGCTTTGGCTTTAAAAAATAGTGCAGCGTTCAGTTTTAGTTTTGTTTCAGGTGAGCCGAAATAGGCTCCATGAGTAGCTAGTGTGCATCTGGAAAAAAGGGATTGAAAAAATACTTAACTTCAAAATATAAAAAAGAAACTGTCAGGACAAAAATAATGTCTTGGCGGAGGTAAATTATCTAACACCGCATAAACACATAAAAAACACGCAATCATTTTAACACGGGAAAACTGAGAAAGTAAAACCGAAGTTAAAATTTTTTTTCCCTAAATTTCGGTGCTTATATATTTTTCCATCGCTGAATTTAGAAATTTTTTCCCACAATGTAGTGGCAAAATTGGTAACTCAATACTTCAGGAACAGGGTATGAATAATAAACCGATGAATCAAGGCCAGAAAATCACAGCGAATATCAACTCAAGAGATACCTATCAGGGGCAAAAGTGGTTAGTAGAGGAACGAGATGCCTGTGGTGTCGGTTTTATTGCTCATCGCCAAAATCATACCAGCCACGAAATTGTCGAAAAAGCCTTAGCTGCTTTAGCCTGCTTAGAACACCGAGGAGGTTGTAGCGCCGATCGCGACTCTGGTGATGGTGCTGGAGTATTGACCGCAATCCCTTGGGAGTTGTTTCAACAAGACTTTGCCCAAAGAGGGAAGGAATTTCCATCTAGCAATAATATAGCTGTGGGGATGATATTTCTACCACAAGACCAGCAAGCTGCACAAAAAGCGAGGGTGACTGTCGAGCAAGTAGCTGCTGAAGAGAAATTAATTGTATTGGGTTGGCGAGTAGTACCAGTGCAATCTGATTTACTTGGGATACAAGCAAGAGAAAATCAACCCCAGATTGAACAAGTTTTGTTAGCTTCCGTTGACAAAAGCGGTGATGAATTAGAACGGCAGTTGTACATTACCCGCCGCCGCATTAGTAAAGCTGCAACTAACATCTCAGAAGAATTTTATATCTGTTCGTTGTCAAGTCGCACAATTGTCTACAAAGGTATGGTGCGTTCTGCTGTCTTGGGCAGCTTTTATGACGATTTAAAAAATCCAGCTTACAAAAGCGCCTTTGCTGTTTATCACCGCCGCTTTAGTACCAATACAATGCCCAAGTGGCCCCTAGCGCAACCGATGCGGCTTTTGGGTCACAACGGCGAAATCAATACCTTATTGGGTAACATCAACTGGATGATGGCACGAGAAGCTAGCCTGAATCATCCTGTATGGGGCGATCGCATCAAGGAACTCAAGCCATTAGTTCATATTGATAACAGCGACTCAGCTACCCTAGACAACGTAGTGGAATTACTGGTTTGCTCTGGACGTAGCCCCTTGGAAGCTTTAATGATTATGGTTCCAGAGGCTTACCAAAATCAGCCTTCTTTACGTGAATCTCCCGAAATTGTTGATTTCTACGAATATTACAGTGGTTTGCAAGAAGCTTGGGACGGGCCAGCACTTTTAGTATTCAGCGATGGCAAAAAAGTTGGTGCAACTTTAGATCGTAATGGCTTAAGACCGGCTCGTTACGCGATCACCAAAGATGATTACATTGTTGTAGCTTCCGAAGCTGGTGTGGTGGATTTCCCAGAAGCCGATATTGTCGAGAAAGGTAGACTTGGCCCAGGGCAAATGATTGCCGTGGATTTAGAAAATCATGAAGTGCTGAAGAATTGGGATATAAAGGGACGCATTGCCAAGCAGCATCCTTATGGAGAATGGTTGCAACAGCATCGTCAAGAATTAAAGTCATTAGTCATTGGTCATCCGTCATTAGCAAATGGCAATGGCAATGGACAAATGACAAATGACCAAGGACAAGTGACTATTGACAAGCAAACCTTACTTCAGCGTCAAACTGCCTTTGGCTACACCACAGAAGATGTAGAAATGGTGATTCATCCAATGGCAATCGCCGGTTCTGAACCGACTTTCTGCATGGGTGATGATATTCCCTTAGCCGTACTGTCACAAAAGCCCCACTTGCTTTATGACTATTTCAAACAGCGCTTTGCTCAGGTGACGAACCCGGCGATCGATCCCCTGCGGGAAAAGCTAGTGATGTCTCTGAAAGTCGAACTGGGCGAACGGGGTAACTTATTAGAACCTAAGCCAGAATATGCTCGGAGATTGAAGCTTGAATCGCCAGTGTTAACTGATAGTGAATTAGAGGCAATTAAGCTGTCAGGATTTGCCACGGCTGAGTTGTCAACTCTATTTGCGATCGCTAGCGGCCCAGAAGGATTGAAAGCCGCAGTGCAATCTTTGCAAGCACAAGCAGCTGAGTCAGTCCGGGCAGGTGCAAAGATTTTAATATTGAGCGATCGCGATCGGGTCAATGACAGTCTCAACACAGAATATACCTACATTCCTCCCCTATTAGCAGTAGGTGCGGTGCATCACCATCTGATTCGCGAAGGGTTGCGAATGAAAACATCCCTGATTGTGAATACTGCTCAATGCTGGAGTACCCATCACTTTGCTTGTCTGATTGGCTATGGTGC
Source organism: Nostoc sp. (assembly GCF_036917375.1). Taxonomy (GTDB): domain Bacteria; phylum Cyanobacteriota; class Cyanobacteriia; order Cyanobacteriales; family Nostocaceae; genus Nostoc. Next base: position 51,929 of record NZ_JBALDN010000005.1, read on the forward strand.
TGGCGCAGTTTGCCCGTACATGGCTTTAGATACGGTGCGTGATTGGTGGTCCGATCCCAAAACTCAAAAGTTAATGGGTGTGCAAAAAATTCCCACCCTCACCCTAGAACAAGCTTTAGGAAACTATCGCAAAGCAGTAGAGTCAGGTTTGCTCAAAATTCTCTCCAAAATGGGAATTTCTCTGCTATCTAGCTATCAAGCAGCCCAAATATTTGAAGCTATTGGCATCGGTGGAGATTTAATCGACCTGGGATTCCGTGGAACGACTTCCCGCATCGGTGGTTTGAGCATTACCGAACTTGCTGATGAAGTGCTTTCCTTCCACGTCAAAGCTTTCCCAGAACTAACGACCAAGAAGTTAGAAAACCTGGGCTTTGTGCAGTACCGTCCTGGCGGCGAGTACCACATGAATAGCCCCGAAATGGTTAAGGCGCTGCATAAGGCTCTAGATGACAAAAACTACGACCACTACGAAGTTTACAAAAAGCACCTCCAAGGCAGACCAGTAACAGCCTTGCGAGATTTGCTGGACTTCCAAGGCGATCGCACCCCAGTTCCTCTAGAAGAAGTGGAATCGGTGTATGAAATAGTCAAACGCTTCTGCACAGGCGGCATGTCTTTAGGCGCTTTGTCAAGAGAAGCCCACGAAACTTTAGCGATCGCCATGAACCGCATTGGTGGTAAATCAAATTCTGGAGAAGGCGGCGAAGATCCAGTGCGCTACACAGTTCTAGATGATGTAGACGAATCTGGTTACTCGCCAACCCTACCTCATTTAAAAGGATTGCGAAATGGCGATCGAGCTTATAGTGCCATTAAGCAAGTTGCATCGGGACGCTTTGGTGTCACCCCAGAGTACCTAGTTAACGCCCAACAAATTGAAATCAAAATTGCCCAAGGTGCCAAGCCTGGGGAAGGTGGACAACTACCAGGGCCCAAAGTGAGCCAATACATTGCGATGTTAAGGCGCTCCAAAGCAGGTGTGACGCTGATATCGCCACCACCGCACCACGATATTTATTCGATTGAAGACCTAGCACAACTGATTTTCGATCTGCACCAAATTAATCCGAAAGCAAAGGTGTCGGTAAAGCTAGTTGCAGAAGTTGGCATTGGCACGATCGCGGCTGGTGTAGCCAAGGCAAACGCTGATATTATCCAGATTTCTGGACATGATGGTGGTACAGGTGCATCGCCACTAAGTTCGATTAAACATGCTGGTTCACCGTGGGAACTGGGTTTAAGCGAAGTGCATCGCGTCTTGATGGAAAATGGCTTGCGCGATCGCGTGATTTTACGCGTAGATGGCGGACTCAAGAGTGGTTGGGACGTGGTAATAGGTGCATTGATGGGTGGTGAAGAATTTGGTTTCGGCTCCATCGCCATGATTGCTGAAGGCTGTATTATGGCGAGAGTTTGCCACATGAATACCTGTCCTGTGGGTGTTGCTACTCAAAAAGAAGAACTCCGCAAGCGGTTTACGGGAATACCGGAACAAGTTGTCAACTTCTTCTACTTCATTGCGGAAGAAGTGCGTAGTTTGTTAGCCCGACTTGGCTACCGTTCTTTGTCAGAAATCGTTGGACGTGCAGATTTATTAAAACTGCGCCCAGAGGTAAATCTCACCAAAACACAATCGTTAAATCTCGACTGTTTACTTCAGCTGCCAAATACCAAAGACAATCGTAGCTGGTTGGTGCATGAAGAAGTTCACAGCAATGGTGTGGTTTTGGATGACAAGTTCCTTGCCGACCCTGACATTCAGGCTGCTATTAGGAATCAGTCTACTGTCACTAAGACTTACCCAATTATCAATACTGACAGAACAGTGGGCACAAGATTAGCGGGTGCGATCGCTTCTCAATACGGTGACAGTGGCTTTGAAGGACAAATTAATCTCAACTTTACAGGTAGTGTTGGGCAAAGCTTTGGTGCTTTTAACCTCCCAGGCATAATTCTCAGCCTAGAAGGAGAAGCAAATGACTATGTAGGTAAAGGGATGCATGGTGGTGAAATCATCATCAAACCTCCAACTGATGCTACCTATAACGCATCACAAAACGTGATAGTTGGCAATACCTGCCTTTATGGTGCTACTGGTGGCATATTATTTGCCAACGGTCTAGCAGGAGAACGCTTTGCTGTAAGAAACTCCAAAGGCATAGCAGTGATTGAAGGTGCTGGGGATCACTGCTGTGAATACATGACAGGTGGTGTGATTGTCGTCCTCGGTAAAGTAGGACGTAACGTAGCAGCTGGAATGACTGGTGGACTGGCATACTTCTTGGATGAAGACGACTCATTTCGTGAGTTAGTCAACCCAGAAATTGTCAAAATTCAGCGAGTGATTACCGAATTAGGTGCAAAGCAACTGCAAGAATTAATCCAAAATCATGCAGAACGCACTGGTTCACCAAAGGCGAAGAAAATTCTGCAAAACTGGCAAGAATTTTTGCCGAAATTCTGGCAGTTAGTTCCGCCTTCTGAAGCTGATAGTCCAGAAGCCAATCCTGAAAAAACAACTGAGTTAAGTTTGGTAAGCAGTCATTAAGAGACTTCTAACAAATAAATTCAATCTTGTGAGGCAGGCCTTCCAGTCTGCCTTTTAACAAAACAAGGTTTTCAGCGCCAAAAAAATTTCGTAATAGTCATGTAATAATATCAATACAGTATCAATATTTGGGCGATCGTTCTTTGGAGAAAAAATTTTTGGTTCGCTGCTAAAATGCCCTTAATTATCAGTCTCTAACCAAATGCAAAAATAACCATGTTAACCAAAAAAGATAATTTTAGTATTTAGCCAATTACTATTGACTATTTACCTATAATTAATAATTATTACTTTTTGTTAGCAAGCAACTTTTGGTCTGCATCTTCCATTTCTAAAATTTCTGGAACAGTCACAAAACGATAGCCTTGCTTTCTAAAGTTACTAATAATTTCTGGTAACGCTTGTATAGTTCTAGAACGGTTTCCACCACCATCATGCATTAGTACAATCCCACCAGGTTTTGAATCTTTAATCACATTATCGATCAACTTTGGTACAGCTGGCTGCTTGTAGTCTGTGGAATCAGCTGACCACATTACCACAGCATATTTTTGGCCTTTAGCATAAGCAGCTAATCCATTGTGCAGGAAGCCGCCAGGCGGTCTAAAAAGATTTGTTTTAACACCTGTAACTTGATATATTAAGTCTTCTGTACGATCTATTTCAAAAGCAGCAGCTTGTGGATTTAAGAAGTGATACCAGTGATGCCAAGTGTGGTTGGCAATGACGTGACCTTGAGCGACAATCTGCTTTCCTAACTCTGGATAATTTTTCAGGTTCTGCCCAACGACAAAAAACGTCCCTTTGATATTATTTGATTTCAGGATATCTAGTACTTGCTCTGTAGTCTGAGGCCAAGGACCATCATCAAAGGTGAGAGCAATAACTTTTTCACCCTGAGTCAGTTTTGCTGCTTCAATTATTGCTCCTTGAAAACGTGACGCTAGAGGGTAGCCTAGACCCTTTGTTTGTGCTTCTTGCTGCCAACTTGTAAGCATCGCCGCCTTTAATTTCTCAATGCGCTGCTGAGTTCCTACGTTTGCAGATACATCCTTGATATTTATACTTGGTCTACTCTGAGCATCCGAAGCATTTGGTCTTAGAAGCATCATAAAAGCAAGACTAAAAACACCACCTAAAGCAAGTAGCGCAATTAATATTCCTTCTGGCCACAGAAACGACTTATTGTTTTCCACCTCAAAGCTCCTTCAAATATCGAACCATCACCACGGTTATGACGGTACGTTATAGCACATTTTTTTTAGATATTTAGATACCAGTTACTTTCTGGTAATCATGAAAATTAGAATTGGTACTAACGGGAATTCGGAATTGATAAGAGAGACTATATTGCTTTAAATAAAATCTATATGCTCTCGATTTGGACAGCTTGAATATACAATACTTGGTACTGTTTAATTTTAACCCAGTCATAAAAGGTAAGCTCTGCGTTTCCACATTCTTACCGCTAGCTCTAAGAAGGAGAGGAACACAATCAGATAATTAACCACACCCCAAAATCCTCTTAAATAGGAGTTATAAATTAGTTGCTGTTTTTCAATTCACCCCTAAGGCAGCATTATGCTTTCAAGTTTTATAGCTTTTCAAATAAGATGAACTTAGTTGTCATACCTACAATTTGCACTTTTAGCAGACTAAAGTTTTTTTAGCCAGACTTTCTCATGGTAAAACTGTATAGTTTACAACTTAAGTGTAATTATTTGATTAACATACAAAACTACTTAAAAGGTCGAAAGCTCTTTAAAAAAGAGTCTGGTAAACTATTAGTTCTATTCTTGATAGGATTTATTTTACTGCCTGTTGCCATTGTTTCCTTTTTAAGAAAAAGTTAAATTTTCAACTGACAGAATGTTACCTGGTACTTTCTATGAAATAGAGCAGACGAAAATTGATTCAATATAGTTTCTTATTGCCAAGGGGCATTTATTCTTTAAATCTAGTCACCTTTGACTTATTCAAGAAAAATAATTCTATCAGCAGCTTACTTCTCTTTCGGATGCTGATACTTTAGCTCAAATTGCTAGTAGCTTTCTGTCTGTGAATGTTTTTCTCGATAATTAAGTATGTTTATATCTTAATTAATAGTACAGTTTAATATGCGCTGTCACCGTGTAATTACGGAAATTAATTTCGTCTATGTAAGTAAGTGATTAAAATCACAATAGAATAGCATTTATCCATTAAAGTAAAAAAGTCTAGATTTCATCTTTAAAAGTAGTATTTTTTACTAAAAACCCTGTATTTAACCATATTTATGCATTTAAAAATACATTTAAATTTTGGTTAGGTTTATGTAATTTTACTTAAAAATATATTTTCTTGTAACTCAACCTCCAGCAAAACTGCCCGACGCTCTCTGCGAGACGCTGCGCGTAGCTTGCTTCCCTGTAAGGGTACGCGGACTCGCTAACGGTGGGCTATCTGCCTTTTTTCAGTAAAGTGAGGTAGACTATTTTGCAACTCTACGACCAATTTTCTGTTTAAAGAAAAAACCTATTGGTTGTATCGCTTTAGCAGTCTGTAACTAGCTTATTTTGCAGGAAGAAACAAAACTTCCAATTGTCTCATAACTTGCCTTATAATTACAGCAATTAGAATTTTTTATTTTTATCTATTTAGCAATCCTAACTATTAGCTTATATTACCTTAGACAAGTCATAGTTTCTTTACAGTACTTTTGCTTATCTTTAGCAGATGGGTCAGTGTATTATTTAATGTCTGTATAGGTTGACCTTAAACCCTGTTTTCCTATTAATATAACTTTTGAGTCAAAATAATCAAGGTATTTGTCTCACTTCTGAAACTGGCTAGAAACTTTTATGATTCCTCACGAAAGTGATGCAAAAAAAGAGCGTGCGTCGTTAAAAGTATGGCGTAGTTCGCAAGAAAATCTGATTTTAATTGCGATCGCACTGTGTTTGGCATTCTTAATCAGGACTTTTATCGCCGAACCGCGCTATATACCTTCTGACTCGATGTTACCCACCTTACATACTGGCGATCGCTTGGTAGTTGAAAAAATCTCCTACCATTTTCACCCTCCCATAACTGGCGATATTATTGTTTTTCAGCCACCCGCAGAACTACAACGTCGAGGATATCCCAAAGACCAAGCGTTTATCAAGCGAGTTATTGGCCAGCCTGGTGAGGTAATTAGTGTTGCTTCTGGCAAAGTCTACCTTAACGGTCAACCCTTGGCAGAAGACTACATCGCTGAACCTCCAAATCAGCCATACCAACCAGTGAAAGTCCCAGAAGACGAGTTTTTTGTTATGGGAGATAATCGCAACGATAGTAATGATTCTCGCTATTGGGGCTTTTTACCCAGAAAAAATGTCATCGGTCGGGCAACGTTTCGCTTTTGGCCTCTCGATCGCATTGGGTTCATTTAATCAGTTTTGGATTTAAGATTTTTCTTTCAATCCAAAATTGCTAGAGTTAGGAGTTATTTTAAGACTTCTAACTTTTAACTTAAAACCTCAAATAATACATTATCTGGGCGATCGCATCACCAGTTAACTCCAGTCGTCGCTGGAAATCAGCCAGGTTACGGTAAGGCCCGGCTGATTGCCGATTTTGCACCACTGCTTCTGCCAAAGACAAATCTATAAATGGAATTTGTGCTAATTTTTCAACGGTTGCTGTGTTCGGGTTGAGTAAATGGGTAGGATTTTCTAAAGACTCGTGGTCATAGTAAATAAAATTCAGCAGAGGCTTTAATGGCTCTAGACGCGTTGCTGGTATACCCAAAGCCGCAGCGATATCTTCAATACAGTAAAATTTCACACCTGAATGTGAAAGTTCCACAAGCGATCGCGCTTGGTGAATTGACAAACCTGGTAGGCGTAACCAATCATCTACAGTGGCTTGATTAGCATCAATGCGGATACCTAATTGGGCCGCTATCTGAATTTCTTCCCCAGATTGTAGGCGATAGTAGGGATCGTTGAGGAGCTTGGCGCGAAGTTTTTGCAGTCTGGAATTTAAAGGTAGCCAATTATTCATGATTGTCGCTTACCTCAAGAAATCTGGTCTAGCAATTGGCGGCGCTTTTGTTCAAATTCATACTCTGAAATCAGTCCATCCTGGCGCAAAGCATCTAATTCCCGCATTGCATCAGCGATCGCTCCTACTTGATTAATCGCCTTTTGTGAAGTCTTCGCTGCTGACTTGCCTAGATTAAAATTGCGATCGAAAGCTTCTTCATCTTGGGCTAAATACCAAACTCCCTCAATCGCACTAGCTACCTTGGGGATCGGTGTCCAGGAAAGCAACACATACAAAACACCCCACAGCGGCTGTCCCAAATAGAATTTATGTAATCCTGAAATTGTCAGCGTGCCAGAAAAAGCTAAAACAGCGGCAACACTTCGACTTTTGCGCTTAGTCAACATATTTCTAATAAATATACGAATACCATAGTTCCTACAATAAGACAGCCAAAAGGCAGAGAAACAATTAAAAATGTTCGCGCAGCGTTTCGTAGAGAAAAACGCATGGCTGCCCCTAAGCTTTAAGGAAAACAAATTGAATAAATTTCGCCATGTCGAGCATATACGCCAAAACCATCAGCAAATTGAATTGCAGGCTCTTCATCAGCATGGAGTTTACCTCGATCGTCAAGCAGTAATTTTGTTGGCCGATCGCAAATTATGTAATGTCTAGGCGATGGTAGAAACCACCAGCCACACTCACTACATACAGCTTGGTAAACATTCCATTCCTCTTGATCGTGTTGATAACTTAGTTCGTTGATACAAAAATCAAATAACCCAGCGTAACTTGCCCATTCTGAGTCACGATCAATAAAGTTATTGTAAAAACAGTAATAAGCATCAGGAGTATCTTTCAACTCACTCCATAACCTTTCGGTAAGCCAATTCCATAAAACTTTCCACAACTGTTCATGAATTGTCATACCTACTTCATCTACAAGACTTTTTGTTAAAACTTCCCAAAGCTCCTGATTAATTTGGGGATTCAATTTGAGAGGAGATAAATACGTATGCAAATCAAACCATAAATCAGTTCTTACCTGACCTTCACCACGAAGAGTTTGTAAACTAGCTACTTCATTGATTATCTCATCATCAGTCAGACCGTTAAAGTTAGCTGTTGCAACTATCAACTCAGCACTAAAAGCACCATAAGGACTCTCAAAAAAAATGACTTCAGGCATTGGGCCTTCGGGATACAAACTATATACATCCTCAAGTACAGCTAATAGTCGCTTGCGGTCAATACGCTCTGTTGATAAGCTAATTGCTTTCCATTTTCGTTGATATGATGCAATCAACTCTTGTTGTTGAGGTGTAAATTTTGTAATCATTACTTGAATTTATGTTCTTTTATTTAGCTCGACTTTATCCAAATTAAGAACTCAGTTTTCGGTATCCAGCAAAAACCCTGACTCATTTATGTTTTGCGGATGAGTCTATTTTAGTCAACCACCCCGTTTTGCCCTTCCGACTTTTGAGTGGTAAGCCCCACAATTTAATATTTGAAGAAATTTGAGTAAGTTTCACATGACTGTGCATTGAGCTTTGATGTTAATTTTAAGTTTTTAACAGATCAGATTACTGCAATGTCACAGACCTTCCTACCGCCAGAATGGTTTAAACAGCTTTGCGATCCTTACGCTGTGCTAGGAATTTCTGTGAGTGCTGACGATCGCCAGATTTTTAAACGCTATCACACTTTAGCGAAGCTGCTACATCCCGATCGCTATGCTAAAAGCTGCAATTCAGACGAAGGATTAGCAACGGCAATACTCAGCTATTTAATCAATCCAGCTTACGAACAACTCAAAAATCGACACAAGCGCTTGATTGCCATAGCTATGCTGCGATCGGACGCAAGAGTATTACAGCAGGAAGCTTTGTGTGGGAAAAGTGCCATAGCTCAAGAACTTAGAGAAATGTCTGCACCCCAAGCAGAATTATTTTACGAAGAAGCGATCGCCTCTTATGCAGAAGCTCAATACAAATCACTCCATCAGTTCTATCAAATTACACAACAAATTAGCATACTGAATTTAGTTTACTTACAGTTGCATAAACCTGACTTGTTTCTACCACAAAAACCCGTTCGCATCATTCCTGAAATAGAAGTAAAGCCAGTTAAATTAACATTAGATGAAAAAACTAATGTCGAACCAGTTTTGACAAACTACGCTCAACGTCACTACCAGCGAGCTATTGAGTACGTCAGGCTAGCCAATTGGGCCCTAGCTGTGCAAGAACTGCGCGATGCCATCAAGTTAGAGCCAAATAACAGCGACTATTATGCCTTATTAGGTTTAGTACATCTAAAACAGAAATTTATCGGGATGGCCAGGGTTTACATCCGTCAAGCATTAAAACTTAACCCGCAAGATTTACTAGCTCAGAAATACGCTACCAGACTGAAAATTGAACCGGGTGAAAATACCAATCCGAAATCAATGGCTAAAGCTCTGAGTATCGCGGCTTTATTAAGTCGATTTAACAAGGGGAAACCTTCTCAAGTCAAGTGTTGAAATTTCGGTAACAAACCGTACCAAAACCGAAGCTTCGTGACTAGATTACTCCCCTAGACTAAAATAATAAATAGAAGTAAAACTATTAAGCTACTGAGTCTAGGCGCTCAGTTTAATATAAGCAATATGGGATTCTTCGATTCTGAAATAGTTCAGCAAGAAGCAAAACAGCTGTTTGAGGATTATCAAGCGCTGATCAAGCTTGGCAACAGCTACGGTAAATTTGACCGCGATGGGAAAAAGCTGTTTATTGAGCAAATGGAAACCATGATGGATCGGTACCGCATCTTTATGAAGCGCTTCGAGCTATCAGAAGATTTCATGGCACAAATGACAGTGGAACAACTGAAAACGCAATTAGGTCAGTTCGGTGTCACCCCGCAACAAATGTTTGACCAAATGCACCTCACTTTAGAACGGATGAAAGCCGAGCTAGAAAAACAGCCCTAGTCAATTTTAGATTTTGCGGAAAGTCAGATCGCCGGAAGTCGGCGCTCCAACCTTCCCAGACATATTTTGGATTCATTGGCAATCCAAAATTCAAAATCTAAAATTAAATTATTGTGACTTGGGACGAGAAAACTGGGAAGGTGACTTGAAGTTTTCTACGGGTACGTTCTTAAGTGCCTTCTCCATAAAATCTTTCCAAATGGGAGCGACCATAACACCACCTGTGGCATGGTCAGCTAATTGTCTGTTGTCATCTCTTCCTACCCAGACAGCAGTTGTCAACTGTGGTACAGTCCCAACAAACCAAATATCTTTTTCTGATGATGTTGTTCCCGTTTTCCCAGCGGCTGGGCGACCGATGGCAGCACCTTTACCTGTACCTTCAGAGATTACCGATCGCATCACATCGATAATTGCTGCTGATGCCCAAGGATCGAGAACTAGTTGCGGTTTCGGGGTATTATCCAGCAACACATTACCACTACTATCGGTGACACGAGCAATTACAGTTGGTGGAGATTGCCAGCCGTAATTAGCAAAGGTAGCATAAGCACTAGCCATTTCCAAAGGTGTGACACCAATTGCCCCAAGTGGCAAGGAAGTCACAGGTTCCATCGGACTTGTAATTCCTAAAGTCCGGCAGGTTTCTATGACTCTATTCATCCCTACAGCCTTACCAATCTTGATCACGGGAATATTTCGCGATTGCGCTAAAGCTGTGCGGATTGGCATCGATCCCCTAAAACTACCATCATAATTTCTGGGAAAGTACCAACCGTTACCATCTCGATAACTGACTGGAGAATCATCCACCGTTGAGTCTGGCGCATATTTACCACTAGCGAAAGCAGTATAATATACAAAGGGTTTAAAAGAAGATCCGGGCTGGCGCTGAGATTGAGTCGCACGATTGAATTCACTGGTCTTAGGATCTATACCGCCCACCAATGCTTTGATAAAATGCGTGCGTGGATCGACTGCTACCAAGGCCATTTGATTCTTATATAATCCCTGATCTAAAAGTGTTTTATGCCACTTTGTAACAGTTTCTTCTGCCATAATTTGGAAGTTGGCATCAACTGTAGTTTGCACTCGCATCCCGCCTTTGAGTAGTGTCTCACGCCCAAACTTCTTAGCCAATTCCTGCGCTACGGTATTGGTTACATAAGGGAGGGCACTACCTTGAAAAGATTTGATTTTACCAAGTTTGATTTCTTGCTTGAGAGCATCGTCGTACTCTGACTGGGTAATCCAGTTCAATTCCAGCATCCGTCCCAGCACTTCTTTTTGTTTCTGTTTTGCCAGCTTCATGCTCACAAACGGGCTGAATTCTTCTGGTGCTTGGATCAACCCCGCCATCATTGCTGACTCACCCAAGCTTAAATATTCTGATGATTTATTAAAGTAACTGCGGGCTGCCGTTTGTACACCATAATTGTTATGACCCCAATAAACTTGATTGAGGTACATTTCTAATATTTGGTCTTTAGTGAGAATTTGTTCTAACCGGATTGCTAGCACAGCCTCTGCTAACTTACGGGTAAAGGCCCGCTTTTGAGACAAAAACAGGTTTTTTACCAACTGCATAGTAACAGTAGAGCCACCCTCTTTGACTCCACCTGCTACAGCGTTAACTACTATAGCCCGGCCAACACCAGTAGGGTTAATACCGTGGTGATCGTAGAAGTGGCTATCCTCACTTGCTAATACCGCCCGTTTTAAGTTCGGAGAAATTCTATCTAAAGGTACGACTTCCCGATTGGCTTCCCCGTGAATACTCGCTAAGAGCTTGCCCTTAACGTCATAAATATAAGTTGTTTCTGAGGGAAAGAAGTTACGTAGCTGTCTTACATCTGGCAAATTACGGAAACTGATGGCTAAACCAACCAGTCCTCCGGCTACAATGGAACTTGCCAGCATGGTAATTGAGAGGAGAGTACCGCCAGTTACCTGACCGACTCCTTTCAAAAACTCAAAACCTGATGAAGCCCGACGCTGTGGCTGTTTATCTTCAAAAGTCCTAGACGACGACACGGCTATTTCACTTCCTCATTTGTAAATTTAACTGTAATTGATTGGGTGAAGCAAGGCGGTTAGTTTTTTGCAATTATAGTAGTTTGGCAGATGAGAAAGTGGATAAATTGCAAGTGTTTATAACCAACTTAACTTCTAGTGTGCAAAACATAGCTAATAATGAATCTCTTAGCATGACGCCAGATTTTGCTTGGTTGCGTCGTGGTGTAGTAGAAGTTTTCCCACAATCAGTTGATGTTAACAGCGAAAGTTTAGAAAGGCTCTTACTAACTACAAACCAACCCTTGAGGGTCAAATTGGGGATTGACCCTACTGGTACTGATATTCATCTAGGTCATAGCATACCAGTACGAAAACTGCGAGGATTTCAAGATGCAGGTCATACAGCAGTTTTAATTATTGGTGATTTTACCGCGCGTATTGGCGATCCAACTGGTAAATCTGAAGTGCGTCGTCAGCTTACAGAAGCAGATGTAGCTCAAAATGCTCAGACTTATCTCGATCAAGTACGTCCTATCTTGGATTTTGACACACCAGGAAGGTTAGAGGTGCGCTATAACTCCGAATGGCTCTCTAAGCTCAACTTAGAGAAAATTTTGGAGTTACTCTCCACGATGACGGTGGGGCAGATGTTAGCGAAAGAAGGATTTGCCGATCGCTATAAAAAAGAGAATCCGATTTTTATCCATGAGTTCCTGTACCCGTTAATGCAAGGTTTTGATTCGGTTGCAGTTGAGGCAGATGTGGAATTAGGCGGCACCGATCAGAAATTTAATATTGCTGTAGGCAGAGATTTGCAGCGCCATTTTGGTCAAAAGCCCCAATTTGGTATGCTGCTGCCAATTTTGATTGGCACGGATGGCGTGCAAAAAATGTCTAAGTCTTTAGGTAATTATATCGGATTGTCAGAACACCCAGGGCAAAAGTATCAAAAGTTGCAAGGAGTTCCCGATAATCTCTTAGAACAGTATTTTGAACTGTTGACGGATTTACCTTTGGACAAGCTGCCAGAAAATCCCCGCGATCGCCAAACACTCTTAGCATGGGAAGTTGTTAAACAGTACCACGGCGAACAAGCAGCCCAAGAAGCGAAAGAAGCAGCCCAAAGCGGCGGTAAGGAAGGTGCAGTTCCAGAATTCTCTCTAGCTGGCGTGCAGCAGTTCCCTACGAAGTTAGCGTATATTCTCAATGTCACTGGCTTGTGCAAAAGTACAGGGGAAGGAAAGCGGAAAATTCAAGAGGGTGGAGTGCGCCTAGATGGCGATCGCATCACTGATGCTGATACCACTTTCGATGCTCCTAGTCAATTACAAGGTAAAGTTTTACAAGTTGGGAAAAATAAGTTCGTGCGCTTAGTACCTTAAATGGGGAGTCGGGAATGAGGAACAGGGAACAGTTAGAACAACAAGTTATTGTGGCTTTGGATGTGCCAGATGAACAAAGTGCGATCGCTCTTATAGATCGGCTACCGCAAGTAGTTTGGTGGAAAGTCGGTTTAGAGTTGTTTACCAGCACTGGCCCGACAATTCTGGAAGTGTTAAAGTCTCGGCAAAAGCGCATTTTCTTGGATTTAAAGTTTGATGATATCCCCAATACCGTTGCTGGTGCTTGCCGCAGTGCAGCTAGATACGGAGTGGATTTACTGACAATTCATGCTACTGCTGGTAGAGATGCCCTGAAAGCCGCAACTGAAGCGGCACAGGAAGGGGCTGCAAAAGCAGGTGTAGAACCACCAAAGTTAATTGCGATTACTCTGCTAACGAGCATTTCTGCTCGGCAGTTGGCATTTGATTTAAAAATCCCCCTAGAATTGCCAGAATATGCTATAGAAATGGCCCTGCTGGCTCAAGAATCTGGTTTGGATGGGGTAGTTTGTTCGCCTCAAGAGGTGGCACAGCTACGACAAAGTTGTGGAAATGACTTTTTGCTAGTTTGTCCGGGGGTTAGACCAACTTGGGCTGATATTGGCGATCAAAAGCGATCGCTGACTCCAGCCCAAGCAATTATTGCTGGTGCAGATTATCTCGTGATTGGGCGTCCTATCACCACTGCTACTGAGCCTGAGCTAGCCTGGAAGAGGATTTCTGAGGAGTTAACCACGGTGGCATGAAGCTAAGAGTCAGTGAGAAACTCAGAGTGCAGGGTGTAGGGGAGAACAATCTTGCCTCTTCGCTCAGGAAAAAAAATTATAGTTTCCTTTTTGCTTGTGGCTTCTGGGTTGTAGTCTCAAATAGCTTTGCTTACCCAGCCTTCTCGATAAACCCTACCCCTAAACCCTCGGCACTAGCAGAAACGGAAAATGTCAACAGTAGCGCGAAGTCTTTGTGTTCTGAGCAAAATTTAGAAACATTAATTATACAGCTATTGCAAAAATTACCTAGTTATACCAATCGCGCTAGTCAACGCGCCCGTCGCCTCAGTAGAAGCAGTCAGGTTTATAGTTATATGTTGGTAGCAGGAAAACCTGAGTTTACTCCTCTGCCCCTTAACCTTGAAGAATATAGTGCAGATGCGTCTAAAAGTGCTGTATCAGGAGTTAAGCAAGTTTTCTTTACTACCTTGGAGCGGCAGTATATAGGTAAGAAAGTTGTAGAATTACAACAATTTCACTGGTTGTTATTGACTAAAACTAAAAGTGGTTGGCAACTAGTGATGATGTTTTCTCAAGCTGGTTCCGATTCACAACAGCAGCCACTATCCCCACCACGCGATAGTAGTAATGGTACTGTTGCCCAAGGGGTTAAAGCTTGGTTGCGCGATTGTGAAGCTGGAAGTGTGCGTCAATAAAACCTAATTCCAAATCTTTGCAAATTAGGAGAATATTAAATCATCTCTAAAATACTCACTCAAATTCTCTATAAACAGAATTATCACTTGTGGTTAGAAACTACATTGAAACAATTGCAAGAAAAAGATTTAGAGTATCTTGATTGGGATGAATCATTTGATTGAGGAGATTGAAAGATTAGGTGATGAACAGAAGCACTAAGCTCAAAAGTGATTTACTCCAACTTCTCAAACATTTGCTTTTGTATCAACATTGGAGTCTCTCTGAATGTAAAAATCATTGGAAAGCGGAAATTGATAATTTTCAAGTGGAACTCAGGAAATTAACTAAATCTAAAAACCTCTACAACTATCTGCTTACCGTGCTTGAGGAAATTTACATTGAGGCGCTACGACAAGCAAAAAGGAAAAGTGGATTGAATTCTTTTCCGCAAACTTGTCCTTATAGCATTGAGCAAACTTTAGATGTGGATTATTTACCACCATTTGAATTTTGAATTCCGTTTTGCGGCACTAGTCCCTTTACATAAAGATAAAAATACATTATCTAATTAGCTTGGATCGGTGGAATTACACCTGTATCTTTAGGAATATTTTTAGGAAAAATAGCTGATAAATAGCTAAAAGAAGGAAACTTTATTTAAAAACCTAGACTGGCTTGAATTTAAGCGTTGTAACTCCCATTTTTTGGCGATAACATGGAAAGAAGTTTATTTCAAGCTTTATCAAACCGCCTTTAGCGTCAGTTTTTTTATGGACATTCAGTTAATCAACATCGGCTTTGGTAACATCGTGTCTGCTAACCGAGTAGTTGCCATTGTCAGTCCAGAGTCTGCCCCGATTAAGCGGATAATTACCGATGCACGAGACAGAGGTCAACTGATTGATGCAACTTACGGTCGTCGGACTAGGGCTGTAATTATCACCGATTCTAGCCACGTAATTCTGTCAGCGATTCAGCCGGAAACGGTAGCGAATCGCTTTGTGATTTCTCGCGAGCATCAAACTGTAGATAATTGATTAGCAGTGGGTTTTTCCTGCTCCTCTTTGCACCGTATCGGTAGTACCATGTGAATTAGACAAATTTTCTGTCACTCTTGCTACAAATTCCTTAGTCACCAGTGGACTAGACCAGGAACACAAGACTAATGAATAATATGTATTGATTGATTCACAGGTTGAAGGGATGATGCCAGTTTTACCCATCCAGAGTAGTGCGACTACCGAAGAATGCTTATATTTAGGCAGGTTAATTGTTTTAACTGGCCCCAGTGGGGTCGGGAAAGGCACTTTAATGCGATCGCTCCTAGAGCGTCATCCAGAACTCTATTATTCCGTATCCGTGACAACTCGTTCTCCCCGTCCAGGGGAAATCGATGGCAAAAGTTATTACTTTATCAGCCGCAGTAAGTTTGAACAATTAGTTGCTGAAGGTGAATTTTTAGAATGGGCAGAATTTGCTGGTAACTATTACGGCACACCCCGTGAAGCAGTACTTAACCAAATTCATGCCGGTAAGTTGGTGGTGCTGGAAATTGAACTAGAAGGGGCAAGACAAATTCGTGCTTCCTTTCCCAGTGCCCTCAGCATTTTTATTTTACCGCCTTCCTTTGATGAATTAGAAAAACGAATACGCTCTCGTGCCCAAGATTCTGAAGAAGCGATCGCCCGTCGTCTGCTTCGCGCCCAAGAAGAAATTCAAGCCGCAGATGAATTTGATATTCAAATCGTTAATGACGATTTTGAAACTGCTTTAAATGATATTGAAGGAGTTTTGTTTAAATAAGTTAGGAGTTAAGAGTTAGAAATTAGAATTTAACTTCCTAACTCCTAACTCCTAATTTCTAGTAATTAACCAAATAAACCTTGAATTAGTGCCAAATTACTAGTCAAAAAGTAAGCAACTACTGCACCACCAATACCACCAATCAAGAAAGAACTGCCGAAGTTGTTCCAGCTTTCTTTAGAGTTAAAAGCATCTGCTGGAGGCTTGGGTACGGTAACACTAGGAAGTGCTTTGGGTGGATTGCTATTTGCATACAGTGATAGAGCGCCTGTGAGAACTACAACCAAGCCAATGGCTGACAGTAACCCAGCTAAGTTAGCATTATCTGTGTCCCGCAGTGGGCCTAATTTGGCAAAGGGGCCAAATAACCAGTAACCATGAGCCATACCAACTTCTAAACCGCGTCTAGCAGGAGCCAGACCTGGGCGATAAGCAGGTAAATTATTAATAAACCCCTTGACCAAGGGAGAAGAATTAACCGGCGTTTCTAGGTTGCCTATCTGTGGATCGCCAAATGCGGGAAAAACAACTTCCCGATTTCTAGGATCGCTAGGAAGATTCTTTGATGCATCTACTGCTTGTGCCATATTTTATGTTCGCCTCTAAATTAAAATGGTGGCATTTTTATATTAATAATAATTGTCGCTAAAGAAGCATTTTGTTTAGGAAGTTTAGAAAAATTAATTTAGCTTATTTTAAAGCTGTGAAACTCGCGATCTGTAAACAGTATCACGAGTTTCAAAAAACTATTTTTGCCAGCTATTTTAGTGATAATTCTGCCTAACTAAGCTGAAAAAATCATCTACACAATATTAGGCAAAAAACAAGACATCGATTCAACTGTCCTAAATTCCATTTGACACTTATGGTAGTGGGTGGAAAAGTAGGTCGGGGAAAAAGCGGTTGAATTCAATCAAGATACCTGCTGTGATGAACAGCCATATCGTAGCGGCCACGGGCGCTGTGGAAATGAATTTAATCAAATAAGCTGATTGATCGCCTTTGTCTGCCATGAATTTAATCTCCAAAACGAATGAATTAGTTAAGCTGATTTAGCGTGGGGAAATGGGGATTTCTGTATCTTTGGCTGCTAATTTTCCAGACAGAAGTTCTTGGACTGCTGCTACTGGCCAAGTAAAGCCTGACGCTATGATAGGTAGTGCCAAACCAATATCGATTTGGATTTCTTTTAGTTCAGTGTTCGGGTCTTTTTTGACCGCTTGCAGATAGGCACGACCTACCCAGCCAATCCAACCAGCAATATATAGAAACAAAATGCTAGGGATCAAAAAGTCACCAGCATGATCTAGACGACCATCAACAATCAAGTGGGGATACCCCTCAGGACCACACAGTTCTTGAGAATAACGCTCAAATCGCTTTCTCCCAGATTCGGGATCGGCGGTGGTATTACGGGCATTAGCAGCTAGCTCTTGAAAAGCGGGATTGTCTTTGCACGGTGTCAAATTAGCTCCTAAAGCTTGTGCTGGGGGGGCAAAGTTGAACCAAAGACTAATCGCTAACATCAAAGCAAACAATCGTCGCATAGAGTTGTTTCCTTTTATTACAAAACAAGAAGTTTTTTGTACAAAACGAAGCGGCTTGTACAGTTGTTTATTTGCATAACTAGGAAGTCATCATACTCTTGGGTGGGAACCGAGTAAAGTTTAAGTAAATAAAAGTTAAAGCTTCTCAACCAAAATTAGCGCTGAGTGCTGAGTTCCGAGTGCCGAGTATAAGAATTGTTGTTGTAGGGTAGTAAAGAAGGAAGATTTTTTCTCTACTATTCAGGATTCAGGACTCAGACTCAGCACTCAGCACTCAGCACTCAGCACTCTCAATGACAACCGTTTTAGCAATAGAAACCAGTTGTGATGAAACAGCCGTCGCAATTGTTAACAATCGTAAAGTTTGCAGCAGTATTGTAGCCTCACAAATCCCAGTCCATCAGCAGTATGGCGGGGTAGTGCCAGAAGTCGCCTCTCGCCAGCACCTAGAAACGATAAATGTTGCGATCGCACAAGCCTTAGAGCAAGCCCAACTAAATTGGGAACAAATTGACGCAATTGCCGCCACTTGTGCCCCTGGACTTGTAGGAGCGCTATTAGTAGGGTTAACTGCTGCCAAAACCTTGGCAATGGTACACAACAAGCCATTTTTGGGAGTTCATCACCTCGAAGGTCACATTTACGCAACTTACTTGAGCGAATCAACTTTAAATCCCCCTTTTCTTAGCTTACTGGTTTCAGGGGGACATACAAGCTTGATTTATGTCAAAGATTGTGGTAATTACGAAACATTAGGACAAACCCGTGATGATGCTGCGGGTGAAGCCTTTGATAAAGTGGCGCGATTGTTAAAGCTGGGTTATCCGGGTGGGCCAGTGATTGACAAGTTGGCACAGCAGGGTAATCCTCAAGCCTTTGCTTTACCGGAAGGAAGAGTTTCTCTACCTGGTGGAGGATTTCATCGTTATGATGCGAGTTTTAGTGGGTTAAAAACGGCTGTATTACGTTTAGTGCAGCAGTTAGAAAAAGATAGTGGACAAATACCAGTGGCAGATGTAGCAGCTAGCTTTCAGGATGCGGTAGCGCGATCGCTAACCAAAAGAGCGATCGCCTGTGCCCTTGACTATGGTCTAGACACAATTGCCATTGGTGGCGGTGTAGCAGCTAATAGCGGGTTGAGAAAAAATCTCCAAGCCGCTGCCGTTAAACATAACCTACGCGTCCTATTCCCACCTCTAAAATTCTGTACCGATAACGCCGCCATGATTGGCTGTGCCGCCGCTGACCATCTATCCCGCGGTCATACATCGCCCTTCACGCTAGGCGTTGAGTCTAGGTTAGGGCTTACCCTGGTAATGAATTTATATCAACCTGTTGAGTAGTCATTTGTCATTTGTCATTTGTAATCACCAATGCCCTTCAGGAGTACTGAGTGCTGTTAGCGGATAGCTAAGGTTTAGCCCGTGCTGAGTGGGGAATTTCACTTCTTTACTCAGCACTCGGAACTCGGAACTCGGAACTGCTTTGCCCTATACCCTATAACTATTGACTATTGCCCGGATGCGATCGGCCACTGCATCCGGCTGTTCCAACATAGCCAGGTGTCCGCAATTAGGAATTTCCAGAACATTGTCACCACAATATTGAAAAAGCCTGTGAAAGCTGGCTAAATGGCGCACATACTTGGGTTCCATAACCTTGTCTTCCGCACCAGCCAAAAAATAAACTGGCTGCTTCAGTTGGGATACTAGCTCAGGTAAACGATTGATTTCTTCTTCAGTTGTGGAGTCTAACAAAGTTCCTAGAGCCGCTTCTGGGTCAGCCACAACGAAATCTATTACTCGCTGACGTGCCCAATAGCGCTCCAAAGGACGAGCTACACTAGCTCTGGTAAACAGCAAATCAATCAAAGGCAATTGGGACAGCCAGCGCGGACGGAGTTGCAAAAATTTCTGACCCGCCGAGCGAAACTGCTCAAAGGCCTCTTTGAGGTAAATACCACCGCCAGCGTTGATACAGATAACTCCCTTAACACACTCAGGCATTCGATCTGCTCCCCAAAGAGCGATCGTCCCGCCTAATGAGTGACCAATTAGCCAAGCACTCTTAATATTTAGCTGTTTCAGGAGAACTGCTAAATCCTGAGTATACGCAGCAGGAGTATAAAGAGAATCAAAAGATGAGTCAGCCGTACTACTAGAGATGGGTGTCAGACTCAAAGACGTTTGCGATCGACTAAAATCAGTTTTTACCTGGGATTGGGATTCACCAAAACCCCGCAAATCATAGGACAGGCACTGCAAATCATCTGATAGGCGGGAAATCACAGGTTGCCAATATCCACGGCTATTGAGCCAACCGTGGATAAATACTAAAGCATGGGGGCAGGAAGTGGGAGCCGTTAGCTCGTATGCGTGTGGAACGCCCAAGATTTCGATAGTTGCCATACTTGTATCGTACCCTTAAGGGCGGGTGCGACTAAATACTAAAGTAGAAAGAGTTAGAAGTTAGGAGTGAGGAATTTTAACTCATAACTGATAACTTCTCACTTTTTTTATTTACCCAGCAACCTCTGTCGCACTCCTTCAGCAATTTTGTGACCTAGATATTCAGGAATGAGACTTTCATTCGGCCCTAACAAGTAGAGAATTAGCCGTGTACGTCCGCGCCAAACCAGTAAATTCGCATTGACTACCAGAAGGTCTTCCTGCCAGATAGCGTACATTACTTTATAGAATAATCCTGGTTGATTATCAGCTTCAATCACTAAGGCAGGGAGATGAAATACCGGATCTACATAGAATTCAGTTTGTACCTGCTCTAAGCCAGTGTCAAGATTAAATTCTACTGCCAGCATCTCTTCTACCTCAAACCGACCTCCTAAAGCCTCGCGAATGGCGCGACAAACATTTTCTGCGGTTTTCTCGGTTAAGGCTTTACTACCACGAGATACCAACAGTTTGATAAAAACTAACATTGGCGGCCGGATTTGACCGTATAGACTTAAACCGTGGATAGTCAACCCATAAGCTGCTAGTACACCAAAAATATCGCTGAGGAGAAAAGACTGGTTGCGGTAAGCAAAATGCAGGGCACTTTTGCTTCCTTCCGGTTTCAGTTCAATAACAGCGCGTCTAGTTTTATAGAGACGGTAGGCTAGCCGCAAATTTTGCAGTTGAATTTCACTACTGACGAATTGCTCATAAAACTGGGGAAACGCTCGGTTAAAGCGCTTTAGGAGTTCCAGTGTCGAAGATTTTAAACCAGAAGCCATTGTTAAGGGTAAAACTCGCTTGCTTTCGTCATCTGGGGGGCTGGGGGTTGGGGGTTGGGTGTTAAGGACTAGGGACTGGGAGGACAAGGGGACAACAGAAGAGTGTTCTCGATACCTAATGCCCAATCCCTTGTATACAATTCACTTCTAAGCTAACTTGCATTTAAGCTCTATAGGAGCAATTGCCAGGATTAGGTTTTTCCATTATGAATTTTGAATTGTTTATATCCTTACCCTTTTGATGAATTTCTCCTAGCCTTTACAACAAAATGCTAAAGTTGAAAATGATTGGTGTGAAACACGCTCTAACTGGCTGTTACCATTGCAAATCCCGAAAACAACCGAAAAACTTTGAGTGTAATAGGGTAATAAATGGGGGTAGCGATGTTAAAAGTGAATCAACACTCCTAAGAGTGGAAACCAATTCAGTTATACTACCCGAACCGCGTTGGCATGGGTTTTTGGAAAACTTGGTTTAGTACTCCTGAATCTGTAGGGACAACTAGGACAAATCTCTTTGAAGAGCATACAGCAGAAACTGCGGGCAACTCTAGCCCCAGTAGTATTAGCGAAGCTGCTTCCAAGGAGGCTCGGATCGTGTTCAGCACGGAACGAGATATTGACCTATATGAGCTAGAAGAACTCTGTGATGCAGTTGGTTGGTCGCGTCGTCCTCTAAGAAAAGTAAAAAAAGCTATTGAGCATAGTTTTCTCGTTGCTTCAATGTGGCAAGTGAGAGGAAACCAAAAGCGGCTCATTGGTTTTGCCCGTGCTACCTCAGATCACGCCTTTAATGCCACTATCTGGGATGTAGTGGTTCACCCAGACTTTCAAAGTCAAGGACTGGGCAAGGCGCTGATGAAATACGTTCTCAAAAAACTTAGGAGTGAAGAAATTAGTAATGTCACTCTCTTCGCTGACCCCCATGTTGTAGATTTCTACCGGACTATGGGGTTTATGGCCGATCCAGAAGGCATCAAAGGCATGTTCTGGTATCCTCACTAATGCTCAATCCAAATAAAACCCGATTCGCACAATAAAATCAGGTATAGTAGTACAAATCTATTATTTAAATTTGGTTTGACGAGGTTTAGCCGACGAACGCACAAGTAATATTTCTTGTAAAACTAAGTCGGCAGACAAACCTTTAACCTTTATCAGTCCAAATATCTAATCTAGCTAGTATTTGCAAAAGATATAAATATATTAGGCATGAGCGATGTTATGTGATATGATTGCCTTAACGCTTTTGTGAAAGCGCGATCGCTTTGATGGGGATTTAAAACCAAACCCAAAAAAGTGAACGAGTATAACGGGATGTAGCGCAGCTTGGTAGCGCGCCTGCTTTGGGAGCAGGATGCCGCAGGTTCAAATCCTGTCATCCCGATTTAATTAATATAGTTAACAGTTAGGGCAGTTAGTTAGGTTTTCTTTACTAACATCTGCAATTTAATTAGATATTTTTATGGAGAAGACCAATTAACCTGTTGTGCTATTGAAGCTTAACAGGCAAATTTCATAATTAAGTAGTAAGGTAATTTTTAACACTGAGCTTTGTATAGATTTGAGAAGATGTTAAAGCAATCGCAGATGGAACGATTGATTAACTAATAGCGTCAACCAATTTTAGAAAAAGCCGATAAAATGGCATTTATCATCTCTAATTTTGGAGAGATGGAAAGACTTTTTGCTGTTTGAGAAGACATATAATAAGCATCTACGGCATTTCGCGGTCAATAGCGAAGCGAAACCTAGAAAAACACAACGTTAGCACAGCCAATTTGTGAAAACGATACTATAGCAGCTCTAAATAGTTAGGGAACATTGGATTTTGACCGTTGACGCTTAACACTCAACCTCAACGCGCACAATGAATTTTTCACAACTGAAATAGATTGCTATATAACTAAAGCTAGTTGGTGCTGTGCAAATCCAACCATTTGTTTAATTTAATTGGACTATTGATGCGAGGAGCAGTCATGAAATCATTTATTCGCTTAGGTGCAACATTGGGTATAGCTGGCAGTGTATTTTTAACAGGGCTTTCAGGAATAGGCAATATACCAGGAATGGGCAATCTAGAGGCGATCGCTCTGCCACAAGATCAGGTCGTGAAAAAGCTCCAAGAAGTACCTGTATTCACGCTCACCAATCCTAAAGGCGAATTCGTAGTTCTTTCAAGAAACAACGCATCCAAGCCGATCTCACAAGTGGGATTTTTTATTAGCAAGCAAGATGCTCAAAAATTCCTTGACAATCGGCTCAAAAAAGAAAATCCCCAGTTAGCAGGCACTCTACAGGTTAGACCTTTGTCATTGGCAGACTACTATAAAATAGTCCAAGAAAGCAAAAAGAAATCAGATTCTGTGATTTATACTTTAGTGCCGACGCAACAGCAAGTAGCTTCGGCAACAAGTATGCTCAATCAAAATGGTAAAAAGGTAGAGCAATTCAATGGTATTCCCTTATTTGTACCAAAATTTAAGAAAGATAATAGCTATCTGACTATTCCCCTTGCTAAAGGTAATGAGCGATACATCCCTTTCTTTTTTGAGAAAGAACAAGCAGTTGCTCTGTTAGAGGAATTCAAAAAAGCCGTTCCCAAGGAAGCAGCCAATACTGAAATTCAGGTGGTAGATTTGTACGGCGTTATGGAAGCTCTCAATAGCAGCAGCGATCCTAGTATCAATAAAATTGTTCTGTATCCATCACGGGAGTCAATCAACTTTATTCGCTCCCTGGCGCCAAATCAATCACCAGCAGCCAAGCCAGCTGCTGCCCCCGCTCCGAAAAAATAACGGATATGCGCTCCAAGGTTGAGGTATGGGGGAGAAACATCTGATAGTTTCTGGTTTACAACTTTGGCAGTGGCGGAATGCAGCTCTCAAAGCAGCGATCGCCACTGATGTCCCACCAATGGAGATAGATTGGTTGCTCCTCGAAGTTGCTGGATTAGACCGCTTGGCACTGCGTTTAGAGTCTTTTAAAAACTGGCCGCAAATTCAACTGCAATTGCCGCTAGAAGAGTTAGAACAGTTGTGGCAGAGGCGATTAAATGACCGCTTACCAGTGCAGTATATTGCGGGAGCTACAACTTGGCGTCAGTTTAAAATTGCGGTGTCGAGTGCGGTTTTGATTCCTAGACCAGAGACAGAGTGTTTAATCGATTTAGCTGAAGCATCTACTAGCAATACTTCAGGACACTGGGCAGATTTAGGGACTGGGAGTGGTGCGATCGCACTGGGATTAGCAGATGTCTTGCCAAAAGCAACAATTCATGCAGTTGATTACAGTTTAGAGGCTCTGGCGATCGCCCGATCCAACGCTGATAATTTAGGTCTTGCTGACCGGATTCAATTTTATCAAGGTTCCTGGTGGGAGCCACTGACATTCTTAAAAGGTCAGTTCAGTGGTATGGTGTCAAATCCCCCTTACATACCCACTAACACCTTACCTACTTTACAACCAGAAGTCGTTAACCACGAACCACATCTGGCTTTAGATGGTGGCGCTGATGGCTTAGATTGCATTCGTCATTTGATCGAAATCTCCCCCAGTTATTTGCAATCGGGTGGCGTGTGGCTGATTGAGATGATGGCAGGACAAGCGGATGCAGTGCGAGAACTTTTACAAAATCAAGGTAGTTATTGTAAGATTCAAATTCACGCTGATTTAGCTGGAATTGAACGTTTTGCCCTGGCCTACAAAAGTTAGGAGTGATGAGTGATGAGTTATGAGTTATAAAATTACTCACTCCTAACTTCTAACTCCTAACTTTGTAGTAAACATGACCCAAGTTTCTCTAACAAATTTAATAGCTGGCGCACGTGCTGGTCTTTTGGTGAGCTTTCCGACGGATACTGTTCCGGCACTTGCAGCGATGCCAGAAAAAGCAGCATTAATTTTTGCGGCGAAACAACGCAGTCAAGACAAACCTTTGATTTTGATGGCGGCTAGTGCTGAAGATTTGTGGCCGTATGTCAAAGGTAGTGAGAATGAATATAAAGTTTGGCAAGAAGTAGCAGATAAATATTGGCCAGGAGGGCTGACATTAGTTTTGCCAGCAAGTGAACGCTTACCAAAAGTTATGAATCCCATCGATCCAACAACAATTGGGATTCGAGTACCGAGCAGTGCGATCGCTCAAACTATTTTGGCGCAAACAGGCCCTCTTGCCACCACTAGCGCCAATTTTTCTGGTCAGCCGCCTTTGCAAACAATGACAGAAATTGAGACTCAGTTTCCCCAGGTTCTGACTTTAGCAACGACAGAATCCCAGAGTGAAATACCAGGGATGGGTATACCTTCCACCGTTGCTAAATGGACAGGGATAAATTGGCAGATTTTGCGACAAGGTGCGATCGAGTTAGATTTATCGAGTGATAACAAAGTATAGGTAGCTATGTAGCTATAATGTTGTTTTCATGATGTTAACAACAGAGAAATCTGAAATTTTAGTTTGCGCTGTTGTACTTAATTAACAAGTTAATAATTGCCAGATATGAATTGGAGCAACTGGATATATCTAGGAGCAGGAATAGCACTAGGTATGGTTTTTCATCAGTTATTTGGGCGATGGCTACGCTTAAAGCAGGCATCGCCTAATGTTTCATCTAGCTCATCCCCAGTAGCGCCATCAGCTGAACAGGATATGCCACCAATATCGCAACAGCTACAGCAAACACAACTGGCATACCTGATGGCAAAGGAAATGAGCCAGTTTAAAGCTGGTTTTTTGGCGCGGACTACCCATGAATTGCGATCGCCTTTTAATGGTTTGATTGGCTTACATCAATTAATTTTGTCAGATTTGTGTGAAAATCCAGCTGAAGAGCGAGAATTTATTGCCCAAGCTCACGAGCGAACGCTGAAGTTGCTGAAGCTAATGGA
Organism: Nostoc sp.; assembly: GCF_036917375.1. Taxonomy (GTDB): domain Bacteria; phylum Cyanobacteriota; class Cyanobacteriia; order Cyanobacteriales; family Nostocaceae; genus Nostoc. The sequence continues at coordinate 77,747 of NZ_JBALDN010000005.1, forward strand.
TGAAATTCTCAATGTTGCTAGAACTGAACACGGCACCAATAAATTAGATATTCAGCCCAGACCCTTAGCCCAAATTTTAGAGGAGGTTCATGACTTAACTTATATGCTGGCGGCAAATCGCAATTTTCCCTTAAAATTATTACCCACCGACTCAGAAATTTATGTTTTGACAGATTACCTCTGCCTCCGCCAATTATTGATAAGTTTAATAGACACTGCCATTACTCAGATGGAGGAAGGCAGCATTTGTATTTCCACTAGCACTCTACCTACAAACAATTTTGTAAACATTTGGCTAGATTTACCAACTCATGCTGTACCTTTGAGTGAGCCGATTGATTTGCTCAAATTTGAAGAGCGGTTGACTCCGATTGACCAAAAGAACGCTGTTCTTTCCCCAGGAATGAGGCTATTAATCAATCAGACTCTACTGGAAGTTATGGGAGGAAAGTTAGAAATCCTGCCCTCGACTATTGTGAAGGAATCACTTCAACAGCTTACCAGACTACAAATCTCTATCCCTCTTGTGAGTAGTGCTGAGTGCTGTTAGCGGTAGCAGGGTGTTTAGCCCGTGCTGAGTGTAGAGATGAAATCTTGCTTTTTGATTATCCTACTACTACAACAATTCTTATACTCAGCACTCAGCACTCATTGCTCGGAACTGCTGCGTTGATTCTTGAAGCTGAACTTCTGTACCAGAAACGAAAGCATGGTTAGCTTGATTGTGTAGTATCATCGTAGTTGTGCTGTTGGTTTGAAAACCAATCTTTTCGTAGAAACCCTGCTGGTGAGTAGTCATCAGGTAAACACGCTCAACCCACTTCATACGGGGATGTCTCAAAACAGTTTCTACTAAATTGCTTCCCAAGCCACTATGTTGATACTCTGGATGAATCACAACATCCCAAATTGTGGCGCGATAGATGCCATCAGATGTTGCTCTTGCAAAGCCAATGAGCCGATCGCTATTCCAGACGGAAATCACTGGCTCACTGTTGGCAATAGCTATACCTAAGTCTTCAATACTGCGTCCTTTTGCCCAGAAAGCGGAAACGTTTAACAGTTCTTGGAGTTGATAAAGGTCAATTTCAGACTTGCGATCGCTAAATTTAATCTGAAGATCGTTCATGTATGGCATCCACTTTTGGCGTATCTTTGAGCAAACATTTGCTGAAATTAAAATACACGATCTAGAAATCCTGTAGAGACGTAGCACTGCTAAGTCTCTACATTCTTTTTCAGGAGATGTCTAGTTTGGTTAAGTCATATTTTGCTATAAATTGCTGTACGTGTAGAGAAAGAAAATTTAATGACAAACCCACTTCCATAGAGGATGAGTTGCTCCCTGTTGACGTATCCGATAAACTTGTTTTTCTAAACGTTGTTTTTCCTGTGGTGGTAGTCCAAGTAGAATATTCCGACTTTGCCAAACTAAAACAGCAGCAGTCATCCCCAGACAAAAAGCGAGACCGAAGGTAGACAGTGGATGGTAGAACAATCCAAATCTCACTGCCACCCAGGTAAAATATTGTTGCCAAAGAGCAATTTCTCCACGTAGACCCCACAAGCAGACAGGCGCAATGGTCAGCCATAAACAGCCCACAAACAGCCACCTGCCATATACTGTTAGCTGATGTAGCCTTTGTACTTGTTGAGCAAACGATGGGTCAGATTTCTCCAAGTCTGGGCCAGTATTTAATCGTTCTTCCGGTTGATCCATAGGGAATAAAATTGCAAGGCGTGGGTGAGCAATTCAAAATGCTTTCACCCAATTGTGAAATATACACAAGTTTAACTATCCTGGGAACTGGGAGATGTATCAATCGAATCAGCGTTGTCTAACACCTGAGATTCTCCTTTACGCTCTCGCCACCAAGTTAGAAGAGTACTGGCAATGAAAATACTCGAATAAGCTCCCATTGTGAAGCCAATAATCAAAGCCAGGGAAAAGTATTTCAGTGTTTCCCCGCCAAATAGAAAGATTGCAGATAATGTCAGTAATACGGTTAAGGTAGTGTTGATCGATCTTGTCAATGTTTGGTTAACCGCATCATCTACAATTTCGGCAATCGGCTGTTCGGGATGGATTTTAATGGTTTCCCGAATGCGATCGTAAATCACCACTGTATCGTTGACTGAAAAACCTGTGATCGTAAGTAAGGCAACGATAAAAAGGCTATCTACTTCGATGCCCGCCACCAAACCCAAAATTGAAAAAGCCCCTACCGTAATTAAGATATCGTGGAATAGCGCAACGATCGCAAACACAGCATAATCTAACTGGAAACGGAAGCTCATGTAGATAGTAATACCGATGAAGGAGACTATCAGAGCTAACATCCCGGATGTAAACAGTTCTTTTCCCAAGGTGGGGCCAACGGAGTCAATCTGGTTCTTTTGCGGGTCAAAAACGCCGATTTCTTCGCTCAAAGCGTTTTGTAATTTGGTACGCTGATCGACACCCAAATCTTTTGACCGAATTAGTACACCATTTTCTGCACCATTTTCCGAGACAAGTTGGATACTGCTATCACCTAGCCCCTGCGCTTTTGCTACTTCCCGAACAGCGTTGATATCAATTGGTTTGTCGCAGTTACCGGGTTTGGTGCAATCTCGAACAAACTGCAACCGCGTACCACCGATAAAATCTAAACCGGGGCGTAGGGGGGAACGAATATTCGGTTGTTGCCAAGAAATCACCATTGAGATGATACCAGCGATGATGATAACGGCAGAAATAGTCCACCAAAGCGATCGCGATTTATTAATACTTAGTTTCATTGAGTCACCTCTGCCCTATTTGATGCTGGCAGGTTTGGACAGAAAAGTTCTGTCTTCCGCAAGGAGTGAATTGAAATTGCCAAAAACAGCAATGTCCGACTACAAGTAATTGCAGTAAACATACTCACACCTACCCCCAAAGCTAAGGTAAGAGCAAAGCCTTTGACTAAACCAGACCCCAGCCAAAACAGGGCAGCGCAAGCAATCCATGTAGTGACGTTGCTATCTAAAATACTAGAAAATGCCCGATAAAAACCCGATTCTACAGAACGATACAGAGATTTACCCGCCCGCAATTCTTCCCGCGTCCTTTCAAAAATTAGCACATTGGCATCAACTGCCATCCCAATACTGAGAATAAAACCAGCAATTCCCGGCAAAGTTAGGGTAACGCCCAACAAAGCAAAGGTTGCCCAAGTTAAGAGGGAGTAGATCACTAGTGATATATCCGCAATCAATCCTGGTAGTCGATAGTAAACCACCATGAATATTAATACTAAAGTCAAACCACCGACTCCAGCATAAATACTACTTTGAATGCTATCTTTACCCAAGGTTGCTCCGACTGTCCGCCTTTCTGCGATTTCTACTGGTACGGGTAATGCGCCACCGCGTAGTTGCACACCTAAGTCATTGGCTTGTTGGGCGGTAAACCGTCCTGTAATCACGGCAGAACCACCAGTAATGCCAGTAGCAGCAAATTCTATACCCACGGTAGGAGCGCTAATCAATTCATTGTCCAGAAAAACACCAATGCTACGCCCAGTACCGGCGAGGTTTTTGGTTAAATTGGCAAACAGTTCACCACCCTTTTGGTCGAAGCGAATGGCAACATTCCAGTTGTTACCTTGAGTGGGTTCACCATAGGCATCCTTGAGGTATTTGCCAATTAGTGGTGGATTAGTGCTTTCAAATAATTCTGCGATCGCTTGATTATTTTTCTGTAAATCTTCTTGATTCTTGACAATTGCCGCTTTGTCGGTACTCTTTCTTAATTCTTCTTGCTTAAATTTCAATTCGGCTCTTGATGCTTGAAAAGCAAGTAGTTGAGTTTCTGTATTCGGCTTTTGAGTACGAAATTCTAACTGTGCCGTACCCCCTAAAACCCGTTCAGCTTGCTCTGGATCGTTAACTCCTGGTAGTTGCACCAATATTTTATCTGTGCCGACTGTTTGGATCACTGGTTCAGAAACACCCAGACCATTAATCCGGCCTTCGACAACTTTCTTCACACCTTCCAATTCTCGTTCGGTGATTTTGGGAATATCCGCTGATGGTTTCACCTGAATTGTGAGCTGTGAACCTCCCCGCAAGTCCAGTCCAAGGGGTATCGGAATTGTGGCAATCACCGTAAAAGCGGCGATTATCAGGACTAAAATCAAAATTAAAAGCGATCGCTGTCTTTGCATACCATAACTCGCAACTGACAAAGGCTATAATAGCGCTCTTTTATGGAGTTATGAGCAAGTATTGGGTACTGGGGATCGGGGATTGGGCATTGGTTATTCTCTTTGTACCCAGTTCCCAGTCCCCATTACCCGTTATCCCTAGACTCGCAAAGCTACCATTTTTTCCACAGCTTCGACTATTTGCTCTGGTTGGACAATTGTCAGTCGCTCCAGATTGCCGTTATAGGGTGTGGGGATATCTTGGGAAGAAAGCCGCAGTACGGGCGCATCCAATTCATCGAATAAGCGATCGTTTATTGAGGCGATGACTTCTGCTCCAATACCCGCAGTTCGCATGGATTCTTCCACAACAATAACTTTATGGGTTTTACGTATTGATGCGCCAATTGTATCAAAATCTAATGGTTTGAGGGATATTAGGTCGATAACTTCTGGATCGTATCCTTGTTTTTCAAGAGTTTTTACTGCTTGCACCACATGATGGCGCATCCGCGAGTAAGTAATAATGGTTACATCTTTTCCGGGGCGCACAATTTCAGCTTTATCCAGAGGTAGCAAGTATTCTTCTTCTGGTAAATCTTCTTTCAAGTTGTAAAGCAGAACGTGTTCAAAGAACAACACTGGATTATCATTGCGGATAGCGGATTTCAGTAGTCCTTTAGCGTTTCTTGGTGTGGAGCAGGCAACAATCTTCAAACCTGGCACAGCTTGAAAGTAGGTTTCTAGTCGCTGGGAATGTTCTGCGCCTAGCTGTCGTCCCACACCTCCAGGGCCTCGAATTACCATCGGAATTTTAAAGTTACCGCCAGAAGTATAGCGCAGCATCCCAGCGTTATTGGCTATTTGGTTGAAGGCGAGTAGTAAAAAGCCCATATTCATGCCTTCAATGATCGGACGCAATCCAGTCATTGCTGCTCCCACAGCCATGCCAGTAAAGCTATTTTCAGCGATGGGGGTGTCTAGAACGCGGAGTTCGCCATATTTTTGGTACAGGTCTTTGGTAACTTTATAGGAACCACCGTAGTGTCCGACATCTTCACCGAGAACAAATACGCTGGGGTCACGCGCCATTTCTTCATCAATGGCTTCCCGTAAGGCGTTGAAAAATAGTGTTTCTGCCATTTAGACCTTTTAGTACGATTATAGTTTTAGAATTTTATCGTGCGGCTGTCGCAAATACAGTTAGCGATCGCACTAGTTAGAGATTGGGTTTTTTAAACGAAATGCCCCAAACATAGAGCGAGTAATTGCCATAACTATATCAAAGCTATTTTATTTAGATTTTAGAGGTTTTATGAGCGATCGCCTGACACTCTGGCAAACGCGGCTGATTTATCTATGTAATAAGACATAGGCTTTTGTGTAAAATATACTCAAAAATTCCTGAGTGAAAAATACTAAGTTAATTCCAGTCATACCAGTGTAAAAAATTTGTTGTAGCAATAATTTAAATATGCCTACTGTAGAACAATTGAAAACGTTGTTTATCTTAAGTTTTTGGGCTACTAAAATGTATTTACCTGTGTTTTTAGTGCGAATCGATGAACGAACAAAAAATCTTGTAATTCTCGCTGGTGAAGAAAATGAAATTATAATTTACCTAGACGGGAAGTGGAGATATGTATGAGTAAGCCAGATTTTATGACAATGCCCCGTGTCCAATTGCGTCAATATATCCTTGACCACAGAGAAGATGATGAAGCCTTTCAAACTTATTTAGATCGATTCACCTCTGAAGATGCTGTAATCTTCCCTGCGCCGCAGTCAATAGATGATTTAGAAAACTTCCCAGAGTTACATGAACAGAACCTAGAAAGACTACGAAATCAAGCTTAAGCCCTCGCAACCCTTAAATCAAATTTTATCAGCGATCGCCTCTCCCTTTAGCAAACGAGGGAACATTCTACTACTATTTCTAAGATACAAGGTTGGGTTGAGGAACAAAACCCCACAAAATGTTGGGTTTGTTGGCTAACGCTTAAATTTTAGGGATCTTAGCTAGTGGTGTCCGGTGAAAAAATTATCATTAAGTAGCGATCGCATCCCTAAAACACCCGCTCAAAAGGTTTTTTCCGATAACGCCGATAAATATTAAAATCACTATCTAAAGTAGCGTAGGCGTAGCCCGCCGCAGGCATCGCAGCAATATCCAAACGCTCTGAAATGACAATCAAGGATAAATCTGCAAAATCCCCTGGTAAATCTCTGTACTGAGTATTCAACTCAGCAATGCGCGAAAAATCTTGTGGCAATAGTTGCTCACACTCGTAGAGTTGTTTAGCAACATCTAGAAGAAACTCGTTTTGTGTACGCCAATCAAAGTTGAGCAACCACACCACTTCTGCAATACAAATAGGCGTAGTCACCAGCCTAGAAGTACAGTTCTCAAAAAAACGACGCACCTGTTGGTGATACCGATCTCTGGCGCTGTAGTACGCAAACAAAAACCCGCTATCCGCGAGTATAAGCGGATAATAGGTCATGAATGCCGCTTGTTGAGATATTGAGCGATCGCTTTTTGACGGTTTGAGCGTTCCGATAAATCCGTTGGTGCATCTTGTAGCAGATATTCAGGGTGTCCACCCCGCCTTTCAACCAAAGTTTTACCCGCTTGCAAAGTTAGCCAGCGTTCCGCAATCAAGCGTCGGATTAACTCGCTCTTGTCTGTTTGCTCGTGAGCCAAGATATCAGCTAGCTCCTGTTCTGTTTCTTCGTCCAGCCTGACATTGAGTATAAATTTTATCGCGTTTGCGATATACGTATGAAAATTATAACGCAATACGGTTCAGATAAGCCCAAAACCCTCATGTAGAGACGCGATTTATCGCGTCTTAAAGACCAATTACCTACACCAATAACCCTTAACTGAACCGTATTGAATTATAACGCGGATTAGTTAGATTTTGTTTGAATTTCGCACCAACCAAACCCAAAATATAAAGAATCTCACACCCAAACGCCAAAACACAACTCTGTGTCTTCGCGCCTCTGCGTGAGATTTCCCCCTAAATTAGTATTCAGTATGCCTAGCCTACTTTAACCATCGCGCCGCATCTTTGGCATGATAAGTCAAAATCAAATCTGCACCAGCGCGTTTAAACCCAGTTAAAGTTTCCATAACCACCCGCTCTTCATCAATCCAACCATTGAGAGCCGCAGCTTTTACCATCGCATACTCACCAGAAACATTGTAAGCTGCAACTGGCAAGTTACTCGCTTCCTTAACGCGCCAGATAATATCCATATATGCCAAGGCTGGCTTAACCATGAGCATATCAGCACCTTCAGCAATATCTAATTCAATCTCTTTAATCGCTTCGCGGGCGTTACCTGGGTCCATTTGGTAAGTTCTTCTGTCCCCAAATTGTGGTGTCGAGTCTGCTGCATCTCGAAATGGGCCATAATAACCCGAAGCATACTTAGCAGCATAAGATAAAATCGGTGTATCTTGAAATCCTGCTTCATCCAAACCCTGACGAATTGCTTGCACAAACCCATCCATCATCCCCGAAGGGGCGATGATATCAGCACCGGCTTTTGCTTGAGAAACTGCCGTTTTCTTCAACAATTCCAGAGTTGGATCGTTTAAAACTCGTCCTGTTAAATCACCAGTTTGTAAATAACCACAATGACCGTGACTAGTATATTCACATAAACAAGTGTCAGCAATTACAACCAAATCTGGCATTGCTGCTTTTACCGCCGTCGCCGCCTTTTGGACGATACCGCAATCATGCCAAGCGCCAGTGGCATCCACATCTTTATCAGATGGAATCCCAAATAGAATAATCGAAGGAATGCCTAAGTCGTAAACTTCTTTTGCTTCTTCAACAATTTTATCTACCGAAAGTTGGTAGACTCCAGGCATCGATTTCACCTCATTGGCGATTCTTTCACCCGGTACAGCAAATAGTGGGTAGATTAAATCGTTTGTTGTTAAAACAGTTTCACGAACCATCCGGCGCAGTTGGGGATGAGTACGCAGACGACGGGGGCGATGTGTAGGAAACATAAAATTTTATGGAGAAAAACAACCTAAATAGACACAAAACAAAGCGTCACAAAAGCAGGCTAAAATTTTCCTGCCGTCAGACAGACTACAAACAGTGCTTAACTGTCCTTTGCCCTACTCTTAATCAAGTTGTAGGGCAATTTTGTATTTTACAGCTTGGTTGCACCTATCCGACGGACTGGAAAAAAAACAACATTATGAAGAAATTCAAAATTCAAAAATTTAAACGCAAAGTGGCGCAAAGGTAAACGCAGAGGCACGCAGAGAATTTGCTACTAAGTTTAATGAAATGTTGTGTTTGGTAGTAAATAACTGACAATTACCAATGCTCTATGCCTAATCCCATAAATTTCTGTTAAAAAACTCGGAAAATATAGGGATAACGGAAGGGTATATCAGGATTGCTGAAAACTCCAATGAGCGCCCAAATTGTTAATCCCCAGTGTAATAGATATCCCAGACCGGCTAGTGGCCCTAGCAATAATAGGGGTAACACTAACCAGCCGAATAGAAAAAATAGCGCTCCCAGAATTGCACCATAAAACCAAACATTAAAGTGGAAATTGATGGATTCTTTAGCGTTTTCTTTAACAACAGGATCGTCAGATACAAGCAGTATGGCGATAGGTATACCTACAGATACCAATGTTGTGCTGAAAAAAATCGCTCCATGAGACAAGGCAGATAGAAGCTTTCGCTTGTCTGTGTCGTACATTGCTTTCTCCTATTTAGTCAGATTGTTGGTTATACTACGACCCTATCATGAGCATCGTTGTCTTAAGATTAAAAGACTTACCAGAGTCAAAAAAAATTAAGCAAGCTTTCAAACAAATACATTTATGTCTACTGAACTTCAGTCTGAACTTATTCAAGCAGTTGAACTTCGCCGCAACTTTGCGATTATATCTCACCCCGATGCTGGTAAAACTACACTAACTGAAAAGCTACTCCTGTACGGGGGTGCAATTCACGAAGCTGGGGCCGTTAAGGCGCGACGGGCACAGCGCAAAGCTACTTCTGACTGGATGGCGATGGAGCAACAACGGGGTATTTCCATTACTTCCACAGTGTTGCAATTTGAATACCGGAATTGTCAAATCAATTTATTAGACACTCCCGGACACCAAGATTTCAGTGAAGATACTTATCGTACCCTCGCCGCCGCCGATAATGCAGTTATGTTAATTGATGCGGCCAAAGGTTTGGAACCCCAAACGCGCAAATTGTTTGAAGTGTGTAAGTTGCGGGGTATCCCAATTTTTACATTTATCAACAAGCTCGATCGCCCAGGAAGGGAACCTCTGGAATTGTTGGATGAAATTGAGCAAGAATTAGGATTGCAAACCTATGCAGTCAACTGGCCGATTGGGATGGGCGATCGCTTTAAAGGTGTTTTTGACCGACACAAGCAACAAATTCACTTGTTTGAACGCAGTGCCCACGGCAGCCGAGAAGCCCGCGATACCATAGTGGAATTAGGCGATCCGAGAATAGAAGAACAGCTAGAACAAAGCCTGTACCACCAACTGAAAAATGATTTAGAACTGTTAGAAGGAGTTGGGCCAGAGTTAGATTTACAGTTGATACACGAAGGCAAAATGACGCCTGTGTTCTTTGGTAGCGCCATGACTAACTTCGGGGTCGAGTTATTCCTCAAGTATTTCCTCGACTATGCCCTCAAACCCGGTTCTCATGTCAGCAGTGTTGGCGAAGTTCCCCCTACATACCCGGAGTTTTCGGGGTTTGTCTTTAAACTGCAAGCAAATATGGACCCGAAACACCGCGATCGCGTCGCATTTATCCGGGTTTGCACTGGTAAGTTTGAAAAAGATATGATGGTGAATCACGCTCGTATTGGTAAACTCATCCGTCTATCTCGCCCGCAAAAACTCTTTGCTCAAGAGCGAGAATCGATTGATGTGGCTTATCCTGGCGATGTGATCGGTTTGAATAATCCCGGTGTTTTTGCGATCGGGGATACAATTTACACGGGACAAAAGCTCGAATATGAGGGGATTCCGTATTTCTCGCCGGAACTGTTTGCATCTTTGAGGAATCCCAACCCCTCGAAGTCTAAACAATTCCAAAAAGGCGTTGCGGAATTGCGAGAAGAAGGTGCTGTGCAAATTATGTATTCAACTGACGAAGCCAAGCGCGATCCAATTTTGGCGGCGGTGGGTCAGTTGCAATTCGAGGTAGTACAGTTTCGCTTACAAAATGAGTATGGTGTAGAAACCATATTAGATTTATTGCCCTACAGTGTCGCCCGTTGGGTTGAGGGTGGTTGGGAAGCATTAGAAAAAGTGGGACGAATATTCAATACCACTACAGTTAAAGACAGTATGGGACGACCAGTGTTGCTATTCCGCAATGAATGGAATTGTCAACAGTTAATGGGCGACCACCCAGAGTTAAAATTAAGCGCGATCGCTCCAGTATTTTCTAGTCAACAACCAGTGGAGGAATGAAGAAGAATACAGAATTCAGAATCCAGAATTCAGATGAAGACTCAACTGAATTCTGACTCCTGACTCCTGAATTCTAATCTTTATCATTCACTTGACAAACAAAACTTGAGCGCGGTTGATTTCCACGGCATCCGAGGTTCGCGCTTTTGCACAAACGTGGATCATTTAGAAGAGATTGGAGTGCCAGAATTTGTATGCCTTCACATGCCAAACCGTCTTTGGAGGCTGGTTTAGTTGCCCTCAAGCAGGGAAATTACCAAACAGCGATCGCCCAACTAGAACCTATTGCTAGCAGCCAAAATAATGGGACTGCTAGCTTACAAGCTCAGGTTGGTTTAGTGATGGCTTATGCTCGCACTGGCGAAGTTCCCAAAGCGATCGCTATTTCCCAGAATCTCATTGAGAGTAACAATCCGCAAGTTCAAGAGTGGGCAACACGCGCTCTCGAACACCTGACAAAACGTAAAAAATCCGATCGAGAATCAACAAAAGTCGAAACTGGATTTGTTCCCTTTGAGAATTCAACACCAGATTCAACCCCCATTACTCCCCCGGAAACTCCTACATCAGAGGAAAAACCGAACGAGCGAGTCATAGAAACCAAAAGCGACGACATCCCGCCGATGGTGCCACTAGCTAGGCCCAAAGCTACATTAGCAACACCGCCACCACCGCCACCACCTGCTACACCCCTAAGCGGCTTCATGGGTTCCGTTACCCGCACGCAAGCCAAATTATTCGGTGTTATTTACTGGCGACAAGCACAACGCGCTAAAGCATGGCAACCCCTACGTAAACCAAAATTAATTCCCTTGCGGCTACTGTCCGCCGGGACATTTATCGCCCTGTTTTGGGTGATCCGAGAAATCCTCAAGTTAGCATTGGGATTAATCAACCAGACTTTAGTCAAACTACCTTATCTAGAGCCGATACAGTTTTTATACCAAGATCCTACTCAACTGTTGCTAATCGCATTGGTGATTTTAATCGGAGTATCACCTTGGTTGCTGGATCTGCTACTGGCAAACTTGTATGGTCAGCGAGAATTCTCTAAAGATGTATTGAATACCCATAGCCGCGAAGCCGTTAGGGTGCTACAACGTTGTTGCCAACAGCGGCACTGGCCGTTACCCAAACTGCGAATTTTACCAACGGCTGCACCAATTATTCTGACTTATGGTAGTCTACCACGTAATGCCAGAATTGTTGTGAGTCAAGGGCTATTAGAGCAGCTGGCAGATGATGAAATCGCCGTTATTTACGCCACGCAACTAGGACATATTGCTCACTGGGATTTTGCTGTAATGTCTTTGTTGCTGCTGGTGACACTACCAACTCATAAGCTATATCAGCAAGTGTCGGAGTTGGGAGACAAAATATCGGCAAAAATTTGGCGCTGGCCAGTGACAATTTTGGCGAGTCTAATTTATGGAATTTGGTGTTTGCTGACTGGGACTGGATTGTGGTTGTCGCGGTTGCGGCTTTATTATAGCGATCGCGTCGCCGCTGAAATTACTGGTAATCCCAATGCTCTGATTCGTGCCTTACTCAAAATCGCCATTGGCATTGCTGCTGATATCCAAAAACAAGAACACACCAGTTGGCAACTGGAAAGCTTAAACCTTTTAACACCAGTCAGCTACCAACAGAGTTTATCTTTGGGCACTATTGCCAGTAATCTATCTTTTGAATCCTTTTTGAAGTGGGATACAGCCAATCCTTATCGCCGATGGTTTACGATTAATAATAGCCATCCTTTAATGGGCGATCGCATCGAACGCCTCTGCCAAATAGCTCGTCACTGGCATCTAGACACCGAACTACATTTTGATAGCGTTCCATCAAAGGTTAAGCGTCAGTCTTTTCTATTACAAGTCGCTCCCTGGCTGGGAATTCCTCTAGGGGTTCTGTTTGCAGCTTTCGTCTGGCTAACCTGGCAACTAGCATTCACACTCAAGTTTTTAAATCTAAAGTGGATATATGAAGATTGGTCTTTCATTACAGGCTGCCTTCTGATTGGCTTTAGCATCGGTACTGTGATGCGGATTAATTCTTTCTTCCCCGATATTAAACCTGCCACCGTACAAACTGACGACAGCTTACCCAACCTGTTAGCTGACCCTTCTGCCTTACCTATTGATAGCGTCAGCGTGCGTCTTGTGGGTAAATTATTAGGTCGTCAAGGCACTAGTAACACCCTAGCGCAAGATTTAATCTTGCAATCCAGCGCGGGTTTGGTGAAATTGCACCATATTTCTTGGCTAGGACAGTCAGTCAATCACCAGGATCTAATCGGGCGGCAAATTATCGTCACAGGTTGGTTCCGGCGAGGAGCAACACCTTGGATTGATATCCAAACCCTAGAAACTCAAAGTGGTAAAACCATTCATAGCCCTCATCCTATTTGGTCTACTTTTTTAGCTGTTGCAGCACAGGCTTGGGGCGCATACGTCTTTCTAACTGGTTAGTCATTGACAAAGGACAAATCGGAATGTAAACAAAAGTTGCAGCTTTTCTTAACAAGTGTTACATTTATTTACACAAACAATAGTAACCGACATAACTCAGCATCACCGCTTAGTTATGAATTTAGGTGCTTTTTCCCCTCTCTATACCTTTTTATCCTCCCAACACAGCAGCAAATTAACCAGCCACTGGCTGGTTTTTGTTTCAAAATATGCTCACTTGAATAAAAAATGTGTTTTATGTTACGATGCAGTAATACTAATGCCGAAAAGATATGCGCTAAACTAGCTACGTAGAAAATACCGTGGTAATGTAAGGAATGGTATTTGATTCTGCGAAAAAGGGCATAGAAGAAAGCGTGTACTTTAGCAGGCAATAGGCTATTAAATTTACAATTCTTAGAATTAAGGTGTTATTAGCTCACCATAGTGTGAGCCTTTGGATTAAACAAGCTTGATCCCGACGAAAAACTGTATTGTTGTATAGGTTGACAGTTTCGAGCAAAAAAATTGGTTTATGGCAGTCTTGGTCAATAGCATCTATTTAAAAGCCAAAGCTAAGTGATTGTTTTCTTGCCTTGCCATGTTCATTCAACTCTGGAGGTATAGTTCATGTCCGTTCGCCTATATATAGGTAATTTGCCTAAAGATGAAATAGATCGTCAAGATCTGCAAGCCGTTTTTGCAGCAGAAGGTGATGCTGTAACTACTAAATTAATTAAAGACCGCAAAACTGGCAAATGCCGTGGTTTCGGTTTTCTTACAGTCAACAATGACGAACAAGCTGACGAAATTATTGAAAAGTATAATGGTCAGATGTTCAAAGACACTCCCATTAAGCTAGAGAAGGCATTACCTCGGACAAAGGGTGAAGAGGGCGACGAGCAAGCTCCTAAACCAGTTACTCTTGCTAGTAATAGTACGCCGACTCCTACCCCGAATAGAGAAGGTAGCCGTCGTGAGAAAAGCTCTAAGAAGCCTCGTCGTGGCGGCGGTGGCGGAGGTTCTCGCGAAACCAGCACCACAACCACCGATTCAGACGCTATTCGTCCAGATCCTCGTTGGGCTTCGGAATTAGAAAAGCTGAAGCAGATGCTAGCTGCACAAACTACGAATTAATCCTCAAGGGAGAGAAATTAAAAATTAAAAATCAGAATTTTTTTTGATTTTTAATTTTTAATTGTTGATAATTATCTAGCTGCTTAGTTTAATGAACTTGCAGCTAATTTTGTGAGTACGTAGGCGCAGTGCACTGTAAGTATCGCATCGCCACTAGTCACACCAAGTCGTACCTCAGAGTTAGCAGTTAAGAGCGTGCAAACCGCCCAAGCTCAATAAAATTTATCTGGATTTTAATCAAATCAAACGAGACATAAGTTTCACGAATTCATTATACTTGCGTAATAAAAAAGTATATATTGATGCAACTATAGTTTCTGTAGACTTATTGTTAAAGCTTGCTGATAAAAAAATAAAATTAAGTTATTGTGATTGGGGTCAAATGAGTAGTGATACCGTGTTAGAGGGCGATCGCACTCACTACCCCTACCGCAATCCCCTGCAAATTTATGCTTAAAGATATATTGACAAAATTCACTTATTTTTAAATTGTGACAAATGGGAGGGGTGTGGGGATATGTTTCTATTGAGTGCATAAATCAGAAAATGCATCGTACTAAACAAAATGGGATGGATAAATATATCCCTAGCATTGGATATTGCATTTAATTGGAGTATTACGTATGAATTCTCAACACTCGCAATTTAGTTCAGACAATAAAACAGATTTAGAAGCTCTAGGTTTAATCAAAAAGTTAGATAACGAGACCTCTCAAGTTATTAGCGGTGGAGCCAACCCTGGACCCTTTGGACTCATAGCCAACCCAACACTTACACCCAATCCCAATCCCAATCCAACCGGATCGAAAAACTCACTTGACATATACAATGGGACTTCTTCTGCGCTCTATTTTGATTTAAGCTTTGGTAATACAATTTCGCAAGACCTTCAACTAAAACCCGGTAATTCAATAGTCTTTTCAGACCAAGCAACAATAGCTGATGTTAGGTTTGATGGAGATTTGAACACAGCTGGTATTCAACTAAATAAAACTACCGTCAACGCTCCTGGAAATTATGCTTTTGTCTTAGGTTCCAATGGGATACTAAGTCTCATCTAATGCAACGCTTCTTAATTGCAAATATTTTTAAAATACTAGTCTGCCATGATTTGTTATATAAAACAATCATGGCAGACAGCGTGAAAACAAAAAATTACAGCAGTGCTTATAATAGCTTAATTGGTATACTGAGAATTGCCAAAAATATTGATTGATATAATGCTTATCTAGCAAGGGTTACAGCCTTAACGGAACTTTCTGTTCGATTGCTCATTACCCCCTGATACACACATAAAAAAACCCGATCTTTATCAATGCGATCGCAGTAATTATCTGGCTTTGATAAATTAGAGTCAGTAATGCCAAGAGAACCGGAGGCGCGATCGCTCTAAAGATAATCTACACTCAAGGAGATACCGATCGTTTTCAGCTTCTGTTATGTCCTCAACTCTAGATTCTTTGCCACCTGCGCTCGCTAAAATTGTCCAGCGCTTTCAACGCGCTTCCGAACCGAAGCGACGCTACGAACAGCTAATCTGGTATGCTCAGAAGCTCAATGAGTTCCCAGAAGCTGATAAATTACCCGAAAACAAAGTTCCTGGTTGCGTGTCTCAAGTTTATATCACCGCAGCTTTGGATGACGGTAAGGTTGTATTTCAGGGCGATTCCGATTCCCAGTTAACTAAAGGATTAGTTGGGCTTCTGGTTGAAGGATTACATGGACTAACGCCAACTGAGATTGTCCAACTTACTCCAGATTTTATTCAAGAAACAGGTTTAAATGTTAGCCTGACACCTTCCCGTGCGAATGGGTTTTACAACATTTTTAAAACCATGCAAAAAAAAGCATTGGAATGTAAGTTAGATTTGCCTAGCTAAACTTGGTCATTGGTCATTTGCAAAGGACAAAGGACAAATGACAAATAAGGTACAACTACCAAAATTTAGTGTCATGTCAACCAATGTATTATCTACCTCTGCTGCTATTGGCTTTGGTGGAGTAGTTCAAGAATATCTCTGGAATTTTGAAAATCAGCAATTGCGCGTTGTTTATGAAACCCTCGGTAAAGGTTCACCGCTATTGCTGCTACCAGCTTTCAGCAGTGTTTCGACGCGTTTGGAAGTCGGCGAACTTGCCAAATTACTAGCCCCCAATTTTCAAGTTGTAGCCGTAGACTGGCCTGGATTTGGAGAATCTTCTCGCCCTAGTTTGAATTATCGACCGGAAATTTATCAGCAATTTCTGGAAGATTTTGTCAAAGCTGTACTTCGACGCCGCTCAGTACAAGTTTTTAATACTCCTATTACTGTGGTGGCGGCTGGTCATGCTGCTAGTTACGTTTTACAATTAGCTGTCAAGCAGGCTGCTTTCTCAAGGATTGTATTGTTGGCTCCTACTTGGCGTGGGCCTTTGCCGACAATGGGGGCAAGTCAGCAAATAGCTGGCATTGTGAGAGGATTGGTGCGATCGCCTATACTTGGTCAAGCTCTCTACAAACTCAACACTACTCAATCTTTCTTAAGTTTTATGTATTGCCGTCATGTATTTACTGACGCGGCTAAAATTACACCCAGTTTCATTGAGAAGAAGTGGCACACAACTCAGCAACCAGGAGCGCGATTTGCATCTGCTGCCTTTGTAACTGGTAATCTCGATGCTGTACGCGAACAATCTGCTTTTTTGGAACTTGTAAAGTCTTTAACCGTACCACTCATGGTAGTAATTGGGGAATCCAGTCCCCCCAAATCACGAGAAGAAATGAACGCTTTGGTAGCCTTACCAGGAGTGAGAAGCGTTGTTGTTCCTGGTTCTCTGGGACTGCATGAAGAATATCCAGCAGTTGTTTTAGAAGCAGTTCAAGATTTTTTGTTCTCTTGAGAAAATTAAATCCTCGCACAAGACGCAAAGATCATTTTGCGCCTTGGCGAGAGATTTAGATTCATTTAAGCAACTGCAAGTAAGTTTTTGCAAGCGAGAAAAGTAGGTGGTAATATTGTCACCGGGTTATGCCAACTTATGAATATTTATTACTTATTGCAGATGCATAAAAATAAAATGTTTTGTGATTAAATTATGTGATTATTTTGCTGAAAGCCAAAATAACAGCAATTTAGCACAAAAATATAAAAAGATTTATCATAGGCGAAAATGATTATCCATAAGGTGAGACAAGAGGAATTTAGAGTATGGTGGCTGACGTAATCGACAATTCAGTTCCCGTTACTGTTCTTACAGGCTACTTGGGAGCAGGTAAAACGACTCTACTCAATCACATCCTCACCTACGAACACGGCAAAAAAGTTGCTGTGATTGTCAATGAATTTGGGGAAGTGGGTATTGATAATCAATTGATTATCGATGCAGATGAAGAAATATTTGAAATGAATAATGGCTGTATCTGTTGCACAGTGCGCGGTGATTTAATTCGCATCATTGGCAATTTGATGAAGCGGCGCGATAAATTTGACCATTTAGTAATTGAAACAACTGGATTAGCCGATCCAGCACCAGTGATTCAGACATTTTTTGTTGATGAAGATTTGCAAAGTCAACTGTCTCTAGATGCAGTGGTGACAGTCGTAGATGCCAAGCATATTTGGCAGCACTGGGATGCAGACGAAGCACAAGAACAGATTGCTTTTGCCGATGTAATTTTACTTAATAAAACAGATTTGGTAGCACCAGAAGAGTTAGATGAATTAGAAAAACGGATTCGGGCGATGAATGCGATCGCAAAAATCTATCGTACCCAAAATTCTGAACTCGGAATGGATGCTTTATTAGGTGTAAAAGCCTTTGATTTAGATCGTGCATTAGAAATCGATCCAGATTTCTTAGGAGAAGATGCCCATGTACACGATGAAACTGTCTTTTCTGTGGCTTTAGTAGAAGCAGGTGCAGTCGATGGAGAAAAATTAAACGCTTGGATTTCCGAGTTACTGCGTACCCAAGGGCCAGATATATTTCGGATGAAAGGCATTTTAAATATTGCTGGAGAAGAGAATCGATTTGTATTCCAAGGAGTCCACATGATATTTGATGGCAAACCCGATCGCCCCTGGAAACCAAGCGAAACCCCCAAAAACGAATTAGTATTCATCGGCCGCAACCTTGATGCAGACCAACTCAAGCAAGATTTTCTTGCTTGTCTAGCTTAATTTAAGGAGTGGGGAGTAGGGAATAGGGAATTCCCCATTCCCCCTTCCCCATTCCCCATTCCCCACTCCCCCTTTACAAATATGAACTCCACAACCAAATCTAAGGAATTTGAACAACACTATTCGGGGACACTTTCAGATTATGTAACTGCGATCGCTTGGTCGCCACAAGGTCAAACTTTAGCAGCAACTTCCGCCGCCGGAGAAGTCGTTCTGTGGAATGATAGCG
Organism: Nostoc sp.; assembly: GCF_036917375.1. Taxonomy (GTDB): domain Bacteria; phylum Cyanobacteriota; class Cyanobacteriia; order Cyanobacteriales; family Nostocaceae; genus Nostoc. The sequence continues at coordinate 96,390 of NZ_JBALDN010000005.1, forward strand.
AACTCACAACCTTAGAAACTGGTAACGGTAAATCAGTAGACTGTCTGGCATTTTCCCCCGATGGCAAATTTTTAGCCGTTGGCGGACAAGATGGACAAGTAAAAATTTGGCGCGACACAGAATTAATCGCCACGTTGGAAAATGCCCCCGCATGGGTTGACAAGCTAGCTTGGAATTACACCAGTAACCAACTAGCTTTTAGTTTGGGGCGTTACGTCCAAGTTTGGGATGCAGATACTCGTGAAATTGTCGTGACGCTGAATTTTGACAACTCTTCAGTATTGGGTATAGATTGGCGTATTGACGGGGAATACTTAGCCATTAGTGGTTATAAAGGAGTCAAAATTTGGCACAGTCAAAACTGGGATGAAGAACCATACAACCTAGATATGACTACTGTCAGTTTAGCGATGGCTTGGTCGCCCGATGGCAAATTCCTGGCTTCTGGCAACATGGATCGTAGTGTCACCGTTTTAGAATGGAACAATCCCGACCCTTGGGTAATGCGTGGCTTCCCTGGTAAAATTCGCCAATTGGCATGGTCAGAAGCTATGACCAAAGTGGGTGCGCCAATATTGGCATCTTCTAGCGTTGAAGGTATTGTAGTTTGGGAAAAACTAGAAGATGATTCTTTAGGTTGGGAAGCGCGAGTATTAACTAATCATGTGGGCGTGATTAATGCGATCGCCTTTGCACCTAAAAGCTTCCTTCTCGCTTCTGCTGCTGCTGACGGTTGGTTATGTTTGTGGAACAAAGCTAAGGAAGTATCCCAAATTATCACAGGTGTCTCAGCAGGATTTTCCACCCTAGCTTGGCATCCCCAAGGTAAGTTACTGGCCGCAGGGGGTGAACAGGGCGAACTAGTCGTTTGGTCAAAGGTTTTACGGGGTCAAGGATTCGGGCGTAGTTAAACAATACTTGAGACCTCTTGGCATTTGTCGGAAAAAAGGAAAGGGGGAAAGGGTAAAGGTTTTGTATTTTCCCTTCCCCTTTAACATGCGCCTTTTTCCCACGAGAGTGCAAAAAGCACAAATGCCAAGAAGTCTTTGATAATTAAAATTGAAGGTGGGCAATTTATTAGCTATGCTGTATCAGCAAAGCTATCTTTGTGTAAATTATGAACATAGTCAAACTGATTTTACTCGCCTGTCCTGCATTTCTGGTATCTATGCTGTTGGTAGTCAATCCAGCAAACGCATTTAGCCTAAAATCTACATACGCTACCCAAATTATGACGGTAGTATCTACACAACAAATTCCCGATCTGGCAACACCAAACTTGATTCAAACATCTAATCCGATAATTGATCCAGTTTGTTGCAATTGTGCCAACTGCGTTCAGTCTAAATTTCAATTGCTACAAGGCAAGCTGCCATCAGTCGATTTTTAATAAAGTTAGGAGTTATAAATATTATCGGGGCACAGCAATGCTGTGCCCTTATTAATTTTATAAGCTTTTTGTACGTAAGTATCGCACTGATTGCAGCATAATTATTATGATATTTGCTAAAAGTCACGCCTAAAAAACGAAGTAGGAAAGTTGTTAAGTGAATCCCTGGATACTGAGAAAGCTGCTGGTAAAGTAGTAAGGTTGGTGCAATCGCCATCTGCATCCAAGCTGTTAAGCTCTTGTTAAAAGAGCTAGTCCGGGGATTAGAAAACTTGCTAGAGTGAACAGAGTTAGCCTTAATGTCTAATCGCCAAAACCTATACATCTCATGGATTTTGCTAATATTGCATCCCAGCTAAACGCTGGAACGATTTTACCAGAGGGGATTGTTATTCTCACCCTCTTGGGGGTTTTGATTGTTGATTTGATTTTGGGGCGTACATCCGCGCGCTGGATTGGATATCTAGCGATCGCAGGTTTATTTGCTTCGATTGTCGCCCTATATTTTCAATGGGACGCTCCTAATCCCATCGGTTTTACTGGTAGCTTTAACAGTGATGACCTGAGTATCGTCTTTCGCGGTATTATTGCCTTGTCTGCGATTGTGACTATACTGATGTCAATTCGCTACGTTGAGCAGAGCGGCACTGCTTTAGCCGAATTCCTCGCTATTTTGCTGAGTGCTACTTTAGGAGGGATGTTTTTATCCGGGGCTAGTGAGTTGGTGATGATTTTCATCTCCCTAGAAACCCTGAGTATCTCCTCCTACCTGTTAACAGGTTATACCAAGCGTGACCCCCGCTCCAACGAAGCGGCACTGAAATACTTGTTAATTGGAGCTTCCAGTACAGCAATATTTTTGTACGGTGTATCCCTGCTGTATGGACTATCTGGAGGACAAACTGAACTAAGTGCGATCGCTAATGGCATTGCCACAGCAAAAGTGGGACAATCTTTAGGTTTAGTGATTGCCCTGGTTTTTGCGATCGCGGGTATTGGCTTCAAAATCTCTGCTGCGCCCTTCCACCAGTGGACACCAGACGTTTATGAAGGCGCTCCCACCCCAGTCATCGCCTTTTTATCAGTCGGTTCCAAAGCAGCTGGTTTTGCCTTAGCCATCCGCTTGTTGACAACAGCTTTCCCTCTTGTTGCTGACGAGTGGAGGTTTGTCTTCACAGCTCTGGCCGTTCTCAGCATGATCTTGGGTAACGTAGTCGCCCTAGCCCAAACCAGTATGAAACGGATGCTAGCGTATTCATCCATTGCCCAAGCTGGGTTTGTGATGATTGGCTTGATTGCTGGTACTCAAGCAGGCTATGCCAGTATGATATTCTACTTACTGGTTTACCTGTTCATGAACCTGTGCGGCTTTACCTGCATTATCCTGTTCTCACTGCGGACGGGAACTGACCAGATTGCCGAATACTCCGGCTTATATCAAAAAGACCCACTCCTAACACTGGGGTTGAGTATCTCCCTGCTTTCCTTGGGTGGTATTCCACCATTGGCTGGGTTTTTCGGCAAGATTTACTTATTCTGGGCTGGTTGGCAAGCAGGACTTTATTGGTTAGTTTTGCTGGGCTTAGTTACTACCGTCGTCTCCATCTACTATTACATTCGCGTAGTTAAGATGATGGTAGTCAAAGAACCCCATGAAATGTCCGACGCGGTGAAGAATTATCCACAAGTGCGTTGGGATTTGCCTGGGCTAAGACCTTTGCAAGTTGGGTTGGTGGTAACATTAATTGCCACTTCTATAGCAGGGATTTTGTCAAATCCACTGTTTACATTGGCTAACAATTCCATCTCCCATACCCCATTTTTGCAAGCAACAATCAACACTAATGTAAAAGCAGAAAATCCACTACTTTTACCAAAGTTAGATTCGGTTAGTCAGTCTGGATCCTCTGTTGATTCTACTGCCAAGATATAACTGAGTCTCAACCAGATTTTGTAATCAAAGACGCGCCTGTTTGCTAATGAGCAGACAGGCGTTGTTATATAGCCGTAGTCACATAGGTTAGGACATTTGGAAAGAATAGACTTCTTGCAAAAGTGGGGGAAAAGGGGAAGGTGGGGCCCCCTCTGGGGATAAGGGGCGGGGGTAAAGGGTAATAAACTCAAAATCCTTTCCCTTTAACATGCACCCTTTTCCCTCTCTTGCAAAAATACATTTTTGCAAGAGGTCTAATGAATGCTAGAGTTAGCAATAGTTTTACCTCCTGCCTCCTGCTATATCTTTAAACTGAAATTTTATAAGGCTGATTGAATAGGTATTTTAATTACAAATTCTGCACCTTTTCCTGGAACAGAAAAACAGTTAAGTTGCCCGTTATGTTTTTCAACTATAATTTGATAGCTTATATATAGCCCTAGTCCAGTACCTTTGCCCACAGTTTTAGTGGTAAAAAACGGATCGAATAGCTTTGAGCGAACTTGTTCATTTATCCCCAAACCATTATCAGCAATACTAACCTCTATCCACTTTTCATCGATTAGCTCAGTTTTAATTTGAATTTGGGGATGATTATTTATCAGTTTTTGACTTTCAGTTTTTTGTGTATTTACTTCTGAATACTGACTGTTGAGCGCTGATGCTTCCAGTGCATCGATTGCATTAGCAAGAATATTCATAAACACTTGATTGAGTTGACCAGGATAGCAAGTTACATTCGGTAGCTGACTATATTTTTTGATGACTTTGATTTCTGGGTACTCATGCCTAGCTTGCAGGCGATGCTCCAAAATCATCAAAGTACTATCAATTCCTTCATGGATATTGACTTGCTTAAGTTCTGCTTCATCCAGCCTGGAAAAATTACGTAGTGATTTAACAATTTCCTGAATGCGTTCTGCTCCCACTTTCATGGACTGGAAGAGTTTAGTTATATCTTGAATCAAAAAATCTAAATCTATTTCTTCTACTTGCTGTTGGATTTCTGGAAGAGTATTTGGAAAAGCTTGTTGATAAACTTCGATTAATTTTAGTAAATCCTGAGTGTATTTATGAGCGTGGTGAAGGTTCCCATAAATAAAACTCACGGGGTTATTAATTTCATGAGCAATACCAGCGACCATCTGACCTAAACTAGACATTTTCTCAGCTTGGATAAGCTGAGTTTGGGTAAGCTGTAGTTCATTTAGTGTGTCTTGTAAAGCAGTTGTACGTTCCTCGACCCTAATTTCTAGCTCTTGATTCGCTTTCTTTAGCGCTTCCTCTGCTTGTTTCCGTCTCTGAACTTCTTTGGCTAACTCATCAATTTTTTCGTTCAACAGAACGAAATTACTACTGGTCAGAGTTCTATTTTCCAAGCGTAAGAGAATCAAAGCTGAAGATTCAGGAGACCAAGGTTGAATAACGGCTCCTTGGCTACGACATATTAACGTTTGTCCATCATTCTTTCGTAAAGTCAAAGAGCCAATCACCATTGCCCTGCTACTTGAACAAGCTTGCAGATACTTTACAATATCGTTGGCAGGCTCAGTTACAATATCATAAAGCATTCTTCCCCGCAATTCCTGACGGCGTAACCCCAACATCTCTGCTAATGGTTGATTGGTAGCTAAGAGCTGACCCTCTCCACTTACCAGAAGTAAAGGTTCTGGTAAAACTCTGGCAAATTCAAGAAATTGTTCGGGAGTCATGGGGCTTCAACTTTCACGGTTTGACTCTACTTTACATATCTGCACTAAGCTTAATCCTGAAGTTATTTTGTTTGATGGTGAAGGATTTACACAGATTCTACTCCCCTAAAGTATTCTCGACCTTCTGCATCTTCTGCCTCTTCTGTAAGTTTTAAGTAAACAATAACTTTACATCCAGAATAACCTTGTGCTATCGTCTCTTGCAATTCTACTTTTGCATATCCTAGATTATTAGCTGCGATCGTTCCAAAAACGTTTGAAGTCATCATGCACATGGCAGGGCGATTAAGTACTTTGTCGCCAAATGGGCAAACACGGTTGCCAAAGACAATTTTTTCATCATTCTGCTCAATGATATAAAAATCGCCCTGGATTCGTTTTTTTAAATCAATCAGGACATCAGCTACCTGCCTACGAGAAAGGTTAGAGATTTCCAGGGCAGATTTATAATCTTGGTTAATCTGCCTTCCCATCCTTTCACCAACAACGCTAATAAATCCCGAAGCTTCTTCTAAACCAACTACATCCTGCAAAGTACCAGATAATTCTCTGATTAGTGTACGTAAAAATATATCGCGTTCTAAAGAAAGATTAAGCGTAGCTATTGAGTGCTTGGGTACATCGATCATAAATTTTGAGGATACAATCTTGGAAGTACAGTTATAGAGTTCCCCAAAATATCTCTAAAGTAACTACTTAATCTTTTTATTCTAAGAATTTAATGTTTGCTTTCGGTTGTAATGAAAAAAATGTCCATAATAAATTTTGAGCCTAATCATTGTGACAGTTTATGGTTTTGCATAGTCTCTTCTATGTTAAGTCCCCATTATCCTTTCTAACCCTCCTTTAGAAGTAGGGAATTAGATCGAGTCTGAAAAAGTTAACCAGCAAAACATTAAGTATTTTCCCCATAGTAGTAGGCTTGGGTTGAGAGAATCTTTTGGGACAAAATATTTTTAATACTAAACATATTTTACGATCGATCCACATAAAAATATACTTATTCGGAATCAATATACAAGGTTTATGTTTTTTAGAACTAAATTTTCTTGCTTTGAAAAAGTAATGTAATTAATTACAAGCTAGGAAGTATGAAAAATTACGTTGGTGTAACTTGCTAATATATTAAAAAGTTATTTTTAATAGTTAAAGCAATCTCTATTTTCGCTATATTAATAAATAGGGATAGTGATGATAAACTCAGAACCTTTTTCTAACACAGAATTGACTTCTAGAGTTCCTTTATGTTTTTGAACAATTATCTGATAAGCAATTGATAATCCTAATCCTGTTCCTTTCCCTACAGGTTTGGTTGTGAATAAATGATCGAATATTTTTTGCTGAACATCAGCCGATATCCCCACCCCATTATCTTGAATCCGAATCGAGACATGATTCTTATCTTCAGTGAGAGCAGTATGAATTGTAATTTGATTGGGATTTAGCTTAATATCATTAAAACTCAGCCCAGCATTAGACTCATCTAAAGCATCAATGGCATTTGCCAGTAGATTCATAAATACCTGATTCAATTGCCCTGGAAAGCATTCCACTAAGGGAAAGTCTTCGTAATCTTGAACTACTTGAATAGCAGGACGAATCTTATTAGCTTGTAACCGATGTTTGAGTATGAGGAGAGTACTGTTAATACCTTCATTAATATTAAACAGAGTTTTTTCTTCTGTATCTGCTCTAGAGAAAGTTCGCAAGCTGTCACTAATATTGGAAATACGATCTGTACCTTCTCTCATTGAAGAAATGAGAGAAGGTAGATCCTCGCGTACATATTCTAGATCAATCATTTTGATTGTTTCTTGAATTTGCTGAGATGCTTTGGGATAGGTCTGCTGATAAAGGTCAATTAGATGTAATAAATTTTCAATATACTCTTTCACTGGAGCCAGATTACCTGCAATAAATCCAACTGGGTTATTAATCTCATGAGCTACATCCGCTACCATACTTCCCAAAGTAGACATCTTATTCTCCATTATTTGAAGATTAAGAAGCATCATTTCTAGCTCATAGCTTCTTTCTTCTAATTTATTTTGATATTCCTTTAATTCATCAATTACTCTCCTGAGCAAAGATTCTTTTTTTTGATTTGTTTCTTCAAGTTTTCTTCGATCTGATTCAGAACGCTCTAATTTCTTTTGAATAATTCGATTGGCTTTTTTTAAGTCCTTTATTTCTTGTTGGTAATCTAATATTTCCATTAATCTTTACTGATTTCCCAAAATTAAAGTTACAAAAGTTTCATTATGGAATTGCGTCTGGCTAATTCCATCTATAGGAGCAATTTCTCCATAAGAATAAAATCCACAGGCAGGTAAATAGTCAGTCAGACAAAGTTTTGTATTTTGATACTCTTCTTGTGCCTTAGTACCAAGTATTTGCCGACGAGCTACACATGAAAAAAATAAAACAGCACTTGGTTTTGTTCCAGGATAATTATTTAAGGCATTCATAAATGATGCCTTGGAAGCTGCCAAAATATCTTCATAAGCTGCTTCAGAAATTTGAACAATTGCTCTATCGGGAATATCTCCAAAAAAGGTTATGCTACTAGATTCTTTATTGTAAGCAATAGGTGCTCTGATATAAAAATTGTCTTCATTCTCATCAAACACTGCTAGTGGATATTCCATTGAAGGTGGAAGCAAACCTAAATAATGATGATAAAAATCTAAAGCTGGTTTACCATCTATTTCATAGACTATGTTTTTATCTACCTTAGTCACTTTGCTTGTTTGACCAATGGGATGCCAACCACTTGCAACAGCGTGAGAAAACAATATTGTGCCGGAAAAAAGTAGAATTGGTACAGAATCACTTAATACTTCTGTTTGAAAAAATTGATACGTACTTTGATATCTTGATTGATCGCCTGCCAAACCACCAAATATTGGCACATATTGACCAAGAGCTAGCTTTAAGCCATTTAATATAGAGACACCACTAGTTGTGAGGCTCTCTGGATGAGTTAAGCATAGCTTCGGAACTGCGGTACTTTTTGCTTTGGCTTGCTCCACAGCTTGTTTAGTTGCAGTAATTGGATCGTCTGAAACTTTGCGTCCAACTCCTGCATAAATTTCAACTTCGTCTGAGCAAAACAACATCAAAGTAATTGAATCTTGCTGAAACTCTAAGACTGAAGAGATTTCTCCATCTGTTGTTCCACCAATCAACTCAATCCCCGGAAAAAACCGATCGATTTGCTGCAAAATCAGAGCATGATCGAAGTCAATTGCAGCAAATATAATCCCAGCTTTTGGTATATCTCCTGCAAGAGAACTGGCACATTGCTGAATAACTTCTTCAACTGCTGCAAGAGAATCTGGATCGTTACTGTGACCTACTACTGCCTTGAACATAAATTAAATTTATTTGTTATGTTGATAAACGGAACTTACTATAATTATTAAATGGGAAGTTTAATGATAAATTCTGAACCTTGCCCTATTGCTGAATTTACCTCTATAGTTCCTCCATGTTTTTCAACAACAATTTGACGAGCAATTGATAACCCTAATCCTGTACCTTGACCCACAGGCTTGGTGGTGAATAAATAGTCAAAGATTTTTTTTTGGACATCAGCCGATATTCCCACGCCATTATCTTTAATCTTAATCAAGATATAATTTTTATCTTCAGTGAGAGTAGTTTGAATCAAAATTTGATTAGGATTTGCTTCAATTTCCATATAGGTAAGTCCTAGATTAGACTCCTCTAAAGCATCAATAGCATTAGCTAATAAATTCATAAATACCTGATTTAGTTGTCCGATAAAACATTCTAGTTCTGGCAATATATCGTAATCTCTAATTACTTGAATATCGGGTCGAACTTCGGATGCTTTTAAACGGTGTTTGAGAATCATAATTGTACTGTCTATGCCATCATGAATGTTGCAAGACACTTTGCGATCGCTATCTGCTCGAGAAAAGGTTCTCAAGCTGGTACTAATGTTGCGAATGCGCTGAACTCCCTCTTTCATTGAGGAAATTAAATTAGGTAGATCGGCAAGTATATACTTCAAATCTATGGCTGCAATTTCCTCTTGAATTTCTGGAACTGGATTAGGATAGTGTTCCTGATAAAGGTCAATAATGTTAATCATATTTTGGAAATATACTGAAGCGTGTCCAAGATTGCCATGAATAAAACCAACTGGATTATTAATTTCATGAGCAACTCCTGCTACTAGTTGACCAAGAGCAGACATTTTTTCCGTCTGTACAAGCTGAAGTTGAGATTCTTGTAGGTCTTTTAATGCCCTAGATAATGCTGATGTCCTTTCTAAAACTCGTTTTTCTAAAGTTTTTGTAAGATTTCGTAATTGAAGATGGGTTTTAATTCTAGCTAATAACTCTTCTTGATTAAAGGGTTTTGTGATGTAATCAACTGCTCCTATATTTAGACCTTTTACTTTACTATGACTATCAGAATTTGCTGTCATAAAAATTACAGGAATATCACAAGTAACTGAATTTGCTTTCAGTCTTTTACAAGTCTCAAATCCATCGATTCCTGGCATCATCACATCTAATAAAATTAAGTCAGGAAGTTCATATTCAACCTGCTTTAGTGCTCTTTCTCCATCATTTTCTGCGATCACTTTAAAGCCTACATTAGTTAATATATCAAAAACAATTTCTAAATTAGTAGTAGTATCATCTACCACTAAGATTAAACTATCTTCTGGGGTATAAAGCATTTCCATATCTGGTTTTTCATTCATATATTTAAATTAATTTTATTCATTGTTAGTTATTCCCTATTTGCACTGCGATCGCAGCTAAGTCCCCGCTATTTTCTTGGTAGACAGGCTGCCAATTTATCGTCTGACAACCCTATAGTTCCCAAAAACTCTGATAACAGCAACATTTTTACGCTAAATTGCCTATAGCTTTGCGTTGGGGCGATCGCTAATGGACATCGATGGCCAAAGTTTAAAATCCTCTTTTATAAAGGCGATCGCTGTGAAATTAGTTATTTTCACTCTTGTTTTATTAGAAAATTAGCGCTAACTAAGAGCAATATTTTTGATGCCTTAAGTCCAATACGGTTCAGTTAAGGCTGAAAAACTGATTAGTGATATGAAATTTATAAGCTTCAACTGTCCAGTACCTCTATGTTTTGGCTTTTTAGAGCGAAACTTTGATACAGGTTTTTTCAGAACTTTGGGGTTATTAGGTGAAACTCGTTCGGGTAATCTGGAGACACCAATGATAAATCTTTGAGATGCACCACGCGCTGATTTTCATTTTTGAGACAATGCTTAATTTACACGACTTTCAGCCTTAACTGAATCGTATTGGACTATGCTCATAATTATTGTTTCTATGGCTTATTATTCCTGCCCAAAGACTATTTTCATCATGAAATAGGATTTTTTGTTTAATTTGTATTAGAAAATATGATTTTTAATATATTTTTTTATAAATATCTGAATCTTAAACTGTAGTGTTTTCTCATCAAGTGAAGTCCATATCAAAATCTCAACACAACCCTTCTCCGAACTTAGTAAAAGAGAAGATAAAGTACAGCTTTACCGGGCTTAGGTCAAGCTGTACCTCACTAAACAATGATGATTTATCAACATAAGTGTTTTTGAACTAACTATTTTTATCCGCTTTTAATCGGACACCAGTATAGATGGTGTATTTTTGGCTGCGATAATAATAACGAGCACAAATACTACTTAATTTTTTGTTTAATAAAAGTCACCACCTGAGTTAACTGTTTCTTCAAACCATCAATTTCTGCTTGCATTTTGACAATTTTCTCATTCAATGCATTAATTTCTGCCTCGGAGACTCCTCCAGTACTAGGGGTTGCGACGTTAGAGGTTGCAACGCTAGGAGCTACTACCGTACCATTGGCGACAGCAGAGGTTGATAACGTGCTGTTTTTTACGGAAACTCCTGCTCCTACTGAGACTAGTTCTGGGCGTGGCTGTTTCGCCTTGGCCATAGCTAGCTTAATCGCACCAATTAGTTGTTTCTGATCAAAAGGTTTGCCCAGAAATTCAAAATATTCAAATGGTTCTGTGATTTTCTCAGTCACCTCTTCCTTGCGACCAGACATGATCACTAAAGGAATTTTCCTTAACTCTGGATCGGCTTGAACTTTCTGGAAAACCTCCCAGCCACTCATTTTAGGCAACAGGAAATCCAGCATAATCAGGCTGAGTTTTTCCTGAAGAATGAAATTTAGTCCTTCCACACCGTCTTTTGCTTCCAGTACCTCAAAATTGCCCGGAGGCAACATTTCTCGTACTTTTACCCTGACAACTGTAGTGTCATCGATAACTAAAATCTTGTTGCTTGCCACGACTGTTTGCTCTAACAGAAACTATAAGTGTAAATAGCGGCTTTGCCGATTGTCCTTGAGAATCCTCCCACTATATACATAATTTCTAGCAATTGGGGGATAGTATATTTCGGTATAAATGACATTGTTAGAAGTGTTTTGCAAAACTTTTGCTCGCGCCCTTTTAAATTTGTGTCATTGTGATATTTAATCAACAGACCACTACATCTATATCCGCATCTTGCTTGGATGTCTATGATTTCGTCACAACAAGCCAAACTAAAGTCTGAAATTAAGGCAATGCCTAGCTGGTTACGTCGTCCGATTGGTAAAGCTAGTGAAATCTCTACCGTACAACGCATTATTAAGCAGCGCCAAATTCACACGATTTGCGAAGAGGGACGCTGCCCTAACCGCGGAGAGTGCTATGCCCAAAAAACTGCAACTTTTTTGCTAATGGGGCCCACATGCACGCGCTCTTGTGCTTTCTGTCAAGTAGATAAAGGTCATGCACCAATGCCTCTTGATTTAGAGGAACCAGAAAAGGTTGCCCAGGCGGTGCAGCTTTTGGGATTGCGTTATGTGGTGCTGACTTCTGTAGCCCGTGATGACTTGCCCGATCAGGGTGCAGGGCACTTTGTAAAGACGATCGCGACTATCCGCCAATTGAACCCAGAGACTCAAATTGAAGTGCTGACCCCAGATTTTTGGGGTGGTGCTGGTGTTGGAGAGTCAGGTCAACGCCAGCGGATAGCGATGATTGTCAAAGCCAAACCAGCTTGTTTTAATCACAATATCGAGACAGTGCAACGGTTAACTGGCCCAGTGCGCCGGGGAGCCAAGTACGATCGCTCCCTCTTGGTGCTGGCTACGGTTAAAGAAATCGATTCGACAATTCCCACCAAATCAGGTTTGATGCTGGGACATGGAGAAACGGTTGATGAAGTTATTGAAGCAATGGCTGATTTAAGGGCTGTAGGATGCGATCGCTTGACTCTTGGGCAGTATATGCGTCCTTCTTTAGAACATTTGCCAGTCCAAAAATATTGGACTCCAGAGGAATTCGATCGGCTTGGCAGATTAGCATGGGAAATGGGCTTCAACCATGTTCGTTCTGGGCCTCTGGTTCGCAGTTCCTATCATGCTGGAGAAGAGGAATGAGGGAGCAGGGGGAGCAGGGGGAGCAGGGGGGGGCAGGGGAAGAAATAACCAATGCCCAATACCCAATGCCCCATGCCCAATGCCCAATTTCCAAATTCACACAAATATTCTTAAAGAATTTGGGTATTTGGTACGCCAGTTTGGTATTTCTTAAAAAGTCATGACATAGGAGAATCGGATTATGACCTCTAAAACAACAAAGAATCCTGCAGATTTACCAGTTGCCGACAGTGGAGCTAAACCTCCCTACGCCTATCGCACAGGCTGGGCAATATTCTTGTTAGCTATCAATTTTTTGGTAGCAGCCTGGTATTTCCACATTATTGAGTAGTTAGAAGTGGATAGGTGCTGCTCAAATCGTTCCTTTAAATAAACCTTTGGGGCGAATGAGCAGCACCAAAATCATGATTAACAGTGCGACACCTTGTTTATACTGGGAACCCAGCCAAGGAGTGCTGGTTTCCTGGACGATGCCAATGATAAAAGCTGCTGCGATCGCACCGTAGGGATTGCCAATTCCACCAAGTATTACTGAGGCAAATAATGGTAATATTAGGAACCAACCCATATTTGGGCGCACAGCCGTAATTAACCCATACATACTGCCGCCCAATGACGTAAGAGTGCCAGCAATTACCCAAGTCCAGAAAATTACTCGATCGACATTGATACCTGAAACCCTGGCTAAGTCCAGATCGTCGGCAACTGCTCGCATCGCCTTACCAATTTTGGTATTTTGCAGCAGGTAATGCAGCGCCAAAATTGCTAGCACCGCCAACCCTAATACCAATAATTGATTTTGCGGTATCTTTAAACCCAAAATATCTAAAGCCGGAGTAACAGGTAAATTATAATTTTGGTTCCTGCCACCCCAGATAAAAATAATCCCATTGCGAAGAAATAAGGCAAGTCCAATAGAAATAATAATTAGCGTAGTCGAAGTAGCACGGATAGAGCGCATCTTTGACCACAGTAATTTTTCCGATAACAGCATTGCTGCTACTGTTCCCGCCGCCGCTAGAATCATCGACAGCCAAATATTAACTCCAATGATATTTATCAGCCAAGTTAGATAGGCTCCTAAAGTGAGAAAGTCACCATGAGCAAAGTTAGATAGCCGTAAAATTCCATAAGTAAGAGTCAGTCCGACTGCGGCTAGAGCAATAATGCTCCCCACCGCAATCCCATTCACGATTAGTTGGGCGAATTGTGCATCCATAAGTCTTAAGTTGCGTTGAAAAAATTTTAGGTTAGTGGTTCTTACAATAATTTTTTTCTGGACTAGCTGCTAAACTCGACATCATAAGTTATGGTTTATAACAACATAAGTTATCGTTTATAAATAAAAAAGAATTGTCCGCTAATATACATAAAATCCTGTTGGGATTTTTATGCGTAGCTAAACTTGTTCAGCGGTCTAGTTGACCATGCAGCAGTATTCAAGCTTACCAGACCAGAACTCACTGATAGATTTAACGCCAAAACTTTTGACAACAATTGAGCAACTTCGCGCGCAACTGTGGCTGGAGAGCAGCTTAAACCAATTGCAAAGTCGCCTTAATGATTGCTTGCTTTCTGCTTGTAATACTGTCCCACAGGCAGAAGCCGCACAAGCGGAAATTTTCCAAACCGTGGTTAACGAGATTAACAGTGCTGTTTACAGCAGTAATCTGGCACTCACAGAATGTGCCGTAGGCATCGCTATCTGTCAACCACAAGAAAATGTTGCCACTGTTTGCTATGTTTCTCCTTCTTCATCTCCAAATTCACCACCTTTATTTCTAGAAGTGCTGACAGCAGAAAAAAAGCTGCTGTTGAGATTGCAAGAGGTGATAAAACTTGAAGATTTGCAACAGCTTGAGAATCAACAACTACCGAGCGCTTGGCGGTTGGCTGATGATTCTGGCAGCGTTATGGGCTGGCTAATTATTGCCACAGCATCCCGAAGTTCTCATCATGAGTCGCTCATAGAATCGCAAGTTCAACTCAGATCGCAATTGATGGCAAGGTCTGCCAAATGCTGTAGTACAGCCTTGGTTCAACTTAGACACATCCTGTCTTGGCCGCAACGGTGTCAACAGTTAAGTAACTCTAATCAAGAATTGGAGCGCACCAATCAACTGAAAAATCAATTTCTGGCAAATACCAGCCACGAAATTCGCACACCGCTTAGTTCCATTATTGGGTTTACCCATCTGCTTTTAGCTCCAGGGTACGAACCAACTAAAGAACGGCAGCAAGAGTATTTAAATATCATTCAGTCTAGCGGTAAACACTTACTAGCTCTGATTAATGATATTTTGGATCTCTCTAAAATTGAAGCAAATCAGCTAGAAGTACAGTGGGAAACAGTAGATGTGCCACTGCTGTGTAACAATGTTTTGGCATTGGTGAAAGAGAAAGCTGCTAATAAGGGTTTGAAACTGTGTCTAGAACTTGAACCCGATATTACAACCTTAGTAGCTGACCCCTTACGACTCAAGCAAATGTTGTTGAATTTACTCTTCAACGCCCTAAAGTTTACCAGTAAAGGAAGTGTTGGCTTACAGATTGCTTCCAAAGGTGTATTTGTGCATTTTACAGTTTGGGATACTGGCACTGGCATTTCCCAAGAAGACCAAGTTCAACTGTTTCAACCATATTTCCAAATTGCCAAGGCCGTAGCAGATGGTATTGAAGGCACTGGTTTGGGTTTAGCAGTGACTCAGAAACTCGCCCAAATTCACGGTGGTTGGGTGAAAGTTGAATCTGAAATGGATCGTGGTTCCCGTTTTACTCTTGTACTTCCCCTTAAACAAGAGATGGAAGTCAGGGTAGATGAGGAAGCAGGGGAAGCAAATTTTTCCTCATTTCCTCTGCCTTTGACACCTAGTTCCTCTGTAGAAATTTTGCTGGTAGAAAATGATTTACCCAATGCTGATTTGATGCAAATTTATCTACGTAAATTGGGGTATCAAGTGACTTGGGTTAAAAATGCTGACGAGATGTGGGAAGCTCTAGCACAGTTAGATCCAGCAGTGATTTTAATGGATGTTTGTTTGGCAGATGGAAATGGTCTTAACTTGGTACAACAACTGCGAGAACATCAGCAATATCGGACGATTCCGGTAATTGTTCAAACAGCAATGGCGATGAAAGGCGATCGCGAAACTTGTCTAGCTGCTGGAGTAAATGACTATATTTCTAAACCAATTGATTTACCACTTTTAGCTAGTCTGGTGGCTAAGTACAGCAAACCGCCAATATAGAGAAGAGAGGCAGAGGAGACGAGAAAGCAGGGGAGGTGAGGAGAATAAATAACCCATTCCCAATGCCCAATGCCCAATGCTCTATAACTAATGACTACAATATAAATGATTGGGTGCTGTAGGGTTTTGGCAGGATTGGGAAATGATGCTGACAGAAAAATTTGAGCAATTAAGAGCCTTATTTACAGAAATGGAGCAGGCGTTGATTGCCTACTCTGGGGGCGTTGATAGCACTTTGGTTGCCAAAATTGCTTATGATGTGTTGGGCGATCGCGCTTTGGCTGTCACGGCTGTTTCTCCTTCGCTGTTACCAGAAGAATTGGAAGACGCGAAAATTCAAGCTGCAACAATTGGGATTCCTCATAAAATCGTCCAGACTCACGAGATGGAAAATCCCAATTACACTTCTAACCCGGTTAATCGCTGTTATTTTTGCAAAAGTGAGTTGCACGATACCCTCAAACCTTTAGCTTTACAGTTGGGTTATCCTTATGTGGTGGATGGGGTAAATGCTGATGATTTGCATGATTATCGCCCAGGAATTCAAGCGGCGAAAGAAAGAGGGGCGCGATCGCCTTTAGCAGAAGTGGGTGTCACTAAAGTTGAAGTTCGCCAACTTTCGCAACAACTCGGTTTACCTTGGTGGGATAAACCTGCTCAACCTTGTCTCAGTTCTCGGTTTCCTTACGGTGAAGAAATTACTGTCGCTAAGTTGCAACGAGTTGGCAGAGGAGAAATTTATCTGCGAAAGCTAGGTTGGCAGAATTTACGCGTGCGATCGGAAGGGGATACAGCACGTATTGAATTACCACCAGAACAAATCAAAGAGTTTGTATTAACTAACGATTTACAAACACTAGTTTCGGCATTTCAAGATTTTGGATTTATCTACGTAACCTTAGATTTAGAAGGTTATCGTAGCGGTAAGTTAAATCAGGTTTTAAATAGGGAAGCCTTGGGCGTTAAAGTATAGGATTTCAGTTCTATAAATATAAAGTTTATTTACCATCTAGAGAAACTAGAAAGCAACCGTCAATTCTCCAGATATTATTGGGCTGTTTTTCCATAAAATATAAAGCCCTCAAGGGGACTCCATCAGGAGCAAGTAGCAGCACTGGTTGAGTTATATTTCCCTGGATGGTTGTTATTTTCTCAAAAAATACAGAACGAGGACGGTATACTGCTCGGTAGCTTGTTTTTACCATCTGCATAAAATTTTCTGGGGTTGCGAATTGTGCCTGAATCGCCGGACTAGCAAAGGCAAAAGCGCCTTGGGCATCATCTTTTTTAAAGGCTGCTAATTGGTATTCAATTACAGAACGTATGTTAATGGCATCAGTATCAGTAACTTCCATAAATTTAGAAATTGCGTAGGCGCAGCCCATCGTAGACATTGCAGCAAGTGTCGGCACGATCGCTCAATTCTGACGCTGAGTGAGTGTGTATTCTATCTGCTGTAGTGCCGTTCGCCACACATCATATCCCTCTTGAGACAGGTGCAACCCATCTGTGGTCAACTCTGGGCGCAAATTGCCTTCCATATCCGTAAACCAGCTATAAATATTGAGATAATTAGCACCTTCTTGTTTAGCGATCGCGGTTAGTTGGATGTTGAGGTGACGAATACGGCTATTGGAAATTTTTGGTAGGCGAGTAGGCAAAATTGATTGGACAATGATTTGAGCTTTGGGGTGAGTCTCGCGTAAACGCCGAACAATCCGGCGATAATTATGCAAAATTGTTTCATCACTAGCGCCTTTTCGTAGGTCGTTAATCCCAGCCATGATGTAAATCACATCTGGCCGCGTTGCTGAAAATGCCCCCAATCTTTTTAAAACGCCAGTAGAAGTATCTCCAGATATGCCTTGATTCAGCCACAATTTACCAGCAGGCAGTTTTTCTCTGGGAAACCACATACTCAAAGAATCACCAACTAAGATACTTAGATGATTGGCACCTTGACCTTGAGCGATCGCTCTAGCTTCTAAAGCTAGTAAACTTTTCCAGTCGTCATAAGTTAGCTGACGTTTCTTGATCGACTCCCACAATGATTGCAAATTATCACTATCTACGCGTGTATAAATCTGACCTGTTTTCAGAGCTGCCAATCTTTGGTAGTAAAGTTGATTTCCAGATGTCAATAAGAGGCTAGTTGCTTGGGTGCTGGGGTTGAGTGATGACTCTGTTGATGCTGGTAATCCCTGACTGCTGAATTCTGGTACGCTAGGGACGTTTTTCTCACTTACTATTGGCTGCGAACTTTTTAGGGGTTGGAACGCTTGGCCGCTGAGTTCGGGTAAGGAGAGATCGACGCTATTGATAATTTTTGTACTGACTATTGTCTGCGAACCTTGTTTTAAATCCCACAGGAATCTAGAACTTTCTGGCAGGACAATCGACAGATGTGGAAGAGCCGATGCTGGTATTGCTAATCCTGTTAACAAGCCTGCTGCCAACAGATAAGGGTCCCTCATCGCTTTGTCTCTCCTCTACTCACTGCTTTTCCTTATGACGGCATTAATTGCCTGTATTCAGGAAAATTTTACTTCGGTTAAGTTATTATTCTTATTTACGCTGTATAGTTCTGTAAAGCGTGTTCATGAGATTATATTTGACAATTTACGATCTCTTTAAAGTACGGTTTTCTCGGTGGTATACAAGTCTTATTTGTGCGAATACTTCTACTGAAAGCACTGTTTTCATCAGCCGCTCGCTTTTTCTAACTCAGTTATCACAAATATAACTAGGTTTGTAAACTGGCCATTAGTTCGTGATTTTTGAGGATCTTAGGACAGAGATTTTTGCTTTTGGTGTTGCTAATATGTGAAATAAACATCAGATTTTAGGTTTCTCAATTTCAGTTAATTGTCGCGATCGCGTATTAGCTCGTATCTTTAATATGACGATAATATGACGATTGGGAACTTAGTGAAAATTTGGAAAAAATAGGCAAAATTTTAACTGTTGAGAATATTGATATCATACGATAACGTGTCGCCAATGAGCAAGTATCAGGTGCCATACTGAGAATTTGATAACTTACTATACGTAATTTCAAATTTCTGTTTACTCATTGAAGTATGAGTTGAAACACACTTAAATTAAGTTTTAACTCTAGAGAATAACCTCATTGAAAGTGCTAAGATTTAGGCTGAATCATTAGTGTTTCCTTTTCTTCTGTGGCTAGAGCTAGTACAGCGATTGGTGTCAGTCCCATTATTAAAGAGATTGTGCAAAAACAGGCACATTCCACACGTTTGACCCTGAAAGAAGTTATTCTAATGGGTATGTTAGCTATTGATCAACTAGATGATCGAGGTCGTCAAGAGCTAGCCGATCGAGTTCATCAAATGCAGGTGAATGGAGAAATTTAATTGAGTAGCTATGAGTTAAGAGTTATAAGTTATCAATTTTAACTTCTCACTCCTGACTCTTTACTTAATTTGGTTATTGGCTAAATCGATAACGACTTCCCATTACATAATTTTCATTAATTTCAAAAGATATCCATCGGCGTTGCAGAGTTTCAGCAACAAAGCCGGTTGTATTAGAACCTGCAAATGGATCTAATACCATATCACCTTCATCAGTTAAAAATTTAATGAAAAACTCGGCGAACCCTTGAGGAAAACGTGCTGGATGGGGTCTAATTTCTGCTGTTTTGCAGCGTCGTAAATAAGCACTATTGGATTCAGTATTAGCAATTTCTAGCAAATTTGGCGGAATTGCACCTTGATTATCTTTTTGAAATTTATCAGAAATATCATGTCCACTAGGACGTATTTTTGCTTTATAGCCATTTTTGAGTAACTGTTTCATACTTTGGCTATAGGGCTTTAAAACTTTTCTGTTATCTGCTTTAGGATTTGGTGTTTTAGACAACCACCAAACTGTGTTTACAGAATCTTTCACACGAATCCGCCTGATTGTCACCCACTCAGCAGGGCTTGGCAGTCGAGCCGGATTATAGTGGTAGAATTCTTGAGCAAGAAAGAAACCCACTTCCTTACATAATCTAACTAAAAGCTCGTATTGGTAAATACTTCGCACAGGATTACCAGGTAAATAAGCACCACCTAAATCTAGTACGAATGAGCCATTATCTGCCAGTACTCTTTTAAATTCGGATGCAAAAGGTAGAAACCACTCAATATATTTTTCAGCAGTTTCGTTACCATATTCTTTTTTTCGGATGAGTGCGAATGGAGGTGAGGTGATAATTAAATTAATACTATTATCATCAATGAATTTAATAAGTTTAAGGCTATCACCTAAATATGCGGCTCCGTTTTGTTGGGTATAAGAGGGATTAAAAATTATTTCTTTTGGTGGCGTTATTTGTTCTTCTTGCAATAGTTATAAAATTATCTCATTTTTTATAGTTATAACTTGTTTTGATATTGTCTGGATATTTTATTTTAAAAGTTATTTTTCTATCCGTCGTCAAGTGAGTATATGTCTGGTTCATTTTCAAGAAAGTTAAAGGCTCCTCCAGCTTGGGCAAGTAGCATTAAATCACGAGTTGAAGGCGCTGATGAATCGAAAAATAGTTTTTCTTCCAAGAGCGATCGCTCCTCATGAGAGAGAGATAGGATAACTTGCAAGAGTGATTCAACAAGTTTAGTGTTCATTTCGTATTTCGGTTTGTTTTACATACATTTTTTCTATTAACTCCCTTTCGTTTTTTCCTTTTGGGATATGTATCAGAGATAACGAGATACCGATTTCTTGTTCATCTTCTCGATCGAGTGATTCAAATTGCGTGAATTCATCCTCCATTAAGAAGTAACGTGCTTCTTCTTCATTAGAAAATGTGTATTTAGAACCATCACAATCTAATATTTCAGCGGATAAATCATCGTAAGTTCTTAACCTTGCCCAATTTAAGTTAGGAAAACTACATGACATCAGCCACCAATTTTCTTTGATAATAGATTTTTGTTGGAATTGCATTTTCTTTCCATTTACTTTTATAGCACCTTCAACTTCTATTACTGTAAATTTAAACTTAACTAATTCTACAAAAAATCCCCCACCTTGCGGCAGGGGATTTTTATTACTTATCTACAAAACTAGCAGCCGAATTAACCGAACTTACCAGCAGTAGAAGCAATCAAGAATGCGGCGTAAGTGACGATGTAGCCAACT
This sequence comes from Nostoc sp., assembly GCF_036917375.1. Taxonomy (GTDB): domain Bacteria; phylum Cyanobacteriota; class Cyanobacteriia; order Cyanobacteriales; family Nostocaceae; genus Nostoc. The sequence continues at coordinate 117,297 of NZ_JBALDN010000005.1, forward strand.
GTGAAGTGAGCTAGACCAACTACACGACCTTGAACGATAGACAGAGCCACGGGCTTATCTTTCCAGCGAACTAGGTTAGCTAGAGGAGTGCGTTCGTGTGCCCAAACAAGGGTTTCAATCAACTCTTGCCAGTAACCTCTCCAGGAGATTAAGAACATGAAGCCAGTTGCCCAAACGAGGTGTCCGAACAGGAACATCCAAGCCCAGACAGACAGGTTATTCACGCCGTAAGGGTTGTAACCGTTAATCAACTGAGCAGAGTTAGCCCAGAGGTAATCGCGGAACCAGCCCATGAGATATGTAGAGTTCTCATTGAACTGGGCTACGTTGCCTTGCCAAATACCTAAATGCTTCCAATGCCAGTAGAACGTAACCCAACCAAGGGTATTGAGCATCCAGAACGCAGCTAGGTAGAAGGAATCCCAACCTGAGATGTCGCAAGTACCGCCACGACCAGGGCCGTCACAAGGGAAGGCATAGCCGAAGTCCTTTTTATCGGGCATCAGCTTAGAACCACGGGCATCCAAAGCACCTTTGACCAAGATCAAGGTGGTGGTGTGCAGACCCAAAGCGATCGCATGGTGTACCAAGAAGTCGCCAGGGCCAATTGTCAAGAACAGGGAGTTAGTACCAGCATTGATGGCATCTAACCAGCCTGGCAACCAAACGTTAGCGTAGTTGGGCCATGCTGTGTAAGCAATACTATCTGGGTTAGATAGCAAGGTGTCTAAACCGTACAGTACTTTACCGTTTGCAGCTTGGACGAATTGAGCAAATACTGGCTCAATCAAGATTTGCTTTTCAGGAGTGCCGAAAGCAACCACTACATCGTTGTGGACGTACAAGCTGAGGGTGTGGAAGCCCAAGAAAAGGGATACCCAGCTAAGGTGGGAAATAATCGCTTCTTTGTGCTTCAGCACGCGCTCAAGTACGTTGCCTTTATTTTGCTCTGGATCGTAGTCACGTACCCAGAAGATTGCTCCGTGAGCAAAAGCACCGAGCATCAGGAATCCAGCAATATACTGGTGATGCGTGTACAACGCTGCCTGAGTTGTGTAGTCCTTCGCAATAAATGCGTAAGAAGGCATGGAGTACATGTGCTGCGCTACCAGGGAAGTAACAACACCTAGCGCTGCTAAGTGCCATCCCAATTGGAAGTGCAGGGAGTTGTTGTAGGTGTCGTAGATACCTTGGTGAGGTAGGTTGAACGGTCCTTCAACAGGAATACCAAAGAAATTCTTGGCATTCAAGGCTTCTTTAAGACTGTGACCAATCCCAAAGTTTGTCCGGTACATGTGACCAGCAACAATGAATAAAACTGCGATCGCTAGGTGGTGATGAGCTATGTCAGTCAGCCACAAAGCTTCTGTCTGGGGATGGAAACCACCCAAGAAACTCAGAATTGCAGTTCCTGCACCTTGCGATGTCCCGAAGATATGTCCAGGAGTGTCAGGGTTTTGAGAGTAAACACCCCAATTGCCTGTAAAGAATGGTGTCAAACCTGCTGGGTGGGGTGGGGTATTCAGGAAGTTATCCCAACCTACGTGCTGACCGCGAGATTCGGGGACAGCAACGTGAATTAAGTGACCAGCCCATGCCAAGGAACTAACACCAAACAAACCTGCTAAGTGGTGGTTTAGGCGATGTTCAGCGCTCTTAAACCATGCCAAGCTAGGACGGTACTTGGGTTGCAAATGCAGCCAACCAGCAAACAATAATACAGCAGCGAATAATAGCAAGAACACTGAACCGTTGTACAGTTCGCCGTTATTCCGCATACCGATGGTATACCACCAATGGTAGAGACCAGAGTAGGTAATGTTTACCGGATTGCTAGCGCCAGCTTGGGTAAAAGCTTCGATCGCTGGTTTACCAAAGTGGGGATCCCAAATCGCATGGGCGATGGGACGGATGTGAAGGGGATCTTTAATCCACTGTTCAAAGTTACCTTGCCAGGCTACGTGGAACAGGAGGCTGGATGCCCACAGGAAGATGATTGCCAAGTGACCGAAGTGAGTTGCGAAAATCTTTTGGTAAAGATTTTCTTCCGTCATGCCATCATGGGTTTCAAAGTCGTTGCCTGTAGCGATCGCATACCATATCCGACGAGTCGTCGGGTCCTGTGCGAGATCCTGGCTAAATTTCGGAAATTTTGTCGCCATAGGTTTAATAAATCCTCTGACCTTTAGCCATCAAATATCAGCGTCTAGAGTCCTGAGTTCTGAGTACCAAGTTTTGAGTATTTTCTCAGCACTCAGCACTCAGCACTCCACAACTGATTGCTACCCTACTGAAAGGATGTGTGCATGGAAGAATGCCCAAGTTGTGGCAATTCCTCCCAAGAGGTAGTGAGCTACCCCTACAGCCCGACCCTGAATAATGCTCAGAGCGCGAGGCTGAATTGCTGGTGCTACCTTCAGTTTGTTATGCGCCCAAACAATGGACTCAATCAGTTCTTGCCAGTAGCCGCGACCACTGAACAGGAACATCAAGCTGAATGCCCAGACAAAGTGAGCGCCTAAGAAGAGTAGACCATAGGCAGATAGCGCGCTGCCATAGGAATTGATGACTTGTGTAGCTTGTGCCCACAAGAAGTCTCGTAACCAACCGTTGATGGTAATAGCACTTTGGGCAAAGTTACCACCAGTGATGTGAGTTACAGTCCCATCTGCATCTACGGTTCCCCACACATCTGATTGCATCTTCCAGCTGAAGTGGAAAATTACAATAGACAGGGAGTTGTACATCCAGAAAAGTCCGAGGAATACGTGATCCCAACCAGAGACTTGACAGGTACCGCCACGACCGGGGCCGTCGCAAGGGAAGCGGAAGCCCAGGTTTGCTTTGTCTGGAATCAGACGAGAGCTACGGGCGTATAGTACACCTTTGAGCAGAATTAGGACGGTGACGTGAATGGTGAAGGCGTGAATGTGGTGAATTAGGAAGTCCGCTGTGCCCAAAACAATGGGTGCAGCTGCCACTTTACCGCCAACAGCCAAGACACCGCCGCCAAAGACATAGCTAACTGGTTCTAGGGCATTGGGTGCAGTTGTACCAGGAGCCAAGGCATGGATATTTTGTATCCACTGGGCAAATACTGGCTGCAATTGAATCCCTGTATCAGAGAACAAGTCTTGAGGACGACCCAATGCACGCATTGTGTCGTTGTGGATGTAAAGTCCAAAGCTATGGAAGCCGAGGAAAATAGACACCCAGTTCAGGTGAGAAATAATCGCGTCACGATGACGAATCACCCGATCCAGCAAGTTGTTTTGATTCACAACTGGATCGTAATCCCGCACCATGAAGATTGCAGCGTGAGCTGCTCCACCAACAATCAAGAAGCCACCAATCCAAATATGGTGAGTGAATATGCACAACTGTGTAGCGTAATCAGTTGCCAAATATGGATAGGGGGGCATCGCGTACATGTGATGCGCGATGATGATGGTCAGCGAACCCAAGAAGGCTAGGTTAGTAGCCAATTGAGCGTGCCAAGATGAGGTCAGGTTTTCGTAGAGACCTTTGTGACCTTCACCGGTGAAAGGACCTTTATGGTTTTCCAGGATCTCTTTAATACTGTGACCAATACCCCAGTTGGTACGGTACTGATGACCAGCAACGATAAAGAGAACTGCGATCGCTAAGTGGTGATGAGAAATATCAGTCAACCACAAGCCGCCTGTTACCGGGTTCAGACCGCCCTTGAAGGTAAGGAAGTCAGCATACTGACCCCAGTTCAAGGTGAAGAAAGGTGCTAAACCAGCTGCAAAGCCAGGGTACAGTTCGGTCAACAAGTCTTTGTTCAAGATGAACTCGTGGGGCAGGGGTATGTCTTTGAGAGCAACGCCTGCATCCAAAAGCTTGTTGGTCGGTGCGGACACGTGGATTAAGTGACCTGCCCATCCCAAGGAACCACAACCTAGCAGTACTTGCAAGTGGTGATTCAGCATCGATTCCACATTCTGGAACCATTCCAGTTTGGGAGCGCGTTTGTGGTAGTGGAACCAGCCGGCAAATAGGAACAAGCCTGCTAATACCAATCCACCGATCGCAGTCACGTAAAGCTGGAAGGAGTTTGTGATACCCCAGCCACGCCATACTTGGAACAAACCGGAGGTGATTTGAATACCGTGGAAACCACCGCCAACATCACCGTTTAGAATGTCTTGTCCCACAATGGGCCAAACAACTTGAGCACTAGGCTTAACGTTCAACGGGTCGCTTAGCCAAGCTTCGTAGTTAGAAAACTTCGCGCCGTGGAAAATCATCCCGCTCAACCAGATTGTCACTACTGCCAAGTGGCCGAAGTGGGCTGAGAATATCTTGCGGGAAATGTCTTCTAAATCGCTTGTATGTGTATCAAAATCATGGGCGAGTGCGTGCAGGTTCCAAATCCATGTGGTGGTTTTGGGACCTCTGGCTAAGGATCTGTCAAAGTGTCCAGGTTGCGCCCATCTCTCGAATGAGGTTGGAACTGGATCGTTATCGACGATTACTCTTGCCTTTTTTTCCTCTCGCTCCGGAGGACTTATTGTCATTCGACCTCCTCTCTTGATAAGGAATGAGGAATCATGTATACCACAAAATGAACCATTACCGCATACTCCAGAATTTTACTGAAGCCGCGATCAAGACCCGATGTGGAGAGTTGTTTCTCGTTGAATTATAGAGTCTTCACTTGTACATTGTTAGAGATATTTTAACAATAATTCAAACTTGCTCAAATATTGCTGAAATTCATGCCTTAACTGGCTTTTAACTTCAAACTTTTTGTCCAAAAGTCAATAGTTTAGCTATTTAATTTACAAACAATAACAATTCGTAAAATTTATGGTTTGGTTGTATGTAGCTGATGTCCCAACTTTTACTGCGATTACTCATGAATATTTATGTCATATTTCAATTTTTGCAAGAAAAACGCTGTAGAGAATATGACTTATTTTAAAATTTGATGAGATATAAAGGAAAACTTATAGGATGTGAGGCAGATTTCACCTTTTGGGCTATAGTTCCAAATGGACAGTTTGAGCCAAAATAATCTGTCAATTGTCGAAGACTATCACTGGGTGCAACGCATGAACTCGTGGCAGAAAAGGGTGTTAGAGAAGCTCCTCCCTCAGAGGTTCCCGATTCTCAGGTGGGTAATGATATTAGTGCTGGTATTAAGCTTGACTAGTTGCGGTGAGAAAGCCGACAGCCAGGAAGTATCTACTGGCTATAAAGAAAACTCTCCAAAGATTTCTCAAATTTCAAAGCAATTTTCGGAAGTTTCTCCTCCATCTGTTATTCAAGAACTGCGTCCAATTTTGGAAGTTTATCAGCCACAAGTGACAATTGTTACTCCAAAATTTGATGAAGTTCTTCAAGACAACAAAGTTACAGCCAGTTTTCAGGTTAAGGATCTACCGATATTTAAAGACCCACAATTACAACTGGGGCCACATTTACACGTAATTCTGGATAATCAACCTTATATACCTGTTTACGACCTGAATCAACCCTTAGTTTTGCCAGACTTGTCTCCAGGTAGTCATACCTTGCGTGTCTTTGCCTCTCGTCCTTGGCATGAAAGCTTTAAGAATGAAGGCGCTTATGCCCAAACAACATTTCACGTCTTCACCAAAACCGACGACAACACCCCAGATCCTAAATTACCCCTGCTGACTTACAGCCGTCCTCAAAGTAGCTACGGGGCAGAACCAATCTTATTGGACTTTTACTTAACTAACGCCCCTCTGCACCTTGTTGGTAAGGAAAACCCCAACGACGAGTTCAGTGATTGGCGCATCCGCTCCACTATTAATGATGAAAGCTTTATTTTCGATCGCTGGCAAGCAGTTTACCTTAAAGGCTTCCGTCCAGGGAAAAACTGGGTAAAGCTAGAATTTCTCGATAATCAGGGAAATGCGGTCAAAAATGCTTTTAATACTACAGTTAGATTGATTGACTACCAGCCAAAGGGTAAAGATACTCTGTCGAGAATTGTCAGAGGAGAACTCACAGCAGATGAGGTACGTGGTATTGTAGACCCGAATTATAAACTTGCACCCACACCCACACCTGTTGAAAAAACACCTCCAACACAGCCCAAGGTAGAAAAACAGCCAATTCCTGAAACTGAAATTCCAGAAAAATCCAAAACACAACCAGAACAACCAAAATTAGAAGTTCCCACGGCTACACCATCTCCCAGCTTGCCACCGACACTACCAGAAATTATTGAGCCTCCAGCACCAGAACCACAGCCGGAGGTAATACCAACTCCCGAATCAACACCGTTACCTGAAAAAGTAACGCCTCAGACAACAAAACCTAGATTTGGTGGATTTTTTAACCGTGGGACTGGCAAAGTTCCCACTCCAGAAGCACCAGTTGTACCATCTCCTAGTTTGCCACCTACGCTACCAGAGATTATTGAGTCTCCTGCACCAGAAATTATTACGCCAACACCAGAACCACAGCCAGAGGTAACGCCAACTCCTGAATCAAAGCCGTTACCCGAAAAAGTTGCGCCTCAGCCAGCAAAATCTAGATTTGGTGGATTTTTTCAACGTCGAACGACCAAGACACCTACTCCCCAAGTAACGGTTGCCCCATCTCCTAGTTTGCCACCAACGCTGCCAGAGATTATTGAATCTCCAGCACCCGAAATTATTATGCCAACACCTCCTTCTACTGAATTACCCGAAAAACAAGTGCAACAGCCATAAAAAACAGGATTTAGTTATACCCTGAAGACTAGTAGAGGCAGCAGAAAAGTGAAATAAATCACTTTTCTTCTGCCTCATCGGACTCAGCAATATGTGTTAGAAAATTTCAAAATTTTTGCTTTTACTGAATAACTGGGAATTCTAAGTAAGCATTGACTCTTATTTTACTTAGGATTAATATGGCTTTCCAAATTCCAGATGCTGATATCGCCGTCGTACAATCGAGCCGAAAAGGCTGGTTATCAAAAATTACCAACGGTCTGAGTATTGGCAACAAAATTAAATTTGGCTACAGTCTTGCTCTCGGTGTGGGAATTGTCGGAACTACAATTGGGTTAGTTTTAGGAGATCGCTATCAGCAACAGGCATTGCAGCAGCAACAAAATGCTTTTAAGGAACTCAATTTGCTCTATCGTCTCCAGACAAGTATCCTGCAAACCCGGACGCACCAGCAGCAACTCATTCCCTTGGTTGGAAATCTAAAGCTGTACAAAGAGGAATATACCCACATTACCAATACACATGCACCTGAAATTAAACAGGTTTGGTTGGAACTAGAAACGTATATAAAAACTGTCGATTATGCGAACCAAAAACACAGTGAGAATATTCCCTTAGTTCTAAAAACTTATGAAGGGATAACACAAACTTATGTGCAGCAACTTGAGGAACTATCTCAACAACTCGATTTATCGATTTTAACTGAGAATAAAATTGCGATCGCACAACAAAGACTGTTGAAGTTTACCAATAGTGAGTTAGCACTTAAGTTTGACAGTATCTCCGATGAACTAGTCACTGTCATCAATGCTTCTTATCAAGAATTACAAGCAGCAACGACAACGTTCAAAACAGCCGCACAAATACGCATTCAAATTATTGTTGCTAGCATTCTGTTGTCAGCAGTAATTGCTACTCTTTTAGCTTTTTTGACAAGTCGAACCATTACCCATCCTGTCGAAGTGCTGACGAATGTGGCGCAGCGAGTCACCAAAGAATCTAACTTTGAGCTGCAAGCACCCGTCATGACCACAGATGAAATTGGTATCCTTGCTACTGCATTTAACCAAGTTTTGCACAGGGTTAAATGCTTGCTGGAAGAACAGCAAGCAGCTGCCTTTCGTCAGCAGCAAATGCAAGAAGCACAATTGCTTCAAAGTGAGAAAATGTCTAGTTTAGGACGAATGGTAGCTGGCATTGCCCACGAAATTAATAATCCGGTAAATTTTATCTACGGCAATTTAGATCCTGCTATTGAGCATGTAGACGATTTATTAGCATTGTTACAAACCTATCGCCAAGAAATACCTAATCCACCTCTAGCGGTACAAGACCACGCCACTGAAATTGATGCAGAATTTGTGGAAGAAGATTTACCTAAAGTTTTACAGTCAATGAAGTTCGGTGCCGATCGCGTCCGGCAAATTGTCTTGAGTTTGAAAAACTTCTCTCGTCTAGATGAAGCAGAAGCCCATGCAGTCAATTTGCATGAATGTATTGAGAGTACGCTACTCATCCTCAATAACCAGATCAAAAAAGGCGTTACGATTGAGCGCTGCTACGGTGATATTCCCAATAATATTGAAGGTTTTTCTAGCTCGCTTTACCAAGTGTTCATGAATATTATCAATAATGCGCTTGATGCTGTCGAGGAACAGCACAATATTCAAGACAACCCACGAATTACCATCGCTACCGAACTTCAAGAGAAAAACTGGGTAGTTATCCGTATTGCTGATAACGGTTCTGGTATTGCCCCTGATACTCAAGAGAAAATTTTTGAGATGTTCTTTACCACCAAACCAACAGGCGTTGGCACTGGGATGGGACTTTCGATTAGTCATCAGATTGTTGTCGAAAAACATGGAGGACAACTAATCTGTAAATCTGAGGTGGGTAGTGGTACGGAATTTATCATTTCTCTCCCCGTTCAACAGCAGGATTTAGCCAAAAATACTCAACTGCAACTCTTGTGCTAAAGCCTCAACAAAAACAAGCCCTGCTACCGGATTTCCTACAATATCCAAGGTTGGACTATAACAAGCGATCGCTCCCTCACCTGGTACTATTGCTACAAGCCCACCACCAATCCCTGATTTCATCGGTAAACCAATTCTGACTGCAAACTCGGCAGAAGCTTCATAAAGCCCACAAGTTAACATCACAGCATTGACAATCCGACGGTTTTGTGAAGATAAATAGCTATTTTCATAAGCTAGCAGTTTTCCTAACAAGGCTAAATCTTCAACTTGCCCAGCAATACAACATATTTGCTCATAAGTATCAAGTGCTGTTTCAATATTTTCTAAATGACCCGCTTGGGCGAGATAATTAGCGATCGCTTTATTAGCCGTTGAGCGGCTTAATCGCACTGAAGCTAGCATCTCCTCATCTAACCTGAGTTTACAACCTGCTAATTGGTTGAGCCATTGACAAAATAAAAGAGTGCGTTGATTGGCATCCTTTCCTGGTAATTTATCAGCAAGGGTAATGGCCCCACTATTAATCATGGGGTTGCGAGGATGACCGCGATCGCTAATTAATTGTTCTAAAGAATTGAAGGGTGCATCTGATGGTTCCACCCCAACCCAGCCGAAAATCGTTTCTGCTCCTAGATGTTCGAGCAAATAAAGTAGAGAGAATGTCTTAATGACGCTCATTAGCGGGAAGACACAAGCGGTATCGCCAAAGCTGATATTTTTCCCCGATTCACAGCAGATGTGAACTGCAAACCAACTAGGATCGGCTAAAGCTAATCGCGGAATCCGATCGGCAAATTGTCCTCGTTCAACTTGGGTTTTAGCTAGCTGCACCCAAGCTGATAACTTCGTAGTAGTTAATTTTTCAAGTCTTTTCAAAGTGTAAATAGCAATACGATTCGGTTAAGGAGACGCGATAAATCGCCGTCTTTACAATAGACTTCTTGGCATTTGTCGGGAAAAGGGGAAGGTGGGGCCCCCTCTGGGGGTAAGGGGCGGGGGGGAAGGGGAAAAGGTTCTGCAAAAGTCCCTTTCCCCTTTAACCTTTACCCTTTTCCCCAAGAGTGCAAAAAGCACAAATGCCAAGAGGTCTAATTATTGGCGCGATGGTTTCTGACCAAAGCCATAGCGCAGTGTATGCATAATCCAAGTTTGAAAGTTGTCGATGTAGCTAAATATGACTGGTACTACCACTAGTGTCAACAGAGTGGAAGTTGTAAAACCGCCCATAATGGCAATTCCCATCGGTTGACGAACTTCAGAACCCGCGCCAATTCCCAATGCTAAGGGCAGAATCCCGGCGATCGTTGCCAGAGAAGTCATTAAAATTGGGCGCAGACGCGATACGCCTGATTCAACGAGTGCCTGACGTTGGGTTTTGCCTTCTTGCATATTGATGATTGTATAGTCAACTAACAGAATCGAGTTTTTGGTGACAATCCCCAACAGCAACACAATACCAATCAGGGCATATATTCCCAAGGGTTTTTGAGCAACCATCAACGCTACCAATGCGCCGCCTAAACAAAAGGGTAAGGCTGCCATAATCGATAATGGATGGAGGAAGTTGTTATACAGCAGCACCAGAATTGCATAGATACACATTAATGCCAGCCCCAACGCACCGCCAAAGCGACCAAAAATGTCTTGCATAATTTTGGCGCTACCTGATGGTTGCTGTACTACTCCTGGCGGTAAGTTTTGCATTGCAGGTAGTTTGTTGATTGTCTGGACTGCCTCTCCTAAAGAAAGGCCTTGCAAATTCGCTTCTACAGCTACTTGACGGGCGCGATCGTAACGGTTGATAGTAGCAGGGCCGCTACCAAAACGGATGTCTGCCACTGCTATGAGAGGAACTAATCTCCCATTTTGACTGGGAACTTGCAGATTTGTGATTGTGTTGATATCAGCCCGCGCTTGCGGATCGATTTGCACGCGAATGGGGATTTGGCGATCGCTTAAATTAAATTTCGCCAAGTTGGCCTCATTGTCGCCGATGGTAGCAAGGGATGCAGTCCGAGCGATCGCTTGCACTGTCACCCCCAAATCTGCCGCTCGTTGTGGGTTGGGAATTACCAAAATCTCTGGTTTGACTAAACTTGCTGTAGAAGCCACTTCTACCAATCCAGCGATGGATCGCATCTGCTTTTCTAAAGCATCAGCAGCTTGATTCAAAGCTTCAGGGTTTTCACTTCTGAGGACAATTGATAAGCCTTTACGACTGTCACCTGGTGACTGACTTTGAAAACTAATTCTCGCTCCTGGTATTTGCTCAAAGTTAGGACGTACTTGTTCCTCAAACTGTTTTTGGGAAATATTTCGTTTCTCTTTGGGTTTGAGATTAATCGCAAGGCTGGCAGAATTGATCTCTTCCGTTGCTAGTACGCGTTCAACTACTGGATTTTGGCGGATAATATCAGTTGCTTGTGTGACTACCTTGTTAACGTCTTCTAATGTGGAACCAGGAGGTAATTCTATAGATACGTTGGAAATTCCGAAATCGCCATCATCAACAAAACCCTTGGGAATTAAAGGAACTAGCGTCAGACTGGCAATAAAAAAAGCTAAAGCGATCGCCATTGTTGTCAATCTATGGCGTAATGCCCACTGTAAAAGCAATCTATAAGGTTGAAAGCCTTGATGCTTTTCATCTCCAAGCTTTCTACTTCCGTTCCCACCACCTGGAAGTGTAAATTTAAAATTTAAAATTTTTATTACTCCCCTGCCCCCCTGCCCCTCCTTTAAAAGATACGCCCCCATCATCGGCGTAACCATCCGCGCGACAAGAGTTGAGAAAATTGTGGAAACGGCAACGGTAACGCCAAATGGTTGAAAAAATTGTCCCGGAATCCCACCCATAAAGGCAACAGGCAGAAACACTGCAATAATCGTTGCTGAACTGGCGATTACCGCTAATCCTACTTCGTCGGAAGAGTCAAAAGCAGCTTCCCAAGCTGACTTGCCCATAGCCATGTGGCGTTCCATATTTTCAATTTCGACAACGGCATCATCTACCAAGTTGCCCACTGCCAGCGCTAATGCCAACAAAGTCATGTTGTTGAGGGTGTAACCAAGGGCTTGCTGCACTGCGAAGGTGGGAATTATTGATAGTGGTAAGGCAACAGCGGTAATTAATGTTGCTCGCCAGTCCCGCAAAAACACTAAAATAACGATGACCGCCAGCAGCGAAGCTTGAACCAATTCATCAATGGTGCTTTGGTAAGATTGGCGGACAATATCGGCTCTAGTAAAAATTAAATCCAGTTGGACATCTGGAGGAAGGGTTTTTTCCAGTTGTTTGACTGCTGCTTTCACTCCTTCTTCTACTGTCACCAAAACGCTGCCAGTACTACGTAAGACTTGAAAAGCTACCACAGGTTGATTATTCAAACGGGCGGCTTGGCGCACGTCACCAAATTTATCTTCTACAGTTCCCAGGCTAGATAAAGGTACAGAACCACCTTGTGGTAAAACGATTTCGTAGGTTTTCAAAATATCCACACTGACAGCACTTCCTAAAGTACGGATACTTTGTTCGCTACCACCAACTTCAGCACGTCCGCCAGGTAAGTTAATGTTCAAAGCGCGGATTTGGTCGTTTACCTGAGTGGCAGTGATCGCTAGAGATTGTAGGCGGTCTGGATTAAGATTAATGCGAATTTCTCGGTCAACACCACCCACGCGCTGAATTTGGGCTACACCACGAACTCCCAACAAGGCACGGCTAATAGTTTGGTCTACGAGATTGCTTAATTCTTCTACAGAACGCCGATCTGATTTAACTGCGTAGGTAATCACCGGGCCGCCGGAAAATTCTAAGCGTTCCACAATTGGATCGTTAATATCTTGGGGTAAATCTTGGCGAATTTGAGCGATCGCATTCCGAACATCATTGGTGGCGCGATCGCTATCTGTACCCAAAACAAAATTGATTGTCGTCTTAGAATTCCCATCGCTAACGGTAGAAATCATGTAATCGATATTGCCCAACCCCGCCACAGCATCTTCAATTTTTTTCGTCACTTGGGATTCTAGTTCTGCTGGGCCTGCACCTGGTTGGGTGACTTTGATCGAAACTGTTGGCACATCAATATTTGGGTTAGTATCAATCCCCAAGGATATGAATGAGAACCAACCGACAACTGTCAAAATTAAAAATAAAACTATTGTGGGAACAGGTTTTTTTATCGACCAGGCTGAGATATTAAAAGACATTGGGAAATTTTAGATTTGGGATTTGGGACTTTCCTGCGGAACGCTACGCGTAGCTTGGCTTGCTTCCCCGGAGGGGTACGACTACGCTCAGTCGAACGATTTGGGATTCGACATCTCAGTGCAAGAATTTAGAATCCAGAATTCAGAATTCAGAATCCAGAAAACTTTAATACTCAAGCTTGATAACACACCAATTCGCTCAAGTCGAGAAATCTTGTCAGGACTGCCTTATCAAGTGACTGCTCGACTTCCCGCTAAATCGCCCACTGATTGGATTCAAAATTCTGACTTCTGACTTCTGAATTCTGACTCCTGCTTCAACTTGCAACTCTAACCCCATCGCCATCTTTGAGATAGCCTGCACCATCAACGACAACGCGATCGCCTAACTGTAACCCACTCTTGATTTCCACTGTGTCGTTATTGCCAGGATCTCCTAACTCTACTTTCTGGCTGCGAACTGTATTTTCACCCGATAAGATGAATACAATTACACTTGAGTCAGCTTGGGACTGCACTGCTTTTTGTGGCACCACCATTTTCATCCCTGAGTCAGTAGTAATTGCAGCACTAGCAAACATTCCTGGTTTTAGTAAAGTTGTTGGCGGCAAGTCAATTTTTACTGTCGCTTCCCGTCTTTGATCGTTGAGTTGTGGTTGTATGTCTCTGACTCGTCCTTGCGATCGCACCCGCCGATCGACATCAGAAGTAATTTGCACCGATGCGCCAATTTTCACCTGAGTTAGTTGAGTTTCGGGCACCTTCGCCTGAAGTTCTAGCTTTTCATCTCGGATAATTGAAAATAGCTTTTGTGTGCCACCAATCACAGTTCCCATCTGGGTTTGCGGCGGTACACCAGTGACATCACCGACTCTAGCCAGTTTCTCGGCAATTACTCCCGAAACCGGCGCACGTACTACAGTTTGTCCCAACTGAGTTTGCAGTTGTTGCACTTTAGCAGCACTGCTTTTGACATCAGCTTTGGCTTTGTCGACGATCGCTTGGGCGTTCTTAATATTGGCTTGGGCACTGCCGATATTAGCCTGGGCACTACGTATATTTTCTTGGGATAGGTTCACAACTTCTATGGCAGTTTTCACATTGTAGGAACGAGTATCAAGTTCTTGTTTGCTAATCGTCCCAGAGTCAGCGAGTTGCTGATAGCGCTGATAATTCTTGGCTGCTTCCTCCAACCTTGCCTTAGCTTGAGCTAAATCGGCTCGTTTTTGCTGGACTATTGCTTTATTTGATACCAAATCTGCCTGCTTAGATGCCAAATCGGCTTGTTTGGATGCCACATCTGCTTGTTTCGATTCCACATCTGCTTTTGCTTGGCTAATTTGGTTTTGCAGTATGGAACCATCTAACACCGCCAACACTTGACCTTGTTTGACAAAAGCTCCTTCTTTGACATCTACAGGGATGCTTTTAATTTGTAAACCGTTTGTTTGCGGTAGCACCGGAATTAAATCACTCGCGGCTACAGTCCCAGTAGTTTTGAGTGTACGCACAACACGGGCGGTTTCTACTGTGGCGATAGTAACTGTCATCGCTGGGTTAACTTTTTTATCCGCTACCGCGCTTTGTTGACGGGATGGAAAACGATTTAATACACTCATCCCAACCAAGGCGATCGCAATTCCTAAACCAGTACCCAAGAATAATGGCTTCAACCATACACTGGTTTGCTTTTGATCTGATTTGCTTAAAAAATTCCTATCTTCAGAGGTTATAGCTTCTTCCACCTCAACTTCTGAAAGACTTTCATCGCTCACAGTTTCACCTCTACTTGCTGTTTATACATACCAAACCTTGGTATTTTCTTAAGAAAACTTGAAGTTTATTTACTTCGATATCAACTATGACGTATTTCATAGTGAATGTCTTTGATCTGCAACAGTATATAATACAACTTCTCAACTAAGAGAAATTACTACCAAAAAATGATAATAAATTTTATGTAGATTATGATACAAAAAATTCTCTCATCTCATAGCGCTACTCTATGTCACACACCACCTGTATTGAGATCACTGTCAACCAATGCTTAGATATGAAAAACTGAATATAGCCGATCTAGATTTATCTAATTAGAATCGAAAGTATTTATGTACCTTGGTAGACCAGGAAATTATTTTTTACACGTAATCAATTATTTCTCTAAAGCCTTTGTGTTGCTATGAAGCCATATATCGAGGCATAGATAAAGCTAGCGTCTACAGGTACACGTGAGTTACAAAGGAGCAAACTCCATTGCCTGAAATTCCAGCAAGGGTGGCCTTGATTATGGAATTTTAAAATCAATCAAAATCAATAAAAAATTAGTATTTACCAGAGTTACCAGATATGTTCAATGCCACTGAAATTTTAATTGATGCCTTCGTAAATGAAATTCGAGACGGCTACCGTCGCACTTATGGCTGCTTTAAAAATGATTATCAGGACATTATCGCCTGGGCAGGTAACATGGCTTTGGAAAATATTGCCAATAGTGATGCTCTTTACCACAATGTTGAACACACTGTCTTAGTCACCCTGGTGGGACAAGAAATTTTACGTGGCAAACACATCAGGGAAGGCGGTGTTTCTAGTGAAGACTGGTTGCATTGTATTATTTCTTTAGTCAGTCATGATATTGGCTACGTTAAAGGAGTTTGCCGACAAGACCGAGAAACAGCAAACTTATATGCCACAGGTAAAAATGGCAGAATGATTTCTGTGGCTGCTGGCGCTTCTGATGCCAGTCTGACGCCGTATCATGTTGATAGAGCCAAGCTGTTTATTGATGAACGGTTTGGAGGTCACAAGTTAATCGATGCTGAGGCAATTAAGAGCAATATTGAATTGACTCGATTTCCCGTGCCGGCGGCGGAAGATCATCAAGATACAAAGTGCTTTGCAGGATTAGTCCGTGCTGCTGATTTGATTGGTCAACTAAGCGATCCGCGTTACCTGAAGAAAATTACATCTTTATTTTACGAATTTGAAGAAACTGGCGTAAATAAAGTTTTGGGCTATAAAACCCCTGCCGATTTGCGTAACAACTACGCTAAGTTTTACTGGAATGGCGTATACCCCTATATCCAAGAAGGACTGCATTACCTATCATTGACACAACAAGGAAAACAAATTCTTGCTAATCTCTACTCAAACGTGTTTGTTGTGGAACATGAAAAACAACAGGAAGAACAGCAACGGTATTTAGAGAAGTTAGCAGTTAAGAGTTAAGAGAGACGCGATTAACCCTTGTCTGTACAGGAGTTAGGAGTTGAAAATTATTAATCATGAGTTATGAATTAAGATAAAAGCTTAATAACTCATAACTCGTAACTTATAACTCCTAACTACTATGGATTGGTGGCGACGACTTAAGAAAAATCCTTTGGCACGATTTGGGGCAATTTTACTGTTAATTTTCTATATAGGAGTAATTGCAGCTGATTTCGTAGCTCCTTATGACCCCTATGCCTCACAGCCTAATGGTTCACTGCTGCCACCAACGAAGATACATTGGGTTTCTCAGTCAGGGCAGTTTATTGGGCCTTATGTTTATCCGACGACTCAGGGAGATACGAATTTAGATACAGGCGATCGCCAACTCATTGTAGACTCGAAAAAGCCTTCGCCTCTGCGTCTATTTGTCTCCGGGCCAGAATACCGATTGTTGCAGATGAGTTTGCCACTACCGCCTACGTGGGATGAAGTCACAATCTTTAGTGGTATCCCCTTAAATTGGCATTTATTTGGCACAACAACTGGCGCAAAAGTCAATATTTTGGGTACTGATGACCAAGGCCGCGACCAATTTAGTCGCCTGCTGCATGGCGGTCGCATCAGTATGTTTATCGGGATTTTTGGCATTATCATTACCTATCCCCTCGGTTTACTTATCGGGGGAATTTCCGGCTATTTTGGCGGTGTGACTGATAGCGTGATTATGCGCTTGGCAGAAGTGCTAATGACTTTCCCTAGTATTTATCTTTTGGTAACATTGGGGGCAGTCTTACCAGCGGGTTTAAGTAGTACCCAGCGCTTTTTGCTCATTGTGGTGATTACTTCGGTGATTAGCTGGGCTGGTTTAGCACGGGTCATTCGGGGACAGGTACTATCAATTAAAGAGCGAGAATTTGTTCAAGCCTCGCGTGCAATGGGCGGAAACCCAATTTATATCATCGTCCGCCACGTTTTACCGCAAACGGCTAGTTATGTAGTTATCTCTGCAACTCTTGCAATTCCCAGCTTTATTGGTGCAGAGGCGATACTAAGTCTCATCGGCTTGGGTATTCAACAACCAGACCCTTCTTGGGGAAATATGCTTTCTCTGGCTAGTAATGCTTCAATTTTGGTGTTGCAACCTTGGTTAATTTGGCCGCCAGCTGTGCTAATTATTCTCACAGTGCTGGCATTTAATTTACTCGGTGATGGACTGAGAGATGCACTCGATCCTCGTAGTTTGAGGAGATAAGCGTTTAGAATAGCAAATGGTGTCGCCGAAATAGCAAATGCGATCGCTGAAATAGCAAATGCGAATGCCGAAATAACAAATGCGAACTCCGAAATAACAAATGCGATCGCTGAAATAGCAAATGCGTACTCCGAAGTAACAAATGCGTACTCCGAAATAACAAATGCGATCGCCAAAATAACAAATGCGTAGGCGCAGCCAGCCGTAGGCATCGCTCTACTCTACTGCTGCAAAACCCAACGGCGAAAAAGTTCTACCATAATCCGCCAGCTTCCCAGAGTTCTTGTAACTAGCGGCATCGAGCCGAGATGGCTGCAAAAACGCAAATAGAGGCTGAAAAAGCTTGTCCTATATTCTTAACTTTAATAATTTCGTTACTTTTTTCTAGAATAAAGTACTCCAATGCTTGACTTTAAACTCGAACCTTCAGAATTTAGTGATTATAATTTTGAAGAATTGTATGAGGAGCTTAGTAAAATTTCTGATAATTTTATTTTAGAAATCCCCTGTTATTCAATTAACTCATCTCAGTATAATACAGACTTAGCTTACGATTATCTCTGGGCATCATTTGTGATAGAAAGTATAGGTGAATTTTGTGAAAAGATATCCTTTCAAGTAAATTATGAGGAGATGCCAGTTAAAATTTGTTGTGATTTTAAACCCAAAAACTTAATTGAGTTAACTAAAGTACTGTTTTTGCTTTTACCGACATTTGATGATGACTATGATTTTGAGAATGATGAGCGTGTGCCATTAATGTATGAGGAATTTCAAAATACTTTAGAAAAGCGTAGACTTTATTGTCCAGATATAGCTGACTCCTATATAGCTAATTTTGTGGCTGGTATATATTCTCTATATGAAGAGGAAGAGGAAGAAGAACAAGAAAAACTTATAGAAGAGGTATATAATAAACATCCTGAGTGGAGATATAGTTTCTGGCGTTCATACTGGAGTAATAATGTTGGGTTTGATTTATATGTATCTTCAGATAGTTGGATAACTCCTGTAAATGTAAATGTTAGTGATTTACTTAAACAAAAAGGTGGTTTTTACTATCGATTACCTACAATGCTTGAAGCACAAAAAATATCATTTTTAAATCAAGACCCAATTGTTTTTAATGAATCAAGTATAATTCTATATCCTAAAAATAAAATCGATAACGCACAAATATGCTCAAAAGAAATTTGGGCTAAAAATTATGGATACCAATCTCAAAATAGTGATTTAATCGTTACATATAATAATTTTAATAATCGTAGTTTAATAAATAAAATATTTTTGTCTCAAGAAGGAGAAATTATTATAGCTTATGACAAAGTTGCTCAATACATTATTTTCAATAATAATTTAGATAAAGTGAGTAAAGAAACAATAAATAAGTATTTAGATATAACTATTAATTTTACTGGAAGTGCCAAAAATTTGTTAGGAATATCAAGTAAAATTGCTTGCAATTGGCATGAACTAGATGATGAAAAATTTGAAGAGCTTTGCTATGACATTATTCTTTGCCGTTATCAACCTTATAAAATTGTGAAAATGGGAAAGTCGCGCTCTCGTGATGGCGGTAGAGATATAGAATTTACAACATTTCCACGTACTGGCAAAAATAATAAAACTTCAATTAAGTGGATCGTACAATGTAAGCTAATCAAAGATGGAAGTTCACTCACGGGTAAAAAAGTTGAAGTAGCCGATACAGTTGCCCAGTATGGTGCAGACGGTTTCTGTGTTATGACTAGCGGGGTTATTGATAGTACGTTACATGATAAATTAGAAGGAATTGCTCGCAATAGAGATATTGAGATAGATGAGTGGTCTAGGCTAGAAATAGAACGCTTTTTAGCAAAGCATCCAGAAATTCGAGATAGATACTTCGGTCAAAACTTGTAATTTAATAGGCTGTATCGCACTACAGTTTTACTCACGTCATGAAAACTCCATTTTCCGTCCCTGAAGCGATCGCTGTTACGGGTTAATCGGGGGTTGAATGACTTACATTCGTAGCTTTCACTCTAATGTCGTCTAAAGCGCTTTTGCCGACGTTTGAGTAGCATCCATACAAGAACTTACGCGGTGCTTATGCTGCTTGTAGCCGTTTCAATTCTTGTATCAACGCAAGACATTGTTTACTAGCGTCTCTAGCTTGCCGCATTAAATCAAGTCCTTCTTTTCGATCTACTTTAGAAACTTCTACTGACTGATTGCTTAATTGAGCGGCTTTTAGGCTGAGTTCTTTTATTTTGGCTTTGAGTGCTTCATGCTCTACTGTTGATGGCATCTTAGGTCATTTACGGAGCAGTCATAACTGGCAGTATTTGGCAATTCCTCAAATTACAACAACAAACATTGACCATTGATTTAAGCGAATATTATCTCAAAGATGTAAATAAAATTCTGGGGATTTTAGCCAGTGGTATTTCTCAAGAAATTTAATACCGAATTCGCGGATCTACATAAGCATTTAAAATATCAATTAAAATGCTGGCGCTGACAACGATCGCACCAAAAAATACCAGCACTCCCTGGACTGTGGGATAATCGCGATCGGCGATCGCTTGATACAATCGATTAGCTAGCCCAGG
This sequence comes from Nostoc sp., assembly GCF_036917375.1. GTDB lineage: Bacteria > Cyanobacteriota > Cyanobacteriia > Cyanobacteriales > Nostocaceae > Nostoc. The sequence goes on from NZ_JBALDN010000005.1 coordinate 137,263, forward strand.
CCAAGAAAATGTTACCTCTGTCAAAATCGCTCCACCCAACAGAGATGCAAAGGTTAATCCCAAGACTGTAATCACTGGAATTAGCGCATTTTTTAAAGCGTGGGAAGCTAAAATCTTATTTTCACCAATACCTCTAGCTCTAGCGGCTTCTACATAATCTGCTTGCAAGGTTTGCTTTAAATTCACTCGCACAATTCGCTCAAAAATCCCACTGAGCAAAATTCCTAATGTGAGACTTGGTAGAGCCAGATGATGCAAAGATGTGAAAAACTGAGTGAAATTTCCACCGAGTAAGCTATCAATTGTATACAATCCAGTGACAGTAGTCGGAGCCGGCAAATTGGGCGGAAAGCGATTGGAATTAGGAAACCAACCCAATTGGACTGAGAAAATCAACTGCAAAAGCATTCCCGCCCAAAACATAGGGAGTGCGTAAGTGATGATACCAAATAAACGCCCGCCGACATCGAAATATGTCCCAGGACGAGAAGCCGAAAGAGTTCCAACCGCAATTCCAACGATGAGTGCAACCGCCATACTACATACTGCTAACTCCACCGTCGCCGGGAAATATTGGCCAATTATGTCCCAAACATTTTGTCCGCGACTCATTAAAGAGGTTCCCAAGTCAAAGCGTAGTATGCTTCCCAAATAATTTAGATACTGTAGCCACAGAGGAAGGTTTAAACCAAGTTGTTTTCGCAATTCTTCTTTAGCTGCTTCTGGCGCACGTCCACCAAGAATTGCATCTGCTGGATCTCCTGGTGTTGCTCTTAGTAAAAGAAATACAATGGTGATAATCGTTAATAGCTGAAGTGGCGCAAGAAGCAGCCGAGAAACAATGTAATATTGTAAAGCTTTAGAACGAGACATAAGCAATTCAAAGTTTAAAATTAAAAATGCAGTTTTTGTAATTATCTTAGCTATTAACTAAAAATGTATTGAACATGAAAGATTTTATTGAATAGTCAAAAGTCAATAGTCAACAGTTATTACTAATGACTAATAACTTTTGACCAATGACTACTTTTTAAGTGTCTGGTAAACCAAAATTTGGGTAGGGTTAAGTTTTACGCCATTAACACCATTTCGGGCAAATACATAGTCTTTGTTTTGCCATAAGGGAACGTAAGGTACATCAGTAGTAACTTGCGTTTGAATTTCGTTAAAAATTTTCTGACGCGCTTCGGGGTTTTGTTCTTTGCGTTGCCCATCAATCAATTTATTTATGGCTTCGTTATAGTAGAACGAACCCTGAGTTTGACTCCCTCCATCTTCGCATCCTTTAGCAATTGAACCTTTGTCACAAGATAAAAATGGCTGGACGTAATTATCTGGATCTAAAAAGTCTGGATACCAATCAAGTAAAGCTGCCGGATACAAACCCTTGGCAATGTCTTTAAAGAAGGCAGGCCCTTCCGCTTGGGTAACTTCAAATTGGAGTATTCCATCCATTTTGACATCGACAAGAGATTTGAGTGTCTGTGCTGCCAAACTCCGAGTAGGTGAACTAGAAGGATACCAAACTTGCACTTTTGCAGGATTTTCTTTGGAGAAGCCAGCAGTAGTTAATAATTTTTTAGCTTGATCGAAGTTAGCATCGCCATATTTATCTTTGAATAATGGCACAGAAACTTTAAATGTTGTGGGAATCATGCTATATAGCGGATCTGCTTGACCAAGTAACACTCGCTCGTTTAAAAGTGGACGGTCAATGATGGATGCGATCGCTTGTCTTACCTCTAATTTATCTAAAGGCTTTTGATTCCGGTTTAATACCAAATAACTTACTACACTACCTTCAGCTGCGATCGCTTGCCAATCCCCTTTTTTACCACCTTCTTCCAAACTCCGATTTTGATCTGGTTGCAGCGACAGATAAGCTACATCCACTGCACCTGTACGAAAAGCATTAAACAAATTAACCGGACTAGTTTGAATTTGGAGATTAACACCCTTGTTAACTGGTTTTTCTCCCCAATATTTATCAAACGCATCAAATCGGATGGAATCAGTACCATACTGTCCTAATTTGTAAGGGCCAGTTCCCACAAAAATATTCGGCTTGAATTTACCAGCACCGACTTCGTAAGCTTTTGGAGAAACGGCACACACCCCAGGAAACGCCAGCAGTGAGGGAAACGCTGCAAAGGCCTTTTTCAGCTTGATGGTTAACTCATACTCGCTTGTCGGTTTTATCGAATCTACTATATCAGCTAGTAAAAATGAGGGTTTTCCTTTATTTTCAATAAAGCGCTGAATGGTAAAGGCCATTGCTTGAGCATTGAAGGGAGTACCATCATGAAAAACTACTCCCTGGCGTAAGGGGATGGTATAAGTTAAGCCGTCTTGACTAACTTTGGGTAATGCTGTAGCTAGTTGGGGTTTAATTTCGGTGCTTCCTGGTTCGTAATTATAGAGGCGATCGCTCATATTAAACACCAAACCTAAAGATGCTAACTCATAAGCATCAGCCGGATCGAGAGTTCTTGGTTTTGCTGTTGTACCGATAGTAATCCGACCATCACCTGTAGGGGTATTTACAGAACCAGATGGCGGCGTAGTTGACTGCGGACGAGGAGCGCAACTAACAACTAAAAATAAACATAGACAGAACAAAGATAGGAATTGTGTAATCCGACCCCACCGTTTCACGGACAAGGAAAACCAAGTCATGGCAGTAATATATTTGATATCAGCGGTCAGCAATTTTACTACATTTGTGACTCTTATGCTGAATCTTCACAATTTATAGCAGTTTTTGTTTCGATGGAATACTCAGTAGCCATCTAAATCACAAATTTGTGGCGGATACACAACTTCATCATTAAGTTTATTGCTACTGTGCGATGTCTACACCTATGCACTATTTGGTTACAAAAAATCATTGATAAAATACATAATGTTAAATTTAAGATTTGTTAAGTATTGAAAAGTTTTTATTTAATTAAAATTTTCAACATTGGTTAAATTTGTCTTAAATTCATAGTTACTGGAAAAATAGGTCTTGGTAAGGTTTCACCTTAGCCCAAGTAGTGTACGTTGAGATTTTACCTGTTGCTGCTTGGTAACAGATACCGATAGAGCAGTTTATCGTCAAGATTGGCTGTATTGTCAAAAAGAAGAGTGTTTGAACATCAGCGACTAAAGCGATCGCGATATTGTTAACAGCAGATTGAAAGTCTAATAGTGAGACTAAGACCGTGAAGTATTTCTTTCTATCTGAGGGATGGGCAGTTGCAAGAGTTTGGGCATCTGATGGACTCTGGCAAATAACTGCATGGCGACGCCAACCAGATATTCAGCGAATGAATATTTGTTTAGTCGAAGAAAATGAATTGTTGTGGCTTTATCGAGTTGAAGAAGCCGTTTTAACCGTGGAAGTGAAGCCAACAACACCAGTAATTGGCAGTCAGACCATCGGTCAAGTAGTACTCAAGCGTCTGATGAGCGCCGAACAAGTAATCGAACGCCTGGGTACAGCTGAAGCCAAGTGTCAACTGCAAAATATCCACTTGGTGGTTCAGTAGATATCAGGAATGGGGCATGAGAGGCAGAGGGGCAGAGGGGATAAAACTTACTAAAACTTCTCTGCTCCCCTTCTCCCCACTCTCCAGGTAAAGAAAAGATAAGCAAATTTCATCCCCGATGGGTATTGGTAGCGAAAAAACTTGGAGATGCTACGCGATCGCATCAATTTACACGCTTGCAAACAATTCCATCAATAGTTACACTTTTTAAAACATTCTCATTTTTGCTTGGAGATGGCTACCCTAACATAGGTAAACCTCCCGAAGCGAGTAAGCATTGCCAAAGCACCCACGCTGTCTGACTTATTAAGACTAAGGGGTGGTGATACTCTGGCTCTGGCAATAACAAAAAACAAGAGAGAGTTTTATGAGTGGCGATTTTCGTCTCTCATAACCTCAGTAAGAAAATTGCTTTGTAAACTAACTCATCGAGGAGGAGCGTAGTCGATGGGACTACCCTGGTACCGAGTACATACAGTCGTTCTGAATGATCCAGGGCGACTGATTTCTGTACACCTAATGCACACAGCCTTAGTAGCAGGCTGGGCTGGTTCGATGGCACTCTACGAACTAGCTGTTTTTGACCCTAGCGATCCAGTTCTCAACCCGATGTGGCGTCAAGGGATGTTCGTCTTGCCGTTCATGTCACGTTTGGGCGTTACTCAATCTTGGGGTGGTTGGAACGTTACTGGTGGACCATCAACCGATCCTGGCTTCTGGTCATTTGAAGGCGTTGCTGCCGCTCATATTGTTCTTTCCGGTCTGCTGTTCCTAGCCGCCGTATGGCACTGGGTTTACTGGGATTTGGAACTTTTTAGAGATCCCCGCACTGGTGAACCCGCCTTAGACTTGCCAAAGATGTTTGGCATTCACCTGTTCTTATCTGGTCTACTTTGTTTTGGATTTGGTGCTTTTCACGTCACCGGACTATTTGGGCCGGGGATATGGGTTTCTGATGCTTATGGTATAACTGGCGCCGCCCAGGCGGTAGCACCAGAATGGGGCCCAGATGGTTTTAACCCCTATAACCCTGGTGGCATTGCGGCTCACCACATTGCCGCTGGTGTTGTTGGTATTATTGCAGGCTTATTCCACCTGACAGTTAGACCCCCCGAACGGCTCTACAAAGCCCTACGGATGGGGAACATTGAAACAGTACTTTCTAGCAGTATTGCAGCAGTCTTCTTCGCTGCTTTCGTTGTTGCTGGTACTATGTGGTACGGTAACGCCGCCACACCCATCGAATTGTTTGGCCCTACCCGCTATCAATGGGATCAACGCTACTTCGGTCAAGAAATTCAGCGCCGCGTCCAAACTAGCGTTGCTGAAGGTGCAACCCTTGAGCAAGCTTGGTCGCAGATTCCTGAAAAATTGGCTTTCTACGATTACGTCGGTAATAGCCCCGCTAAAGGCGGTCTATTCCGTACAGGGCCAATGGTGAAGGGTGATGGCATTGCCCAATCTTGGCAAGGTCACGCCGTATTCAAAGATTCTGAAGGACGGGAATTAACTGTACGTCGTCTCCCCAACTTCTTTGAAACCTTCCCAGTGATTTTGACTGATGCAGATGGAATTGTCCGCGCTGACATTCCCTTCCGTCGGGCAGAATCTAAGTATAGCTTCGAGCAATCTGGTGTTACCGTTAGTTTCTACGGTGGCGATCTGAATGGTAAGACCTTTACAGAACCAGCTGATGTGAAGAAGTATGCCCGTAAGGCTCAAGGTGGTGAAATCTTTGAATTTGACCGGGAAACCTTGAACTCTGATGGTGTATTCCGCACCAGTCCTAGAGGTTGGTTTACCTTTGGACACGCCGTATTTGCTCTGTTGTTCTTCTTTGGTCATCTCTGGCATGGCGCTCGGACAATCTACCGAGATGTATTTGCTGGTGTTGACGCGGATCTTGAAGAGCAAGTTGAGTGGGGTCTGTTCCAGAAAGTGGGTGACAAATCAACCCGCCGGAAAGAAGCCCTTTAATTTCAGTGCTAAGTTGTGAGTGCTGAGTTCTGAGTTAAAGCTCTGACTCAGCACTTAGCACTCAGCATTAAAAACTTTAATTACTGGCTGGATAAAGAGGAAATCGTAATATGGAAAGCGTTGCGTACATCTTGATTTTTACTCTGTGTATAGGTACTCTCTTCTTTGCGATCGCATTTCGCGAACCACCTCGCTTTGAGAAACCAAAAGATAAGTAAATCCTATCCACAGACTTTTAAGCGGATTTAATCTTAATATCCGTTGCTACTAAGTATGGTGGCAACGGATATTATTGTGTTCGTCCTTTGTTGGTTTTCACTACTAAGTAAATGACAAATCATTTTTAGATTGTGATATAATTTCCAATCTTGGGAGTAGATATGTGTTAATGCTAGCTTTTCTGCGCTAGGATGAAAAAGGATGTTTTGTGTAAGCTGCCATAGTATTGCTTACATAACGCATCGCGCTTGTCGCACCACCTTTACGGAGACTAGAACCAGGAACAAATCAGCATGGTCAATCAGAATTTAACCGCTACAGAAATTGGATTCACTCACGAAGATTTCGCTGCTCTACTTGACAAATACGATTATCATTTTAGCCCTGGCGATGTTGTCCCAGGAACAGTTTTCAGTATAGAGCCGCGCGGCGCTCTGATTGACATTGGTGCTAAAACCGCAGCATATATACCTATACAAGAAATGTCTATTAACCGGGTGGATAGCCCGGAAGAAGTATTACAGTCAAACGAAACGCGCGAATTTTTTATCCTTACCGATGAAAATGAAGATGGTCAATTAACCCTTTCCATTCGCCGTATTGAATATATGCGAGCTTGGGAACGCGTGCGGCAGTTGCAAGCAGAAGATGCTACTGTCCGTTCTGGCGTATTTGCAACCAATCGCGGTGGAGCATTGGTACGAATTGAGGGATTACGTGGCTTTATTCCAGGTTCCCACATCAGTACCCGCAAACCTAAAGAAGAATTGGTAGGTGAGGATCTACCGTTGAAATTCCTAGAGGTAGACGAAGAACGTAACCGTCTGGTTCTATCTCATCGTCGGGCGCTGGTTGAGCGCAAGATGAACCGTTTAGAAGTCGGCGAAGTAGTAATTGGTACGGTTCGTGGTATCAAACCCTACGGTGCTTTCATCGACATTGGCGGCGTCAGTGGTCTACTGCACATTTCTGAGATTTCTCACGAACATATTGATACACCTCATAGCGTGTTCAATGTCAATGATGAAGTGAAAGTTATGATCATTGACTTGGATGCAGAAAGGGGTCGCATTTCCCTATCTACCAAGCAGCTTGAACCCGAACCCGGCGACATGATTAAGAACCGGGATTTGGTTTACGATAAAGCAGAAGAAATGGCTGCTAAGTATCGCGAACAGCTATTAGCCAAGCAGCAAGGTGCTAGTGCTGCGGCTGCACCTGCGGAAGTTCTTGCAGACGAAGATATTCCACCAGCAACAGAACTTGATGAAGATATTCCACCAGCAGCAGAACTTGACGAAGATATTCCAGTAGTTGCGGCAATAGAAGAGGAAATTCCAGCAGCAACGGAAATTGAAGAGGAAATTCCAGCAGCTATTGAAGAGTAATAGATTTTTTATAGTTTTACTTGTTTTTAAGTAAGAGTATTAAATCATTTTATAAAGAGGGTTTTTCCCTCTTTTTTTATGTGGAGAATCGGTGAAAATGAAGAGTTAGAAGTAGTTAGAAGTTAAATATTATGGCAACCATTAAATGTAGAAATATCACTTTTGATAATATCCAGGCAATTTTGTTTGATAAAAACGGTACTCTAGAAGATTCAGAAACGTATTTGCGATCGCTAGCACAAAAGGCAGCAAGATTAATAGATGCTCAAATCCCTGGAACTGGGGAACCTTTATTAATGGCATTTGGCATCAATGGCAATTTTCTAGATCCCGCAGGTTTAATATCAGTAGCAAGCCGCCGTGAAACAGAAGTTGCGGCTGCGGCATATATTGCCGAAACTGGAAGAGGATGGTTTGAGTGCTTAAAAATAGCCCGTCAAGCTTTGGATGAAGCGGAAAAATACATTGGACAAACTCCTTCACCACTATTTGTAGGTAGCCTAGAAATTTTGAAATACCTGCGGGAGGGTGGACTAAAACTTGGTATCCTCTCAGCTGCGACAACTGAAGAAGTACGTAATTTTGTAGCCAATCACCAGTTAAGTGATTATATCCAGTTGGAAATGGGAGTAGATCAAGGGCCAAGTAAACCAGATCCAGTGCTATTTTTGCAAGCTTGCCAAGCTTTGGGAGTCGAACCGAGCGCTACATTGATGGTTGGTGATTCAGTTGGTGATATGCAAATGGCGCGTAATGCTAAAGCCGCAGGTTGTATTGGTATCACTTGGGTAGGTAAGTCAGATAATGTCCGAGGTGCGGATGTGGTGATTAATCAACTTGATGAAATCAAAATTTTAGAGGGTTAATTTAATGCGAGTTCGATCAACTCAAAAAACGGCAGTTGGTGCTTTTTCTGACACATTAGTTTTCAGATGGCATAGAAATCATCTATGTCACAAAATTTCTGTGTCATATCAATAAACATCTTACAAAAGTAACTTTTGCAAGATGCTGGGAAAAGGTTAAAGGGTAAGGGAAAATTCCATATCTTTACCCTTAACACCTTAACCTTTTCCCTACTTCTGCAAGATGTCTAATCAAGATAACTTAGTGTCCATCTATACCTCAGAAGAGCTTTTCTATTTTATTTGCAAAAATCATGTTAACTTAACATATCAAGATATTTTTGCATCTTTCTTTAGATAGATTGTTAAATAAATCCGTAATATCTCTCATAGAATAAAATGCGAAATTTTTTAGAATCAAGGTAAAGGCATTTTAATTCCATAATCCATGCCCAGCATGGCTTTAAAATTTAGTCCCAAAAATAAATAATGCTTGAAACTCTTATCTAGTAAGCATTATAAAAATAAGATGCGTTTGCCTTGTTTTTGAAAATGAAGACATTGCAATCCGATCGCAATCTCAACTAATTTTGGATCGTTTTTTATTGGTAGAAGCGCATGAATTTTCAAAGCTCTGCTTCACCTGTCATCATTTTTGATTCTAATGATGTCAAAGCTGAAATGTCTTATGTTCAGGGGATGGAGCATTTAATTGAGGTTGTTCAAGCATTGTCACTAGCACGAACGCTAGAGCAAATCATGGAAATTGTGCGAAAGTCTGCGCGTGAGTTGACCGGGGCAGATGGGGCTAGTTTTGTACTACGAGATGGAGATCAATGTTATTACGCAGATGAAGATGCGATCGCTCCCTTATGGAAAGGGCGACGTTTTCCGATGAGTATTTGCATTAGTGGGCATACAATGCGAAATCGTCAACCCGTTGTGATTAGCGATATTTATGGAGATGAACGGATTCCATTTGCAGCTTACCAACCGACTTTTGTCAAAAGTTTGGCAATGGTGCCGATCCGAGCGTGTAACCCAATCGGTGCAATTGGAACATATTGGGCAACCTTACATCAGCCAACGGAAGAAAAAGTAAAGCTATTACAGGCATTGGCAGACACAACATCTGTCGCAATGGAAAACGTGCAGATTTATAATGAATTAGAACAAAGAGTCTACAATCGAACTGCTGCACTAGAAAAAGAAATAGAAGGGTATCAAAAAGTTGAGGCAGAAGTTAGGCGCTTATCTCTAACAGATGAATTAACTGGAGTGTACAATCGACGAGGCTTTTTTATATTTGCAGATCAGCAATTAAAACTAGCGCATCAGCTACAAAAGCCCTGTTGCCTCTTATTTATAGATATAGATGGATTGAAGCAAATCAATGATACGTTTGGACATGAAGTTGGAGATTGTGTAATAGTAGACGCCGCAAACTTACTAAGTCAAACCTATCGAGATTCTGACATCGTTGCCCGATGGGGAGGTGATGAGTTTGTTGTATTCATTCCTAAATGTTCAGATCGCACGAATGCAATTAGTATTCGCCTACAAACTAACATTGATTTATTTAATCAGAATCGAGGTAGAAGTTATCATCTATCAATGAGTATTGGAGTTCAAGAGTGCGTTATAAATGAAGATGTTTCATTGGAAAAACTCATATTCGAGGCAGATGAGCTGATGTACCAGCAAAAACGTGCCAAAACCAAAAGTTGACTATATAATGATATCCCTGTTGTTAGGTTTGAAATTAGTGTTAATATTTAGACTTACCAATGCCGGGAGAATTACACCACCAAGAATAGTTTTTATTTGTAAAAAATAATGGCGATCGCGCGATAAATTCGCCTTATTTTCCATCCAGAGTACTTGTTCTAACCAGCGCGATCGCCAAAAATGTTTTTGCACATCACCTAAGTTAATATCTGCCAATAATTTGTTAAAATCTTCTTTTAAAAATTCGTGATAACTATATTTTTTTGCCATTTTTTACTCCTAATTAGAAAGTAACCCTTTAATTACTTTGCCTAAATTCTCAACTCCTTTCTCTATGTCGAGTAAGTCGATGTATTGTAATGTACCAGATTTAGCTAGCTTTATGGCTCGTTCATCACTAGCCTTTCCACGCAAAGCATCGGCAAGTATATCTGCGGTTCTACCACTACCAGCAATCACAATAACTAATCTTCCACTATCAACGCTACAAAACGCATCCTTAAAGGTAATTTTGCCACCGTTCAAGAGTAGTGTCATCGAAGGTGCATCATTAGCCAGTATAGTTGCAACGCAAGATATCCAAGGAGACTCGTCGCCCCAATTATTACCAGGAACTAGCACGAAATGAGTATGGTTTGGCTCTAAGGGTATTAAATTAGCAGCAGTTTCCGAATGATTAGGTAAAGCCACTTTACTTTCGGGTGTCACACCAACCAAAGCAAACTTAGCACCTATCTGGGTACGAGCCGCACCCATCATTCGCATAATTCCTACATCCGTACCTCCATCCACGACATAAGCCCCTAAAGTTTCGACAATGGGGGCTAAAACTTCCACAAACAACCGTTGAATTCAGAGAAAGTCAGCTTCATTGATGTTACTTGCACCCCCCACTACTACTAAAACAGGACGCGAACCGCCAAGCCCTATTTCCTCAAGAGCATTTGGCAATTCTGCTTGCCGCTCAACTTGAGTAGCTAATGCTGTTTGCCCATTGTCAAAGGTAAGCTTTAAACAACTTTTCATTTTTTAAAAATACTGACTGCTTAGGTTTCCCAGCGTAGTGCCTCGCAGTCATTTTCTGCAAGTGTTGTATTCCGTTCTCATCTGAAGAATAAAAAATTTTATGATATTTTTGTAGTGGTTGAGCGTTGATTAATGTGCTACCAAATTTACTTTTATATGTAAATAGCGATGCTTGCTGTGGTAACAGAGCTTTGTCGTTTGCATAGTGTCTCGTAGAGAAGTGCAAACTACACTTACACTCAAGTTTTTTACGATTATTTTTCTTACTGGAAAATTTTTAATGCACAAAGCAATAGCTTATTGTTTGTTAGCATCATAAACTATAATTTTGCACTTTATTCATGAACAAAATCGCCGATTTTTAAATTAATCTAAATGATTGGATTTTAACTATAAGTTCCTGCTCTATCAGTTATTACCGTAACAGGTTCTGACTCTATATCCTCTATCTTATTAAACTCTCCAGCTTGCCAGCTATCTGTTGTATCCTTAATAAAACTGGCAATCGGGATTGCAATTAACAAACCCAGTACTCCTCCCAACTTTGCGCCCAGCAATAAAGAAATTACCACCCACACAGGATTTAAGCCAGTCAAATTGCTGAGAATTCGAGGTGCAATAATATTAGAATTAATTTGATCGATCGCAACAGCTACACCTAAGACTTCCACCCCTAACCAAAAATTTTGCAGCGCTACCAATAAACTTACTATGGCGATACCTACCCCCGTACCAAAGGGGAAGAGTGAAAATAAGCCAATACCAATGCCAAAAAGTAAAGCTAAGGGAACTTGCAGCGCCAAAAACACCAGGGTAATTGTCACCCCTAACACAGCTCCCAATGTTGCTTGACCGATGAAGTAATTGTGGAAATCTTCTCGCAGTAATTCCCGTACTCTTGGCCCAATATTAGGGGGAAACCACTGAAAAATTCCGTCCCAAAGACGTTCACCATTCAATATTAGGTAGATAGTCAATACTACTGCCAGCAGCACATTGAGGACAATACCAATAGTATCGACGGCAAAACCAAGAATTCTACCAGTGAAGGACTGAAGTTGGTTAGATAATCGTTCCAGAACTTGGGTAAATAAACCACTTAAATTAATTGGAAGTTGCTGTTGACTTAACGCCCAATCCTGAAAAGTTTGCAGCTGCTGAGTACCAGAATCAATCCAACTGGGCAAAATATTAGCCAGTTCAACGAGCTGTTGAATAATCAAGGGAACCAAGGTGATGCCTAAAGCTACTAAAACCACTAGAGTCAAAAGCAACACACCCCCGATCGCTAAATTGGGTTTCACTCCTTGTTCCTGGAGAAACTGGATTGGATAATTCAAGACAAAAGCCAGTAGGATGGCGGCGGCGATAATGCTAACTAAGGGTTGAAAATACTGTATAACTTGGAGCAATAGCCAGCCGTTGAGAATGGCAATGGGAAATGCCAATCCTATAGTTAACCATCGCGGCAGTTTGTTTGCTGATTGCATTAGCGATCACCTCATAAGAGTTCTAACTTTATTTTGGCTTCTAGGGATGTGGGGAATGGGGTAATTGTTTATCTCCCCCTTGCCCTTTGCCCCTTGCCCCTCTGCCTCTCGTGCCCAATTACAAATGACTTATCCCCAAATTATGTTGGATTTTTCTCAATAAAATCCAACATAATTTTCTGATGCATTGCCCCTAAAGGTCGCACTTCGCCAGCATTTTGTGAATAACAGTTACCTTGGCGAATATCTTCTGGCGTAAATAACGCCATATCCCAACCCTCATTCAGCACTAGTTGATTTAATTCCACCAAGAGTGGTGCATGAAAGACATGACGAACAACTCTTTCGTTGGGATAACAGCCAAATTCAACGAAAGGTGGTAGGTTATAGCCGATTTCTTCTAATATTTCTCGTTTTACTGCTACATCTGGCGTTTCGCCAGGTTCGATGTGTCCGCCGAACAGCGCCCAGTAACCAGGGTAGAGAATACCGGGGATGTTGTCACGCAACTGCATGAGAAACTTGTTTTTCTGGTAGAGAATTGCGATCGCTACGTGCACCTGTTGATTGTTCATATCTTTATTTTTTATTGCGGATTATTCTTCTTCTAAATAAACTTCCCCCAATTCTTTGCCAGCTAAGGGAATACTTCGGTAGCGAACTTTACCCTTAATTACAACTTCTGAACCTTCACCGAGATTCTTTTGATTGGTGACAACCCAAATTTTGCCTGTTGAGTCCTTAATTTTATAAGCCCACTGTTCGATCAGGGGAGCTTGCTTTTCTACCTGACCTTGGATGTAAACTATAGCCTGATTGTCTTGTTTTGGTTTAATTTCTCCAATTGGAGTGACATTTGTCCCAATTTTTAAGCCATTACCACGCAAACCAGGCGATGTCAAATTACCACAACTACAAAGTCCTGCTATCAGAAAAAAACTTAACCCCAAGCGGTAAGGAACAATACTGTGCCCGTACAAGAATGAAAGAGATAAATTTCTTATTTGTCGCATAAAAGCCACCGATTTATTTATTTTGGGCATTTGGCACAAGAGGCAGAAGTGCAAAGGCGAAAGACTTACTGCAACTTATTTCTCCCCTGCCCCTCCGCTCCTCTGCCCCTCTGCTCCTTCCCTTCCACTCTCCCAATTCTTTATTCTTCAGATGATGCCGTTGATCTGAGAAAATAAACATTATGAATTTACTGTGAGAGAAACGCTACGACATCAAACAGCAACACAATAATAGTCGAAAGTCAAGAGTTAAGAATCAATATTTTCATTTTGGACTTTGGACAACAAGCGAACATAGCTGGGAATTTTCATGGAAACAAAAACTGCCAAAATCCTTGATGGGAAAGCTTTAGCTGCAAAAATTCAGCAAGAACTTTCTGTTGCGATTACACAATTACAACCAAAAATTGGACGACCACCTGGTTTAGCAGTGTTGATGGTTGGCGATAACCCAGCATCAGCGGCTTATGTACGCAATAAAGAAAAAGCCTGCGCTAAAGTTGGGATCGCTTCTTTTGGTAAGCATTTTCCTGCCGAAACTACCCTTGAGGAGTTAGAAGAGGTAATTGCTGCACTCAACCACGATGAAAGAGTGGATGGCATTCTTGTGCAATTGCCTTTACCTAACCATCTGGATGCTGTAACTCTGCTACATCAAATCGATCCCGATAAAGATGCTGATGGACTCCACCCAGTTAACTTGGGGCGATTAGTGCGGGGAGAAAGCGGTTTACGTAGCTGCACCCCGGCTGGTGTGATGCGGCTTTTAGAAGAATATGAGATTCCTTTGCAGGGAAAACAGGCAGTAGTGGTGGGGCGCAGTATTTTAGTGGGTAAACCGATGGCGCTGATGCTATTAGAAGCTGATGCCACAGTCACGATCGCTCACTCGCGATCGCATGACCTCAAAACCATCACCCAAAATGCTGATATTCTAATTGCAGCAGTAGGTCGTCCCGGATTAATCTCTGCTGATATGGTGAAACCGGGCGCTGTTGTGGTAGATGTGGGAATGAATCGCGTCACCGATGCTAATGGCAAAAGTCGTCTCATTGGCGATGTCCATTTTGAATCAACCGCTGATGTCGCAGGATTTATCACCCCAGTTCCTGGTGGTGTTGGCCCGATGACTGTTGCCATATTGTTAGAAAATACATTTGCTAGCTATTCCAGAGCGGCAAAAGAAGAAAGAGGAGTGAAAAGTTAAAAGTTATTCTTAATAACTCTTAACTTCTAAATCCCGTACAGACAAGGGTTAATCGCGTCTTTGCTCCTAACTCTTCATTTTTTTCAGTCCCCCAGCACCTTAAAATTGTGACGTATAAGGCAAAAATCGCAAAATGTCAGGAATTAAAGAATGGTAGCAACTGATAACGTCCAAAAGACACCACCAGAAGAAGCCACATTTAACTTAGCAGCTTATTTAAAAGAGCGACAAAAGCTTTGTGATAATGCTTTGGATCGGTCTATCACGGTCATTTATCCAGAAAAGATTTATGAGGCGATGCGCTACTCGTTATTAGCTGGAGGAAAGCGTGTACGTCCCATTCTTTGCCTTGCCACCTGTGAAATGATGGGTGGAACCATTGACATGGCCATGCCAACAGCTTGTGCTGTGGAGATGATCCATACAATGTCGTTGATACATGACGACCTGCCAGCGATGGATAATGACGATTACCGTCGTGGAAAGCTAACGAATCATAAAGTCTATGGGGAAGATGTAGCGATTTTGGCTGGCGATGGCTTGTTGGCTCTTGCTTTTGAGTCTGTTGCCATTCAAACCCCCCAAAGCGTTAAGAGAGAGGTAGTTTTACAGGTTATAGCCCGTCTTGGTCGAGCATTAGGGGCAGGTGGTTTGGTTGGCGGTCAAGTTGTCGATTTAGAGTCGGAAGGTAAATCTGATATTTCCTTAGAAACCTTAAATTTTATTCATAAACACAAAACAGCCGCACTTTTGGAAGCTTGCGTAGTTTGTGGCGGGCTGATTGCTAATGCATCATCTGAAGATGTGCAGCGACTAACCCGTTATGCTCAAAATATTGGGCTAGCATTCCAAATCATCGATGATATTTTGGATATCACTTCTACCCAAGAGCAATTAGGTAAAACCGCTGGTAAAGACCAAAAAGCTCAGAAAGTTACCTATCCCAGTCTTTGGGGACTTGAGGAATCGCGATCAATTGCCCAAGAGCTAGTTAAAGAAGCTTGTGTGGAATTAGAACCATTTGGAGATAGAGCTAAACCACTCCAAGCGATCGCTCATTTTATTACCAGTCGTAATAACTAGTAACGCGGAAATAGGTAGTTTATTTACACCATACTGTATCACTACTGCCCAGCGGAATTCAAAATTCACTCATTCAAAATTAAAAAAGCTTACTTAATAAGCTTTTAGGTGATTTTGAATAGTTGGTCTGTTTCCACCGTGATGTACTAGATTAATTTGGGATTTTGGGTTGAATCTAAATGTTTCCTCAACCAACAACTGCTGCTAATATTTACTAACCTAACCAAAATAACATGCAGGACATAGGCAACATTTTAGACAACCGGGTGCTGCTGGTTGCTCTGGTAGCTTGTTTAATTGCTCAAGCATTAAAGCTCGTAGTTGAGATCGTCAAACATCGCAAACTGAATGTGCGTGTTTTGGTGACAACCGGAGGTATGCCCAGTGCCCATTCGGCTCTGGTTACGGCTCTAGCCGCTGGTGTAGGGCAAACACTGGGTTGGGCATCTCCTGATTTTGCCGTTGCGATCGTTTTTGCCATCATTGTCATGTATGATGCAGCTGGAGTTCGTCAAGCGGCTGGCAAGCAAGCTCGTATTCTCAATCAAATGATTGATGAATTATTCCATGAAAAACCAGACTTTAGCCAAGACCGTCTGAAAGAATTACTCGGACATACACCAGTTCAGGTAATCGCTGGATCGGCTTTGGGTATAACCATCTATTGGTTAGCTCGGTCTGCTTATTAAACTAAGGCAATAAATCTTTGTTTGAGGGGATATTGATAATTAGTAACTGGTAATTTGTCAATCAATTTTAGATTTTAGATTTACCCCATGAATAAATTCAGGGGATTAAGAATGAAAGGATTTGTTCTAAATAACTTGTTTTTCACAGAGCGAGTATAAATATATTCGCTGAAAACCCTTTGAAATTTTGAATTTAAAATCCAAAATTTAAAATCTAAAATTAGGTCAATTGACAAATTACCAATCTGGTAGATCGCATCAGGATACCAGTGAAGTTAATATAACTAAAACCGCACAGTCGAGCGCAGCAGAATCACTTTACGACTATCTACTAGGCTGGCAACGAAACCACCATTGTTTAGCTTTTGCAATGTATTATAGGCTTCAGTTTGGTTAGTGGTATGAACTGCTAGCAAGTAAGGGCGTTGTCCATAAGAAACAAATCCGACGTTACCTCCTACCACTTGCTGCACACTATTTACTAATTCTGGACGGTTGTAATAATCTACCAGTACTGCATAACCTTCTCCTAATGATTGAGGATTATAGCTGACTGTCTGCTGAGGTGGTTTTGGCTGTGACTGTGGTTGTGACTGTGGTTGTGGCTGCACATCTGCCGTTGTTGTTGGCCGAGTTGTAATTATGGCAGACAAGCCAACAATATTGCTGACATATCTTGCCCAACGATTGGCATCGTCGATTTTATTAAAACCCCCGACTCGCGTTACGGTTTCGTTGAGATATTTGCAGGTGATAGTTTTTAGTTCGGGTGGTAAGGCGCTACGTAACTGCTTTTGATTATTTGCTGTGGGACTGACTACTAATAAAAGATACTCACCCGCATTTGGTGGTTGACAAGAGGGAATGGTTTTTTGAGCAAGTACAGAACTCATGCCACCAATCAACCCTACAATCGCTAATCCTAAAACACTTGGTAAATTCTGAAATCTATGCACAAAAGTTAGATTATGTAAATTAAGGTGTCTTAGAAGATTTTATAAGAAAAAAGCTGAAAACCTAGCTACTTCAGTATGGTGATGAAATATGTGTCAAAAAATATATTTTGTTACTCAAAAATAAAATTAGGGAACGGGGAAGAGGCAGAGGGGCAGGGGAGCAGAGGAGACAAGGGGATAAGGGGGAATTGATTGAACAAGTCTCTCCTTCGTCTCCCCCATCTTCCTTGTCTTTTCTCCATGCCCAATATCCAATGCCCTATGCCTAAGATACAGTAGTAAGCGATGCTAAAGCATCTGGTATTGCCTCAGAAGGAGCCTGGAATTCTCCAGTAATGACGTACTCTAAACGCAGTTTTAACCAAGTAATAAATTGAGGATTTGTAGAAATAATTGCTACTGCTGGTTGGGGACACTTCGCTTTTAGCTCTTTAAACTGCGGCGCTTCCAAGAAAGCTGGTTGTTCAACCAACCAAAAATCTATTTGTTTTTCTTGTTCGTGGTAGTTACGAGTGCGTTCTTTGAGAACTTCGTGTATCGGTTCTTCTTCGAGAAGAAAGCGTTGACTTGCCAAAACGTAATGGTATGTTTGCATTTTCATCCTTTGGTTGCTATGTGGATAATTTCAGGGCACAGTGATTCTGTACCCTGACAAAACTAACTTTTCTGGGATTTCTTGAACCAAGAGCTGAACGGACAAGCACTTTTTTGGTTTTCAGATTTTGTCTGTTTGCCACCAGATGTTAGCTTTTCCAAGAAAAGATTATTGTCGAAATAATGTTCTAAGGAAATAATCTTCAAGTCATCGGTAACTTTTGCAATGGTCATGCCGATAATTTCTAGCGTCTCTCCAGTAGGTGCATGGTCTTTGTATTCTCCGTTAAAATGTCCCCAATGCCGCCATTTAAATGTTACATTCGGTGGCCCTGAGTAAACTTCCAGCACTTCCCAAGGAAATCCTTGGGGAAATGTTGTGTGGAAGACTTTTGCAGATGATTCAAAACTTTCTTCTGAAGCTTTGTAATGTTCTGAATCAGCCATAAATAAATTGTAAGTACCTTGGGCTGATACATCTGCTGCGGTATACTCTACTCCGCCATTGGTACTGACGCGAAAGTTGTCATTCACAATGGATAACCACTCTTGCGGGTTAGCTTTGAAGGATACCTCCATCTCGAAGGTTCGCACCAAATTTTGCACGATCGCTTCTAGTGTTCCTTCAAGATGATTGTAGGTACTTTCTTTAGCAAGATTCTCATTTGAACGGGAATAATCAGGCGGTGTCTGATAGCGCCACTCGGCATCAGTGCTTTCTGCTATCACCTTATCCCGATCCTGTACCCAAAGTGGCAGGTTGTTAGATTGTGTTGCGCTCATAGAAGTTTTTGCTGAAGATTTGATCCCAATTTCTAGATTTCGCAGTGACAACCCCTCTTTTAAGATACGGAGTGGGGCAGGGGGCAGGGGAGAATATTTAATAATCAATGCCTATTGCCCCTATTCCCTATTCCCCCTTATAACTTGTTTGATCTCGCGGACTGCTGGTTCTATACCTTTACCCTTTCCCCTTTCCCCTTTCCCCTTTCCCCTTTACCCTTTTATAGCTTGCTTCATCTCCCGGACTGCCCTTTCCATACCTACTAATGCTGCCCGACTGATGATGGTATGACCAATGTTCAGTTCTTCCATGCCTGGAAGTGCAGCCACCGGATAAACGTTCCAGTAGGTGAGTCCATGACCAGCGTTGACTCGCAATCCGGCTTGAATCGCTTGTTCACAACCTTTAGCTAATATGGCTAATTCTCGGTGGCGATTTGTTTCATCTTTAGCCTCAGCATATTGTCCGGTGTGCAATTCAATAAATTGCGCCTGTGTCTTGACAGATGCTTCAATTTGTGCAGGTTCGGCATCGATAAATAAACTAACTGGAATGTTAGCGCTTTGCAATTTATCGACTATTTCACCTATTCTAGCAATTTGCAGGGCAATATCTAGTCCGCCTTCTGTTGTCACTTCTTCGCGCTTTTCGGGGACTAAAGTCACGTAATCTGGTTTGATATCAAGAGCGATCGCTAGCATTTCGTCTGTAGCGGCCATTTCTAAATTAAGATGCGATCGCACTGTTTGCCGCAATATCCGCACATCCCGATCTTGGATATGCCGCCGATCTTCGCGCAGATGCACCGTAATTCCATCAGCACCCGCTAATTCTGCCAGCACCGCCGCCGCCACGGGGTCTGGTTCCACCGTCCGCCGCGCTTGCCGGATAGTGGCGATGTGGTCAATGTTAACGCCAAGTGTAGGCACCCCAAGTTTCTCCCAAATCCACAGTCCTTAGAACTTGATTTTACCGGAAATAGCGGTAGTTTTGCTGAAGTAGCTACAGACAGATTACACACGTAAAATGTGATGGCTACAACGGGCTTTTCGGTGTCTCCCAAAAGAAAACTGAGTTAGCAAAAGCTTATTCTTGGGCAAACTACTTTAAATAAGTAGCTGATTTCACAAGAGTTGATGAAGTATGAATACAGCAGTTGAGCCGATGGACAAGCTTTTGAACTATCAAATTAGCGAACAACTTTATGCAGGCTCTAGAACCTTAGTTTACCGTGCTATTCGAGAGGCGGATCGACTTCCGGTTGTGATTAAACTGCTCCAGCAAGAGTATCCTACCTTCAATGAACTGCTGCTGTTCCGTAATCAGTACACTATTGCTAAAAATCTTGACCTACCCGGTATTGTTCGTCCCTACAGTCTGGAACCTTACCGCAACAGCTATGCTTTGGTGATGGAGGATTTTGGTGGTATTTCCCTCAGAGATTGGCTCAATCAAAAAATGGCGAGCAACCAATATACTCTCACAGAGTTTTTGGATATTGCGATCGCTCTGAGCAATACTCTTGACGGACTATATCGCCATCAGGTTATCCACAAAGATATTAAGCCCGCCAACATCCTCATCAACCCGGAAACTAAGCAAGTCAAGTTAATTGACTTTAGTATTGCCTCTCTTTTACCTAGAGAAACCCGCGAAATTCACAGTCCCAACGTCTTAGAAGGGACTCTCGCCTACCTTTCCCCCGAACAAACCGGGCGGATGAATCGCGGAATTGACTATCGCAGTGATTACTATTCCCTCGGCGTTACCTTCTATGAATTGCTGGCTGGACATCTACCCTTTCAGTCTAACGATCCGATGGAGTTGGTTCACTGTCATATTGCCAAGCAACCAGAACAATTAGGAGGCAGGGGGGAAGAAGAAATTCCCGAAGTTCTTTGTGAGATTGTGATGAAGTTGATGGCGAAAAATGCTGAAGACCGCTATCAGAGTGCATTAGGGTTGAAATTTGATTTAGAAAAATGTTTGTCTCAATTGCAAGAAATTGGCTCGATTAAATCTTTTGAATTAGGTGAGCGGGATATTTGCGATCGCTTCATCATCCCAGAAAAGCTCTACGGTCGCCAAGCTGAAGTTGAAAGCTTACTGGATGCCTTTGAAAGAATCAGTCAGGGAAGCACTGAAATTATGTTGGTAGCAGGCTTCTCTGGTATTGGCAAAACTGCTGTGGTAAACGAAGTTCACAAGCCAATTGTGCGACAACGGGGTTATTTCATTAAAGGTAAATTTGACCAGTTCCAGCGCAACATCCCTTTCTCTGCTTTTGTGCAAGCTTTTCGAGACTTAATCGGGCAACTGCTAAGTGAAACTGACGCCCAATTTGAGCAATGGAAGCGCAAAATTCTTTCTGCTTTGGGTGAGCATGGACAAGTGATGATCGAGCTGATTCCAGAACTGGAAAGTATGATTGGTAAACAGCCACCTGCACCGGAACTCTCTGGAAGTGCGGCACAAAATCGCTTCAATTTGCTGTTTTTGAAGTTCACTCAAGTCTTCACTGCATCAGAACATCCATTAGCGATATTTATTGACGATTTGCAATGGGCAGATGCTGCTTCTTTAAACTTAATGCACTTGTTGATGAGTGAAACTGACATCGGCTATTTATTGTTAATTGGTGCTTATCGAGATAACGAAGTCAACCCAGTACATCCGTTGATGCTGACTTTGGAAGAGATTCAGAAATTAGATGCCACAGTCAATACGATTACCTTATTACCCCTCGATCGGGTTTCTATCAATCATTTGGTTGCAGATACATTGAGTTGCTCTTTAGCTTTAGCCACACCTTTAACAGAATTAGTATTGAGCAAAACTCAAGGGAATCCTTTCTTCAGCAACCAGTTTCTCAAAGCGCTACATCAAGATCGACTAATTACATTTAATTTTCATGGTGGTTATTGGGAATGTGATATTGCTCAGGTGCGATCGCTCGCTCTTACCGATGATGTAGTAGAGTTTATGGCAATTCAGCTTCAGAAATTGTCAGCAAAAACTCAAGAAGTTTTGAAGTTAGCAGCTTGTATAGGAAACCAATTTGATTTAAAGACATTAGCGATCGTCTATGAAAAATCCCAGTTGGAAACAGCCACAGATTTTTGGAAGGCTGTACAATATGGGTTGATTATTCCTACCAGTGAGGTTTATAAGTTCTACCACGATGAGTCTGAATTTAGAATTCATAATTCAGAATTTCAGCAACACAATTCTCCTGACTCTTGCTCTTACAGATTTCTTCATGACCGTGTTCAGCAAGCGGCCTATTCTCTTATCCCTGAATCTCAACGAAAAGCTACTCATTTCAAGATTGGGCAATTACTGTTAAACAATACATCACCTGAAGCGCTTGAAACCAGCATTTTTGACATTGTTAATCAGCTAAATGAAGGAATTGACATAATTGATGAACAATCTCAAAGATATGAACTAGCTCAACTGAATTTAATTGCTGGTAAGAAAGCAAAAGCTTCTACTGCTTATAAAGCAGCGCTGAAATATTTTACATTGGGTAGAAGTTTGCTGCTAGCAGAAAGTTGGTTAACTAACTATAAAATTACGTTTGAATTATATCGAGAATCCGCAGAATCTGAATATCTAACTGGCAGTTTTGACCAAGCCGAGAAATTATTTGAGATAGCGTTAGCTCAAAGCCAAGATAGGTTTGAACAAGTAGAGATTTATCGGATTCAGATGTATCTGAAAATGACTCAGGGTGAAAATATCGCAGCTAGTATTAAAGCTGGAGTAAAAGGCTTGAGCATTATGGGGATGAATCTGACAGTCACTCCTGAAGAACAGCAAGCTGCTATCGAAACTGAACTTCAAGAATTAAAAGCTAAACTGCAAACGGTTCGTATATCAGATTTATTCGATCTGCCTGAGATGACAGATCGAGAGCAAAAGGTTTGTATGGGTCTTTTAGCTGACCTTTGGGCAGCAGCTTACATGGGAGGAGATGAATATCTCAGTTGCTTGGCTCCTCCATTAATGATCGGTTTATCGTTGAAATATGGCAATGCAGAAAGCTCTGGTTTTGCTTACTGTTTATATGGAATGAATCTGGCAAATCAAGGAAATTATCAAACGGCTTATGAGTTCGGTACATTAGCACTAAAACTCGATCGCCACTTCAATAGTACCCAGTTTATTTTTAAGACCAATAATATCTTTGCCCACACCATCAATCCCTATAATCAGCATTTAAAAACAAATTTGCCACTTTCTCAACAATCATTCCAAGTCTGTCAAGAAACTGGAAATTTGGTGTTTGGTGTTTGGGCGGTTTCGTTTTTGATTTGGGCGATGTTAATTAAGGGCGATCGCCTCTCAGAGGTTTACGCGGAAACTGAAAAATATCTGAGTTATGTCCAACAGGTTAATGATGTCAATATGCTGTATGCGTTTACTTTACAGCGCCAGTTTTTATTGAATTTGCAAGATATATCTAAAAACACCGATTTATTAGACGATCGCAATGACGAAGATATTCCTTATATAGAAGTATGGAGACAGAAGAACAATTTCGATCATGGAATTAATTGGTACTGCTTTCTCAAAATCCAATTATCGTACCTTTATGGTCGTTACACAGATGCTGTGCAAGCAGCAGAAGAAGCTGAAAAAACTCTTGCTTGTAACTCTGGTTTTTTCCCAATTATTCAGTATCATTTCTATTATCCACTCAGCTTGATAGCTCTCTATCCCAATGTGACATTAGAGAAGAAAAAGCAGTATTGGGACATTATTCGCGAGCATCAACAAATTCAGAAAAATTGGGCGAATAGTTGCCCAGACAACTTTCTACATCGATATCTCTTATTATCTGCGGAAATAGCAAGAATTTCTGGCAAGTATATGGATGCAATCGAGTCATACGATCGCGCCATTGCTAAAGCTAAAGAAAACGAATATGTCAACGAAGAAGCTCTCGCTAACGAACTTGCAGCCAAGTTCTATTTAGAATGGGGCAAAGAACGCATTGCTCAAGAATATTTGATTAATGCTTACTATTGCTACACACGTTGGGATGCTAAAGCCAAAGTCGACGATCTAGAACAGCATTATCCACAACTGCTAGCCCCAATTTTACAACAGAGGCGCTCGCTACTCACACCCAATGAGACATTCGCAAATATTGACACCATTGCTACCTTCCATCCAAGCATTCAGAAATCAGTAACCTCTAGCAGCAACACATCAGTAATGCTAGATTTGGCAACAGTTTTAAAAGCCTCTCAGACTCTCTCCAGTGAAATTGAACTAGATAAATTACTTACGAAACTACTGCAAGTGGTAATTGAAAATGCTGGAGCAGATAAGTGTGCGTTACTACTACTTAAAGAAGGTAGATTGCTAGTTGAAGGAACTGCTCAAGTTGGGCAGCAATCAACGGTGTTACAGTCCATTTGTGTGGAAGATAGTGCAGATGTTCCTCATAGCTTAATTTACGCCGTCAAACGCAGCCTGGAACCTACAGTTATCCTTGATACAACATTGCATCCGGCGTTGATAGCCGATCCCTATATTATTCGTCAGCAACCTAAAAGCTTGCTGTGTACACCGATTTTCTATCAAGGGAAACTGTTAGGAATTTTGTATTTAGAAAACAATTTAATGACTGGAGCGTTTACTAGCGATCGCGTCGAAATACTCAATTTGTTATGTACTCAAGCTGCAATATCCTTAGAAAATGCCCGACTTTATCAGCAAGCACAAGATACTCTAGAAAACTTGGGACAGACTGAACAATTTTTGCGGTTAATTATCGACAATATCCCACAATCTGTTTTCTGGAAAGACTGCAATAGTGTTTATTTAGGCTGTAACCATAACTTTACGCAAACTTGGGGTCTAGGAGTGCCAGAAAATGTTATTGGTAAAACAGACTACGACCTTCCCTGGACTAACGAGCAATCAGATTTTTTCGTAGCGCGCGATCGCCGCATTATGGAATCTGAGCAACCTGAACTCAACATTATCGAAACAGTGCAGCAAGCAGATGGGAAAGAAAAGTGGTCGAATACAAATAAAATTCCCTTAAAAAATAAAGAAGGAAAGGTTTTTGGCATCCTTAGCACCTCTGAAGACATCACCGAGCGCCAGCAAGCACAACAATTACTGCAACAGCAAAAACAACAATTAGAACAAGCTTTGCAAGAACTCCAAACGATGCAATTACAGTTAGTGCAAGGTGAAAAAATGTCTGCACTTGGTAATTTGGTAGCAGGTGTTGCCCATGAAATCAACAATCCTGTTGGCTTCATTGCTGGTAACTTAGAACCAGCTAAAGATTATGTAAAAGATTTGTTTGGACTAATTAACCTTTATCAAGAGAAGTTTCCTAATCCTGGCTTAGATATTCAAGATGAAATTGATGCCATCGACCTGAATTATTTACGCGAAGATTTACCTAAATTGCTGGACTCGATGAAATTGGGTGTTAACCGTATTCGCAGTATTAGTACCAGTTTGCGAACCTTTTCTAGAGCAGATAAAGATTATAAAGTTCCTTTTGATATTCACGAAGGCATTGATAGCACTATTCTGATTCTCAGACACCGTTTAAAAGCTAATGAAAACCGTCCTGCGATTGAGGTTGTTAAAAATTATGGCAAATTACCCCTAGTGGAATGCTTTGCTGGACAACTTAATCAGGTGTTTATGAACTTATTAGCAAATGCTATTGATGCACTTGAACAATACAATTCAGAGCATAGCCTAGAAACCATTCTCGCTAACCCAAATTGCATCACCATTGAAACCCGTGTAGCAGACTCAGGTCAGCACGTTTTGATTAAAATTGCCGATAACGGGGTAGGAATGTCACCAGAGGTCAAACAAAAAGTATTTGACCATTTATTCACCACCAAGCCAGTCGGAAAAGGCACAGGATTGGGATTAGCGATCGCTCGTCAAATTGTGGTAGAAGCACATGGAGGTTCACTTTCCTGCACTTCAGAAGTTGGACAGGGTACAGAGTTTGTCATTCAAATTGCTACTCAACAACAATAATGAGTGCTAAGTGCTAAGTGCTGAGTAATTTCTACTTTACTCAGCACTTTTCATTTTTATTTTTTAAATTTTAACTTGAAGTAAAACGACGATGATGCTTAAATTGCGGAAAGTATGGTTGAAAATCAATTCCCGATGGTATGCCTTAAGCAACAAAAGTTACAACTTATTTAAATGGCGATCGCGGAACTTTATATTATTATCAATTGTGATAATTCTGTCTATTAGCATTAGCGCCACTGCCATCACTAGTTACAAGATTGTTAAGGGATTGTTGCTCACTAGTCTCAAAGAACAAGTACTATTAAAAACACGCAAAGGTCAGGATGATATCGATAACTGGTTAGCCATTCGTAAAACAGAAATTAAGACTTTGGCAAATTCTGGTGTGGTGCGATCGCTAAATTGGCCTGTGATAGAACCTTACTTGCAATCTGAATTGAAGCGGCTACAAACGTTTTTGCTTATGGCATTGGCTACATCAGATAGTGCATTAATCAATACTCACGGAGATCATCTCAATGTTAAAGACCGAGAATTTTTTCAGCGGAGTATGGCGGGTGAAACGATAGCAGCCGATCCAATTATTGGACGCACAACCAAACAGTTACAAATCCAGATTAGTTCGCCGATTCCTGCCGAAAGAGGTACAAAGCCAGCAGGTGTTTTAATGGGAGGAATTCCAATTAACCGAGTCGTTGAGGTCATCAGCAATTTACATCAAGGTAAAGGCAGCTATGCTTTTGCGCTTAATTCTCAAGGAATTCCCATCGCGCATCCTAACACGGAACTGATTGGTACACCCGAAGAAGCTGCCAAGAGTTTTCTGAACTCGCGCAATCCCAGATTAGTTGAAATTAGCCAAAAAATGGTAGCTAAACGCACAAATATTGAATTGGTTCAACTGGATGGTAAATGGAGCTATGTTGCTTACACTCCTCTGAGAGAAGCAAATTGGTCAGTAGCGTTAATTGTGCCAAAAGAAATTATTGAATCGCCATTACAGGCGTTGAACCTGTTGGCTACAGTTTTGGGAGGATTGCTATTGGTTGGGTTAATTAGTGCATGGCGACAAGTGCAGCTATATGAACAGATTCGCGATCGCGCCTTGATTTCTAGCCAGCAGGCGCAACAACTCAGCAAAACCCTAAAAGAATTGCAAAATACCCAAGCTCAACTCATCCAAACCGAAAAAATGTCTAGCCTGGGACAATTAGTAGCTGGAGTGGCACATGAAATCAATAATCCCGCCAATTTTATCCATGCCAATCTCAACCATGCAAGCGTTTACAGCCAAGACATCCTCGATTTGCTCAAGCTTTATCAACAAACATACCCAAATCCTACCCCCGAAATTAGCGATCGCACCCAAGACCTTGATATTGAGTTTTTAGCAGAAGATTTACCCAAATTAATGGCATCAATGCAAGTGGGAACCAAGCGCATTCGTCAAATTGTGCTGTCGCTGCGTAATTTCTCGCGCCTTGATGAGGCAGACATGAAATTTGTAGACATTAATGAAGGATTAGATAACACTCTGATGATTCTGAATCATCGTCTGACAGCCACGCCTAATCAACCAGAAATTCAGATCGTTAAGAAATATGGTGATTTACCCCTAGTAGAATGCTATGCAGGACAACTCAATCAGGTGTTTATGAATGTTTTAGTGAATGCAATTGATGCTATAGAAGAATCATTAGTAAAGAATGAAGGACAAATTCGCATTCAGACTGAACTCACTGATGAAAAACAAGCGATCATTCAGATTTCCGATAATGGTATTGGGATGTCAGAAGAGGTAAAGCAACGAGTATTTGACTATATGTTCACTACTAAACCTGTAGGTAAAGGAATCGGATTAGGAATGGCGATCGCTTATCAAATTGTTGTAGATAAACATCGAGGAACTATTGAAGTTGATTCTACTCCAGGATGTGGAACAGAGTTTACCATCGTTATTCCTTTAACAAGTAACAAGTGAAAATTACTGATAACATTGAAACAGCCAAAGATTATGTCAATTATTTATTTTACCTAATTTCTGCACTCATGCTCAGAGGCGATATACTTTAAGAAAGTTGATTTGTAAATTCTATCGACTACATAAATTACTACATCAACTCTCTGAGGTGATATGCTTTTAAAACTACAACAAATTATTGTTAAACCTGGTCAACAAATGTTGCTCAAAGATATTAGTTGGCAGCAGTTAGAAAATATTTTAGAAGAAATGGGAGAAAGGCGTGCTGCACGTATTTCTTATAGTAATGGTTGGTTAGAAATTATGGTTCCCCTACCAGAACACGAAAAAGATAAAGAATATATTGGTGAGTTAGTAAGAGTTTTATTAGACAAACTTCAAATTGATTTTGAACCTTTTGGTTCTACAACTCTTAAAAATGGGCGAATGCTGCAAGCAGTAGAACCAGATACCAGTTTTTATATTCAAAATCAAGCTGCTGTAATTGGTAAAAATCGCATTGATTTAAATATAGATCCACCACCAGATTTAGCAATCGAAATTGATATTACTTCTCGCACTAGATTTGATAATTATGAAATTTTGGGAGTTCCTGAACTTTGGCGACATACACAACAAGGTTTAGAAATTTATTTGCTAAAAGAAGGTAAATATATAAAATCTGAATCTAGTCCTAATTTTCCTAATATCCCAATTGTTGAATTAGTTAATGAATATGTTCAGCAGTGTTTAACAATTGGTAGAAGTCAAGCTATGCGTAATTTTCGGGGTTGGGTGAAGAATAATTTATGATAGAAATCTAAGGCTTTCTGAGAAAGGCGATCGCTCATGACTACCGAAAACAACCCAAGAGCCATTCTAGACTGGGAACACCCCACACCGCCCACAAATCTAATTTTTGATGACGGAGAACCCTTGGAATCAAATCGCCACCGTATTGCCATGAATGTGTTGATTCGGTCATTGCAGCAAGCTTGGGCCGATCGCAATGATTTTTTTACTGGTGGCAATATGTTTATTTATTACAGCAGCGCCCAAGTACGTAACCAGGATTTCCGTGGTCCCGATTTCTTTGCTGTCCTGAATGTGGACGGGACTAATTCTCGTCAAGGTTGGGTAGTGTGGGAAGAAAACGGTCGTTATCCTGATGTGATTGTAGAATTAATGTCACCATCTACAGCCAAAATAGATAAGACTGTTAAGAAAGACCTTTACGAACAAACTTTTCATACTTCAGATTATTTTGTCTATGACCCCTTTGACCCGACTTCTTTGCAAGGGTGGCATTTAGATCATAATCAGCAATATCAATCTTTGACACCAAATGAGCGTAGTTGGTTGTGGTGTCAAAAGTTAGGTTTATGGTTGGGAACGTATGAAGGAACAATAGACAGAGAAACGGCGGTATGGTTGCGGTTTTACGATGTAGCTGGCAATTTGGTTTTGTTACCAGACGAAGCTGCTGCTGCACAAGCAGAAATCGCAATCACACAAGCGGAAGCTGCTGCTGCAAAAGCGGCTCGTTTAGCAGCTAGATTAAGAGAGTTGGGGGAAGATCCAGATATTTTGTGATCTGTAAGTGAAAGACTAGATGCGATCGCTATTTTTAAACTTCACAACAAACAAGTGCGTAGTTTACCGCCGTAGGCATCGCTATTAAGTAAAGCTGCAAAACTAACGTTGAATTGGCTTAAACTCATATTTATCAGTGCCAGGTATTTGTTGAATTTTAACTAAAAAGATGTCATTATTTATGCGATCGCCTGATTGTGCAAACTGAATCTTTCCTGTAGCACCATCGACTGAAAAACTTGGACTGTGCAGTACTTGTTGTAATCCCTCACGTGTACTATTTTGCTGCAAGCTTGCGATAATTGCTTTAGTTGCATCATAAGACGTAGCCGTTCGCCAATTCACACGCCCACGCCAAAGTTTTTGAGAATTTTTTAAAAAAGGATTATTAGGGAATGCTGCCGGATGCCAAGGCGCAGCGAGTAAGCTAAAACACATTTAATTTGCATATTAAAATTTTCTCAATGTCTTGTGGGTTGGGCATCTTGCCATTGGTGTCAAGTTAAAGCAGATGCCCAAATGTCAAGCGACCTTGAGGCGTTGCGTCGGTGTCGCTGACGAACAGCTTTAACCAATCCCAT
>NZ_JBALDN010000006.1:0-35592 GCF_036917375.1 Nostoc sp.
TAATCGCAATGCTTTTAGTAATTTATTAATACAATTTTTAATATCCTTTTGAATTTGCAACTAATAATTTAGCATAAGAAGTACTGAAGAACCAAGAGTTTTGAGGTCAGATATTATGCGCGAGTCAGCGATTTATCAAGACATTCTACAAGAAGGTAAGGCTGAAGGCAAGGCTGAAGGCAAGGCTGAAGGCAAGGCTGAAGCGTTACTTGAAGTGGCAAAAAATCTATTTAGTACTGGTATGCCATTAGAGGCGATTGGCAGAGTCACAGGGTTATCAATTGAGCAGTTACAGTATTTACAGGCAAGTGAGTCCAATCAATAAATAATCGGTGCAGTCAACCTGCACCGATTAATAAGTGTCACTCGAATTGAACATCCCATTGTTTCACGCCAACGCTGAAGCTTGGGGTTTGGCAAAAATCATTCTTCCTGCTGTAGTTTGCAAAGCACTGGTAACTACTACTCGCAGTTCACCACCCACATAACTGCTACCTTCTTCAACAACTACCATTGTGCCGTCATCTAGATAGCCAATGCCTTGACTGGGTTCTTTGCCTTCCTTGAGAATTTTTAAATCCAGGTTGTCGCCAGGTAAATAACTGGGACGGACGGCATTCACTAAATCATTCACATTCAAAACAGGTACTTTTTGAACACTGGCGACTTTAGACAAGTTGTAGTCGTTGGTTAGCAATGTACCGCTGATTTCTTGAGCGAAACGTACTAACTTGGCATCCACTGTGGGAATATCTTCGTAGTCAACTGCATTAATCAGGATGCGATCGGGATAATCTTCCTTAATACGGTTGAGAATTTCTAGTCCTCTCCTTCCCCGTACCCGCTTTTGGTCTTTGCTAGCATCCGCTACTTGTTGGAGTTCTTGCAAGACAAACTGCGGTACGAGAATTTGCCCTTCCAAAAACCCTGTTTCTAGTAAGGCTTCAATACGACCATCAATAATACAGCTAGTATCTAGAACTTTGGTATTGGCTGGTTTTAATGTTCCTTCTACTACCATCGATTCAACGGTGTTGGGATTAATGAACCGCAATAAGCCTCGTCCGTGGGTGTCTGCCAAATTCATGCCAGTAACGGAGAGGATAATACTACCAACAACTGCCACTAATGGCTTAATAAATCCAAAATCTGCCGGGATGGGTAGCAAAAATAGTGGGGCTAGCATCAGGTTAGCTAGTAATAGCCCAATCACTAAGCCGATCGCACGAGTTAAGATCGCTTCCAGAGGCATTTCTTTGATTTGTGATTCTAGGCGACGATATGTCGTCTGGAAACTCAGCCCGATCGCACCACCAATAATAGCGGCAAAGACGGCAACAACTAAGCGTAAAGCTTCTAGATTCGTTACCTGATCTAGGGTGCCATTGGGTAGTAGTTCAATGCTGTAGAACCCTATTCCCGACGCTGCAAGGATAAATGAGAAAATAATAATGGCGTCAAGCATGGTTGTCTTGTTTTCCTGCAACTGTGTTAACCGATAAAGTTAAGTATTTTTTATCTCATCGGTAAGATAAAATGATCGATATTGACTTACACTAAGGGTTTAGGCTGACAATATCTGCAATTATTATAACTAAAGGCTTTTATCTTAATATTTTTCATTGTTTTGTTGTAAAAAGACAAAAACTTGTAAATAAACTACTCATTTTGTAAGAATTCAGAATCCAGAATCCAGAAGTCAGAATTAAGAAGACTTTGATACCCAAACTTAATAATTTTAATAAAATCAAGAAGTTATTACACGCTTGATTTTACAATTATTCTGGCTCCTGGCTCACTTCGACTACGCTCAGTGACCACCTGACTCCTAAATTCTTATCTCATTTTTATTGTCTCTAATTCGCAGTTGAATTAACTTAAAACTTTTCTCAAAATGAGTAAAAAATTTAGTATTTCGGGAATTGCGAGTTCTGCTTATGTGCATATTCCCTTTTGCAGACGGCGATGTTTTTATTGTGATTTCCCGGTATCTGTTGTGGGCGATCGCTTGCGAGGCGAAACATCTGGTACTATCTCCCAATATGTTGAGGTGTTATGTCAAGAAATTGCCATTACACCAGCCTTTGGTCAACCTCTGAAGACAATTTTCTTCGGTGGTGGTACTCCTTCGTTGCTCTCAATAGAGCAGTTACAAAGGATACTGACAGAACTAGAGAAGCATTTTGGGATTGCGTCTGGGGCAGAGATTTCTATGGAAATTGACCCAGGTACCTTTGATTTAGCCCACATAGCAGGCTATCGCAGTGCAGGCGTGAACCGGGTAAGCTTGGGCGTACAAGCCTTTCAATCAGAATTATTGCAAAGGGCGGGGCGATCGCACTCAGTTGAAGATATTTTTGCAGCTGTGGAACTAATCCACCAAGTCGAGATTCCCGAATTTAGCTTAGACTTAATTTCTGGATTGCCGCATCAGTCTTTGGATCAATGGCAGGATTCCTTAGAAAAAGCCGTAGCGATTGCACCCACTCACATTTCCATTTACGATCTTACCATCGAACCAGGTACAGCCTTTGGTCGTTACTACAAACCTGGCGATACTCCTTTGCCTACGGATGAAGCCACAGTCAAAATGTACCAGATGGGGCAGCAGGTTTTAACTAGTGCAGGTTATGAACATTATGAAATTTCCAATTATGCTCAACCTGGCCATCAATGTCGGCATAATCGAGTGTATTGGGAAAACTGCCCTTATTATGGCTTTGGCATGGGTGCGGCGAGTTATGTTGAGGGGAAACGATTCACCCGTCCGCGTAAAACTAAAGAGTATTATCAGTGGGTACAAGCTGGCGCTGTAATTGATTGTGATGTTACCCCCCCAAAGGAAGTATTGTTAGAAACGTTAATGTTGGGGTTGCGTTTGGCAGAAGGTTTGAGTTTAGCGACGTTGGTAGAGGCGTTTGGCGAAGAGAAGGTGGAGGAGATTTGTCGGTGTTTGCAATTGTATTTTGAGAAAGGTTGGGTGGAAGTTGCAAAGGGAAGATTGCGTTTGATCGATCCCCAAGGGTTTTTGTTTTCTAATGTGGTGTTAGCGGAATTGTTTGAAAAGTTGGGGTGATGAACTGCTTATGCAAAAAAATAAAGTTAGAAAAGCTGTGATTCCGGTAGCTGGTTTCGGTACTCGTTTGTTTCCAGCTACTAAAGTTGTCAAAAAAGAACTTTTCCCAATTATCGATCGAGATGGTAGGGCAAAACCTGTGATTCTTGCAATTATTGAAGAAGCAATTAGTGCTGGAATTACAGAAATAGGGATTGTGGTGCAGCCAAATGACAAAGAAATATTTGCAGATTTATTGAAAAACCCACCCAAAAAAGAACTTTTAGAAAAACTTTCACCACAAAATCAAGAATATAGCCGAGATTTGGAAGATTTAGGTAGCAGAATTACCATTTTGTTACAAGAGGAACAATTAGGCTATGGTCATGCGGTATTTTGTGCCAAGGATTGGGTACAAAATGAGCCGTTTTTGCTTATGTTGGGCGACCACATTTATGCATCTGACATTGAAAAATCTTGTGCGCGTCAAGTTTTAGATGTTTACGAACAAGTTAATCAAAACGTTATTGGCTTAACGACAATGCCAGCAGAAATTATTCATCAAGCTGGATGTGTAACAGGAGTTTGGCAAGAGTTAAACTCGATTTTGTCAGTTACCCAACTGTATGAGAAACCAACTCTTGAGTATGCACAAGAACATTTACGTGTAGAGGGAATGTCAGAAAATAATTTTTTATGTATATTTGGCTTATATTTACTAAGTCCGAAAATTTTTGACTTTCTTGCAGAACATATCAACCAAAACTTCCGAGAAAGAGGTGAATTTCAGTTAACATCTTGTCTTGAAAGATTGCGTCAGGAAGAGGGAATGACAGGATATGTTGTTAAAGGCAAGTGTTTTGATACAGGTTTGCCAGATGCTTATCGGCAGACAATGATTGATTTTAGAAAAATATAGATTAATCTCAGTTCAATTGCTTTGTCTGGGAGGATCTCACTTTTTAAAATGCTTCAAATAGATAGTAGTCTATTGAGGTAAGCAGAGGCATCTTGAAAATATACCGTTTAATTTGCTCCTGGCGATCGCCTCTTTTTTTGTTAAAGCAGTTTTCAGATAGATGAGTTACAAAATGCAGGACTCTAAATCAGACACAAACCTTAAGAAACTATCTCAAAACTAGCGGTAGTTAGAGCAAGAAAAGAGGTACCATCTAATTGTGCAAATTTACCCCCAGAATTAATCTCACCAAAATTATCCGCCGAACCATTAGGGTTATAAAAGAGACTACCATTTGCGCTATTATAAACTATCGCTGCACTACTACTTGCAGCTAAAGTATCGTTTGTAACTGTGGCAAAGTCTGCGGAATTTAATTGAGTCGGGAAGACTGAGTTACTTAGAGCCGTAAAGGTAGATTTGGATAGTTGGATCTTGTCTTGCTCAGGAGTGAAGTCCCTAATAGTATCAACTCCAAGTTCCCTAATATTAAACTTCGATCCTGTTGCAAATGCAAACTTATCTGCACCAGCGCCTCCTTCTAGTAAGTCGTCTCCACTATCTCCCTGTAGGTAATCGTTACCTTGGTTGCCGATCAGAATATCTTTTCCACTACTGCCAAAAAGAATATCATCACCTTTGCCTCCCACAAGGTTGTCGTCATCACTACCCCCATCTATGATATCTGCACCAGCTCCACCAAAAAGGATATCAGAACCTGCCCCCCCATCAATGTAATGATTACCAATAACACCAGAAAGCGAAATATTGTCATCACCATCCCCAGCAAAAATAACCTGATTGCCAGCCGAAAAATTCCCACAACTAAAGTTATCGTCTCCCTTGGTTGTAGTGACATCAGTACTGATTACATTTCTAGCTCGAGCAACTGCCTCTTTTATGAGATCGGCAAGATTCTCACTTGTAGAACCAACAGTCAGTACACCACCTCGACCAAGCTGGGTAACTAGTGTCTCGTAATTGGCTGCAACATTACTCGTAGTTAGAAAAATTGGAATAATGTTATTTGCTTCTAGCGCAGTTTTTACTTGTTCGACCTGTGGATAATCTTCAAAAGCATCAGCTATCCCATCTCCATTATTGGCAATAGTATCACTTGGAAAAACTGCTGCGCGATCGCCGGCAACGTGATAAATACTATCGGTGGCTACGATCGCGACACGAAATGAACCTACTCTGTAACCAAGACTGCCACCGCTATCTAAAGCTGCGAACAAAAGTGCATCTAATTGTGATTCTGGCCCATCATTGCCACCAAAAGCTTCAAAGTCAAAGATTTTCTCTTTAACTGTTGTGACATTATTTGTCAAAGCAACTTCTGGTTTATATACATAGTCAGCGTAACCCCCAAAAGGCGGTATTGGCTTATCCTTGAAAGAGGCAATACCAAATTTCAGGTCATCACCAAATATATTTGCTAACTTCGGGTTGGTTAAGCGATTTACCGTCGCCGGAAGTACGGCTTTAAGCTGGACTACACCCTCATTAGATGAAGATGTTAAGTCTTGCAGCAGAACAATATCAGATACTAAACTCACAGTTTTTCCCTCTGATTATTTTTATTGATGGGTTGTATTGCAAAGTGTCTGAATGCTATTTCAGCTTGATATTAGCAAGGTTAATTGATTTAAGATAGTACTTAAACTGAAGAAAATATAATCTCTTTCCAACAATATTTACTGTGTCTTGACTCCTGCCTCTACTTTACTTAACGGTTATAGTTGCAGACTTAACGAGAGAGAATGTTACCAGATATAAGTTAAGCTAAAGTGCGTCAATGGGTGAGCAGTGAAGATAATGCTTTGGATTAGAGGATGAATCAGTATTTTGCAACGGTTGCTCGCGGATTAGAAACCCTTGCGGCTCAGGAGTTAGAGCAACTGGGTGCCCATTCCGTAGAGCCGGGGTTTTGCGGTGTAGCCTTTGAGGGCGATCGCACTTTACTTTATCGCGTCAATCTCTGGGCTAGGCTGCCGTTCCGAATCTTGGTGAATATCAATGAGTTTCCATGCCTTGATGCCAAGGATCTCTATCGCGGTATCCAGACTATCGATTGGCAAAACTATTTGACGCCAGATATGACGCTGGCAGTGAATGTCACGGGCAAAAACGATTGCCTCAACCACAGCCACTTCACATCTCTTCAGGTCAAAAATGCGATCGTTGACCAACAAAAAGAAAATCTGGGCGAGCGTTCAAATGTAGAGCTTCATGAACCAGATGTGCGGGTTAATGTTCATATTGAACGCGACTTTTGTACCGTCAAACTCGACAGTTCGGGAAATAGTCTGCATCGCCGAGGCTACCGTCCTGCGGTGGGAGCAGCCCCTCTCAAGGAATCTCTCGCTGCGGCTCTCATTCAGCTTTCAGGCTGGCAACCAGACCAGATGTTCTACGATCCTTTGTGTGGATCTGGCACTTTACCCCTGGAAGCTTGCTTAAAGGCACTGAACATCGCACCCGGACTGTTTCGCGATAGCTTTGGATTTGAAAATTGGCTCGATTTCGATCTGCCCCTTTTAGAAAAGCTGCTCCAAGAAGCTAAGGACAGCCAACTGGATACTCTTCCCGCACCTATTTGGGGAAGCGATCGCGATGAAAATATAATCGAGCAAGCGATTAACAATGCTCAAAACTGCGGCGTTGATAACCATGTATGGTTTTCTCAAATGGAACTTACCGATGTTGTCGCTCCCGCAGATACCGGGGTTTTATTCTGCAATCCACCTTATGGCGAACGGCTGGGGCGAGATAGCGATTTAGGAGCGTTCTATAAACTTTTGGGCGATGTATTGAAACAACGCTTCAAAGGCTGGACTGCCTTTGTCCTGAGTGGCAACAAGGAACTGTCTCAATCGATTGGGCTAAAATCATCTAAGCGAATTGCGGTGTACAACGGAGCGTTGCCTTGTCAGTTAATGAAATATGAACTGTATTAAGTACAGCATTTCATGAATTCGTAGAGAATTAAATTTGCCAATACCTTGCAATGCCAATGCATCCCCCTACATTAAAAAT
This sequence comes from Nostoc sp., assembly GCF_036917375.1. GTDB lineage: Bacteria > Cyanobacteriota > Cyanobacteriia > Cyanobacteriales > Nostocaceae > Nostoc. The sequence continues at coordinate 7,053 of NZ_JBALDN010000006.1, forward strand.
GCTACGCTTTTACGCAAAACTGTATTAAGGCAGAATCGATCGGATTTTGCTATTTCCGGTTTGTAAGCTGTCGCGCTTATAAATTGCCTCATAATCTGTTAGGTAAAACCTGCCAACCCTTTCCTGCGCTCCTCTGCCCCTCTGCTTACCTAAATGTATCAACCTGATAGTGAAATGCTATAAGTCTATATTCTGGCAGTTAGTATAACAACTTTTGAAACAAGTGGCAGTATAATCTAGTGACTGACAATTTGCAATTTATTTATCGTTAAAAGGCAAGGCTATTTATGTCAGACCAATTCACCTTTACCGTTACCAATAAAACCGAATTGGCAATTACAGAGTTGTGGGTATCTGTCGACGATCGAGAGTGGGCCTCATTTAACTTGGGTGAGTCAGGGATTCCATCAGGTGAAACAGCAACAATTGCTTGGGCTGAATATACGAATGGTTCGCCCTGTGAATGGTACATCTCTGCTGTATTTGAAGATGAATCAGAAACAGAGTCAGCCCTATTTAACTTCTGTAAAGAACCAGCTTTAACAATCGGATAAATTCTGCACTGCGATGCGATCGCAAGCTAGAATCACTAGTCAAAAACTTATTCCGACCTAGTTATGGAGGAAATCGCAACTTCACGCTAATAGACTTCTTGCAAAAGTGGGGGAAAAGGGAAAGGAGTAAAGGGCAAATAAACTCAAAATCCTTTCCCTTTAACCTTTTCCCTTTTCCCTCTCTTGCAAAAATACATTTTTGCAAGAGGTCTAATGTACACTCTTGGACATTTAATAGTTAGTGCAGATGACGATATGCGGACGATGCACGGAACATCTGAATCAGAGATGTATCACATTCTGGGATTAGAAGCAACAACTGCCGATAGTGATGAAAAATTATCTGCCTAAATTAAGGGCTTAATAAAGCATTGAGATGTATTTGGGGTTGCTATCCCAACACAAAAATGGCTACTATTAAAAATTATTGACACTAAGATTTATATCCAAATCTCCTTGGGTAAAGATTTTTGATACTGATTTTCAGAGTGTAGAAACGCGTTAGTGCAGCGGTAAAAAGTAAAATTTTGTGTCTTTACTAAGAATTTTGAGCTTAACCGAACGGTATTGATTTATCTGACATTCGGCAGGTTGGAGGTTCAAAATAATTAATAATCAATAATTACTCATTTATAATTAAAACCCCATAGATAAATACACTTTCTTGATGCAGGAATGAATTTAAAGATAAAAAGCAACTACCGCAATTCATGGTAAAAAACAAGAAGCTAAAGTCCATAAATAGCAGAAAATCGACCAAAATTACCTGATAAACTCAGCCTTTTGGCAAAGAAGCCATCTGCAAAATGTGAAGATTCCTTATCTGTAAAATTTTTCTTAGATATATAGCTTAAGTAACAGCAATCTGATAAGATTCCCAACAAGTAGAATAATCACTTATTCTCTTTTTCTTGAACCAACGGATTTTGGTTATTTTTTGGGAAAGGAAAATAAAAATGTCTCATCTATTGTGGAAAACTCTGGTACTAAGTCCAGTAGTTTTGGGAGTGACGGTGTTGGTTTCCGCTAAGGCTATAGCTGCTGCTGAAGTAGCAAGTTCTTCTGAAAATATAAAGCCAAAAGCTGCTCAGACAGAAGCACCAATAGCTGCTAATGCTTCATCAATATTCATTCAAACAGAGCAATCAAAAGTTAATCAGCAATTGATTGCTCAAAAGGCTGATGAAAATAAGGTTTTAGAAGGGGTTAATCGCTACAGCAACGAAGGCAAAAACCAGAATTCATTGTCTCAAGTCACATCAGTTTCTCAATTTTCTGATGTACAGCCGACTGATTGGGCATTCCAAGCTTTGCAATCCTTGGTTGAGCGCTACGGTTGTATTGCTGGATACCCAAATTCTACTTACCGAGGCAATCGGGCACTGACTCGTTATGAGTTTGCTGCTGGTTTGAATGCTTGTTTAGATCGAGTTAATGAACTGATTGCCACAGCAACTGCTGACTTGGTGACAAAACAGGATTTGGCGACTCTCCAGCGTTTGCAAGAGGAATTCTCAGCAGAACTGGCAACTCTACGCGGTCGAGTAGATTCTCTAGAAGCACGGACTGCTGAACTAGAAGCCAATCAGTTTTCTACTACCACAAAATTGGTGGGTGAAGCCATTTTTGTCGCTACTGATATATTTGGCAATAATACTGGCGATGCAAATAATACTGTCTTCCAAGATAGGGTACGTTTAGACTTGCAAACCAGCTTCACGGGTAAAGACGTTTTACACACCCGTCTTGCAGCCGGTAATGCACTAGCCTTTACACAAGTAGGGAATAATGGTGTTGGGATCGATACTGCTGAAGGCACACAAACATTTCAAATCGGCAGCACTACTAACAACAGTGTCATTATCGACTGGCTAGCGTATTACGTACCCATAGGCCCAGCCCAAGTCTACTTTGCGGGCACCGGAGGTATTCATAGCGATTATGTTGCCACTAACAACCCTTACTTTGAGGACTTTGATGGTGGTAATGGTGCTTTGTCTTCCTTTGCTTCTGAAAGTCCGATTTATCGCATTGGTGGTGGTGCCGGTGCAGCACTGACTTTACCCTTTGGTAAAGGTGGCAGCTTTTTCAAACCAAGTTCACTAACTATCGGCTACTTGGCATCAAATGCTAATAATCCTGGGCCAAATCAAGGTTTATTAGAGGGTAACTATGCAGCCTTGGGACAGTTGAACTTTAGTGTTGGCGATCGCTTATCTATAGCTGCTACCTACGTTCACGGTTATCATGGTGCTGGAGGTGGTAATTTATTCGATCTAGGTGGTGGTTTGGGTAGTACTAACCGCGTCGTAGGTACTGGTCAAGCTAACACCCTAACTACCTTAAACGGATCTTCCAGTAATTCTTACGGTATAGAAGCAGCTTTCAGACCCAGCGACAAACTATCAGTCAGTGGCTTCGTTTCTTACCACGATATCACAGGCTTTGGTGCTGGTGATGATTATGAAGCTTGGAGCTACGGTCTTGGGGTAGCCTTACCTGACTTCGGTAAAAAGGGTAACGTTTTAGGGATTTTTGCTGGTGCTGAACCTTATGCCTTTAACCGAGGTGGAGCTTTTGCTGGTACTGGTAATGATATACCTTATCACTTTGAAGGCTTTTACAAGTATCGCGTGTCAGATAATATCTCAATCACCCCTGGCGTAATCTGGTTGACCTCTCCTGGTCAAAACAGCAACAACGATGATGCAATTATCGGTACGCTGAGAACAACTTTCACCTTCTAAAGGTTTACAGCAATTTGCTTTAGGGACGCATAGTTATGCGTCCCTTTTGAATTTCGCCTTGCGGTACTAGATTGAGGGCGTTCATAATTCACATCAGGCGTGAATTATAAATTTCAGGGTTGACACAATTAGCCAAGCGATCGCCCCTCAATCCCGCAATTAAGTTAGCGATCGCCATTGTTGCCATTTTTGAGCGTGTTTGACGGCTAGCACTGCCAATATGCGGGGCAATAATTAGATTTTCTAGCGTCAACAATAGGCTATCGCTGGGAATCGGTTCTGGTTCGGTGACATCGATAGCCGCAGCAGCAATTTGACCACTTGCAAGGGCACGGTACAGAGAATCTGGATCTACAATAGTTCCTCGTGCCGTATTAATCAAAATAGCCGATCGCTTCATCAATTCAAATTGGCGATCGCTAATTAAATGATAAGTATCATCAGCCGATGGTGTATGCAGTGTCACAAAATCAGAATTTTGCAGTAAGTGTTCTAACGTAGCAAACTCCACACCTAAAGATTCTTCTAATTCTGGGCTGCATCGTTGCCTACTCGCGTACAATATTTGCATTTCAAACCCTTTGGCACGACGAGCGATCGCTTGACCAATGCGCCCAAAACCAACAATACCCAAGGTAGCACCCGTAACATTTGGCCCCAATAACAAATCTGGTTCCCAAGTCTGCCACAAACCTGCACGAGTAAACCGATCTGCCTCCACTACTCGCCGTGCAGCTGCCATTAGTAATGCCCAGGCAAAATCTGCGGTAGCATCGGTTAACACCCCAGGAGTATTACCGACGGGAATTTGTCGTGCCGTAGCGGCGGCAATGTCAATGTTATCGTAACCCACCGCCATTTGACTGATGACTTTGAGTTTTCCAGACTCGATGAGTTGCCGATCGATTTGGTCAGTCAGCAGACATAGCAATCCATCTATTTCCTTGACCTTTTCTAGTAAAATTTCGTATGGAGGGGGTTGGCGTTCTGGCCAAACTTCGACGGTGGCGAGCGATCGTAGTTGCTCTAATTCGATGGGTAAGCGACGAGTGACGAAGACTTTAGCTTGAAGCATAGTTTTAAAGTAATTTTTGGAAAAAGAGACGCTTCTTGCATCGGTTTGTCCTTAAAATATCATGGCGGAAATTCAAAACCTGATAAAGTTGGTTTTTGTTCTGTGAAAATGAGCCGTGATGTTCCAATCAAGCAGTAGAGAGTCTACAGACAATCATCACAAGCCGTTGGAATTCAAAAGCTTGTCGAAATGTTCTGCCAGAAACTTACTTGGTGAAGTAGACCTTCTGAGGATTGCTGCAAGCTTGAAACAGGATCAAAAGCAAAAAGGAAAACTGGGCCAATTTTTGACTCCTGCTTCAGTAGCAGAATTAATGGTTGGGATGTTTGGCAAACTCGATCTTCCTCAAATATATTTACTTGATGCTGGAGCAGGAGTTGGCTCATTACTTGCAGCTTTTGTAGCTAAACTTTGTCACAGCCAAAAACGCCCAGCCAATTTAGATATTGTTGCCTATGAAATTGATCCTTTTCTGATTGGGTATTTGCATCAGACATTGAAATTATGTGATAGAGAATGTCAAATAGCTGGGATCTCTTTAAACTATGAAATCCGAGATACGGATTTTATTGAGGATACAGTCAGACATCTTCAGCCTAGTTTGTTCGATAATCCTGACAATTGCAGATTTACCCACGCTATTCTCAATCCCCCATATTTAAAAATTAATGCTCATTCCAAAGTTCGTAATTTGTTACGTTCTATAGGATTAGAAGCCAGCAATCTATATACAGGTTTTATCGCTGCTACAGTTCAGCTTCTTGAATCAAAAGGAGAGCTTGTAGCTATTTCGCCGCGTAGTTTCTGTAATGGGCCATATTTTAGAGACTTCCGCAGAATGTTTTTGGAAATCATGGCTTTAGACCGGATACATCTTTTTGAATCCAGACAGGAAACTTTTAGTGATGATGAAGTTTTGCAGGAAACAATTATTATTCATGCTGTCAAACAAAAATCAAAATTTGACAATGTAATCATTAGTACAAGTTCAAAAGCTGATGATGATTTTATGCTGTCAAATTCCTTAGCTTATACAGAGATAGTTCTTCCCAACGACTCGCAACAATTTATCCACATTATCCCCGATACATTAAGTCAGCAGGTCATTGAAAAAATGGCTAATTTTACCTGCACATTAAAAGACCTAGAATTAACTGTATCAACAGGACGTGTGGTAGATTTCCGTGCTAAAGAATATCTATGTTTAATACCACAAAAAGACACTGTTCCTTTGATTTATCCAGTGAATTTTTCAGCAGGATATGTTGAGTATCCCAAAGTAACGAAAAAACACCAATCTCTGGTCTATGCAGAAGAAACTGTATCTCTTTTAGTACCAAATGAACATTATGTTTTGACTAAACGATTCTCCTCTAAAGAGGAAAGAAAACGAATTGTTGCTGTTGTATATGATGCCAACAAAATTAATTGTTCTTGGGTAGGTTTTGAAAATCACCTGAATTATTTTCACAACAATGGAAGAGGACTTAATCTTACCCTAGCACGTGGTCTTGCTGCTTATCTTAACTCTAGCCTCGTTGACGCATTTTTCCGGCTATTTAATGGACATACTCAGGTTAATGCAAGCGATTTACGAAATTTAAAATATCCGACAATAGCACAACTTATGACTATAGGGCTATATATTACTGAGCATTTTCCATCACAGCAAGAAATCGATCAACTTTTGCAAGAAGAGTTACTGAGTATGAGCAATCAGTCTGAAAACAACCCCTTAATAATTAAAACCCGTATTGATGAAGCACTACAAATTCTAATGGAACTTGGACTTCCACGGGCACAACTTAATGAACGTTCAGCCTTAACACTGCTGGCTCTACTTAACTTAAAACCAACATATCCTTGGGAAACTGCTGCATCTCCCCTAATGGGAATTACGCCAATGATGGAATTTATGGCACTGCACTATGGCAAAACATATAAACCTAATACACGGGAAACTGTTCGCCGCCAAACAATCCATCAATTCTTAGATGCGGCTTTGATAATTGTAAATCCAGATGCACCTGAACGCCCCGTTAACAGTCCGAAAACAGTATATCAAATTGAAGAAAGTGCGCTTGAACTCTTACGTACTTATGGAACTACTGAATGGAAAAAGAGTATTCATACTTACCTTTCTTCAGTTGAAACTTTGAAAAAACGATATGCTCAGGAGCGGGAAAGATCGCGTATTCCGATAGTGATTGAAGGAGAGGTAAAAACTCTATCGCCAGGTGGACAGAATATTCTGATCGAAAAGATTATTAAGGAATTTGCAGAACGTTTTACACCTGGAGGAAAACTGATTTATGTTGGTGATACAGATGAAAAATTCGCACATTTTAATGAAAAAGCATTGAAAGATTTAGGTGTTACTATCGATTCTTATGGTAAAATGCCTGATGTAATTATCCATTATCTAAAAAATGATTGGCTAGTTTTAATTGAAGCTGTAACTTCTCATGGCCCAATTAACCCTAAACGGAAGAAAGAACTCGAAGTTATCTTTGCCGATCTAAAAATACCCATTGTCATGGTGACAACTTTTTTAAGTCGGAAAGCGATGGTGGAATATTTGGCTGAAATTGCTTGGGAAACCGATGTTTGGGCTGCGGAAGATTCTACTCATCTCATTCACTTTAATGGAGACTACTTATTACAGACTTACAAAATGGATAGAGATTCTGAAACGGAATAAACTATTTTTAATTTTTGATCATCTGTGTAAAAAGAAGCGTTAAGGCAATATCAGTATCCACAATAGACCTCTTGCAAAAGTTACTTTTGCACTCTTGCGGGAAAAGGGGAAAGGTCAAAGGGGAAAGGTTTTTTATTCCTTTTCCCTTTCCCCCTTACCCTTTTCCCTACAAATGCCAAGAAGTCTAATATCAATACCTTCGCCAATTTACGAGGCTGAGTTGATATATCGCCATCTTTGGAGGCAATCTTCAGTGCGCGTCAATATTTAGCTAGTAGTCTGCCAACCCAAAAATGCTGGGTGGGGGCTGGGGAAAGGGGAAAGGGGAAAGGGTAAGGGATTTAAAACCTTTCCCCCCGCCCCTTATCCCCAGAGGGGGCCCCACCTTCCCCCTTACCCTTTACCCCGCCAAGTTCACTTGCCAGACCACTAGTCTGTTAAGCGCAAACGTCGAAGCGATCGAGCATCATTACCTTGTTCCAGACCGCAACGAAGTCCTTGACCATACGCTCGTGACCGTCATCAGCGCCATAGACTTCAGCAATTTGACGAAGTTCCGCGTTTGAACCGAAGATGAGATCGCAACGTGTCGCGGTGAACTTCGTTTCGCCCGTTTTGCGATCGCAGATGTTAAAAAGCATCTCGCGATTGTCTATCGGCTTCCACTCATAGTCCATACTGGTCAATACACGGAAAAAGTCATTTGTCAAGACGCCGGGTCGATCGGTGAAGCTACCGTGCTTTGAATAGTCCCAATTCTGATCGAGGGCGCGAAGTCCGCCGACGAGAACCGTCCACTCAGGCGCAGTCAGCGTCAGGAGCTGCGCCCGATCGAGGAAGATCCGCTCCGGCTTCACTTTATAGCCAACCGCCTCATTGTGATAATTTCTGAAACCGTCCGAAACTGGCTTCAACCAATTAAACATTTCAACATCTGTCAGTTCCTGAGTCGTATCCATCCGACCCGGAGTAAACGGGACGGCAACAGAAAACCCAGCGTCTTGCGCGGCTTTTTCGACCGCAGCACAGCCACCGAGGACGATCATATCTGCGATCGAGATTTTTTTGCTGCCCAACTGAGCACCGTTAAAGTCCGCCTGAATTCGCTCAAGGGTCGATAGGACCTCGCCGAGCTCCTGCGGGCGGTTCATTTCCCAGTCTTTCTGGGGATTGAGGCGAACGCGTGCCCCGTTTGCGCCGCCGCGCTTATCGGAATGGCGGTGGCTCGATGCTGATGCCCAAGCGGCTGACACGAGCGCCGAAACAGAGATCCCACTCGCTAAAATCTTATCCTTGAGAGAATTGATATCGGCGACATCAACCACCTCGTGATCCAGTGCTGGAATTGGATCTTGCCAGATCAAATCTTCCTCTGGGATTTCCGGACCAAGATAGCGCGTTTTCGGCCCCATGTCTCGATGGATCAGCTTATACCAGGCGCGCGCGAACGCATCGCTGAAGTAATCGAAGTCACCCAAGAAGCGCTGACAGATTTCGTGATAGGTCGAATCGACCTTCAAGGCAACGTCCGAAGTCATCATCATTAACGGATGTTCAACGCCCGGTTGATGGGCATCCGGTGTCTTCGGCGCATCAGGATTGCTTGGCTTCCACTGAATGGCACCTACTGGACTCTTTGTCTGTTCCCAATCGTACTTAAAAAGATTTGTTAAGTAACTGTTGTCCCACTGGGTTGGATTTGGAGTCCACGATCCTTCGATCCCGTTCGTCATCGTATATTCGGCAAACCCAGTGCCTTCAGGGTTCTGCCACCCTAAGCCCATCGCCTGAATCGGCGCGGCTTCCGGCGCTGGACCGATCTTGTCCGGCGAGACCATGCCGTGACTTTTGCCAAAGGCATGACCACCTGCAATGAGCGCGACAGTTTCTTCGTCATTCATGCCCATACGCGCAAACGTCTCGCGAATGTCTCGCGCTGAACCATGAGGGTCGCCTTCGGCGTTTGGACCTTCTGGATTGACGTAAATTAGCGCCTGGTGCGAAGCTGCTAGCGGGTTCTCAAGGTCGTAGTATTCCTCGTTCGGCTTCCCAACCCACCGAATCGTGCGAGTGACCATCTCGTCAGGATGACCAGGGTGTTCTTTGATATCGTCAACCGGATCGCCGTTCCAGAACTCCGGCCCCCAGTATGTTGCGCGATCTGCCTCCCAGGCATCAATGCGACCGCCACCAAAACCGAAGGTCTTAAACCCCATGATTTCGAGCGCGCAGTTGCCAGTCAGACTCATCAAATCAGCCCAGCTTATTGCCGCACCATATTTCTGCTTGATGGGCCAGAGCAGCCGTCGTGATTTATCTGTGTTCCCATTATCCCACCACGAATTGATTGGTGCAAAGCGTTGCATACCCTGACTCGCTCCGCCCCGACCGTCTGCGATCCGGTAGGTGCCTGCGGCGTGCCACGCCATGCGAATCATTTGAGGTCCATAATTACCATAGTCGGCTGGCCACCAGTCCTGCGAATCGGTCAGCAGCGCTTTGATATCGCTCTTCAACTGTTTGAAGTCAATCTTGGCGAAGGCTCCCTTATAATCGAAATCTCGCAGCGGGTTAGCTTGGGGCAAATTTTGGTGAAGTAGCTCGACCTGAAGTCGGTTCGGCCACCAATCATCAGTTTGCGGCTTGGAGCCTAGCGCACCGCCAATGCGGCTTCCACGGAAAGGACATTGTGCAGGAGTGGTAGGAGGGTTGTTATTCATAAAGTCCAATCTCTTCTCAATACCGTTGCCAAAATAAGAGCATGAAGAGGTAGGGCGTTTCGTAGTAGAGTTATTGTCTCTCACAACGACAACTCAAAAGCCACTTGCCGCCCATGCCCGATATCTTATCATTGTTACAATGCCTGCTGCCGCAGATAAACGCTACAACGATGCGTCGTAAGGATTCAGGTGGCAGAGTATTGACAAAGGGGACGCTTGGGGTAAAGTATCACAATCATGAACCTCAACGCGCCTCAACAAATCGACCGAGAAAGTCTTAACCAGCTGTCCAAAGAAGAGTTGGTGGATATAATCATTGAACAGGCGATCGCTTTAATATTCATAATAGATGAAACACTGAATGCTCTCTTCGTTTGGCTGTGACAAAACGTAAGATTAGTGTTGGTTCCCGTTCGATGGAGCGGTTTTGTCATACTGCTAATTTGTTGACAGTTGTGCAGACTTGTCGCCGTCAAGGTAGGTCTGTTATTGATTTTTTTGCACAAGCTCTAATTGCTGACTTTAATAATTGTCTGTCTTGCCCTTCTTTACTTCCCCAATATTAGACCTGAATCCTTACATAGATCCGACAGTTCAGGCAAAGCGTAGTAAAGTAAAGTAAGAAATCTCAAGGTGCGTGTAAATATGAAAACCTACGGACTAGAAATTTAACAGCATATACAGCAGTAACGTCGATCGCTCCCAAAGCAAAATTGTCGCCATGACTAACTCAACTCCAATGGATGACGAGAAAAAGCTCCCCAAGAAGAAAGGTAAGTCGCTTCCTCCCAAGCTGATTATCTGGGTAGGAAAGTTTGTCTGGACGAGTATGTGGCAATTAATGATGTCAAACCTTGCTCCTCGCAATCAATCGGGAGCATATATTCGTCCTAATAGCCAGTTTCGCAAGTTCATTGGTACAGAATCAGGGAATCCCCACCCACCAGCAACGGGGCGCTACAAACTCTATGTTGGGCTGGGCTGTCCTTGGGCGCATCGAACTTTGGTTGTGCGATCGCTTAAAAAACTCGAAGCGGTAATATCAGTTTGTATAGTCTCTCCTTCGCCCATTGAAGGCGGTTGGATATTTAACCAAGAAGAAGAAGGTTGTCGCACACTGGCTGAATTTTATCAAAAGGCAGAACCCGGCTACAGTGGGCGCTCTACAGTGCCAGTACTATGGGATAACCAAACAAAAACCATCGTCAATAATGAAAGTTCAGAGATTATCGTCATGCTGAACTCTGAGTTTAACGAGTTTGCCAACAATCCGACGCTAAATCTTTACCCAGAAGAACTTAAAGAGAAAATTGACTGGTGGAATGAAAAAATTTATCACGCGGTAAATAACGGGGTGTATCGCTGCGGTTTTGCCCAGACTCAAGAAGCATACAATCAAGCCTGCAATGAACTTTTCGCAACTCTCGATGAAATTGAACTTGCATTGCAGACTAATCGCTATCTCTGCGGTAAAAAGCTGACACTTGCAGATGTGCGGTTATTCACAACATTATTTCGGTTTGATAGTGCCTACTATGGGCTGTTTAAATGCAATAAGCAACGAATTCGAGACTATCAAAATCTCGGAGCTTACTTGCGTGACTTGTATCAGCTTCCAGGTGTAGCTGACACTTGCGACGTAGAAACTGTGAAGCGAGACTACTACGGAAACCTATTTCCACTCAACCCCGGTGGGATTATCCCCAATGGGCCAGATATGTCTTATCTTAATCAACCACACGATCGCGAGCGCATTGGCAGAGTGAATGCTTCATGAACCAGATTAATCGAGTTGCAATTGTCGGTGGAACTCATGGCAATGAGTTTACAGGAGCCTACCTAGTCCAAAAATTTGCCCAGTTTCCCGATTTAATTACTAGACCGAGTTTTGAGACAGTTACTCTGTTGGCAAATCCTCATGCTTTTGCCGCCGGAAGACGATATGTAGAGAAAGATTTAAATCGCTGTTTTCTCAAGCAAGATTTACAAGATCCGACTTTGAATAGTTACGAAGATTTGCAAGCTAAATTAATTCAGGATACCCTAATATCAAATGGGGATAAACAAGCCGATTTCATCTTAGACTTGCACAGCAGTACAGCTAATATGGGTCTGACAATTATTCTTGATAACAGTCATCCCTTAAACTTAAAATTGGCTGCTTATCTAAGCCAGCTTAATCCTTTAGTTAAAGTTTATCGCTGCTCTTTTAAATCAATTGCAGAAAACCCATTTGTAAATTCTCTGTGCGAATTAGGCTTTGCATTCGAGGTTGGCCCAATTGCCCAAGGACTTTTAAAAGCAACGCTGTTCAAACAAACAGAGGAACTTGTTCGCGCGCTTCTGGATTACCTAGAGCAGTTTAACCAGGGTAAAATTCCATCAAATAACGAAACGTTGATTCTCTATGACCACTTATCAGTTGTGGACTACCCAAAAAAATCTGATGGTACAATCTTTGGGATGATTCATCCAGAGCTTCAGGATAAGGATTATCAAGCCTTGAACCCAGGAGATCCAATCTTTATAACTTTTGACGATAAAACAATTGTTTATGAGGGTGCATCTACTGTTTGGCCAATTTTTATTAACGAGGCAGCTTACTACGAAAAGGGAATTGCCATGTGTTTGACCCAGAGGCAGCAAATCAACATATAAGATATGGATCAAAATTTTTGTTTAATTACTTTTAATTGGAAGTTATGATAAAAATTGAATATCAAAATTATTAATAACTTCATATATTTAGCGCGATCGCTAAAAACTACTTATATAAGTTTATATGTATCTTGGTTATAATATATTAATAAGCAGTAATTAAGTATCAGGGTAAAAAGCTGTCCAAAGGTTAGATCAATATAGATATCGAAGGAGCGTTGAAAAACCATTATCTAATTTACCGAGAATATTTTTTAGAGAAGCAGATATAAATCTGTCTCACTAATCTGGGCAATGTCTATGAAATACTGCTCTTAAAGTAACTCTTTATTTTGAAAATGAGGAGATGCGAACATTCTGGCTTGAAGTTTATTCTAAACTCAGCCCTAAGTTGAACTATGGAACTTTACTGATATAAATCCAAATCTAACAATATAATTTACGCTTAAAATTGTCTAAATACTTGAACTCATAATGAAAATTAAGCAAAAAAGAAACAAACCAATAGCCAGTCTTTCTCTAGATTTGGATAATATTTGGTCTTATTTAAAAAATCAGGGCGCTTCGGGTTGGGAGACTTATCCTTCTTACCTGGATATCGCAGTACCTCGTTTCTTAGATATTCTCAAGCAATGGGATTTGACAATCACAGTATTTATTGTCGGTCAAGATGCAGCGTTGGAAAAGAATACCAAGGCAATACAAGCGATCGCTAGCGCCGGTCACGAAATTGGCAACCATTCATTCTATCACGATCCTTGGCTACATCTTTATTCAGAGAATGAGATTGAAGAAGAGGTGGCACTCGCCGAAGAACATATCAAACGCGTCACTCATCAACATCCTATCGGCTTCCGGGGGCCAGGATACAGTTTTTCTCCAGCAGTATTGAAAGTCTTAGCACGCCGGGGATACGAATATGATGCTTCGACTTTCCCCACATTTTTGGGGCCCATAGCACGAGCATATTATTTAATAACTTGTAAATTGAGCAAGGAAGAACGTAAAAAACGGGAAGCGCTGTTTGGCGGTTTTAAAGAGGGTTTGCAGCCTCTAAAACCTTACAAGTGGAAACTAGATAAGGATAAGCTGACTGAGATTCCCGTTACCACCATGCCAATTTTTAAAGTGCCAATCCACTTCAGTTACATAATGTTTCTGAGTACATTTTCTTCGGAAGTGGCGTTACTGTACCTGCGAATTGCCCTGTGGCTGTGTAAAGTTACACGCGTCCAGCCTTCTTTGCTACTCCATCCTACAGACTTCGTAAGTCAAGAGGATGTACCAGAACTCTCATTTTTTCCTGGTATGAGTGTCCCTACCTACAAAAAGCTGGCAATAGTGAACAAAAGTTTAGAAATTATATCTAGTCAGTTTAATGTTTTGACTGTTGGACAACACGCTAAATTTGCAGCCGATGGACGTAAACTGCCTGTATTAGTGCCTCAAAAGAGATAAAAATACGATTTATTATCAATTACGAGCAGCAAACAAATTAGCGACAATTTAAACTAGTTTTCCTAGAAAGACTGGTTTCGATAAATGAGTCTGAAAACCTGCTCCCAAAACGCGAATACGATTCTAGCTATCGCCATAAGCAGTTAAGGTAATAGCTAGAACTTGTCTATCCATATTTGGTATAAGGAACTTCCAGTTAAAATATATTCCATAGTAGGGGCGCAAGGCCTTCATTGGTGTCAACTTAACGTAAAACCGATGTCCAGCAAGGAACTGAAGTTCCTTGCTCATAGCAAAAGTCATCTAAAAGATGACTAAATATCCCGGAAAATCTTTAGTCATCTTTAGATGACTTGAGCTGTTAGCCTGGAACTTTAGTTCTAGGCGGGTGATGAAGCCAACAGTGAAGCCATTTCTAGCTTAAGTTGACACGTATGAAGGCCTTGCACCCCTACAAATATACAAATAATTTGGGATAATTAGTCATTAATTAGTAGTAATATCTAGCAAGAAACCACATATAATTCTCAGGAAATTTACTGAACCATCAAGACAATATATATTACTAATATATAGAGAAATATTGTCAGGATGCTGAATATGTCAGATTTACCGCTTCAGTGCCAAAATTTGAAAGAGCAGGTTGAATCTATATTACAACTTTTACAACAAGAACCAACACTACGTTCCCAAGATATTACACATATACGAACTTCTTTAAGTAAGGCGATTTCTCCGAAGTTTGAAATTGTATTTGCAGGTGCTTTTAGTGCTGGAAAATCAATGCTAATAAATGCACTATTAGAAAGGGAATTACTCTACAGTGCAGAGGGACACGCTACAGGTACAGAATGCAAAATCGAGTATGCAGAAGTAGATAAAGAACGTGTTGTTTTGACGTTTTTAAGTGAAGCAGAGATTCGAGAACAAGCAGTTTCTTTGTGTCAGCAACTAGGATTTCAGACAGTACCTAATATTAACCAAGCTGAGGTAATTAACCTGCTACGTCAAGGTTCTGAAGCGATTATTCAGCAGGAGGGTGGTGAGAGTCAATCAGAACGTGCAAAACAGGCGAAGGCGTTAATGTTGTTGCTAGAGGGATATATAGCAAATAGCGATCACATCAGCACGGTAACTAATGCTACATACTCAATGGAGCAATTTAACTTTTCTAACCTTAAAGAAGCGGCTGGATATGCGCGTCGTGGAAGTAATAGTGCGGTATTGAAGCGAATAGAATATTACTGTAATCATCCTTTGCTACAAGATGGTAATGTAATTATTGACACACCTGGCATAGATGCGCCAGTAGAGAAAGATGCTCAACTAACTTATGCCAAAATTCAACATCCTGATACTTCGGCGGTGGTGTGTGTGCTAAAACCTGCTTCGGCGGGTGATATGACAAAAGAAGAAACCGAACTTTTGGAATTAATGCGGGAGAATGGGGGAGTACGCGATCGCGTCTTCTATGTCTTCAACCGGATCGATGAAACTTGGTATAATACTCAGCTACGGCAACGGTTAGACGATTTAATTAGTGAGCAATTTGCCAATTCTAGGAAGGTTTATAAAACCAGTGGATTATTAGGATTTTATGGCAGTCAGATTAAACAGACAAGCCCACAAGATAGATTTGGTTTAGATTCTGTTTTTGCAGAAAGTATTAAAGGTTTAGATGGCCAAGAAGAAACACCACAATTTGTCTATGCGTTTAATAACTACTGTGTAAATTCAGGAAAGCTATCTTCCAGTAAATTCCGTGTTTCTGTTAACGGCTACGAAACCCCAAATCAAAATTATGTGCGGATTTTGGGAGATTGGGGAAATGAACTGATAGAAAAGCTAATTCAAGATAGTGGAACTGAAGAATTCCGCACAGCTATTACTCGCTATCTTACCGAAGAAAAGCGTCCCCAATTATTTAAAAATCTTGCTGATGATTTGGAAGATGTTTGTATTAAGCTCAAAAAACATTATCAGAGTGTCCAACGCGATTTAGATAGTCAGCCCCAAGAAATTGAGACAATGAAGGCGCAAGAGTTACAACGCCTAAATCAGCAACTCCAGCAAATTGGCAGAGAATTTAGCGAGCATATCAAAGAAGAAGTTAATCATGTAATTAATAATTCTTGTGATGCTTTTGAAGCAGATTTTAAGCAATTGCAATCACGAATGATTCGCCGTTTAGATGAATTGTTAGATACTTTTTCTGTAGCTGATGCTTATCGACGTGCAACCATCAGCCATCCTCGCAACGCTACCGCACCTTTAATTGCTATTTTAGTAGAGGCATTTTATTACTTAGCAAATCAATTAGAAGATATTTTGGTTGAATCTTCTCAGCAAGTAGTTGCAAATTATTTTCAGCGATTGATTGAAAAAATTCGCAAGTCAGAATATTATCGCCAACTGTATCGTTTATTAGATAATGATGGTGGCATTGAACAAGAGATAAGAACTGTAGAAAAAGTAGTTACTCAAGCATTAGTAAGTGCAGCTAGTGTAGAGTGCGATCGCTTTGTGCGAGAAAGTCCTAGATTTTACGATGAAGGCACTTTTTCTATATATCAATTTCGCCAAACTTTATCACAAACTTCTCAAGGTTACGATGCTGAAAGTATTGTGGAAGCAGAACCAGCGATTAGGCAGTTATTGAAGTTAGATTTTGAACCAAAAGTTTCTTATACTATTCGTAAATCTTTCCGTCAAACCATTAATCAAACATTGAAAACTCAATTGATCCCAATGGCAAATCGGCAAGCAGATGAGATTTTGCAGCAATACCCACAAGCGCGTGCTTATTTAGAGAAAACACTAGAAAAAGAAGCTGAAGAAAAAATTGCAACTAATCGCCGATTGTTGAATATTCTTGAAGAAAATATTTCAGTATATAATTCAGCAGCATCTAGTATTAATACTTGTTTACAGGCGATGCAATTATACGATCATCTTTTGCCTGTCATTGGTGATTCATTTGCTACTGATGCTAAGTTCGCTAATAATGGATTTGTGATTTCAGATATGGTACAAAAGGTTTAATTTTATATATCGCAATCCTATTTAATTTGTGAAAATTCGCGGTATCCAGATCCCCGACTTCGTAAAAGTTGCTGGGGATTTAACTTTTTAGAATCTTAATCCCCAACTGAATGGTTATGACTATCAAACGCCGGGAATTTCTTACAACCTGTGGACTAGCTACCTTAGCCACTCAAATACCAACACTTACCGCCCAAGGTAAGCCATCTCTAAACACCATCCGCAAGCCACCCCGCCTGCAAGCTGGCGATACTGTAGGGTTGATTTCTCCTGCGGGTATCGTTGACGCTAAAGACATCGAAGCAGCGCAGAAATCAGTTTCACAGTTAGGGTTAAAAGTCAAGCTGGGGAAGCATATTTTAGACCGTTACGGCTATTTAGCGGGAAAAGACGCCGATCGCGCCCAGGATGTAAACTTGATGTTTAGCGATCGCACCATCAAAGCAATTATTCCTATGCGTGGCGGTTGGGGCTGTAATCGCATTCTACCCCTACTCAACTACTCGCTAATCCGCTCCCATCCGAAAATTCTCATCGGTTACAGCGATATTACGACGCTGTTGTTAGCAATTAATGCCCGTAGTCAGATGATTACTTTTCATGGGCCAGTTGCTACGTCTACCTGGAATCAATTTACAGTCGATTACTTCAAGCGCATCCTATTTAATGCCGAAGCGGTTACTATGCAAAATCTCAACCCTAGCGAAGTGCGGATGGAGATCATAGCACCGGGAAAGGCGAAGGGTAAGCTTGTGGGTGGAAACTTGTCAGTTTTATCAGCAATGGTAGGTTCACCTTACCTACCTACTTGGAACAAAAGCATTTTGTTTGTGGAAGAAGTTGGCGAGGATGTTTACCGGATAGATAGGATGTTGACGCAATTAAAAACTGCTGGGATACTTAATCAAATTGCTGGCTTTATCTTTGGGCAATGCACTAAATGTAGTCTTGGAGATGAACCGTCATTTACATTAATGCAAGTATTGCAACAACACATACTTCCTTTAGGTATTCCTGCTTGGTATGGTTCAATGATTGGTCATATTAAGGATAAATTTACCTTGCCAATCGGTGCGGAAGTGGAAATAAATGCCGAACTTGGGACAATACAAATGTTAGAGACAGCTGTGAGCCTTGTGTGAATCAGGCAAGAGGTTGGAATAAAAAATAGTGGCTCACAACTTGTCGGGTTTTGGGGGAAAGGGGCAGGGGAAAAGGGAAATTAAAACCCTTAACCCTTACCCTTATAACCTTTTCCCAAAACCAAACTTTGGGTTCAAAATGCAAAACCCAAGTAGTATTGGGACTATGTGTATCAAGTTTGGCAATGCTTACTTATGACGACCAAACCATTTAGACGCGATCGCTCCTAAAGCTGCTCCAACCATTGGATTACTGAGAAACTTTAGAATCGCTGGTTGTTCAGCCATCACCTCTTGGAAGATGTCAGGATGGCTAAGCTAATCGGCACTAAAGTTGCATAATAATAATGTGAAGTAGTATAAAAGCAGCTATGCCGCCACCAGCCAAAGACTTTTTAACGCCGGAATAAGTCGGTAAGCTACAGCAGGCTTTAAAAGAGAGCGACCAACCACACGTCAGGGAAAGAATTTTAATTATTCTTCTACAAAATGATGGGAAGCCGCAACATGAAATTGCTAAATTTTTAGGCTGCTCGCCTAGAACCGTGGCATATTGGTGTATGCATGGAGATCCAGACAATTTAGAAACCCTGCATAACAAAAGAGAGTACGAACATTATCGAAAAGCTACTCTTGAATATATTGAACTGTTATTAAAAACTGTTGACCAAGAACCATCAGATTTCGGGTATGAATTTGGCAAATGGACGGCAGAGAGATTAGCCACGTATTTGACCGAAAAAACAGGGATAGATTTAAGTAGCTCTCAAGTAAAGAGGATATTAAAGCGAAAAAAGTATAGTTATATTTGGGCTAAATATGACCTGGAAGATAAACAAAACCCAATCGAAAGAGCTAAGTTTAAGGAGAAACTTACTCAATATTTATCAATAGCGCGAGAAGAACCAGACCGTTTGCAGGTATGGTTTTGGGATGAGAGTGGTTTTAGTTTACGAGTGATTCGCCGAAAGAACTGGGGTAAAAAAGGAAAACGCAAAAATGTTCCAGGACAAAGACGCTGTGGCCGGGTGAATGTCATGGGAGCAATCAGAGAATCAGACCGAAAACGGGTATGCTTTTTTGTGAAAAAAGGGAACGCAGATATTTTTTATGAGCAATTACAACTATTATTTGAATTAGTCAAACAAGAGTGGGTAAGTAAAGGAAACAATGTTGAATATTTCTCTAAGTATGGATCGAAGATTATTTTGATTTTAGATAATGCTAGTTTTCATAAACGCAAAGATATTATAGCTAAAATATCCGAAGAATTTCCGAACTTTGTTTTAGAGTTTTTACCAGCTTACAGCCCTGATTACAACATTATCGAGTTAGTCTGGCACTCATGTAAGGAATATATTGCTCATCGCTTATTCAAATCGGTCGATGAATTAAAATCCCTGCTAGATAAGCTTTTGAATCAAGGCGAGTTAGTGATTAAGTGGCATCGGAACATCAAACATAAAGGTAATTTCAGCTATGTTGCAGCTTAAATGCTGATTAGCTTATGATATGTGAAAGATGCCAGCTTGGTAAGGTCATCTGCACTTATGCGGTTAGGGTTGTGGGTAGAAAGCCCCAAATCTCGCTCCAGATGGCGCTCGTCTAGACCTCTTTGCTTTAAGTGTTTGAAAAATGCCCGTGCAACATCATCCCGTTCGTTAGGCTTAATTTGAGCGATCGCCTTTTGGAGTTCTGGCTCCAGCTGGCTTGGTGGAATGCTGTTATGGTTGAAAGATTGACTAAACAATTGCCGACGTTGATCGTGAGATGAACGCTGGGCAAAATCGTCAAAATTTTCGTATTCCTGAGTTGGGTCAGATGAAACATCATCTAAAGACTCTGTATTACCGTGCGCCAACTCGTTGAGAATTTCGCGTTTATATTTGTCACTGCTACTCATTTTAAATGTCTCCTGTTTATACTTGCAATCAATTGATTAACTCAGGTTTTCTCCAGAAAATGAGTCCCTATTTATACTCAACTTGCTGAGATTGCACATCATACTGAGCCGTCAAAATCAGTTTTTTGTCTGGTGCATACATCAAAACTTTTAAGTCTTGATTGGGGAAATTTTTGTGAAAACCTTGGAGTAAGGATTTTGCTAATGGTCGGACTTCGGTCGGACGAACTTTAGGCGTAATCACGACACCTAACTTATTGTTGTCACGTACATAAGCATCTTGGACAATTCCCTTGGCTGTGCTGACAACCCAGTTCCCAAAATCTTGACCCTGTACACTGTTACCGCGTGACAACAAGGCATAGTCGGCACTATCACTGATTCCAGACGGTAATTGAGTTGGTTGTTTAGCTTGAACAGTACCACTACAGGCGGCAGTCGTTGTTAATACTAATACCAAGGCTAAAGCTATTAAAACCCGACGAAACTTTTGAATTATTTTCAATTTAACCACCTCATCTAAACTAATAACTTTTCTGCAATATAGGACTCATATTTGATTTTTGAAAAAAAATTATGTCAACAATTAAATAGCGGAATGCTCCTTGCTCATCTATTACAGCATCATTTACTGTGCCAATCTTCTCATCAGTTCCTTGAACATACACACCCATTCCTTTGATGTCGTTACCTTCAAGAGTATTAAGGTAGTCTAGATCAAATTCACTTATTTTTTGGAGCGGCATTATTTGATTCCTTAAAATCTTGCTGTGTCTTTTTATAAATTACACAATTTAG
The DNA here is from genome assembly GCF_036917375.1 of Nostoc sp. Lineage (GTDB taxonomy): Bacteria > Cyanobacteriota > Cyanobacteriia > Cyanobacteriales > Nostocaceae > Nostoc. The sequence continues at coordinate 27,851 of NZ_JBALDN010000006.1, forward strand.
TTTATATACATCTTCTCCCCGATGATTGACTTAAATTATCTTGATATTTAATCAATTGAAGTAATTAAATATATTTTCATAGCACATAAGTATGAGACAAAACAATCTTTTAGTATTAATGTATTACTAATTATAAAAATATTTAAACTAGTTTTTGAAAATACTGTGACTAGTTTCTAGCATTTGTGTGACTAGTTTCTAGCAGTAAATATCACAACTAAAGTTAACTAAATCAATACATATCATAAAATCTAGCTAGTTTGATATGTTTAGTAACACCTTACACTTAAATCAAATATCCTCACATTGTTAAAAGTTTATTGACTTAAGTTGTAATACCTGCTCTATCACTCTTCTATAAGATAAAATCTATGCCAAAAGATTGATGAGAAGGAAATCTAAAAATGTCTAAATATTATTAAAGTCGTAATAAATTTGCAAATAAATATTTAGCTGTGCGGCTAAGGAGTAATAAATCTAGTTGCAAAGCAAGTGTTGCGAAAATTGATAATAACAGACTGTAAGCTTTAAAACTGCTCTTATTGCAAGAAAATCAGGAGATAATTATGGATACAGAATTACAGCAAGATCGGTATGTCGATACTGCCTCCCCAAACCAGATAGAAGCACTGAAAGCTTCAGAGTCTGGAAACCTGGCAATGTTGCCACCCGCCTCGGAAAATGAAGAACAATGGCAAAAAATTGGTAGACAAATTTCTATATTTTTGACAAAAATACCTGAGTACATAGGTAGTTTTTACCAAGAATACAAATTGCTGATTATTAGCTTTGCGTTGCTTGTGATAGCAGTTACGACACTAAGAATTTTTCTAGCGGTACTCAACGCCATAAATGATATTCCCCTAGTTTCTCCATTTCTCCAATTAATTGGACTTGGTTACACAATTTGGTTTACTTTCCGCTATTTGCTCAAAGATTCCACTCGGCAAGAATTAACAACAGAAATTCGCTTGCTTAAAAAACAAACTCTAGGCAGAGAAGAATCACAGACTTTAAGCTAACTAAAGTATAGCGGTGGATACAGTGTATCTGAACTTTTGGTCAAGTAAAAAACTGAGTTTTGCTTGACCATTCTATAAAACTGTAGATTCTTGGTGTTCTTTGCTTTCTTGGCGGTTCGATAAATTAAGCTTTTTAGCACTTTTGCGTAAGTCCTATCTTATACCACATCAGCTAAATTAGCCGGAAAAGAAAATGTATGATTAAAACAAATAGATTAGCTTCGCTGACAACAACAATATTTCTTTCAACATTGCTAACAGTCCCTCTGCTTAATAGCTGCGGCGGAGGTTCCCAAAATGCTACGCAACCTCCAATTGACGATACTGTTGGGAGAAATTTAAATAATCGCGCTCCCGTAAATCAACCCCAAGCCAAAAGGGGATTAAGTACAGGGCAGAAAGTGGCAATCTTGGCAGGTGCTGCTGGACTTTACTACCTCTACAATCAGCGAAAGAATGCCCAAGGAACGGGAGCGCAAGGGAAATACTACCTTTCTAAGAATGGGCATGTTTACTATCGAGATGCTCAAAATCGCCCTGTCTGGGTAACACCGCCACAAGAGGGCATTCGTGTTCCAGAGGAGGAAGCACAACAATACCGGGACTTTAAAGGATATAACAACAGTCCCACAGGGCGAGACTTAAGAGGTTTAGGTGCAGCTACTGTTCCGACAAATTAATTTTTTTACAGATTATAAATAGATGGCGTTTAAACGTCATTCTATTTTTTAATAGAAACTTTTTCCGGATTTAAATAGGACTTACGCAATAACTCTCTGAAACTTTCATTCCTTTGTGTCCTTTGCGACTTTGCGGTAGCCTACGGCAAGCCGCTTTGCGTCTACATTTTTCCATTATTTTGCGTAAGTCCTGCTAAAGTTAATAATACTCATCAGTAGAATATCAAGCATTATTATACTTTCTCAAAAAAACTTAGGCTTTATTTCATCATTGTAAATTACCTACGCGAGCAGCAGATTGGTAGTAGGAAAATGAAACATTTAGCAAAAACATTATATAGCAAAATTCTGCATATATTTCACCAGTTAATGGGAATTACGATTTCCCGTAATCCAAATCCAAAGGAAACTAATATTGCTCTTGATGAAGAAGCTTTAGAAGACCCAACTACTCAATTATCAAAGCAAATTAATTTTCAAGACAGAGTTAATGAATCTGAGCAAAACTTACAATCAAATCACCAGTATTCAGCAAAACCTCGGCAATTCAAAAAAGCTTCTTTATTTCCTGATAGTAAGACTAATGTTGCTGCATTGTCGCTAGTTTTGTATGGAGTTGCTGAAGTCTTATCTCAAAAAATGAATCTGTCATGGAATCAAGTAAATAATACTTTTAGTTACGAAAAAGAAACTGAAACTGGAAAAGGAAAAATCTTTTACTATGTAACAGATAATCCCGAAACTCCACAACCAGAAACACTGGCAGAAGAGGCAGCTTTAGTTGTTATAGACGAATTTGATCCAAGGGCGTGTGCTATTCACCTGATTTACTGTGCCTTAGTCGCTAGCCTAGATAAACCTTGGTCAGGCAATTTTGTAATTGATGACAAGCAATTACTTGAATACACAGGGCTTGTGAAACGCAGGGATTTATGTAAGCATGAAAAATTAAGTATTTTGTACCACTTGTTACGGCAACCTGCTCAAGTACTAGCTTGTATTGCGTGGCCTAAACAAGAGAAAGCTGGAGCTTTTACTGTTGCTGATTTAAAGATTTGGGACATCAGCATAATACGAGATTTTGAAACAGATAAAGCTGGCAATAACAAGCTAGTGAGTTTAAAGGTGATAGGTCAAGCTGGAGTGTGGACAAAATACTTCCTCAATAAATCTAAATACCACTACCACACTGGAATTATTACCAAGAAAACCGTACAGAAACTATTTAGTATTGGTAAACAAAATGCTGGTGCAGCTAGAATGCTAGTTTGGCTAACCTTCCAAATCAAACCGGAATTTCAGGATTGTGTAATGGGCAAGACTCTGATGGAAATTGCTTATGGTGCAGACAAAGTGTCAACAGCAGAGCAAGACAGACAGCTTAGGCGGCAAATGGCTGATGATTTGGAAACTGATTTGAAAGTTGTCAAAGAAGCTGGATGGCAAGCAGAACTGGAAACAGGCCCAGCTTGGTTAACAAGCAGCAAAACTGCTAAAAGACCCATAGGTTACTGGAATCAAATACTCAATTCTAGATGGCGTTTTCATTTACCAGTAGAAGTACAGGAACGCTTGACCGTGGACTCGAATCAGCTAAGTGCAAACAATATCCAGCCTCTATCAGGTAATGTCATTAGAGAAGCGAGAAAAGCAAAAGGCTGGTCTAGAGCATTTTTCGCTACAACGATGGAGAAAAGCGTTTCCTGGGTTGATGCAGTCGAGACGGGTACACGTCAGGTTTCTCAAAAGGACTTGCCTAAGTTGCTCAATACACTGGAATTACACGTTAACAGGTATTGATATTTGCAAGCCGCATACTCGTGCTGAGGTAATTTTTGCTAGATATTATTACTCATTGTAACTGCGTCGGGAGGGGGGTTAGGTTTTTCGTGGGTTTTTCCATGACGTAGAAAAGTCATTGTTCATGTAAAGTTTCGGCAGAAGGCAGTATTCTCCCTGCCTCCTGCCCCCCTTGCTAATATTTTGATAGATAGTACGCATTTCTCCTCGCTATGTTACGCCTAACAGAAGTAAAGCTCCCGCTCGATCATCCTGAAGATGAGATCGAGACTGCCATCCTCAAAAAGCTGCAAATCACGCCCGAAGAATTGATCGGTTATTCCATCTTCAAGCGTAGCTACGATGCCCGTAAGAAAGGAGAGATTACCCTTGTTTATATTCTGGATGTAGAAACGACTCAGGAAACTCATCTACTCAAGCGCCTGAAAAAAGATCCTCATGTAATGGTCACGCCAGACATGAGTTATCGCCCAGTGGCACAAGCACCGAGCAATTTGGCGATTCGCCCCATCGTCATTGGTACTGGGCCTTGTGGATTGTTTGCGGGTTTGATGCTGGCGCAAATGGGGTTCCGTCCGATCATTTTAGAACGTGGCAAACAAGTTCGCGATCGCACTGCTGATACTTTTGGATTTTGGAAGAAAAAATCAGACTTCAACCCCGAATCTAATGCCCAGTTTGGCGAAGGTGGGGCGGGTACATTCTCTGATGGCAAACTTTACAGTCAAGTCAAAGACCCTCAACATTATGGACGTAAGGTATTAACCGAACTCGTCAATGCAGGAGCCTCACCGGAAATTCTTTATATCAATAAACCGCACATCGGCACTTTTAAGCTGGTGGGAATCGTCCAGAGTATGCGTGCCAAAATTGAATCTCTGGGCGGCGAAATTCGCTTTCAAAGTCGGGTGGAAGATATCAACATCGAAAATGGGCAGGTGCGGGGAGTCACCCTCGCCAGTGGGGAATATATCGCCAGCGATTATGTAGTTTTGGCGGTGGGTCATAGCGCCCGCGATACCTTCCAAATGCTATACGATCGCGGAGTTTACATAGAGCCGAAACCTTTTTCCATCGGCTTTCGAGTCGAACATCCCCAGACTCTCATCGATAAGTGTCGTTTCGGCGCTCAAGCTGGTCATAAGCTTTTAGGTGCTGCCGATTACAAACTGGTTCACCACTGCCAAAATGGTCGTTCCGTCTATAGTTTTTGTATGTGTCCGGGAGGCTTGGTAGTTGCCGCCGCATCAGAACCGGGGCGAGTCGTCACTAATGGGATGAGCCAATACTCTCGCAATGAGCGCAATGCCAACAGTGCGATCGTTGTGGGCATCACTCCCGAAGATTATCCGGGCAACCCTTTGGCAGGAATCGACTTCCAACGGCGCTTGGAAGAACGGGCTTTTGAATTGGGTGGCGGGACTTATGAAGCTCCAGGGCAGTTGGTGGGAGACTTTCTCAACCATCGCCCTTCTACAGCATTCGGTACTGTTAAGCCGTCTTATACACCTGGGGTACATTTGGGCGATTTGAGCCAGAGTTTACCAGATTATGCGATCGCAGCTATCCGCGAAGCACTTCCCGCTTTTGACAAACAAATTAAAGGATTTGCGATGAATGATGCCGTGTTGACTGGGGTAGAAACCCGCACATCATCACCAATTCGGATTAAACGCAAAGAAGATTATCAAAGTTTAAATACAGTCGGTCTTTATCCGGCTGGTGAAGGCGCGGGATACGCAGGTGGAATTCTCTCGGCGGGTATTGATGGTATCAAGGTGGCGGAGGCGGTGGCTTTAAGTATATTGCGAACCGTAAATCACAAAATCTGAGGGTATAGAAGGAACAGTTCACTTACTCACAAAGGATAACCTTGTTAGCACCAAGATTTATGGCATTTTGTACTATCCGAGTGTAAGTATATTTTTGTATATCTCAGGTACCTTTAAACACATTATTATTTGGCAATTCTTGTTGAGAATACCCCGCTCATCCTAATCACGAATGCGATTTCTGAATGCCTTACGGTTTAGCCCAGTAAATGCCCTCAGCAGGCGGTCTTCTTTCAACACCCGATTGATGTAGGAGCATTTTTCTGTCTTATTCGAGTTGCTAATCGTTACCCTACTTTATTAAGCGACAAGTCTATTGTAATATCAAATCTCGGTATTGCAGATTTACAGCGATCGCTATTCTAAAATTTGGCGTTGCTGATAAAATCTATGAATCTGGGTGTAGAGACGTTTCATTGCAACGTCTCTACAAAGGTTTTGAAATCACCAAGTCTTACAGAGGGCTTGTTTATGAAAGTCCGTATTTATACAATAATTTCATTCGATTTTGTCCCATTTCTAGACTTTACTTTTTTATTTTTAACTCTGATTTGCGGTAAATCTTTTTTATCTTTGTAAAAGTAACATATTTCTACTAGACTTGGCCATATTTCTAGAGAGCCATGAAATTGGCTAATAACATCATCGATAATTATAGAAACATTTTGCTGAAAAAAGTCTGGTTCAAATCCATAAAATACTCTCGATAAATTTTCAGCAAATAATTGAAGTGACTGCTTGCGTTCTTCATTCTGGGTAGAGATTGAAGCTTTGACTATCTGCCTGTGGATAGCAGAGATTTTTTCCAGGATTTCCTCAGAATCTTGTAAAGTGACTTCGCCAGAGTAATCAAACTTGATTGCCAAATCGTCAAGATGATAAACACTGTTTTTAATCTTCTTTTTTAGCAAGCTACATATTTCTTCATTAAATAGTTCGCTAGCTAGAGGATTACGCATATAGTTATTTCTAATATGGTTTTGGACAGCATCAACGTGTGCAGCTGCAATCCCTTCTTGCTGTATCCAAATCCTGTAAATATAATCCTCAAATCTGAGCCGAGTTGGAAAAAAGGGTGGTAAACCTAGCTGATTATCATATCCAGCAACTCCACAATCCATTCTCCAGTTTTTGTTAGTAATAACAGGTCGAAAATTTGTAAGAATATAAAAATCATTCAGGTCATTGGGACTTATTTGGTTTTCATCATTAAGATACATGTGAATAAAATCAAGTGTATCGATATCATTAGTTCCTGTACGAAAAGTTTGAGCAATTTTAACGAGCGCATTATTCAAGACTCTCCCCTGTTGTAATCAAAGGCTGTTCTCTCGAAAGTAACCTTTAGTTGTGTTGGTTTCTAAATCCATTGCTGTATCAAGAACCAGTTCTCCAGACTCGAAGTTCTCTGGTACATGGCTGGCTTTTTGACCTAAAACATCACCAAAAGCTGTGAGTAAGTCAAAAGATTTATGGACATAGCCGCCTTGTTGGCTAGACTTGATTAATTTTCCTCGGCATATTTCATCACCAGATAAAGATTCTGGGCTAGTTTCAATTAATGCATCTGGCCGCATATCGTCATCTGCACTAACCATTAAATGTCCAAGAGTATACATGAGTGTGAAGTTGCGATTTCCTCCATAACTAGGTCGGAATAAGTTTTTTACTAGTGATTCTAGCTTGCGATCGCGCAGTCTTTCGTTTAAAAATGTAATAAACTGTTCTTTCTGTTGAGGGCCAACATAAAACACGTCATTGACTGTCTTAGTCTGCTCTAAAAGTGGATAATATTTTTCGTGGTTGGCAATACTAGAATCATCAAAAACTATAATTTTTAAAGCATGACCATTCGCCCAGAAATTCTCATCATATTTTTCGATGGTCTGTGCTACATCTCTCAGTCGATGAGTTGGAATAACAAATACTGTTTCTTTTGGTTTCATAAAATTTGTTCAGGTTTTTCAAATGAAGTTTTAAGGCTTTTAAATTTATTTAAACCTTATCAGGTTAATAATCACTGCATCGCTGTGGTTACAGTGATTTCAGGATTAATTAGGTTTGTAGTCAGAGCAGTTTAGTGCTTGGTGTGTTAGAGCAGTGGTTGGATGTACAGCACACTTTAAAAAATAGTTATTGTGAAAAAATTGGCATTTTTCACAGGTATGTTGCTCTAAATGTTTAATGCTTACTATTTCATCTTTAGCTTGTGCCGCATTTTCTGGGGGATCTTCTAGTGCCTTGCAGACAGATGAAACGAGAAAAACGACAATTGCCCAAACAATCATGAAGGAAATGTGAGCCAAAAACACTGCTATATGCCAATACGGTTCAGTTAAGGCTGAAAGTCGTGTAAATTAAGCATTGTCCAAGAATGAAAATGAGCGTGTGGTGCATCTCAAAGATTT
>NZ_JBALDN010000007.1:0-138667 GCF_036917375.1 Nostoc sp.
CAATAAGAAATCTTTGAGATGCACCACACGCTCATTTTCATTCTTGGACAATGCTTAATTTACACGACTTTCAGCCTTAACTGAACCGTATTGAACTATAGCGTTCGCTCATCTCCACGCTTGGCACTCATTGCGTCTAACGTAGTAAAACCATCATTTTCACTAACTGCACGGCGAAGCGCCTCTGAATCAATAGCGTCTTCTATAGCTTCAAGCAATTTCAAATCATCAAGACTGATAATCGCTACAGCAGGTTTACCATGACGCTCAATCACAATACGCTCACGCTTATACTCAGCACGACTAATAAGCTCTTGAAAATTTGCACGAGCTTCTGTTGCACTTATACGAGTCATAGTGCTTTACAAAATTAATAAATGACAGTAAAAATGTAAATTTTGTACAATTTGCTAAAAATCTACAAAATTTACGTTCTGTACTAATATTATTACACCACAATTGAAAAAAGAATGATTTTTTACCTTTTTACAAAATGACTCTTTACAAGAGAAGTAGAAGTCGGAATTGACTGCTACATCTAGTAACTTAGTTGCAAAGTCTAATCTACTTACAAAAGCTCAACTTTACCGCGATCGCACTCTCAACAAGGGCCTCGATCGCGGTAAACTTTCGGTAAAAAATTCTTTTTACCGACAAGTTTTGTATAGGGATTTTAGCCAGTTGCCCTCGCCCGACAAGCGTGCTATATCAATTCTTATAGCCACTACAGCACTCTCATAACTGGCCCTTGCCAGGACAATGGAACGACGATGAATTCACAAGGATCTAAGTCGAAGGTTGAACTACAAGATCGAGAGATGTCTCCTTTGAACAACCCCAAGGATTGGTCATGGCCATTCTGGGCTGCTGTCCCACTTTACCCCTACGGCAGGCGGCGGACACTTCGTCAGGAAATAGTTCAGGACACTATCTGGACATTCGATCAGCTTCACGGCATTCTCTACACCATCGTGCCGATTCGTATGACTATCGTCAAGCTCGCTGCCGGAGGACTTCTGGTCTATGCACCCGTTGCTCCCACAACTGAGTGTGTTCGCTTGGTTAATGAGTTGGTAGCAAAGCACGGTGAAGTTAAGTACATCATACTGCCAACCAGTTCTGGTCTGGAGCATAAAGTCTTCGTTGGCCCCTTTGCTCGTCGCTTTCCTCAAGCACAAGTCTTTGTTGCCCCGCACCAGTGGAGTTTTCCGTTCAACCTGCCGCTTAGTTGGCTAGGCTTTCCCCAAAAACGAACTCAAGAACTCCCAGAGGACTCAAGCCTTGCTCCCTTTGCTCTGGAGTTTGACTATGCAATATTGGACATCGACTTGGGACGAGGTTCTTTTGCAGAAGTTGCATTGTTTCACAAGCGATCGCACACTCTGCTTGTAACTGATTCTATCCTTTCTGTGCCATTTGACCCACCAGAAATCCTCCAATTAGATCCTTATCCTTTACTGTTTCATGCCAGGGACAATGCCTGGGAGATAATCGAGGACAATGAAGACAACCGCCGCAAGGGATGGCAACGCATTTCACTGTTTGCGCTTTACTTCCGTCCAAGTGCCTTAGAAGTTGCTTCAATCGGACAGATGTTTCGTGATGCTCTCAAAGCACCACAGCGATCGCTAAAAACGTACTTTGGTTTATTTCCTTTTCGCTGGCAAGAAAACTGGAAGCAAGCATTCGACGCTCTACGAGGTCAGGGACGACCATTTGTCGCACCGATTTTGCAAATCCTGATTTTTCCTCAAGCACCAAGACAAGTCCTCAACTGGGCTGATACAGTTGCAAGTTGGGATTTTCAGCAGATTATTTCCTGTCACTTTGAATCGCTAATTAAAGCAAATCCGCGTCAATTTCGCCAAGCATTTGCTTTTCTGGAAAAAAATCTTTCTTCTAGCGAAAGTCAGCTTTTATTGGAGGAAGACTTAAAATTCATTCAGGAACTTGAAGCGGGTCTAGTTAAACGCGGTATTGCAACGCCAGCTAAAGAGAAATTGTAATCAACTAGCTGAATTATCGCTCTTCTATTACTCTCGTTAAATAAAAATTCATAACCCTTGATTGTTAAGGCTTTGATAAATTTACGAGTAGGTTGGGTTGAGGAACGAAACCCAACACGAAAAATCTTTGGTTTTGTTGGGTTTCACTAAAGTTCAACCCAACCTACATTTTTTTCTTTCATCAGAGTCACAAAAGAGCGTTATTTAAAACCTCAGCGATCGCCTGAGAAATCGGTAAGCCAGGACAGCGTTCCAGCCAGAAGAACTCGCCAACTGGGTTAACTTCAAGGAATACATGACGACCATCAGGAGTCAAAATAATATCAAGCGCCCCATAGTTTAAACCAAATTCTGCCATGAGTTTGAGCAATTTCTCTTCGACATCTTCGGGCAAAGTGTATGATTCCCAAGCGTCGAGTAAGGCGATTCCCTGTTTGCGCCAGTCGTAACGTGCCTTATCTAAAGCTTGAGAATCAACCGCAGCCGTTAGCACGCGCTTACCTACAATTATTGTCCGCAATTCCAATGCCTTGGGAATCTTCTCCTGAAATGTCATTGGGCAGAAACGTAAGCCATCAAGGTTGTCTAGATCCTCTGATGAAATTGGATTTGTAAACACAACTTTTTCTCGCCCTCGTTCATCATAAATAGCAAAAGAAGAGAGCATTTTGGTAATCATTCCCTGCTGACACTCTTGGGCAAATTGCTTCACTGCTATGGGATTATTTGTAGTCAGAGTGCGAGGCGTATCTAGACCGATATCTCTTGCTATTTCTAATTGCAGTTGCTTATTTTCGGCTCGGCGAATATTTGGCAGAGGGTCAAGATGAAACCCCCTGATACTAGCAATCATTCCCTCAATGCTGACGCGAGATTCTTTCAGTGAGGCTTCTCTAAGTTGCCTATCCATCGAGTTGGGAATTTTTGACCCAATTGCAATGCGCCGATACCAAACTGCTGATACTTCATTTAAATCTAATGTCTGATCATCGACACTCAGAATCACTCGCTTAGTACGACCATAGTAAATATCTAACTGCATTTCTGTGGGAAATCGGTCTGTGTCAAAACGAAATGCTTTCTTTCCTTGGGCTTCAATTGCCTGAATAACTAGAGGAATACTTTCGTTATCTTGGCTGTGAGTAATGATTAAAACAGTCATTTACAAATAGGGAGAATGAAGTACGCTACAGATAAATATAGGGGTTATCAGTTGGTTGGGAATTTTTAAGTAAGAGCATTTTACTTCGGGCTTGTTGAAAGTAGTGCAGATGCGATCGCTAGAGCAATTGGATAGTCTAAATCTCTCTCCAGCATTCCCCACTCTCCTGTCGGATTAATTTCTAAAAAAACATATTCTCCTGATGGCGTTTTAATCAAATCAAATGCTCCAAAAATCAGTCCAAACTTAGCCATAAAGGCATCTAAACAACGGATTAATTTATTAGGTAATTGCTCTGGTTGCCAGGTAATAATCTTATTTGTCTCACGTCGCCAATCCTGGGTAGATGCTGCATACTCAGACGCATCTAGCGCCCCGACAAAGAGATTGCCATTCACATACACTGCTCGTAGTTCTTGCTGTTTAGGAATTTGTTCTTGAAACATAACTGGACAATAGCGCAGTGTTTCAGCATCAAGTAAGTCTTCTTCTTTAACGACGCTGGTATACATGAAAAAAGAGGAGGCTTGCATCCCAGAAGAAAGAGGTCTGAGCAGCTTGACAATCATTTTTCCCTTAACTTGGTGGAAAAATTCTCGTGCTTCTTGAGGATTGTTGGTGACGAGAGTCCGAGGTATGACAAGACCTACTTCCGATGCAATCCGCAGTTGGCGTAACTTGTTTTCAGCTGCACTTATCCGGCGTAAATCATCCACCCACTTAGCATCTCTCAGGCTGTCCCAAAAGCCATCTAAGACTGCGAGCGATTCATTAGAACAGACTGCTTGAAATTGTGGAGCCAATTCTTTACCGAGATCGGGTTGCCAAATACGCCGCATCCATACTGCTTGCACTTGCTCGGTGTTGAGGGAGCGATCGCTATATTGCAGTGTATGATTGCTACCAGAGTTACTTAAATTAGCCTGGAGTTGGAGTGCGATCGGAAACTTATCAGTATCAAGACGAAATGGCTGTGCGCCTAGTTTTGATACTGCTTCTGCAACTCTATCTATTGTAAAGTAATCACCACTATGGGTGATTAATAAAACTACATCACGATCGAGGTGCATAAAATATTTTTATTAGTTTTTGCATTTTCACTATTGTTAACTGTTGAGAAAGCAAAATTTTAAACAAGTGAACTTAATTTTAATGAGAAGCCAACCCCTAAATGAAGTTGGCACTAACTGTATTTTTATACTGACAATAGTTTTAAAACCGCATCTTTGGTGTAATCACAAGTATGCAGCTATACAGGTTTACACGGTGAACTGTCATCATCGCCATCTGAAGGATACTTCTGAGTAACAGCGTCATCACTATCAGAAGGATACTTCTTAGTTACTGCGCCATCTTCTTGATCGGATGGAAACTTCAGAGTTGTTACTACAATTTCATCCTTATTCTTGTTTGTGGCATTATTACATTTACCACCGATAATCGCTTTTGAGTCTTCATCAGAAAGGTCTTCAAGGCTTTGCCCTTCCAAGAATCGAGCAAAGAATGGTACTGCTTGTGAATTCAACTTTTCTGGTTTGTTTTCAGACACAATCTTTCTCCTATAAAAACTGAACTTAAATATCTCCTGTATTGTATGACATATTACATACTAATACTTTGCCAAAATAAGAGTTTATACATCAACTCAACCTCGGAAATTGGCGAGGTTTGACTTACCAAAATAAGTATTAATTTATTATTTAACAAATATTTACTTTTGTGTAATTATGCTTGTATAAAGTCAAAAATATAATAATTTTTCTTACAGTAAGTATGGACGGAGCGCAATTGTGAAACAGTACTAGCTATTCACTTCAAAATAATTCAAAATATTCTCTTTGCTCCCAGTTAGTCACCTGCTTTAAATAGTCTTCTGGTAGCCGATCGCCGACGGACTGCAAAAAGCGATTAATTTCACTCTGTTTCATCTTAATGATGAAATTAATGAACTGCTGCCCCATTTTTTGAGAAAAAAGTTCGCTTTGGCTCAAATATGAAATCGCCTCTGGCAAACTTTTGGGTAAGGTGGGACTTTCTGTAGCGTAAGGTTCATCTGTTGGGGAGCCAGGGTCAAGTTTACGATCTACACCATCTAGCCCAGAAATCAATTGCGATGCCATATACAGATAAGGATTGGCTGCTGGTTCTCCAACTCGGTTTTCAATGTGGGTAGTGGGGTCATCATAACCGCCTTGTAATCTAATCATTGCCCCTCGGTTTTCCAATCCCCATCCGGCACGGTCAGGTGCTAGAGAATAAGGCCTAAATCTTTTGTAGCCGTTAATTGTCGGGGTTGTGAACACAGAAGCGGGATTGGCGTGTTTCAGAAGACCACCAACGAAATGTTTACCTAAATCTGACATTAGGGTTTTAGAGTTTGCAGACATGAAAGCGTTCTCGCCTGTGGTTCGGTCTACAAGGGATTGGTGCAAATGCCAGCCATTGGAAGAAGAACCTTGCAATCCTGGACGACACATAAATGATGCGATGTAACCTTGTTGACGGCAGATTTGCTTGGTCGCCATTCGGAATATCATCATTGTATCCGCAGCTTGTGATGCCGGAATCGGGTCAAAGGTAAATTCAAATTGACCCGCACCTCCTTCGTTTTCTACACTTCTTAAAGGCAATCCCATTTCAACTAAGTTTTCTGCCAGAATACGCAGCAAGTCGTGAATTTCTGGATTGTGCGATTCTAAAAGGTATTGGAAACTATGCTCTACAGCGCTAACTTTGGCAGGTTCACCAGGTTTTCCAGAAGTACCAACATTAGCGATCGCTAACATCGGATCTTCTAACTTTGCCAGATACCACTCAACCTCTAAACCGACAATATGCTCCAATCCTCTTTGATGTAACTCTACCAATGATTGGCGCAAAATACCGCGACTGGAAAAGGGCATTACCTGACCATTTTGAAAGTACTCGTCACAGAGAATAAAGCCAGTACGTTTTGCCCAAGGCAGAATTTTGAAGGTATCAGGGTCAGGAACAGCCACAAGATTTGGCGCACCTGTCATCAAAGGCATATCTAAACTACCGCCAGGAACAAACGGGTTAAATACTATTGCACCACCAGTATCAAACAGGAATGTCCCTGTGCTGATTTGCATACCGTTTTCTAAGGCGCTGAAAAATGTCTGGGGTAAGAGCGATTTGCTGCGAACAATCCCATGCTGGTCTGACCAAGCGGTACGAATCAACAATAGATCCCGTTCTTTGACAACAGCCTCGATCTTTTCAGATGCTTCTTTTTGGATTGCTGTCCACAGGTGATGACGCTCAATAAATCCAGGTCTTTTCATTTGGATTGCCTAATCATGTTCAACTGCTTGTGCGGTGAGTTTGAAATCAGCCTTCATGAGGCGTTTCCATTCTTGGTGATAACCGCGAATTGCTAACTCATCTGTTACAGGCCCGGTGATGACACCATCAACATCAACATGATGGCGATCGCTAATGCCAAAACCGCGATTCATTGCCACCCACTCGATTTCTGGAATACTTAACCCGCGCTGACATTCAGCAAAGTTGATCGTATCGTCAGGAATGCCAAAACTGGGAAAATCTTCCTGAGTTCTCATTCGCAAAACATTTACTTCATCTGGTACTTCAGCGATGGTGGTAGCATATATTGTCAGTTGAGTGCGATCGACAGCTAGCGGTTCAATCACTTCGATTTGATTGCCAAAAACTAGCAGATTGGGAAAAATAGTTAAATTCATCTGCGAACCAATGGACAAATCTAACCAATAATCTGCCCGATCGCCCCACTTTTCTCGAATCTCGGCTTCATAAGCTTCTCGTCCTGGCTGGGGTCGTTGTTGTTGCCAGAAAGCACCAGCTCGTTTTTCGTAACTGGGGCGCTGATCGATGAACATGTGCCCATGACCAAGGTACTGCACATACATCGGCCCTTCATCAGGATTGTGGGCAAAATATTGCATGTCTTTTTCGGTTTCTAAGCGATTGGCCACAGCCAGCAGAGAACGGTGTGAAAAGGGGACATGATAACCATCAGCGGCATTATCGTAGGTAAACTTCCAGTTACCTTGATAAATCATTTTATGTGCGCTACTTTGTACGGTGATTTGAGCGTTGGGAAAACGGTCAATCCACTGATCCAATAAATCTTTGGCTCGTCCGAGATAGGTGATTAAATCTGGTGCTTCAGAATTCAAAGTCCCAAAGATAAAACCACGATAGCTTTCTACCCAAGGAATTTGTCCCAGGTTAAATTCTGGACGATGGAAGTCAGGAGCATAACCCTTTGCCCAAGGAACTCCTGTGAGTTTGCCTGTGTTGCTATAAGTCCAGCCATGATAAGGACAAGTAAAAGTTTTCGCACAACCACGAGTTTCACGGCAAACTGTCGATCCTCTATGGGTACAGCGATTGAACAAAGCGCGAATTTTATCTTGGCGATCGCGCAGGATAATAATTGGACGATGCCCCAGATTAGATGTCTTAAAATCGTTGGGGTTGGGTATTTCGCTTTCATGAGCAAGGTAAACCCAGGTTCCGCCAAAAATCCGAATCATTTCCTCCTGGAAAATTCTCACATCCGTATAAACACAACGGTGGACTCGTTCTGGCTGAATTAGATAATCCCAGTCATAGTCTTGTTTGAATTCGCTGTTTCCATGTAGCATGGTTAGCTTTTCTCAAAAGAAATTTGACAAATAGACCTGTATGATATTGCTAACTTTAAGCTAATACGTCTCTAAATTAGACATTTTTTTGTTACAGCAGTTTTCATGTATTTGAGTCGTCAGGACACAAGGTCTTGCGCCCCTACCCCGCCGGATTTCTCACAAGTTAGCGATCGCCTACGAGGGGCAAGTACGTCATCGCAATTCTTAACAATCGCTCTAATCAAAGTAAGAAACTCAAGTTTTCATGACCTCGATCTGCATCAATTAAATTCACCTGCTTGAGAGCTATTTTCCATTTGCCATACTGCTGGTGCAACCTGTGTAAGTACCAACCAGCAAAGGTTTGCGTCCGTCCTTGGCGAAATTCGTGAATGAGAAAGTTGGAACGAATTTTGACTTCTTCTTCCTTTGCACACGAAAATATTTCAATATTACTAATTATTCGGCTAGTACGCGATCGCGGTGTTTGAGCATAAGCAAAACCACACTGCAACCAAAAGACCTTATCTTCTAAGCGTCTGTGGTCATCGAAAGCAATGGATACTTCTTTTCTAGGGTCTCCACCACCTGGAATAGTAGGAATCCAATAAAGGCATTTGTTAGTAAATAACCCCAACCAATCATCAAATTTACCATCATCCAGTAACCGTGCTTCCAGAAACAGCAATGCTTTGCACTCTAACTCAATTGATTGATTAACTGCTTTTCCTTCATTTTCCCACTCTGGAAGTCTTTTAATTAATTCATAATAAAATTCCCGATCCACGTAATAGGAATCTTGTGAACTTTTGGGATTTTCTTTATTATATGAATTCATGTCAGTGTGTACGTTGTTGACAAAGCCAGAGATTGCATCATCGCCGTGCCCGTATCGATGATGTCCCCGTTCTTATTGTAGATATCGACCGGGTTGTATCCTTGGTTGGTTTCTATACAGCACTTCCGGCAGCTATGATTGAAAAGGGCAAGAAGAAAAACTGTACTGTATTGCATAATAGCTGTCAGCGCTTTAACCCAAGTTTTTCTAGTCCTCTTCTAGAGGACTTTCACCATTAGACAGGGAATTCTATTCCCTGGCGGCCTGTATTACATAATAGCTGGAAGTGCTGTATCAGTGATTGTGTAGTTGCCAGCACCAGTTTTATGGAGAGTTTGGAAAAAGCAAGTTTAGAGTCTAAAAGACTGATTTTGCAAACGATTTCGTTGAAACATACAGAAGATGTATTTCGAGAATTTACAAGCGAAATTACCATCTTTATGTATCCGAAACCAGCCCAAAGTCTCAGTCAAACCGAAAAGATAATTAGAGAGATGATTCTACAACGAGAAAATCACACTGACCTAGTGTTGGTAATTCTCAAAAAGGATAGTTTAGAGTTTTTAGGAATTTGCGAGGTTGGTGCTATTGATACTCAGACACCGGAGTTAGGAATTTGGCTCAAGAAATCCGCTCATGGTCATGGTTTTGGTAGAGAGGCAATTGATGCACTAAAAGACTGGGTGGATAAAAATTTGGAATACAATTATCTTTCCTACCCTGTTGATAAAAGAAATATCCCCAGCCAGAAAATTGCAGAAAGTCTTGAGGGTAAAGTATTTCGGGAGTTTCAACAGATTAACAAGAGTGGCGATATTTTGGATGAGGTTGAATACAGAATTTATAAATAAACGGCATCTCCTGCCAAATGCGCAAAAAATACTTTTTAAATGATTAAAATTATCGCATTTCGCCAAATTCCTTGATATCGCCCAGACTTAGAGTAATCTATACTACTCTCTAGATAAGGGATTGTACCACTGATCCTTTGGCAAGAGCAGTTTATCTGACTCAGGTGGCCCCCATGTATTTGGTTCATACTTATGAACAGGTGTGACGTTATCGAGAATTGGCTGGACAATCCGCCATTCCTCTTCTACGGTATCTTCGCGTACAAATAAGGTGGGATCGCCCCGCATAGCATCACCCAAAAGACGCTCATAGGGTTCCATCTCGTCGCCACCTCCATAGAAGGCCAGGAGTTCAACCGCAGAGCCGATCATATCTTCTCCAGGGATTTTAGTGCGAGCGCCCAATCCCACAATTACCTCTGGATCTAGTAAAAAACGAACATAATTAGCGTTTTCTTTTCCTCCCTCCTGGAACACATCTAAAGGCGGACACTTGAGCTTGACCATCACCTCAGTAGTTTTAACAGGCAATTTCTTTCCAGCCCGGATGTAGATGGGAACTCCTGACCACCGCCACGTATTAATAAATAACCGCACGGCAACAAATGTTTCTACTTGAGAGTCAGGCGAAACGCCTTCTTCGTTGCGGTAATCAGAAAATTGACCCCGAATAATATCATCGGGTTGCAGTGAAGGTATAGCTTTGAGAATACGCTCTTTTTCATCCCGGATGGAATCGGTAGCCGTACTAGCGGGAGCATCCATGCACACTGAAGCCAATACTTGCAGCATGTGGTTTTCCACCACATCCCGAATTGCACCAGTCTCCTCATAGAAGCGCCCCCTTCCTTGAATGCCAAAGTCCTCTGCCATCACAATCTGGATACTTTCAACATAATTGCGATTCCAGATAGGTTCGAGAAGAGAGTTGGCAAACCGAAAATAGAGTAAATTCAGCAGTGGTTCTTTGCCCAGGTAATGGTCGATGCGATAGATGGATGATTCGGGAAAAACTGATGCCAGAATTTGATTTAACTCACGTGCTGATTTCAAATCCCGTCCAAATGGTTTTTCAATTACCACCCGCGCATTTTTAGCACACCCTGATTCGCCCAATCCTGACACTACTTGTGCAAACAGGCTGGGTGGAATTGCCAAATAGTACAAGGGATGAGTGGCATCACCAAGGGCTTGACGTAATTTTTCGTAAGTTTCTGGTTTGTTATAGTCACCAGCAACGTATTGGAGTAGTCCAGAAAGTTTCTCAAATGCGGCTCGATCTATACCACCATGATGTTCTAGGCTATCACGGGCCCTTTCTCTAAGTTGATCCGTCGTCCAAGGTCGTCCGGCAACCCCAATCACTGGGACATTAAGATTACCCCGTCGTACCATTGCCTGAAGGCTGGGGAAGATTTTCTTGTAGGCCAAGTCACCTGTTGCCCCAAAAAATACCAGTGCGTCTGAATCAGGAGTTCCCATGACTAACCTCTTTAGGAATTAGCTTTTTTATGATGCCCGCCAAACTGATAACGTATGGCTGACAAAAATTTGTTGTCAAAGTCTGCTTCGCCGCGTAAAGCGGACAAAGAGCGCTGCACTTAACACCGCATCAATTGCTGCGATCGCACTCCAGCGACCTTCGCCAGAATTCTCTTGCTTGTATTGAAGTCTGACTGATGGATAAATGACAGGGGTTTAAGACCCTCACTACGAAAGTTGTAACTTTTGAATCGTGGCTTCTGGATTTTTTTCAATTGGTATCAGAATTATACTCAGGGATTTCCGAAAAATAAATCATACCAATTTGGGATTTTAGATGAAAAATCCTTGCAACTCTCAGATATGCATAGAATGTATACTCAAAAACCTGAAGAATAAATAAAATTCCGGTGGATAGAAGAGACAGCCAATAGAGTATGCGACATTACGATGAGAAATTTCTCAGAAAAGACAATTGATTTGATTTGGGCGATCGAAGAATTTCTAGAGCAAATGTTGTCAGAATTAATCAGATAGTAATTGATTTTTCTTAAAAATCAGAGTTGGCAGTAATTAAATAATGGATTTATTTGACCAGCATCTTGCAAAAATAACTGAAGAAGAAGCACCCCTAGCGGCTCGGATGCGTCCAAGAACACTTGATGAATTTGTTGGACAAGATCATATTATCGGACAAGGAAGGCTACTGCGGCGTGCTATTAGCTTGGATCAACTGTCTTCCTTAATCTTTTCTGGACCACCAGGAACTGGCAAGACTACTTTAGCCCGTGTTATTGCCAACACTACCCGCGCTCACTTCATCGCTATCAATGCTGTACTTTCGGGAGTCAAAGAAATTCGAGCGGCAATTGAAATAGCCCAACAACAGCGCAAGTTCCATAACCAACGAACTATTCTTTTTGTCGATGAAGTCCATCGTTTTAATAAGTCTCAGCAAGATGCTCTATTGCCTTGGGTAGAGAATGGTACAATCATTCTCATTGGTGCTACCACCGAAAATCCTTTTTTTGAAGTCAATAAAGCACTTGTCAGCCGTTCGCGGATTTTTCAACTTCAACAATTAGGTGACAAAGATTTATACAAAATTGTTGAGCAAACACTAGCTGATTCGGAACGCGGTTATGGCAACTTAACAGTACAAATTGACGCAGATGCTTTAGATCATTTAGTTAATGTTGCTAACGGTGATGCTCGTTCATTATTAAATGCTTTGCAACTGGCTGTAGAGACTACACCTCCCGATGGTACAGGTGTTATTCATATTCCCCTAGCAGTTGCAGAAGAATCAATTCAGCAGCGTGCTGTTTTATACGACAAAGAAGGGGACGCCCATTTTGATACCATCAGTGCTTTTATCAAGAGCTTACGAGGTTCTGACCCAGATGCAGCACTCTACTGGCTGGCTAAAATGGTTTATGCAGGTGAAGACCCCCGTTTTATCTTCCGTCGGATGTTAATTCTGGCCAGCGAAGATGTCGGATTAGCCGATCCACAAGCAGTTGTTGTCACCAATGCCTGTGCCGAAGCATTCGATCGCGTGGGAATGCCGGAAGGACGTTATCATTTGGCGCAGGCTGTACTTTATTTAGCGACTGCACCAAAATCCAATAGCCTTATGGGCTTTTTTGATGCTTTAGCCGCAGTAGAAAATGAAAATGTTGCAGAAGTTCCCACTCATCTTAAAGATGCCAATCGGGATAAAAAAGGTTTTGGACATGGAGCAGGTTATCTCTATCCTCACGCTTATCGAGATCATTGGGTAGCACAGCAATATTTACCCTCTAGCTTGCAAGGTCAATTGTTTTACCAACCATCAACCCAAGGTTATGAACACCAAATCGCTACACAAGTGGCACGTCGTCGGGAAGCTCAACTTGCTGCAATAGTAGAAGGTATTGGTGTTGCACCAATGGAAATCATGACTTATGGAACTGTTGACCGCGCAGATGAACGCTGGTTGCAACGCACACTTTCTCAGGTAAGTACACAATTAGCATCTGTGCGCGATCGCATTTTCACTTTCGCTCAATTACAACGTCATCATTTAGTATTAGATTTAAATGCCGCTACTGGTTTACTTACTTGGGAAGCAATCCGACAAGTTCCAGAAGGTGGGGTTTATGCCTGTGTTCGCGATCGCTCTGATGCCAATGCTTTAATTGAACAAGCTGCGGCACTTCCTGAAACAATGCGACCAATAGTTTTTACTGCATCTGTTGCACAGATACCTGCTATGCTGGCATCTCTTGCACCAAATGTACAGTTTGACTCTATTATCGGGCGCAATATACTAGCCTCAGAATCAGATAAGGGACTTGCTGCTCAAATTTTAGGTCAATTGCTCCCGCACTCAGTCAAACTTATTTTAGCTGAGACAGTACCTCGTCATACCCAAAGATTTTACCGCTTACTGCCCAGCCAAAATCTCGACGCCCAATTGTATGAGCGATTAGTTTTAGCGGAAGAAGCTATTTATACAGATACTTCTGACCCCATGCTTAACTGGGATGCTGACGATTTGCGTCAGGCTTTTGCTTCAAATAGACACTACGTACAAGTGGTTCTTGAACAGTATTTGACACCAATGCACATCTCTGACAATTTTCTCAAGCGTTTATTTACTGCTAATGTTAATCGACCAAGTTATGCCGATCGTCTGGCGGCAAATTTGACAACTGAGGAAATACACACTATTAAAAATTTGTTTATTCGTTACTTACTCAACCAAACCGTTAATTGGTCAAGCAGTGTGGCATTTTTAAATATTAGCGGATGAACATTTTCTGGCTATCAAATCACAGTTGTTGGTAGCCGCAAGTGAATTGCTTCTCTTCTCTACGAGAGGCTACGCTTAGGGCGTAGCTATGCCGCAGGCTTTACGAGACGCTCCGCAAACATTCCGCTTTGCGCAATGACATTGTGTAATTAATTCTGTCTGACTACTTATTAATTATTTTCTATTGGACAATTGATTGCTCCTTGAGGAGAATGACCTTGTAAGGCTTGTAAAATATTTTGAGATGCTTCTATAGCAATGTCATATCGTAAATCATCCACCGCAGATCCTAAATGGGGAGTAAAAAAAGTTTGGTCTTGTTTCTCTAGCAGAGATGGAGGAATTTTCGACGGGCGATCGCTACGGGCCCAATCTTCTAGTTCAAATACATCAGCGGCATAACCTGCTAAATGTCCAGAGGCTAAAGCATCGCTCACCGCTTGTTCATCAACTACTGAGCCACGACACGGATTGATTAAGAAACTCCCTGGTTTCATCCGTGCTAAAGATGTCTCATTTATCAAATGAAAGGTTTCTGGTTGCAGAGGAACCATTAGCACAACAAAATCACTGGTTGCCAATAGCGTATCTAGAGAAACCCGTGACAAGCACCAAGCTGCGGCTTTTTCCTTGGGTAAAGGCATCGCATCGGTGTAAATCAAGTTCATTTCAAAACTAGAAAGCCGTTGAGCCAGAGCTTGCCCCAGGCTCCCCATACCAACAATTCCCAATGTTCGGTTTGCTAATCCCATACCGTATAGATGCGGTCGCCAACCGGCAAACGTACCTTGACGAATCAAGCGATCGCCTGGCAACATCTGACAGGCTAACCCGATAATCAATCCAATCGTCAACTCAGCTGTTGGCACAGCCAATAAGCTAGGTACGATTGTGAACCAAATACCTTGACGAGTACAGGCATCAACATCAAAGTTATCGTAACCTTTCAATGCTCCGGCGATAATCTTCAATTTTGGACAAGCTTTCAGAAACGCCTCATCGATTCGATCTGGCATAAAAACCATCAAAGCTTCTGCATTCTGCGCCAACTTGAGAATTTCTTCACGCGGTAAAGTCTCTCTAGTTGGATTTGCAATTACCTCACAATACTGACTTAAGTTTGTAATAATTTCAGGGTGAACCCAGTGGGTAATTACAACTTTAGGTTTCATCAGCAACCTCCTAGACTAAACGTTTCCTAAGATAACTACTAAAACTATCAACCAGAATGACCATAAGCAAAATAACTAACAGCACTGCTGAAACTTCCCAGTCATCGATCGGGCGAAGTGCGCCAATTAGCTCAAATCCCATACCACCAGCCCCAACTGCTCCCATAATCGTGGAGGCACGAAAGAGTCAATATACTTCTTGGCATTTGTCGGAAAAAGGGGAAGGTGGTGTTCCCTCTGGGGATAAGGGGCGGGGGAAAAGGTTCTGCAAAAGTCCCTTCCCCTTTAACCTTTACCCTTTTCCCCCTCTTGCAAAAAGCACTTTTGCAAGAGGTCTAATATACTGGCATAACGAGATAAAATAAGTTTACTTTTGTAGAGAAGTGGACATCTGTGGAAGCTCTGGAGACTCATTTATCCCATTTACAAGCAACAGTAGCCAAGCTAGAGGGATTAGGGCGTATTTTCTCACTCTAATTGTAAGTCGGAAAATTTTATGAAACTCTACTATGTAACTTTAAACAATACAGATGAAGCACGTCAAATTGGTCGAGCATTACTGGAATGTAAGTTAGCAGTTTGTGTTAATTGGTTCCCAATTACTTGTGCTTATAGTTGGCAAGGAGAAATTACTGAAGAACCAGAAGTTGTTTTAATCATCAAAACGCAAGATGGTTATGCTTTAGAAATTGAAAAACTTATTCAAGAGCATATTACTTATACTAATTTCATCGCCGAAATTTCTCCGACAGCAGTTAATCAGGGTTTTGCCAATTGGTTGAATGCAGAAGTTTCACCGCGCTAACAATATAAATTACCTAATACCATTTCTCCCTCTGCTCCCGTTCGACTACGCTCACGGCAAGTCGGCTCTTCTGCTTACACAGCGATAGGATATTTTTTTAGTTGGAAGTCCCTTATACCTCAAAAGCCTTATTCTAACTATTTTACTGGAGGTCAAAAATGGCAGTTCTCAAACTAGAAAATGGAACTCTCTACACCGATTTAATTCACATTGCTCAGGAATTAGCGCCCCTGAATATTCAAATTAATCGTCAGACGGTAGGAGATAACCCCAGACTCCAACATTTGTTGGCACAGGATAGTCTCAA
The DNA here is from genome assembly GCF_036917375.1 of Nostoc sp. Lineage (GTDB taxonomy): Bacteria > Cyanobacteriota > Cyanobacteriia > Cyanobacteriales > Nostocaceae > Nostoc. Next base: position 16,055 of record NZ_JBALDN010000007.1, read on the forward strand.
CGAAGATGAAAAAGAACAAGTACTCAAAGCAATAGATAGTTACTTTGAACAACTACAACAGACAGCCGGCTATAAATCTCGTGATTTGGTTGTCCTTCATCAAGGGATTCCTAACCTTGATGAGTCAATGGCAAAGTTTGACCAAATTCATACCCATGCAGATCATGAAGTCCGCTACATCATTGATGGAGAAGCGATTTTTGGCTTTGTACGTTCTGATGGTAGTCAAGTAGAACTGACAGTACAACCAGAAGAATATATCAACATCCCAGCCGGAACCGAACATTGGTTTTATCTTACCCCAGCAAAGCGAGTGAAAGCAGTACGCTATTTCATCACTACAGAAGGTTGGATACCCCAATATACAGGCAGAGAAATTCGCACCCGCCAACCCCTAGTCAGTTGAGAAGGCAGAAGGCAGAAAGTAATCCCCATAAATAAATTTAGGGGCTTTAAACCCGCTTTACAGAGGGCAAAATATATTTTCTGCCTTCTGCCTTTCTTTGCTCAATTCTAAATTATCAAACATTACGAATTACAAATCAGTATGAAGCGGATTGTTTTTTGTGACTTTGATGGCACTATTACAGTTGACGAAACTTTTGTCGCGGTTCTGAAAAAGTTTGCACCAGTACTTTCTGCAAAACTACTGCCTGAAATGTATGCAAAAAGGCTGACACTGCGAGAGGGAGTCAAGGAAATTCTGCAATCAATTCCATCTGCAAGTTATCCAGAAATTCTGGAATTTACTAAACCTCAATTGATACGTCCTGGGTTTATAGAGTTATTGGATTTTCTGGAGTTTCAGGGAGTTTCATTAATAGTAATTTCTGGGGGACTACGGGGAATGGTAGAGGTTGTTTTAGATAAGATATTGCATAGAATAGAGAAAATTTATGCTGTAGATGTCGATATTAGCAGTGCTTATTTAAAAGTAAATTCTGAATACGAAGGAGATACAGAACTGATCGCTAAGGTGCAAGTTATGGATCGGTACTCAGCCGATGAAAAGATCGCTATTGGTGACTCCATTACCGACTTAAATATGGGATTGCAAGCTTCTGTTGTCTTTGCACGCTCTCCCTTAGCAGAATATTTAGATGAACACCAAAAACCCTATATTCCTTGGAATGATTTTTTCCAAATCCGCGATTATTTAGCCAAATCATGGAGTTAAACCCAACATTACCAGATCCTCGTTTGCAACTAATTGCCACTGCTCGGTATTTTTACCAACAAGGTTGGATGGTAGGAACTGCCGGCAACCTCTCGGCTCGATTAGCTGATGGCAGTTTTTGGATTACAGCTAGTGGTAAATCTAAGGGTGAGTTATTACTCAACGATTTTGTTCTGATTGCTCCAGATGGCAAAATAGAAGGATCAGCCACCCAGGTGATACCTTCAGCTGAAACAGCTATTCATCAACTAGTTTACCGCCTGTTTCCACAATCACTTGCTTGTTATCATATACATTCTATTGAGAGCAATTTGGTTTCTCGTTTGGTTGAAGGTGATAGTTTACTTTTACCACCCCTAGAAATGCTCAAAGGTTTGGGAGTTTGGCAAGAAAACCCCTGTTGTATGATGCCAATTTTTGCTAATCATCTCCAAGTTGCCCTGATTGTTGGTGATATTGAACAACGCTTTGCCGTCACTCCACCGCAAATATCCGCATTACTAATTCGGGATCATGGTTTGACAGTTTGGGCTTGTTCTCTTGAAGCTGCTCGTAATTATATTGAGTTATTAGACTACATTTTTCGCTACATGGTTGCCGCCGTTCGCTTAGGCATAAATATCTGAAATCCTACTTGATGGCAAAGTTAGACGGGTCTTGATCTCGTCGATGCTTAGTGGGAATGGGGGCTGGCTGCCCATCACCTGCAAGGGCTGCGGTTTTCTCCAGGGATTCCCTCAATCGCTTGGCTGCGTAGATAGACATATCTCGTGGTACATTAATGCGATCGCGCAAATATCGGAGAGCGACATCAGATCCCGATGGAGGTACACAGTCTTCCCCTGTCATCATGTGTGTTAAAGCACAACGTAACGCTTGATCGAACAATTTATCATCTAAGGGGTTGACTCGGATAATATTGATCCGGTGGTCGATAGTTCGTTTAAGAGCTTCCATGCGTGAGTTTTCCGGCTCTGGATAAGTAACATCTGGTAGCCCGAACCAGGGGCCGTTATCCACCCGCGCTTTATTGAGAAGCATCTGGGTTTCGCCGTTTTCCCAACAGCCTCCCATCTGAGGCGGTAAATCATGCGCGTGGGTATGAAAGTCACTCTGGGTACCGCAGTAGGTCGGTCGGCTTTCCATTGCCGCAAACCATGCACTCAAACGAGGGTTTTCCTCCCGCAGTGAGTAGCCTTTGTAGTAGTAAAGGCTCGCATTCATCCGTTCGAGATATGGCGTAAAAATGACATCGACGATGCCGAAGCTATCGAGAAAATAAGGGCTTGGGGTGGAACCTAGAGCTTCCTCTACCCTAGCCACCACTGCGATAAATTGTTCTCGGTTGCGTTGTTCTTGTTGAGAGGAACCGGCTTTAGAACACAGCCAAACGCACCAGGCTCTAAATAAAAGTCGTTCTAATTGACGTAGAGGAAGCACCGTGCGGTCTTCCATCCCTTGGTTCAATGGAGCAAATACCTTTTCCAAAGCGATCAAAATGTCATCGCTTTCCTTAATAATCCGTCCATCTAGTTCGATCGCGGGGAGCATTCCTGATGGTACCTTACGTTTGTACCAACTTTCTTTCTCCCCATAGCAGAACATTGTCACTTTTTCGATGCGGTAGGGGATCTGTTTTTCCTCTAGCCATAACCAAACTTTTTGACAGTAAGGACACCAAGCGTGGTTATCGCGGTACAGCGTTACCCGCACATCAGATTCCGGCTGACCAAACAAGCGCAACCTGGCTCTAGCATTGGTGAGACCATTAACGGTATCTATTTGATAGTCCGTGAGGGTTTCTAGTTCTTCCCAGCTTAAGGGTGCGGTAGTCATAGGGGGAGTTGCGTAGGGCAATACTTAGGACAATTCTATACTCTACAATATTTTCAATTACACCAAGGCTTAATTTAACCGATAGGTTCGCCCATCAATTCTTTCCATTTCTCTTTTAAGAAAAAGTTGAAGTGACGATACCACGTTCAAAGGTTCTGGCAATTTGGCATAACTTATCTCTGAATTGCCGTTTAAATGAGATATCAACAGAACAGACGCAAATCGCCAGTTGTTGACCCAACGCTGTAGACGAACTCAACAGACCACCCACAGCGCTCGGTCATCGCTTCTCTACAACTGGCTATTAATGTACTAGAAAATACATAGTAAATGTGCAATGGCAATGCCTGCGGCCGTAAACTACGTTCTTTTCCTACTTAAATTTTGCTGAATTTTTGAGAGGAAAGTTCATCAGACACTTTTTTTAGGTCTGGTTCAACTACTGTCAAATGTTGCTCCAAAATTGCCAAATTCCGAATGTTGGACTTATAGAAAGCATCAAACAAATCACCCACTAAAGGCACAGTACCAACGACTGTTTCCAAACCTACATTAAAAATCATTTTGGCTAAGTCTTGACGCGGGATGCCAAACCGAGTAGCTAAAAATATAATGTAAGCTGAAAACGCTGTACTGATTAAATCACCAGCACCTGGAACTAGACCAATGATTGGGTCTATGCCAATGCGAAAACCTGTCAAAGGGATACGTATTGATGTATCCATCAGACGGCTGAGTTTGCGGATGCGATTTAGAGTAGCAAGGCGTTTGGCAGCGTCCATAATTGACCATATTTACACTACTTTTAAATTGCACTATTTTTAGTTTTTTGTCTTGTACCGTTAGAAATAACAAGTATGAATAAAAATCCTGAATACTGCCTAAAAAAGCATTATAACTAATTAACCAGATATGATATAAGACGTTTTCTCGATAAGTTTGCATACTCTCTAATATCTCTGCCGCCCAGTCATCTTTACCCCGCGTACCAATGCATAGATATATTGCAAATCTAGGAAGGTGAGGGCGTGTTCGTGTATTCGTAGGTGCAGGTAAGCAGAAAGTTCCTGCCAGCGCAAACCGACACTTACTGCTTTGATAGCCGTTTGCAATTGAATCGAGTACAGACCTTCTTAGAGGCACGGCAATGCCGTGTTTTTACCCGCTGACTTTACTCCAAACATATTTTTGGCAGACTTCGCAAGCAGCTTTTGCTTCCTCGGTTTGCGGATTGGTGAAGATGGGATGGTAACGCAACCTGTCACAACAGACTTGCAACCATCCACGCCAACCACCCCGCCACAACCGCACCGTGCCGTCTTTACCACCACTGACAATCGTCTGCCCATCGCCGCTGATGGCGACAGAATAGACAGAACCTTCATGACCACGCAAAGGTTCAGCTAAGGACTGACCTTGCAGGTTCCACAATCTCACTGTGCTGTCTTTACCAACACTGACAATCGTCTGCCCATCGCCGCTGATGGCGACAGAATAGACATAACGTTCATGACCACGCAAAGGTTCAGCTAAGGACTGACCTTGCAGGTTCCACAACCTCACTGTGCTGTCACTACCACCACTGACAATTGTCTGCCCATCGCTGCTGATAGCGACAGAATAGACATAACGTTCATGACCACGCAAAGGTTCAGCTAAGGGAAGACCTTGCAGGTTCCACAACCGCACTGTGTTGTCACTACCGCCACTGACAATCGTCTGCCCATCGCCGCTGATTTCCACAGAATGAATAGAACCTTCATGACCACGCAAAGGTTCAACTAAGGACTGACCTTTGCGGTTCCACAACCTCACTGTGCCGTCACGACCGCCACTGACAATCGTCTGCCCGTTGCCGCTGATAGCGACAGAATGGATAGAACCTTCATGACCACGCAAAGGTTCAGCTAAGGACTGACCTTGCAAATTCCATAACTGCACTGTGCCGTCACGCCCGCCACTGACAATCGTCTGCCCATCGCTGCTAATGGCCACAGAATTGACAATACCCTGATGATCGCGCAAAGGTTCAGCTAAGGGAAGACCTTGGCGGTTCCGCAACCGCACTGTGCCGTCACGACCGCCACTGATAATCGTCTGCCCATCGCTGCTGATGGTCACAGAAGTAACCCAACCCTCATGATTACGGAATGATTCGGCTAAGGGAAGACCTTGCAGGTTCCACAACTGCACTATACCGTCACGACCACCACTGACAATCGTCTGCCCATCGCTGCTGATGGCTACAGAACTGACATCATCTTCATGACCACGCAAAGGTTCAGCTAAGGGAAGACCTTGGCGGTTCCACAATCTCACTGTGCCGTCACGACCGCCACTGACAATTGTCTGCCCATCGCCGCTGATGGCTACAGAAGTGACAAAATTGCTATGACCACGCAATGGTTCAGCTAAGGACTGACCTTGGCGGTTCCACAACCGCACTGTACCGTCACGACCGCCACTGACAATTGTCTGCCCATTGCTACTAATGGCGACAGAATAGACAACACGTTCATGATCGCCTAATGGTTCAGGTAAGGACTGACCTTGGTGGTTCCACAACCGTACTGTGCCGTCACGACCGCCACTGACAATCGTCTGCCCATCGCCGCTGATGGCTACAGAAGTGACAACACGTTCATGACCACACAATGGTTCAGGTAAGGACTGACCTTGGCGGTTCCACAATCGTACTGTCCTGTCTTCACCACCACTGACAATCGTCTGCCCATCGTCACTTATGGCCACAGAAGTGACAACATTGCTATGACCATGCAAAGGTTCAGCTAAGGGAAGACCTTGCAGGTTCCACAACCTTACTGTACCGTCACTACCGCCACTGACAATCGTCTGCCCATCGCTGCTGATGGCCACAGAACTGACATCACCTATATGACCAAGCAAAGGTTCAGCTAAAGACTGACCTTGGCGGTTCCACAACCGCACTGTGCCGTCACGACCGCCACTGACAATCGTCTGCCCATTGCTACTAATGGCGACAGACCTGACATAATACTCATGACCATGAAAGGGAATGGAGACTATTGCTTTATTTGTCACTTTATTCAAGCTGTTCTGAACTGGTGCAAGAATCTGCTGAGGTAGTTTATCCAGATTCTCACCCATAGCTTGAATTGCCAAAACTAGACTATCTAGGGGTTGGAAAGGCAATAAATTCTCTACCCCCGTAACTTTCTCTCGTAATCGTGTTTCAGTGAGGGCTTTTTCTAATGTGGCAATCTGATGCTGTTCATAAGCATCACTGCATTGATAAAAATTCTTTGCTTGAGGTGATGATAAAAACTCTAGCTTTTCCCAATTTTCGCGCACCTCTGCCAGCAATCCTCCCTGCATTAAGTATTGTATATTCTCGCCTCTGTTCACCCACTCGCGTAAAGCATCTCCTAACCTCTCACTCAACCGTCGCAAATCTCGGTCTTGTTGTCGCCATTGGGCAAACCTCTGCCAACCTTCAATTAAGGCTTCATGGGCTAAATCAATCCACGCTTTTCCTTGTTCATCTTTCCCAGCTACCAGCAAACGTCCTTTCACCAATCCTTCATCTAGCAATTCGCTTAATGCTTGCTGCTGTTCTTGGTCATTACCAGCAATGGTTAACAGTTCAGTTTTTGGTTGGCGCTGTCGTGTATCCTTTTCTTCTTCTCCCGTTCGCACTAATCGCAAGAAAATTTGCTCAATCCAGTCCTTCTCCTGTTCATTTCGTTCTTGAGTCGGGCAATCCTGCTGATAATCTTCGTAAAGATAAACATTTTCTGCATGAAAATTTAGCGCCCCTGTCAATCCTTGGAAGTTTTCATACTGTTCTAAGGTGAGTTGATGCTTTTGTTGGTCGCGTTTTTCCCAGAGTCTAGTTAAAGCAAACTCCATTAACGGCAAATATCCCGGTTCTTTACCAACATCTTCTAAAATTTTCAGTAATAGTCCTTCTTCAACACTATGACCTTGAAGTTTAGCTGGTTCGGTTATTGTCTCTTTTAAATCAACTCCAGTTATACGCGGCATCAAAACAAGCTGATTTTCAATCAATTTATTTAAAGACGGATAATCTGAACATGGTTCGAGAAAATCCGATCGTATGGTAATCACAACTTTCAACCGCGAATCGGTCATCTCTACTACCTGAGTCAGCAATTCAATAAATCTCTGCTTTTGTTCAGCAACAGAGACAGTAAATAATTCCTCAAACTGGTCTACTACCAATAAAAATTTGTCTGCACCTGTGAGATGCTTCAGAATTACAGGTAAAGGATTCGGTTCATTAGTAATCAACTGCCAAAGCAATCTTTCTTTTTTCGCCCCTGGAAAAAATACTTTTAGAACTGCTCTTAATTCCTGCAAAGGGTGAAATCCTGGTTTGATTGGCGGTAAAATTTGCCAGACTCTATCATCTAATTCTGGAATTAAACCCGCCTGAACCACAGAAGATTTACCACTCCCGGAAGCGCCAATAATCGGGACAAAGGGCTTTTGTGACAGTTTTCCCAGAATCTTCCTTACAACCTGCTTGCGCCCAAAGAAAAACTGTTTTTGTTCCGCTTCAAAGGCTTTTAAACCTTGGTAAGGACATTCTTCCTTTACCTCAAAGGTTTGAGCTTGTGTTTGAATGTTGTGGTTAATTAGAGTAATGGAACGCCCCCAACCCATGCGGATTGGTTCTTGTCCACTACCTTTGAGTTCTGTAGCAAGTATATCGAAGAGGCGATCGCCTGTCACCTGTCCGCGATCGTTAGTGTTCTCTGGTGACAAACCAGCCAGCAAAGCTGTTGTAAAAATACTGTGTTGTTCGCTTTTTTTGGCATAAGCTTGTTGAAAACCTCTGCAAGCAGCAATAAAGTAGTAATCGCGCTGTGAAATAAAGGCAGTCAAAGTTTTCTCGATGAGATTGCGTTCTAAAAATTCACCGCTATGACAGCAATCTAACAGCACTACTAGACTACTCAAGTCAGAGTCTCTAATTAAATTGTTGAGGCTTAAAAGACTAATCCCGCCTGTTTGTTCAATAATTTGCTTGCCTTGAGTGACAATTGTCAAGTCAGAAGTTGCTAGATACGCTTGTTGTGTTCCTAAGCTGTCAAAGACGGTGATGCCATGCCCTGTAAAGTAAATTAGGGCTTCGTTTTTAACTGCTTGTTGTTGCAAAAGTGTTTTTAAAGCTTCAGCCAACTTAGTTGTACTAACTTTCCCTTTGAGAACAACGATATCTTCAAAATCACCATGCGTTTTTAGTACCTGCGCGAGTGCTTCGGCATCCGTAGCTGGTTTTGTGAGATTGGAAAGCTGATTTGTATAATCTGTAATGCCAACAACAAGGGCGTAACGAGCCATCTATACGTATTTAAATTGTCTGTTACAGAATAAGATAACTTAAATACACCTAAACTCTGAGGGCTTGATGTCGAACATAGAACGTTTAGTCTTTGAAGAAGACGGGGAAATCTATACAATTCTGTTCGAGTCAAAGGAAACGCCAAATATACCAGAAGTTGTCACACCGGAGGTTGATGAGGAGAAAGAATCCTACGGCTTTCGGGAAGAGGCATTTGTCAAGATTGAGGAAGTTCACCATCAAATTCGAGCTTATACGAAATATGCCATTGGCGCTTTTAAAAATTTAGGTGCTGCTGAAGTCGAAGAGGTGACTCTGAAGTTTGGCTTAAAGATAGGCGGGAAAACTGGTATCCCCTTCGTGACTGAAGGTTCGGCGGAGAGTAATTTTGAAATTGAGGTGAAGTGTAAGTTTCCTGAAAATAAGCAAAATTCCAGCACTTAAGGTTTTGCTTTGCCAAGGATAAGCTTTATACCTTCAACTCTGCTATGAATTATGAAAGCGGTGTTTCCTGCGGGTTACGCCTACACCTTTCACTTACCATAATTCAGCCTTGAATCTCGGATGTTGCTGTTCAAAGCACGAAGTTCCGAGTTAAAAGGGAGAGCAATTGCCCTCCACTTACCATCATTCACCTTTGGATCTCGGACGTTGCTGTTCATAGCTTCAAATTTCGTGTTCTTATCTCAAACTTCCATGTTCTGAGGTTAAAACTTCGAGTTCAGAACTCGGAACGCCGAGCAATTTACTCCAACATCCGAGTTCTGAGCCTCAACATTGCAGCTTAGAAGTGCAATTGCCGAGCTATTTTCTACAACGCTGCGGCTTGAGGCTTGGATTTCCGAGATTTACGGGCGAACCTTTGCCCCATTTCCTCAACTACTCCATCTAAACCCGCGCCTTGTCCACTAGCTTTGGCATAGTTATACACCTGCAACGCGGCTGCATAAGCTTCACTACCCACTGCTATAGATGTATCATCCAGCAATTCTTGTAATTGTGACAAAGACAGCAATACTGGATACAAAGCTTCAAATAATTGTACGTCTTTTCGCATCTCATTAAGGTCAAACGATCGCGGCAAAAACTCTGGGTTCTGTGTCGCTACCTCCAATGCTTTGCTAACAAAGGCGCGGCTTTTATCTCCCATCTTGGGTAAAGCTTTCCGCTCCTCGTTACTTAAATCAATCAAAAATGGTAGTTTCTCTTTAATTGTAGCGATCGCTTGTAACACAGCATCTCTATCTGATTGCGCTAGGGTTGCACTAATTGAGGTTGTGGACATAGAAACTAGTCTCCAGTATGTTGCTTAATCTTAGAGTGCCCACATATACCAGTTAAATTTCAATAACACCAATAAAAATTCCAAAGACAAAAGGTGAGCTTTGTCAAAGTGCGGGTTACGCCTAAGGCTTTAGCTCACCATAATTTATACTAATTTGAAAAAGGAATGCGACAAATAGACCATTTGTAGAGACGCGATTCATCGCGTCTTTATCCAAAGATGTATTGCTACTGCCCTGATAGCCGTTTGCAATTGAGTTTAATACAAACCTTCTGAGAGGCACAGCAATGCCGTGTTTTTAACTGCTGACTTTACTCCATACATATTTTTGGCAGGTTTCGCAGGCGGCTTTTGCTTCCTCTGTTTGCGGATTAGTGAAGACGGGATGGTAACGTAACCTGTCACAACAAACTTGCAACCATGCACGCCAGTCACCGCGCCACAACCGTACAGTACTATCTTCACCGCCGCTAACAATCGTCTGCCCATCGGCGCTAATAGCCACAGAATAAACCCAACCCTCATGACCGCGTAAAGGTTCAGCCAAGGGAAGACCTTGCAGGTTCCACAACCGCACAGTGCCGTCATCACCGCCACTAACAATCGTTTGCCCATCGCCGCTAATGGCGACAGAATAAACCCAACCTTTATGACCGCGCAAAGGTTCAGCTAAGGCAAGACCTTGCAAATTCCACAACCGCACAGCGCCATCAGTACCACCACTAACAATCGTCTGCCCATCAGCGCTAATGGCAACAGAATTGACAAAACCCTGATGACCGCGCAAAGGTTCAGTTAAGGGAAGACCTTGGCGATTCCACAACCTTACCGTGCCGTCATCACCGCCACTAACAATCGTCTGCCCATCGGCACTGATGGCGACAGAATTGACATAACCCTCATGACCGCGCAAAGGTTCAGCTAAGGCAAGACCTTGCAGATTCCACAATCTTACAGTACCGTCACTACCACCGCTGACAATCGTTTGCCCATCGGTACTGATAGCGACAGAATAGACCCAACCCTCATGACCGCGCAAAGGTTCAGTTAAGGGAAGACCTTGGTGGTTCCACAACCGCACCATGCCGTCAGTACGGCCACTGACAATCGTCTGACCATCAGCACTGATGGCGACAGAATAAACCCAACCCTTATGACCGCGCAAAGGTTTCGCTGAGGGAAGACCTTGGTGGTTCCAAAACCGCACCGTGCCGTCAGTACTACCACTAACAATTGTCTGATCGTGAGTGCTGATAGCAACAGACCTAACATTGCCTTCATGACCACGCAAAGGTTCAGCTAAGGCAAGACCTTGGCGATTCCACAACCGCACAGTGCCGCCATCACTGCCACTGACAATCGTCTGCCCATCGGTGCTGATGGCGACAGACCTCAGATTACCCTCATGACCACGCAAAGGTTCAGCTAAGGAAAGACCTTGGCGATTCCACAACCGCACCGTACCATCAGCACCGCCACTGACAATGTTTTGTCCATTGGCGCTGATGGCTACAGACCTGATATTCCCCTCATGACCATACAAAGGTTCAGCCAAGAGAAGACCTTGGTAATTCCACAACCGCACCATACCATCGGCACCACCACTGGCAATCGTCTGCCCATCGGCACTGATAGCGACAGAAGAGACATCATTTTTATCCCCACGCAATGGTTTAGCTAAGGGAAGACCTTGGCGGTTACACAACCGCACCATACCGTCGGCACCGCCACTGACAATCGTCTGCCCATCGGCACTGATGGCGACAGAATTGACATTACCCTGATGACCACGCAAAGGTTCAACTAAGGGAAGACCTTGGCGGTTCCACAACCGCACAGTGCCGTCAGCACCGCCACTGACAATCGTCTGCCCATCAGCACTGATGGCGACAGAATTGACATTACCCTGATGACCGCGCAAAGGTTCAACTAAGGGAAAACCTTGGTAGTTCCACAACCGCACAGTGCCATCGGCACCGCCACTGACAATCGTCTGCCCATCAGCACTGATAGCAACAGAATTGACATTACCTTCATGTCCACGCAAAGGTTCAGCTAAGAGAAGACCTTGCAGGTTCCACAACCGTACAGTGCCGTCAGTACCACTACTAACAATCGTCTGCCCATCGGCGCTGATAGCGACAGAAGAGACATTACCTTCATGACCACAGAAGGGAATCGAGACTCTTGCTTTATTCACCACCCGATTCAAACTGTTCTGAACTGATGCAAGAATCTGCTGGGGTAGCTTTTCTTGATTCTCCCCCATAGCTTGAATTGCCAAAACTAGACTATCTAGGGGTTGTAAGGGCAATAAATCGTCTACTCTAGCCGCTTTTTCTCGTAACTGGGATTCAGTAAGCGCCCTTTCCATCTCGGCAATCCGGTCTTTGTCGTCGGCATCGCTGTGCTGGTAAAAATCCTCATCTTGTTGGGGTGATTGCAAATCGGGCTGCAATTGTTGCCAGCTATCTCTCACTTGGGCCAGCAATCCCTTTTGGATTAAATATTTGTCATCCGGCCTTTCATTCAACCATTCCCGTCGGGTATTTTCTAATGTCTCGCTCAACGGTCGCAAGTCTCGGTCTTGTTGTCGCCATAGGGCAAACTGCTGCCAACTTTCAATTAAAGCTTCATGGGCTAAATCAATCCAGACTTCTCCTTTTTCATCTTTCTCAGAAACTAATAAGCGTCCCTTAACCAATCCTGCTTCACCATCTAGCAACTCACTAAGTTGTTGCTGTTGATTGGCATCATTACCTGCAATATTTAATAATGTGGCTTTTGGTTGGCGCTGTCGGGCATCCTTTTCTCCCTCTCCTAGTCGCACTAACCGTAGAAAAATCTGCTTCATCCATTCCTTTTCTTGCTGACTGCGTTCTTGAATTGGGTATTCTTTCTCATAATCTTGATAGTGATAAACATTTTCCGCATGGAGATTTAACACCGCAGTTAATCCTCCCAACTTCTCATACTCTTCTTGGGTAAGTTGATGTTTCTTTTGCTCGCGTTTCTCCCAGAATTTAGTTAAGGCAAACTCTAACAATGGCAAATTCCCTGGTTCTTGTTGAAGATTTTGGAGAATTTTTAATGCTCCTGCTTCTTCAACACCATGAACCTGAAGCTGGGTAGGTTTGGCGATTGTCTCCTTGAAATCAACTCCAGTTAAAGGCGGTATAACAACTACTGGGGTTTGAATCAGGTGAGTCAGAGAAGGATTATCTAAACAGGATTCAAGAAAATCACCCCGCATAGTAATTACAACTGCTAACCGCGAATCATGAATTTCTACTACCCCAGTCAGTAGTTCAATAAATCTCTGCCGTTCTTCTTTATCTATACAAACTGTAAATACTTCCCCAAACTCATCTACCACCAGCAAAAATTTTTCTGTGCTAGTTAAAGCCTCTGCATCATCAATAGGTTTAGTCAGGCTGCCAAAACTGTTGCCATTTTGAGCAATTTCAACGACAAGGGCGTATTGTGTCATCTTGTTTTATTAAAACTATTGAGAAAATTACCTCTGTGCTTTAAAATACCCAAATTAACGAGTTATTTACCCACTAGAGTTAAAAACTCTAGATTTAAAGTTCAAGTAGCAGTTGAGTAACACGCAGTAAAAGCACAATGTTAAAGTCTTAGTGACTGGGATAAGCTCTATACCTTATAGTTCAGTAGTAATTACGGCAGCAATGTCTAAGGGCAAGCTACGACCAGTTAGAAAATTTCAGCTTAAGTTGACACCAATGCAATACTTCTCGGTTAAAGGGAAAAGGAAAAGACAAAACCTTTAACCCTTACCCCTTAACCTTTTCCCAAAACCCGATTCAGAATAAAAAATGCGCAAAGGGAGAAGTATTGGATACCAATGGGCATTACCGTGCCACTACCTTGAGAAAAATCTCACATCGCGCTAGTCTTCATTCACGTAACTGCACGCTGTAACATTAGGCGATGACAAATCAACTCTCTCTAAAAATTCCTTCTTGCACTTGGAGCCGTCCCATCGGCTTAGGTTGGGATAAACCTTATACAGTCCGCTATGCAAGTAATATTGATGATGGCCCTTGGCATGGTATGCCTTTAGGCGGCTTTGGTGCAGGTTGCATCGGTCGTTCTTCACGGGGAGACTTTAACTTGTGGCACATCGACGGCGGTGAGCATACCTTCAAAAACGTTCCCGCTTGTCAATTCAGTGTGTTTGAATCCAATAGCACATCTTCCCAAACCTACGCTTTGTCTACCCAAGCGCCCGATGATGGCACTCTCAAAGCTTGGCAATGGTATCCGACATCTCCCGACACAGAGGGAACGGGCGATTATCACGCGCTATATCCACGTAGCTGGTTTGTGTATAAAAATGTGCTTCAAGCACAGTTGACTTGTGAGCAATTTTCCCCGGTCTGGGCAGGTAATTACCAAGAAACTAGCTACCCTGTGGCAATATTCCTCTGGAATGCCCACAACCCGACAGATGCACCGATTACTCTCAGCATTATGCTCACCTGGCAAAATATGGTGGGCTGGTTTACAAACGCTCTCAAATCTCCCGAAGTGCGCGTGCGCGATGATGGGAGTCCGGTTTACGAATACCAACCACGTTGGGGCGAAAGTCAAGGAAACTACAACCAGATAGTTGAAAATACACAACAGTTTGGCTGTGTTTTAAGTCGGGTTGGTAGTGATGCTTTGCAAGAAGGTGACGGAACTTGGTGTATTGCGACGCTGAAACATCCGCAGGTGGAAGTATTTCATCATAGCCGCTGGAATCCTGAAGGAACAGGTGATGAGGTATGGGAAAGCTTTACCCAAGATGGCTCTTTGCCCAATTATGTTGATACTACTCCAGCAACAGAGAATACACAAATCGGGGCTGCAATCGCAATCCGTTTCACTCTCCAACCAGGCGAAACTCTCGAAATCCCCTTTGTCGTCGCTTGGGATTTGCCGATTACAGAATTTGCGGCTGGAGTTAACTATTACCGCAGATATACAGATTTTTTTAGTAAAAATGGAAACAACGCTTGGGCGATCGCATCTACTGCATTACAAGAATACCAAAACTGGCGATCGCAAATTCAAAGTTGGCAAAAACCCATTCTCGACCGAGAAGATTTACCCAACTGGTTTAAAATGGCTCTATTTAATGAGCTTTATGACCTCACTAGCGGCGGTACTCTTTGGAGTGCTGCATCAGAACTTGACCCCATCGGTCAGTTTGCGGTGCTAGAGTGCTTAGATTACCGTTGGTATGAAAGTCTTGATGTACGGTTGTATGGCTCTTTTGCCCTGCTGATGCTATTTCCAGAATTAGAAAAGTCGGTGATTCGGGCATTTGCACGGGCGATTCCTCAAGGTGATGATACTCCCCGAATCATTGGCTATTACATGACAATTAAGGCCGAAGGCCCGATTGCAGTTCGCAAAGTTGCAGGTGCAACACCCCACGATTTAGGCGCACCCAACGAACACGTCTGGCAGAAAACCAACTACACCAGCTATCAAGACTGTAATTTATGGAAAGATTTAGGTAGTGATTTCGTTTTGCAAGTATACCGTGATTTTTTACTCACGGGTGCTGATGATGTAGAATTCTTAGCAGATTGCTGGAATGCGATCGTTCAAACCCTCGACTACCTGAAAACTTTTGACCTCGATGGCGATGGGATTCCTGAAAATTCTGGCGCCCCCGATCAAACTTTTGATGATTGGCGATTACAAGGTGTCAGCGCCTATTGTGGTGGGTTGTGGTTGGCGGCGTTAGAAGCTGCGATCGCAATTAGCGATATTTTATTAACTTACCAGACAGGTGACACAACAGAGTTGGCAGCGCAAAAATCCACTTATGAAACTTGGTTACAACAATCTCTTCCTATTTACCAAGAAAAACTCTGGAATGGGGAATATTACCGACTGGATAGTAAAAGTGGTTCCGATGTGGTAATGGCAGATCAATTGTGCGGACAATTCTACGCTCGTCTGCTGGACTTACCTGATATTGTACCGAGCGATCGCGCCCTCTCTGCCCTGAAAACAGTTTATGAAGCTTGCTTTTTGAAATTCTGTAATGGTGAATTTGGTGCTGCTAATGGTGTTCGTCGTGATGGTTCACCAGAAAATCCCCAAGCTACTCACCCCCTAGAAGTTTGGACGGGGATAAACTTTGGGCTGGCGGCTTTTCTCGTGCAGATGGGAATGAAAGATGAAGCGTTGAGGTTGACGCAAGCTGTGGTGCAGCAAATTTATGAAAATGGTCTGCAATTTCGCACGCCAGAAGCTATCACCGCAACTGGTACTTTCCGCGCTAGCACTTACCTGCGACCAATGGCGATTTGGGGGATTTACTTAGTTATTAATTGATTGACTATCAAAGCCGTTCTCGTTCTGATACAACACACGTAGATGTCATGGGTGTCAACTTAAGCTGAAATTTTCTGACTGTATAAGTTTTGCCCCCAGTCCCTCTCCCAAAATCAGCAAAAGGAAGCAAATTCTCCAGTTCCCCTTCTCCCAATATGGGAGAAGGAGTTAGGGGATGAGGGCATAGAACCCTTACTCTTAACTAACTTCTACCTTAAGTTGACACCTATGACAGATGTGCGTCCCTACCCAATACTTGTCTGGTTTTGGGGGAAAGGGACTTATGTTAAAGGGGAAAAAACCTTAGATATCGAGCCTTCCAATCCTTTTCCCCTTACCTTTTTCCCTTTAACCGAGCATTATTGCGTCCCTACCAAATTTAACCGGGAGCAATGCGATTTTGTTAGACGACCCAAAAAAAGTGCGATCGCTAATAAACTTCTTCAGTACAAAAAGATATTGGCTACATAATAGTTAGTATTAATACTTACAATATCCGAATAATGAAGAGCGTCTGTAACATCAGTTTGGAGTGCTATTTTTTGTGGGTACAAAAAAAGGTAGAATTCCCTTTTAGCAATAGTTTTGAGATAGGAAACGCCTACCTTGATGAAAAAAGATATATATGCAACTTTAGATTTAACCAAATCCTTAGAAGATTTTAAAGTTGAGATTACGAAACTTTTAGAATTAACTAATGTTCGAGAATGGGATGGGCGAATTGTCAAAGAAAGAGAACAAAAAATTAGAGATGCAGCCCTGATTTTAGCTGGTCAATCTATCGCCTTGTTTTTATATAATCTTTCCCAATCTCAAGAAGCTCTCGATACAGCAATAACTCAAACTCAAGGCTGGTGGCATCCCCAAACGCAAAGGCATGGTTTCAGAAAAAGACAAATATTAACAGTTGGAAATGTTCTAGTGACTTTAATTTTACCTTATGTAGTAACAATCACTGAAAAAAATGATAAAAATAAATCCGAGAGCCAAGGCTTCTGTCCATTTTTAAAATGGTTGGGTATGTCAGAAGGCTTAACACCATTAGCCTGGTCAACTATTGCCCAATATGGTGCAATTGCTGGTTCCTTTGAAGCTGCATGTACAATCCTAATTGATTGGGGAATTAATATTAGTTTCAAACGAATAGAAAGACTAACATATAAATTTGGTCAAATTGGCATCAATTTACGTCAATCTAAAATATTAAATCGGCAACTGGGAAATTTACCTGAAGGTAATCTTCTCAAAGACCAGCGAGTTGTCATCGCTGTAGATGGCGGTCGGAGTAGAGTCCGAATTAATAAAAAGGGAAGAAAAAATTCCAAAACAAAGCGACATGGATTTATTGGTCAATGGATTGAGCCAAAATTGTTAACAATTTATGTTGTTGACGGGCAAGGTAAAAAAGTGAAGAACTCGGAAATTCCTATTACTAATGATGGTACTTATGATGGATACAAGGCGCTTTTACAGATTTTAGAAGTGCATTTAGTTGATTTAGGAATTAGTCAGGCAAACCAAGTCTTATTAATTGGGGACGGCGCGGAGTGGATCTGGATACATATTCCCCCACTTTTGACACGATTAGGATGCCCACCTGAAACTTATCAACTCTTCGATTTTTATCATGTTACTGAAAATTTAAAAGTATTTGCAGACGCAGCTTTTAATGAAGAATTACAGTCTAAACAATGGTTTATAAAAGCTAGAAAGAGTTTAAAAAAAGGTAATGCTAAATCTTTAATCAGCCAGATGGATGAGTTGATTGCTCTAGCTACTGGAGAACGGTGTAAGATTATGGTAGGCAAGCGTAATTATCTTTTAGATGCTTATCGGAAAGGACGTTTAAATTACGATAAAGCAATACAGAAAAAATTACCTATTGGTAGTGGTGCAATTGAGAGTTTAATCCGCCAAGTTGTCAATTTAAGAATCAAGGGTAACAGTAAATTTTGGTTGCAAAAAAATGCAGAAATTATGTTGCATCTGCGTTGTCAATGGATAGCTGGAAGTTGGGATATTTTTTGTGGCTCTATCTTTAACTCCTTTATTAAACCTCAAACTGTTTGATAAGTTTTATACTTTACTTCTCATTTTCAGGTATTAACTGCTGTAATTAATACTAAGTATAAAATACTGATTGTAGTTGGAAATAATTGTCAAATGACTTGCTAGTAGTCTTTTTGAAATATCTCAAAAAGATAAATCCTTGTGTAAAATAATATATTTTATGTAAATAAAATCACTTACCACTTAGATTTGATTTTTAGCGATCGCACTTTTTTTGAGTCGTCTAACAAAATCGCATTGCTCCCAATTTAACCTGCCTTCATCTGGAAAAGCAAAATCTAGATTTGCGATTTTATTTTCCGAGTATTTCCGGAAACGAAGGAAAATTTCAGTAATGGTAAGAGTTGAAGCATTGAGAATTTAAGACTAATGTTTCAAATAAATGCAAATATTACTAGCTTTAGCTATAAATATTGCTGATAGTCCCTAGATTACGTTCACAATCAAAAGCTAGGTTATGACGTGCCTATTACTTTACTCAACAGCAAAGTTCATCAGATTATAGCGCTTCGTGTTTGGCAATGATTAGCCAACACTGGTACATACGCTTAAACCCCTACAGCTTGCGTAACTTAACGCCACTAAATTTATTTTACAGGTGCATTTCACCAGCCTTTATTAGAAGCAGTCCAAACTTGCAGGATGTGAAGCGTTATCAGTGAGGACTAGTTTTAATTAAGGTGGACTAATACTATAACCCTTGGATAGCTCGTTGTCAAGTAATTCATTGTGTAGTTGTCTGGAGAGATAAAGGCGATCGCATATTTATTTTTGATGTACCACTATTTAGCCTAATTGCTACTACATTTGTAATCTCAATTTTTTAAATCTGTTAGATATTCAGACATTAGAGAAATTACTGCTAAATCAACTTCATAATCTTCTGTGTTAATTAGCTTTATCTCTATTCTCAAATTCTCTAATCTTGTCCAAACTTAGCCTACTAATGCTTTTGAATAAAAGTATTCATTTGCGGATATTTTTATTGACTCCGCTAACGAGTATTAGAATTATCTATATATATTATTAACCAGGACTTTTATTTAAAGCCTGGGCTATTTTATGATTACTATTCAAGCATTATAAAATATTCACTGTCGGTTTACAGCAATTTTATTTAGATACGCTAAAGCTGTAGCTTTTGCCAACCAATAAAGACAAGACTAATAAGTATTATTCTCTAATCGAACTTATTTAACAATAGGTTCAATACTATGGCTGGCAATGGTTTGATTACCGATTTACTAATATTTTTATCGAGTTGTTTTACATTCTAGTTAATGGTACTATTTTCTAGTGACTCGATAATAATAAAGGTTTTAAAATGATATCGGGTGAGGGGTATCACCCCTCAAGAATTAGCCAAAGGGGACAAAACTAAAAGCTGCACAATCCACAAGTAAGTATCTGAATAGATTCAGTAAATTTGACCTATAAATATACTAAATTAGCAGATGACATTAACGACAAAAAATAGTATAAATACGAATGGTCTAGTACCGCTCAAAGATAAATATATTTTTTCTGTTAGTCTAAAAAAATATGCAAACTTCCCGGAAATTGCCTAATTCAACAGTAGTAAGAAATATAAGCGTGTGAACCAAGAACATTTATTTACTTATGGATTTTTATCTCTTCTAAACATCTAACACCGCTCTAGTGCTGATAATTTGCCACAAGCAATTCAACCTTTTCAAAAAGGCTAGTACAGTCTGTACGCCTCAATTGAAGCACCAACAATCACAACAAAAGAAAATAGTTTACTTCATCCAGGATAACTAAACACTATGATGAATCAAGACATTGCTGGTATTAGTAGTAACTTAGATAAGACAGTGAAAGCTCAACAATTTGACAAAGTAGTTGAGGCAATTCTTGCTGGAAAGTATTCCTGGGCATGTGTTTTAATGCTGCGATTTGGTGGTTATAATCCTCTCCATTACATTCCATATCGCACCTACAATCGATTGCTCAAAGAAAACTCTCAAGCAGATAGGACAAAACAACAGCAAACTGAAAATCTAAAAATGCTGAAACACGTTCATGATTCTCGGTCTGAGAATAATGTGTCATCAAGCTGCTTAAGCAAAATTAAAGACATAGCTTATCTAGAAGTAGCTAGAAAGCAAAAAGCATAAATCCTTGGTGAGAGTTTAAACCAGAGATTGACATAGTAAATTAACGAACATCAATCAAGCAAATTGCCATTAAAACCAGAAAATGTTCAAGACGTTTCCTTGAAATCCTGTGGATTCAATTAAAAAGTATTTGGAATCAATAGATTCTGCTCTGAAGTTGATTGATTTTCTGAAAGCCTGCGATGCTAATTTAAAATTTATAGCATGGCAGGTTTACTATCGCAGTCATTAATTTTATAAATTTGGCAAAAATCTGCCAAAATGGCAAATATATACTAATGATATTGGTAAACTAATAACAACTACAACTTCAACCAAAATAGAGGTGATTTAGCAAGCAAGTTAATTTAAAAAATAAAATCAACGATTAGTTCTAACTATGAAATAAATCAAACTGATTACAAAAGTAGTCAGCATTTCATGGAGTAAATAACTCCTAGACCAAGACCAATAATTCAACCGTTGCTACTGGTGGTTCTTTTTCTGAGGAAGTTTAAGCAAAAATAATTTGAGGAGGTGGATTCCCCCAAGCCAAATTTTACACAGCTTTCACTGACTGCAGACGGTGCGAGTAATGCCGATCAAACTTTCTATCCTGTGGTTGGTGTTGCTTTAGTTAATAAAGCAAACGCTTAACATCAATTCCAGGAACGGAAATAGAAAAGTTACGGTGAAATTGTTGTCCTTGGCTGATAGAACTAGTAGCTTATACGCTTCTCTTTCGACTATTGTAATCCTAGTCCTCCCAACCGGGATTATCTTTGGTTTCTAAACTTCAATTTATATAACACTACTGGAAGCTCAAAACTTGAATAGCTTCCAGTTTTTTATCTGTATATAAAAAGAAATAAGGTAGGCAATTTGCCCACCTTATTTTTTGTGGATAATAGATATCTGGTGAAATTAATCTCGAACCCTTCTAGAGACGTAGTACCGCTACGTCTCTACATTCCTTTTCACTTCCATGTTTAATAATTGGTTAATTCAAAAAGGAATTAAACCTTAGCTAATTCTGGAGTAGGACTCTTGCTGTTGCGAATTGCTGTAATAGCCTCAGCATAATCTTTAGCATTAAACACAGCTGAACCGGCAACGATCGCATTGGCTCCCGCTTCCAAAACTTGCCAGGTATTATTTGCCTTCAGTCCCCCATCCACTTCAATCCACGGGTCAAGACCACGTTCATCACACATTTGGCGTAGCTTGCGGATTTTGGGTAATACACCAGGGATAAAGCTTTGACCACCAAAACCAGGGTTAACGCTCATAATTAGTACTAAATCGCACAAATCTAGAACATATTCAATTAGTTCTAGAGGGGTACCAGGATTAAGTACAACACCAGCTTTTTTACCAAGCTCTTTAATTTGCCCCAAGGTGCGGTGTAGGTGTGGGGAAGCGTTATGCTCGCAGTGTACGGAGATAATATCAGCACCAGCCTTAGCAAATCCTTCTACGTACTTTTCTGGCTCCACAATCATCAAATGGACATCCAGAGGCTTGGTTGTAATCGGACGAATCGCCTCGACAATCAGAGGGCCTATCGTAATATTAGGTACAAAACGACCGTCCATGACATCAACATGAATCCAATCCGCTCCAGCTGCAT
Organism: Nostoc sp.; assembly: GCF_036917375.1. Taxonomy (GTDB): domain Bacteria; phylum Cyanobacteriota; class Cyanobacteriia; order Cyanobacteriales; family Nostocaceae; genus Nostoc. Next base: position 37,880 of record NZ_JBALDN010000007.1, read on the forward strand.
CTACGGCACGAATTTCGTCACCCAAGCGACTAAAATCGGCTGATAGGATAGATGGAGAAATTACAATGGGCTTTTGAGATAGGTTTTGGGTCATGGCTAGTGGGTTTTTAAGCGTCCTCGTCTGTACGCATTGTAACAAAACATTGAACAAGACTCATAATTTTGATCCCGGTCTTTTGGGGAGTGGGGAGGCAGGGGAGCATACTTCGACTACGCTCAGTAACCGGGGGAGCAGAGGAGGCAGAGGAGGCAGAGGAGGCAGGGGAGGCAGAGGAGGATGAGGGAGAAAAGGCAAATAACTAATGCCCAATGACCAATTACAAATGACTAATAACTAATGACTAAAAAACTAACCTGGATAATTTGGGGATTAACTGCTTCTTGTCTGAGTGCGCCGGTAATTGCTTCAGCTTTAGAATCTGCACTAGGAACTAATGGCATTGATGCTCTGAAGCTACACAAACCTCCTTATAATTTAATCGGTCGCAAGATTGCTATTGGTCAAGTGGAAATTGGTCGGCCGGGAATGTTTGGGTGGGATAAGGCGGTGTCTAAAAATCGTGCCATATCTTTAGCAGCGGTTTTCTTACGCAATGGCCCAGCTAAGTCTAATAGCGGTGTTGACCCCCACGCCTACAATGTTGCTGGTGTGATGGTCAGTCAAGACAAAGCTTTGCCAGGAGTTGCGCCGGGAGCGCGATTGTATTCATCGGCGGTGGGTTCGACTAAAAACATGGGTCAGCCAGAGGAGTGCTTATCGGCACAGCACATAGCGCTCCAAAATGGTGGCGATGTCCGTGCGATTAACTTTAGTTTTGGGGAACCTCTGAGCCGCGATCCTCGACCGGAAGCTACTTTAAACGGCAATGCTTTACTAACTTTATGTGTTGACTGGTCTAGTCGCGTTCATGATGTTTTGTATGCGATCGCTGGCAACCAGGGCAAAGGTGGTATTCCTATTCCTACAGATAATTTTAACGGAATAAACGTGGCTTTTTCATCCCGCCGAGGGGGAGTTTTTAACAAAGTAGACGTGGCTAATCTGGCGGGTGTTAACCAAGGGGTGAATGGAAGACTAGCTGGAAGGGAATTTGACCTTGATGGGCGTCGCGCTATCAGTTTAGTTGCTCCTGGTAATAATATTCCTTTGCTTAATCCAGATGGCAAATTGAATAAGGTTACAGGTACAAGTTTTGCAACACCTCAAGTTACAGCTACCGTTGCTCTGTTGCAGGAACTTGCAGACCGACAAATGCGGACAAAACAACCCCACTGGAGCATTGATTCTCGGCGTCATCAAGTGATGAAAGCTGTATTGCTAAATTCAGCAGACAAACTTTTAGATAGTGGCGATGGCTTAAAGTTGGGAATGACTCGGACGCTAATTGATAAGCAAAATCAAAACTGGCTAGATTCTGATGCTTATAAAGATCCAAAGATTCCCTTGGATGCCCAAATGGGAGCAGGTCATTTGAACGCATTTCGCGCTTATCAGCAATTTAGTGCTGGTCAGTGGCAAGCATCAGCTGCGGTGCCTGCTATTGGTTGGGATTATCGCACAGTTGATGTTGGAGCATCTGTTGACTATATATTAGCAAAACCCTTAAAGCAGGGAAGTTTTGTTGCTGTCACCCTGAGTTGGGATCGATTGGTAGAACTCAACGATAAAAATAAAAACCAGCAATATGATGTAGGCGAAAATTTTCGCGATCGCGGCTTAAATAATCTCGACCTATACTTAGTAAAAGCTGATGCTCAAAATTCGGAAGCTGGTGCTGTTTGCTCCTCAATCAGCCAAATTGATAGTGTAGAACATATTTTCTGCCCCGTTACTGCGACTGGCAATTACAAAATCCGCGTCCAGTTTCGTAAAAAGCTGAATGAAGCGACTCAACCCTACAGTTTAGCTTGGTGGAGTGTACCTATTAATTGAAATAGAGTAGCACAAATATCTGTGTAAAATTACAGCGTTTTTCTCGTTCCTATACAGAGCATGGGAACGAGATTTCCTGCCTCTAAGAAACGTTATTCGATCTCTAAAAACCTCACAGAAGTGGTTATTTTATGATTGCGTAGCTTACAATACGTTTATACGTAAAGATAAAAATTCTTAGAAATCAAAATTTTTATAACTCGTCTGTATAGCCGTCTCAATAAGGAATTAGCACTTCCACAAGTTGTGTTTAATTACTCTGAGCTACTAATTTGCTGTTACGAAAACTGTAACAGTCCCATTTTTCTATTGGAGTAAATGCAATAGTTAATCATTGACACAGTATCTGCGTCAACTCTGAGCACAAATCGGGAATCTTTGGCAAGTGAGGTAGCAGAATGAATCGCCATAAATTGAGTGATGCAAAAGAAAATTTCCTACAAAGACGTTACGGTGTGAGTCTAGGTAGACGTTATGCTCTGGCCGCTGCAAGTGTCGTTTTATTCAGTGTATTAGGGTGTTCTCAAGTCGATAGTAATAAAAGTGCCGTTGCCCAATCTAGTTTACCTCAGCCAGAAACTCCATTGCAAAAAAAAACAGCCAAAACTGATACAAAAATCGTTGAGTCTAGCAATAAGTTTGGCTTCAAACTATTTTCAGAAGTACTGAAAAACGATCGGGGTGAGAAGAATATTTTTATCTCACCTTCGAGTGTTGCGATCGCTCTTGCTATGACTTACAACGGCGCTAGCGGCTCGACTCAACAAGCAATGGCAAAAACCCTGGAATTACAAGGGATGAATCTACCAGAAATCAACTCTTCTTATGCGGCGGTATTAAAACAGCTTTTAGACAATTCGGATACGAAATTGCAATTGAAAATTGCTAACTCCCTTTGGGCAAATCAAGATGTTAGCTTTGCGCCAGACTTTCTCAAGAGAACCCAGGACTTCTATCAAGCCAAAGTCAGCAATTTAAACTTTCAAGATGCCGCCGCATCTAGTATTATCAATAACTGGGTCAAAGAAAATACTAACGGTAAAATCACTAAAATAGTTGAAAAAATTGAACCAAATCAGGTATTATTTCTGATTAATGCTATATATTTTAAAGGTAATTGGACTAACGAGTTTGACAAGAAAGAAACTGCTCCATACCCTTTTTACATCACATCTGGCAGGCAAAAGCAACACCCAATGATGTCACAGGAGGGTGATTATAGATACTATGAAAGTGAAAAATTTCAGGCAGTTAGTTTACCTTATGGGAAAGATGGTAAGATAAGTTTTTATATATTCTTACCCAAAAAGAATTCTAACCTCAAAGCGTTTTATCAAAACTTGAATGTTGAGAACTGGGAAAAATGGATGACTCAGTTCAACAATCAAAAAGGGTTTATTCGCCTACCCCGCTTCAAAACAGATTACGATATTACACTCAATGATGCTTTAAAAAGTTTAGGTATGGGGGAGGCTTTCAGCAACAAGGCCAATTTTTCTGGCATGGGTAAAAATTTTGCCATTAGCCAAGTTAAGCATAAAACTTTTGTCGAAGTGAACGAAGAAGGCACTGAAGCGGCTGCGGCTACTTCAGTGAGAATAGTAACAACATCTGCGAGAGAAGAACCAGAACCGTTCCGAATGATTGTCGATCGCCCCTTCTTCTGTGCCATCAGGGATAATCAGACAGGAAACATTTTGTTTATGGGTTCAATTATCGAACCACAATGAGGATGTAGGAGGAATTGAAGACTTCATCTTTTTAAAAGATAACTTCCACAAAACAAAATCTTCAGTGAATATAAATGATTAATTTACATTCACTGTATGTGCGGATAGGAATTTTTATAAATCATTATCCATAAAGGGAACTATGGATGGTGAAAATCTTTTTAGTGATGGGGAAAATTCTAACCTCGCGGCATAATCATCTATTTGTGATAGTTCCAGTTCAATTGTTTGCTGCTCTTTTTCATCAAAAAGCACCTGAATTTGATAACTTGTCCAGAATTGTTCACCTAGTTCATCTTCTAAATCAAAAGGCTGTTCTTCATCACCCCATATATTCGACCAAAGGACTATTTGATTAGCCCGAAAATGGTTTTGACCTTTTATATCTCCAACTACAAAATATACTTCGACATTTAAATCAAGTCCCAAATCATCGACTTCTGCCTCTGCTATCTGACAGCTAACCACAATTAAACTATCTGGGTTAATATCTACTACCTGCTGTTGGCGTTGTAATAATTCTTGAAATACAAAATTGGGTAATAATTTTGAACTCTCCTCAAGGAGATTTTTTTGAGTTTCTGGAGAGTAACGAGTTTTTAATTCTTGCGCGATTAAATTTAAAATATCTTCACTAGCTAAATTGACAACTATCTGTTTATTTGCAGAATTAAGGAAACATCCTTGATTAAGATTAATGTGTTTTTTAATTGGCATAGTTATTTAAAATCCTTTGAATGCGAACGGATAATTCACAAATCAAGCTCAAACAAAGATAAGGAATAAATATTACTTTAGCTTCTGTTCTATATCTTTAGCAAGACAACAAAACCATGACTAAAGTCACAGATCAAACATACACAAGATAAACAATAATTGTTAAATTAGTAATGATTTGCAATAATTGTCCAGTTAAAAGGTTCGATTTCTATCGGGGCTTGTGACTGATTTTTCTTACTCTTTCAGCAACATCGTTTTTTTATGTGTAGATTAATTGGCTATCTTGGTAACGCCATCCTCTTAGATGAGTTGCTGTATAAACAAGAGCATTCGCTCTACAAACAAAGTTACAGTCCTTTGGAATTAAAATCAGGAGTAGTTTGTGGAGACGGAGTAGGTGTAGGCTGGTACGACGAAGTGGGTAAACCCTTTATTTACCGAAATACTATCCCGCTGTGGAACGAGCCGAATCTGGAAGAGTTGAGTAACTATGTACAATCCAGTTGTACTGTAGGCTATGTCCGATTAGCTGGAACAGGTGAATCCCTCGACATTAGCAATTGTCAGCCATTTCGTAGTGGGAAACTTTTGTTTGTGCATAATGGCGAGATATCAAACTTTCAACAAACTCTTTGTAGACCAATACGCGAGAGCCTTTCTGATTCTACTTACCGCCTGATTAAAGGTACGACTGACTCTGAACACATCTTCGCCCTCCTAGTGGAAATGTGGCAGTCGTCTCCAAACAGCACTCTGTTGTCAGCATTAAACGCCACACTTAAAAAATTGACTAAGTTGGCATCAGAACACGACACCAGCTTTAGTGCCAATGTAATTGTCAGTGATGGTCAAGCAGTTGCAGCAATTCGCTATGCTTATCGCACACAAGCACCTACTCTTTATTGGTCTTACGATCAACTCAAGCAGCCAAACCAAGTTATTGTTGCTTCTGAGCCTTTATCCAATCACCAAAATTGGACTGCTTTTGATGAGCAAAGTGCGCTATTTGTTGAAGCCCAATCATTACAGCCAACAATTAGCTTGTTGGAGAGATTTGTTCCCATTGGGATTTAAATAAGCATTGCGATTTTGTGGAAATTGAGCTTTTCTCTCTAAAGTTGGTGCGATATGAGACTTGCATTGCTGTTACTTGTGCCAAAAGGCAACAGTTGCAGGCAAATCAGAGAGACAACATAAATTATCCGTCCTTTCAACTCCTTTGGGAGCTAGCGTCACCGATAGCGAACGCGAGTGCGTCTTGTAGAGAAGCGTTAGCGAGTCATCGGTGACGCAATCATTATTACTTTATGGCTTCCTTGTACTCTGTCCACCACTATACCCACGGAAGCTGGAGCGATCGCATACTTACTTATAATTGTGCCGAGTACGAGTATAGGGAGAAACAGATATTTCCTAAAACCTCAACGCGAGCAATGCCCTGTTGCGTTATTCAATCCAATTTCAATTACCCTGAATGACCAAAATAGTTTTATGATTCTCTACGAAAGCTTATTTGAAATTATTTTAGGTTTACTACCAAAATATTCTCAAGCTCATTCTAAAACATGGTGTAAATCACCTTTAGGTGATTCGTGCAATGCTGGTTTTAAACCTTCTTCCAAGGTCAAATAAAGTACAGGGAGATGTAAAAGTATGGCTGAACACTCATTTCATGACCAACTGAGTTTAGAGGAACAAACTGAAAAACTCGGCAAGCAAGCAGTAAGCTTAGGTTTGATTCCCAGCTTTGTGGTGCATTACTTTCCCGATACCTGGGTATTTTATATACCCAATGAAACTCAATCGGAACCGCTGACACCAGAAGAGGCATACTTTCGTTTAAAGCAACTGGTTAAACAGTAGATATTTTGACGACGAATATTTGAAGATAACGGCTAGACACTGCAATTGTTAAGTAACAGTAGTTATGGCGAAACCAGCAATTTTAACCGTCGATGACGATCCAGAAGTATTGCAAGCGGTGTCACGAGACTTACGTCATCAGTATGGCGATCGCTTCCGTATTGTCCGGGCAGATTCAGGGATCGCGGCTCTGGATGTGGTGCAGCAACTAAAATTGCGGAATGAATCAGTTGCTCTATTTCTCGTGGATCAACGTATGCCCCAAATGGGAGGCGTGGAGTTTTTGGAACGAGCAAAAAGCATCTTTCCCAATGCGAAGCGTGCCTTATTGACGGCCTATGCAGATACGGATGCTGCCATTAAATCGATTAATAGTGCCAGACTTGATTATTACTTACTCAAGCCTTGGAATCCACCAGAAGAGAGACTATATCCGGTTTTAGATGATTTGCTAGATGACTGGCTAGCTGGATTCCGTCCACCCTTTGAAGGTATTCGAGTCATTGGTAATCGCTGGTCGCCTTTTTCACATCAGGTGAAAGATTTCCTGGCACGTAACCAGGTTCCATTTAAGTGGTTAGATATTGAACTGGAACCGGATGCAGAAAAATTAGTAGAATACGCCCAAGCTGATGGCAGACAGCAATTGCCATTGGTGCTGTTTCCCGATGGTTCTCGGTTAATTCAACCATCTAACTTAGAGATTGCTGCCAAAATTGGACTGCAAACTCAGGCAGAGCGTCCCTTTTATGACTTAGCGATCGTGGGTGCTGGCCCTGCGGGACTGGCAGCCGCCGTTTATGGCGCTTCTGAGGGATTGAGTACTGTCTTAATTGAGCGGGAAGCGCCAGGAGGCCAAGCAGGTACGAGTTCGCGAATTGAGAACTATTTGGGGTTTCCTGTTGGCTTGAGTGGTAGTGATTTAGCAAGGCGGGGAGTTACTCAGGCGCGGCGATTTGGGGTAGAAATTCTTACTCCTCAAGTAGTAACTGGGGTTCGACTGGAAGATCCTTATCGGATTCTGCAATTGGCAGATGGTAGCGAGATTAGTTGTCATGCACTTTTAGTTGCAACCGGCGTTTCCTACCGTTGGCTAAAAGTTCCAGGAGCAGAGAAGCTCACAGGAGCAGGAATTTATTACGGTGCTGCCATGACTGAGGCGATCGCCTGCGCCAACGAAGAGGTTTACTTGGTAGGCGGGGCAAACTCTGCTGGACAAGCAGCAATGCATTTTGCTAAGTATGCCAGCAAAGTGATCATGTTAGTGCGGGGTGAGTCACTAGCATCAAGTATGTCTCAATATTTGATTGACCAAATTGCCGCAACTGAAAATATCAAAGTTTGCACGGGTTGCAGCGTCGTGGAAGTGAAGGGAGAGGAACACTTAGAAGCAATTGCGATCGCCCATGCTAAAACTGGACAAACCGAAACTGTGCCAGCGCGATCGCTATTTATTTTCATCGGTGCTAGCCCCAAAACTGATTGGCTCGATGGCGTTATTCAACGCGATGCTCAGGGGTTTATCATCACAGGGCCAGACTTAGCGCATAATGGCAAATCTCCTCGTGGTTGGTCTTTAGAACGCTCTCCTTTCTTATTAGAAACCAACATTCCCGGAATCTTCGCAGCCGGAGATGTCCGCTACGGCTCAATTAAACGGGTGGCATCCGGTGTCGGAGAAGGTTCGATCGCCATTCAATTCGTTCACCGCTACCTAAGTAATGTTTAGCTAAAGCAGCCAATACTAAGCTGTATAAAATCTGCAAACCCCCTCCCCTGTCACCTTCGGTCACTGAGCGTAGCCGAAGTGCTGCCCCCTTCATTTACTTGCGTTGATCCCAATCACCCCGATGATGATTAAGGAGATCGACACAAGTTTGATGAATGTGGCAGATTCCCGAAACCAAATAATCCCAATAAAAGCTACTAGAATAGTTCCTAATCCAGCCCAGACAGAATAGGCGACACTTACTTCAAGTCTCTTGAGGGCAAAGGTCAAAAAAGTAAAACAAAGTCCATAGAAGACAAATATTAATACTGAAGGAACTATTTTAGTAAATCCCTCCGATAATTTCATGCAAGTTGTGCCTGAAACTTCAAAAAGGATTGCAATTATAAGGTAAATCCAACTTGTTAACATATTTTTTGTAAGTGGTTTGCTAAGAGCAACTCGCCCTAAAAATAGAATAAACAGTCCTGAAGTAACTCATTAAAAATTTTTACCAGTGTAATATCAATTCTCCATGAAGATGCTTTGGAGGGAAGGCGTAGCCAGGAGATAAATATATGCAGCTTCACAAAGAAACGGTATAAGTGTTCCAACATTTAAAAGCAAATGTGCAGTAGTATAATTGAGGCTATTCCGAGGCTTTATGGCGATGAAATTGCTCAAGTATTAGGGCAACATCTGCTGTAGTGTGATTGTGTTTTTGTCCTACTAATGGTATAAGAGATGACGGCTCAATTTGAATACAGCACTCTTGCCGATCCACAGGATATTCAGCAGCTAATATATATCCTTGAGCAGTGTTTCATCAGCGGATTTGGTGGCGAGGAAGCTTATATCAATCTCATTGGCGTAGAAAATTTCCGTATTATTCGGGGATTTGGGCAATTAGTTGGTGGATTGGCAACTCTGGATATGGGTCAGTGGTGGGGTGGTGTGCGCGTACCAATGACAGGAATTGCCGCAGTGGGTATTGCTCCAGAATATCGCGGTTCGGGAGCTGCGATCGCTCTCATGCAGCAGACGCTCAAGGAACTTTATGCTAGAGGTATACCGCTCTCTGCTCTTTATCCAGCTGTGCAAACTCTGTATCGAAAAGTCGGGTATGAGCAAGGAGGTAGCTGGTGTAATTGGGAAGTTGCTACTAGGAATATCCAAGTGCGAGAGCAATCCCTACCTTTGCAACCCATAGTGAATATCAATCATCAAGTCTTTCATCAACTATATCAGCAGCAGGCGAAACTAACGCATGGATATTTAGACCGACATCCCGCAATCTGGGAGCGGTTAATTCAACCAGATGAGAAGGAAACATTTTACGCATATTTTATCGGTACAAAAGAGAAACCTGAAGGCTACATCCTTTTCAGTCAACATTCAAAAGAGGATGGCGCAATTTTGCGAATCAAAGATTGGGTAATTCTCACAACTGCTGCTGCACACTCATTCTGGTCTTTTCTTGCCAGTCATCGCTCTCAAATTGAATACGTGCGATGGAGGAGTTCTGTAACCGATTCTTTGACATTGCTGCTACCAGAGCAAACTGCCAAGCTTAAGAATACGATGCGTTGGATGCTGCGGGTAGTAGATGTAGTCAAAGCGCTGGAGATGCGGGGTTATCCTTCGGGAATTGAAGCTGAATTGCACTTAGATATTCAAGATAATTTGCTAGATGCAAACAATGGTAAATTCATTCTTTCTGTTGCCAATGGACGCGGTGAAGTTACAAGAGGTGGAAAGGGTGAGTTGCAGTTAGATATCCGAGAATTAGCACCACTATATACAAGCTTGTTCGCTCCCTACCATTTGCAAATAGCCGGAAAACTGCATGGGACAGAAACTGCTATTTCAGCAGCTACGCAAATATTTGCAGGTAGTTCTCCTTGGATGGCTGATTTCTTTTAATGTGAGATGACAGCAAACCTCTCATTTTGAAAAGTTCAAGGCAGGGAGAGGTTCGTCAAATTCACGTTAAAAAAGGTGAATAGGGGCACGGCAGTGCCTATTAGTGTCAACTTAAGCTCAAATGCGTGTCCCACAGGCGTTTTACCCCCCTTAATCCCCCCTTGTCAAGGGGGGAAACAAGAGAATCCCGTTCCCTCCCCTTGTAAAGGGGAGGGTTAGGGTGGGGTAACGCTGATGCTGATGGGAAGCCAGTTATTAGTTGACACGTATGGACAGTGCCGCCCCGACGCGAAATATATATATGTATTAGGGTTTTACTTTCTCTCTCTATACAAAATATAAATAGGAAACATAATTAATCCTTCGCTCGTCCTTCCGCTAGATTAACAATTTCTGTTGTTGTCAACTCACACACAAATAAAACTGTCAGCGATTTACTTTTAATAAGTAATGATGATTTATCGTGCTTATCTAATCCCAATCCTCATCTAGTAAAAATAACTCAACGGGATTTATGACTTTTTCTCCGGAAGTTCAGCACAGTCATCAGAAAACAATCTAAGTAAACCTGATTAGTCGCTTCTAACTTGCACACCCACATTCACAACATGAAATCACATCTACTGGCGATTGGTTTAAGCAGTTTGGTTCTAGTTGCAGGACAAGCAAAAGCCTCACAATTACAGTCTTGGTACTATGATTCTAGCCAAAACCAATTAGACCTAACTACCACTTCGGGAATAGAACCAAAAGCCTTTTTATTAGATAATCCAAATCGATTAGTGATTGACTTACCCGGAACTAATTTTAATTCCGATACTGTCAAACGAAGTTTTGGTAAGGCGGTCAAAGAAATTCGCCTCGGCAAACCAGACTCTCAAACCACTCGTTTTGTCGTCGAGTTAGCTCCGGGTTATGATGTTACTTCCCAAAATATATCAGTTAAAGGAGATTCCCGTTCTCATTGGAGTTTCAAATTCAATTCATTTAATCGGCAAAGTAATCCCATTGTTGGGGAAAATAGAGAAGATATTGCCATCAAATCCACAGATGCATCGACATTTGCTGGAGTTGTTAATCTTGGTCAAGAGATGGCTGGTATCACTTCTCAAATTCGCACTTTGTTAGCAAGTTATAAAACATTAAATCCAGGAATATTTTTCTTAGATTTAGATACAGGAAACTATATAGATATTAATGGCGAAAAAAGATTTGCTGCTGCCAGTACAATCAAATTCCCCTTATTAGTGGCTCTTTTCCAAGAAATAGACGCTGGTAGAATTAAACTTACCGATAAATTAGTGATGCGGCGCGATTTAAAGGTTGGCGAATCTGGAACTATGCAATACAAACCCATCGGCACTAAATTCAGCGTCCTAGAAACTGCTACCTTAATGATGACAATCAGCGATAATACCGCCACAAATCTGATTCTCGATCGCTTGGGTGGGGCCGCAAAAGTTAGTCAACGTTTTCGTAGTTGGGGATTGCAAAATACAGCACTTCGGAATCTACTTCCAGACATCGGTGGCACAAATACAACTAGTTCTAAAGATTTAGTCAGATTGGCGGCGTTAGTTTCTAATAATCGTTTGTTATCCGCAAGTAGCCGCGATCGAGTTTTAGGCATTATGCGCCATGTCAAAACCAATAGTTTATTACCAGCTGGTATCGGCCAAGGAGCGACCATCGCCCATAAAACTGGTACATTGAGATTTATCATTGGTGATGCGGGTATTATTCAAATGCCCAACGGCAAAAGCTATTTAGCAGGTGTTTTGGTGCAAAGACCAAACTACGATCCCAAAGCTGGAGATTTTGTCCGTGAAGTTTCCAGAAGAGTCTATAATTACCTAGACAATACCAAAGTTAGCAATATAGAACCCAAATTTGGCGATGCCTCCGGTGGTCACTGAGCGCAGCCGTTCGCGGAGCGTCTCGTAGAGAAGTGCGGGCTACGCCTACGCATTCGTTAGTCAAGCGATCGTAACTTACTAGTAGTCTGCTAAGGTAACTTTGCGTTGTGGTCAGCAGAGGAGCGGAGGGGCAGAGGGGAAAGACTTACTGCAAGTTTCTCCCCTGCTCCCCTGCCTGTCTCCACGTAGAAATTTTGGGTTGGTGAACTACTAGTCCACCACATCAATAATGAGTGCTGAGTGCTGAGTGCTGAGTATTGAGTAGGATGAATAAGTTTGTAGTAAGGACTTTAGTTCTTGGTTTGAGGGCTAAAGCCCTTACTACGAACTCCGCAATTGCACCAAATTGCAAAAATAGGGACGTACATTTGTATATCCCTACATATCTATCTGCATTCAGGTATTTCGTCGTGAAATGAGATTAACTAAGGAAATTTGGTGTACCACCGTTACCACTCCTACCAACAGCAGGAATTTCCACTGTGTCATCTGTAGCTTTACCAGTGCCGTCATTGACAACGTAATTAGTGTTACCCACATGTCCATTAGGGATAAACAATTGTGGATGGTCAAAGGGCGCTTTATCAAACCGAACTCGGTCATCAGTCAGTCCTTTTAAAAAGGCGACCAAATCCTGTTTTTCTACTGGTGAAAGATTTAGCGGTGGAAGTACTCCAAAATCACCACCACGATTGTAAAAATCAACCACTTGCTCTAGAGTTGCCTGACCTCCATTGTGGAAGTAGGGAGCAGTTAGTTCGACATTGCGAAGTCCCGGTGCTTTGAAAGCTCCGTTTGCAAACACAGGTTCACTGGAATTCAACGGTGGATTGAGGGTTGGGGGATTTTCGCCCAGGAGATCCTTAAATTTACCCAACTGAGCCAATCGTGCTTCTGAAAGCGGATTACGTTGACCGTTACTCTGCAAACCGTCATAACCACCCAAACCGGGGTCGTCTGTGGCAGGTCTGACACCGATATTGAAGAAACCAGTGTCTTCTGGGGAGTTTGGCGGGAACGGCGCACGCTTGATTCGTCCCTCTTTAGCCACGCTGCTGACTGAAGCAGCTGTTAATTCTAGTCCAGTGTGGCAACCAATACACAGACCTTTGCCCTCAAACAGTCCTTTCCCTCGTTGCTGCTGCGCGGTTAAAGCGCTGGTGTTTCCTTCCAAGTAGCGATCGTAGGGCGTATCATTAGCAATGAGTGTAGACTCATACAACTGAATTGCCAGCCCAAAGAATAATGAGAAGTTGTACTCTAGCAATGTATACTCATTAGTCTGCAAAGAGCGATCGGGCCTCTTGATAATAGTCCGTTTACCGTCAGAGTCAACTTGAATGAGTCGATTAGAATTCCACCACTCTGGCTTGAAGGCCTCTTGAATCATCTGCTCGTAGGTTCTATCTTTAAGTCCAGGTTTAGGCGATCTACTATCTTTACCTAAAACGCTGTCTTGTGGATGCACAATCTGTTTACCTAGCGGTCTCAGAGCTAATAACTTTTTCGCAAGTTTTCGGGGGAGCTTTTTACCCTTACCAACGCTGAGAGGTGTTATGTCAATTCGCCCGAACTGACTACCATCCCCGAACTTATCACCAATTTCTTGAAAAGTGCGACCATCTGCGGATGACTCAAAGGAACTAAGTGGCGGGCCGACAGCTTGAGATGCCAAAGACGAGTTCTTGAGGCTGACTTTCACAAATTCTACCCTAATTGGGTTTATAGCCTTGACGACAGCGGCATTAGGATCTCTTAAACCGAAGGGATTCACCCCATTAAAGATGTCTTGTGCTCTTCCATCCCAAAAGTTACGAAAGTTGAATGCAGCATTAATCACGGTTGGCGTGTTACGCGGCTCAACGCGCCGCACATTTATACCTCCCACCTTAAATACCGGATCTGGCTCGGTTGTAACTTTGTCTTCTGCATTCCCAGGTGTGACATCCACAAACTTCGTATTGAAGATCCCCTGAGAAGAACTGACATCGTTACGGTCAGATACAACAGTCTTAGGATCGTTTGGGTTTGACAGCTTGTGGAAGGGAAAATCTCCTGGTTTGAGCTGATAGTTTGGTAGTCCGCCGACATTAAAAACTGAATCTGGATTCTCTGTACCATCGGCGTTGACCCGCAAAAGCCCAGGAGCAATCTGATTTTTGGATCTGTTGTCAGCTCCAGCATGGAAGTGACAACTAGCACAGGAGGTCTTTCCATCGCTCCCAACCTGCATATCCCAAAAAAGAGTCTTTCCTAATTTGATTGCAGCCGTTTTGTCTTTTACGAAGTCTCCAAGATTGTCAGGTTCTGGAACCGATACGCTCTTAAGCGAAACTGGAGGCGGGCCCGTAACCTTTGCTGATACAGTATTTCCAGCTATTACTGCTGCCAGAATAATGGCAGCAATTGTTGTAGTTCTTGAAAATCTCGATCTCAAGTAATTGGGTTTGCCATATCTGAATCTCCACTCTTGCCGCTTTATTTTTGTCATCAAAGATTTGAGCAAAAATCGACCTCTTGAGGTCAGCAATAAGTAACTTGATAAGGCAGTCGTAAAGATTACTAAGCTGATTATGGGTGTAATCCCCATAGTTGTTTTATAAAGTAACACCGAGATAAAGTATACATTTATGAGGAAGTTTGAAATATAAGATTCATGTAAAATGAACACGCAAATTACAAATTTTACGTGAACACAAAAAAACCTTCTTCGGGCTACGAATTATAAATTAAGTTGGACAAATTAGTTATTTTATATTGAATTTGCATTAACTAAACTATTAATATATTTTGTCGATAAGAGTTTGATAAAATGTTCAGATATTTAAATTAGATATAACTTGCTTATCAGTCCTAATTTTTGGATATTTTAATGTTAATACATCAGAGTTCTGGTCGGTGGCGCTTAGGGCTAGCATTATCGCTATTGACGGTCTTATTATGGGGAATTTTACCTATTGCTCTTGCAATAATTCTACAAGTACTAGATGTCTATACCGTAATTTGGTTTCGTTTTTTGGTATCATTTGTATTGCTTGCTGTGTATTTAGGAATACGGGGTAAATTACCAAAGTTAGAAGAATTGCGCTCTGCTTCTGGAAAGTTATTAGCGATCGCGACAATATTTTTAGGGATTAATTATTTTTCGTTTATCCAAGGTTTAGCATTAACATCGCCTGCTAACGCTGAAGTTCTCATTCAATTATCTAGCCTTTTATTAGGTTTTGGAGGGTTAGTAATTTTTAAAGAACGTTATCGGCTGTCTCAATGGATTGGCGTTAGTGTCATGATTTGTGGTTATCTTTTATTTTTTCGCGAGCAACTAACGAATTTAATTACAGCACATGGCACATATATACTAGGTAGTGTTTTAATTGCACTAGGATCGACAGCTTGGGCTATTTATGCTTTGGCACAAAAGCAGTTATTACAATCTTTATCTTCTACCAGCATCATGTTGATTATTTATGGGGGCTGTGCTTTATTATTCACTCCTCTAGCAAAAGTTAAATCACTTTTTATACTTGATACTTTCCATTTAGGAATGTTGATTTTTTGTGCCTTGAATACCTTAATCGCTTACAGTGCTTTTTCTGAATCATTACAACATTGGGAAGCATCACGAGTAAGTGCAGTATTAGCCTTAGCTCCCATTGTGACATTAATAGCAGTCACAGTTGTATCAGTTATTGCACCTTCTTGGACACCACCAGAACACTTCACCTTCATAGCAATATTTGGAGCGGGTTTAGTAGTTACAGGTTCAATAGCGATCGCTTTGGGAAAAGCTGATTAATCACCATATTTTTCAGGATTTTCACTGGATTTTTCATCTAGTGAATTCGTGCCAGATTCAAAGCTACAACATAAATACTGAGGCAGACTATTTTTTATTTGTTATGATTTAATAGTGAAGGCAAGCTACTGAAGTCAGATGGATACTTTACGCATCTGTGTGACTCTGTAGTATTTAATTGTTGACTTGATAGCCGAAAAATCCTTGAAGAATTCAAAAATCAGAATTCAGGAGTCAGAATAAATTACTAGGTAATTGGGAATCACTACTTTATTTGACTACTAAATCTAAAATTTGGTGGAGATTTTAAACCCATTTATACCGATTATTTTAAGCAAGCTACATTCGCAAGTCATAGATAATTCATCCTGAATTATCACTACTGACTCCTAAATTCTGTTTTGAGAAAATTGAGGCTAATAACTTTAAGTAAACCAAGCAGGGCGCCCGAATAACTACCAAAGCCAACACCCGATAAAACCAGACCACCGAAACAGTTGAGCGATGAATAGTTTGTTTGGTAATTGGGCCAGCACCCTCAGAAAAAATTCTCTATTGCTGGTTCTTTCAATGGTGCTGCCAACATTTGGAATTAGTAATTCTGTCTTGGCGGCAGAGCGGATTTATGCATCTTATTCAGCTTTGGAGCTTTCCATTTCAGTCAGGACTTTAGAGAACTACGCCAAAACAGGTGTAATTAACGAAGACTTAGCAGCCTATCAGCGATATCTGCCTTTAGAACAGCTTCAAGAATTGCGGCGGATTTTGCTTAATCGTGTAAAAGTTAGTCCAGTAGTAGTTTCGCAACTTCTCTACACACCACAAGGAGAATTTTTACTGCATCGATTGGCGCAAGTGATTATAAATAAATCTTCTCAACCAGAACCAGGATTTGGTGCTTTGCGTTCGGCGCTAATTTTAGCCTCTGGTGAATCGGGAGGCTTGACACTTTTAAATGTGTTGCGTAAATATCCCACCAGCAGCATTCGCCTTGATGTCGCCGAGACTTTTGAAATAGCTACGGAATTGGAGAAACTTGTTAACCAAACCCATCAGGCGATCGCAGCTGTTTCCCAAAAGTCTAAAATAGAAGCTGAGAGCATTTCTCAACCAAATTTCTCGCAATTGCCCGATTTAAAGGTTCCGGGAAAATTTAAATCGCAAAAATACACCCTGAAGTTTTTCGACTCAACCCGCAATCGACTTTTATTGACTGATGTTTACATTCCCAATGTCCAGAAGACTGCACCAGTAATTGTCATTTCTCACGGTTTGGGTTTAGACAGCAGTAACTTTCAATATTTAGCCACTCATTTAGCTTCTTACGGATTTGCCGTCGTTGTTCCCAATCACCCTGGTAGTGACGCGAAACAATTGCGTTCTCTGCTCAATGGACGCGCTATTGAAGTAGCAGAACCAAGTGAATTTCAAGACCGACCAATGGACATAACATATATACTGAATCAATTGCAAAAAGGTAATCAATCTGATTCACGGTTTAAAGGTCGCTTAAATCTGCAACAAGTCGGAGTATTTGGTCAATCTTTGGGAGGCTACACAGCCTTGGCCCTGGCAGGCGCTAAAATCAACTTTGAGCAGCTAAAACAAGACTGTCAACCAGCAGCACTCCAAAAAACCTGGAATATGTCTTTACTGCTCCAGTGTCGCGCTTTAGAATTGAGCATTAGTAAGTCTGGCAAAGATTATAACCTGCGGGATGAAAGAGTAAAAGCTGCGATCGCAGTTAATCCCATTACTAGTTCGATTTTTGGCAAAGCTGGCTTAAGTCAAATTAAAACTCCAGTAATGATTGTCAGCAGTAGTGATGATACAGTTGCACCAGCTTTATCCGAGCAAATTTTACCTTTCTCCTGGTTGGCAAATTCCCAAAAGTATCTCGTCATGCTTGTAGGTGGCACACACTTCTCTACCATTGGCAATGCAAACCCTGCAAATCAACAAGTAGCATTACCTGCCGATATGATTGGCGATGCTTCTCAAGCACGTCGTTACATGAATGTTTTGAGTTTACCTTTCTTCCAAACATACATTGCAGGCAAGCCGCAATACACACCGTACCTCAACGCCGCTTACACTCAAAGCATTTCTAGTAAGTCTCTTGGTTTGAGTCTCGTCAAATCATTCAATACAGCCGAGTTAGCACAATTATTGGATATTAAAGGAGCCAAACTCGTAAAAAAAAAGTTCCCAACACCATAGTCAGCTTCGGATTTTGGATGTTGGATATTGGTGTTGCATTGCTGCATGTAATGATTTTTATTTGATTTGAACAGTTAGCCCTCAAGTTATTGGTAGGGGCAGAGTTTTGAATCTGTCTGTAGAGTGATAGAAGCACTGAAGACAAGACTTTATGCTACAAATCTACTAAAAATTGAGGTAAGCCAATGAAACCAATCAAGGTAGCGGTTGTTGGTGACTATCACCCAGTGTTTCCACCTCAAGCCACATTGGGCGTAGCGCTCCGTCATGCCGCAGCAGTTCTTGACTTAGAAGTTACAGAAACATGGATACCAACAGAAACTCTTGCCAAGCCTAATGCAAATGCAATGTTGCAGGATTTTGATGGCATCTTTGGCGGGCCAGGAGATGTTCGGGAGTTGGAAGGAACGCTCCAAGGAATTCGCTTCGCTCGTGAAAATGACAAGCCCTATTTTGGAACATGTGCTGGATTTCAGTATGCGGTTATTGAGTTTGCCCGCAACGTATTATGGATTGCAGATGCTACCAGTGCTGAATTCGATCCATCTGCTGCTCGATTAATTCTGACTCCACTTGCGTGTAACATTGCAGGAAAGAAGATGACTGTCAATATTCAACCCAACAGTCTTGCTCGCGATCTCTACAGCAACAACGCAGCAGTTGAGGAATACTTCTGCCACTTTGGAATCAATCCGATGTATCGTGATGCTCTGATTGAGGCAGGTATGCAGATTTCTGGCACAGACCAAAATGGTGAACCTCGGATCTTGGAGTTACCAACTCATCCCTTCTTTCTAGCAAGTTTGTTTGTGCCGCAAACTTCGTCAACTCCTTCTAAACCTCATCCACTCATCAGTGGTTTTCTTGCAGCTTGCGCTAAGTTGCTAGTGAAAACGGGCTAACAATGTGATGGAGACTTGTCAGGTATATTACGATAGTCAAGCTTTTCACCGTATTTAAGACGGCAGTGACTATTCTGCTCAGTAAAATGCAAGAAATAATTGTGTAAATCATAACTAATTATACGGTTATGATATTACAGCTTCTATAACGTACCGAAAACCATCTTCTAATTATTTGCCCTTACCTACTTATTGTAAAAACCGTAACAAGCCCAATTGATATACGATCGCATTCATACTTCTCGACCTATACTTTAAAGAAATATGACATTTAATTACGCTATTTTAAAAACTAGCTTTACATAAGTTCAGTTATGAGCCAGCCGGAATATACTACAGCCCAAGCTACTGCCCTGACTAACCACGATCGCAAACCTATTCACATACCTGGCTCTATTCAACCTCATGGCATTCTCCTGGCACTCAGTACTCAGTTAGAGATACTGCAAGTTAGCAACAATACCCAAGCGTATTTGTACAAAGCTCCAGAAGATTTGCTCGGTAAACCTTTGAGCTATTTACTTGAACCTCAGCCAGTGGAAATTGTCAAGCAGTGCTTAGTAAAAAAGATTGGCAGCGCTAATGTTTTCAAAGTATTAATAAATACTTTATATGGAGAAATATACTTTGATGCTATTGCTCATCGTACAGAAGAAGCTGTGATTCTGGAGCTAGAACCAACTGACTCGGAATTTGAGGTGAGTTTCTTAAACTTTCATAGTTTGGCGAGTGAAGCGATCGCTAAAATGCAAAGGACATCCAATCTGGGAGAATTTTTACATTC
The DNA here is from genome assembly GCF_036917375.1 of Nostoc sp. GTDB lineage: Bacteria > Cyanobacteriota > Cyanobacteriia > Cyanobacteriales > Nostocaceae > Nostoc. The sequence goes on from NZ_JBALDN010000007.1 coordinate 57,375, forward strand.
AGTAGCTGAAGAAGTCCAAAAAATCATCGGTTTCGATCGGGTGATGGTCTATCAATTTGACGAGTCAGAAGCGGGTTCTGTTGTTGCAGAAGTTAAACGGGAAGATTTATCACCTTACTTAGGACTCCACTATCCCGCTACAGATATTCCAGCGCAGGCTAGGGAGTTATACACGCGCTGCTTTCTGCGATTTCTCCCCGATTTGACTGCCGAACCTGTCAAACTAGTTCCAACGGAAAATCCGACAACACATCAGCATCTTGACTTAAGCTACTGTCTGCTACGAAGTTTTGATTGGTGTTGTACTGAATATCATCAAAATATGGGAGTGAAGGCTCTTTTGGTGATTTCAATTATTCAAGAACAGAAGCTTTGGGGATTAATATCTTGTCACCATCAAACACCAAAGTATATTTCTTACGAAGTCCGCAAGATGTGCGAATTTTTGGGACAGATTGCGTCTTTAGAATTAGCGCACAAAATTAGTTACTCGGAATGGGATTATAAAGTAAAACTCAAATCGCTACAGTCTGAGTTTCTAGAATCTATTTCCCAAGCAGACAATTTTATCGATGCCTTAATTAAACCGGAAATTCGCTTGCTCGATCTTGTTAGTGCTTCAGGAGCGGCGGTTTGTCTAGATAATGAAATTACTCTTGTAGGAACAACACCGAATATTGATGAAGTTCGGGCACTCATTGAATGGGCGAATACCCAAGTTAGTGACAACCTATTTTCTACTAATTCTCTGCCGAAGCTTTACTCAGAGGCACTGATATTTAAAGATACTGCTAGTGGCTTGTTGCTACTGCGGATTTCTAAAGTCCGGCGTTATTACATCCTTTGGTTTCGCCCGGAAGTTATCCAAACAGTACACTGGGCAGGAAATCCGCAAGAATCCATGCAAGCGCAGGCAGATGGTAGCTATACCCTATCTCCACGAAAATCTTTTGAACAATGGCAAGAAACGGTTAGATTAACTTCTCTACCCTGGAAACCTTGCGAACTAGACAGTGCGATCGCTTTGAATAATGCGATCGTTGGTATTGTACTCTCGAAAGCGGATGAATTAGCTAAAATCAACCTAGAGTTAGAGCGCAGTAACCAAGAACTAGCATCCTTTGCCTACGCCGCTTCCCATGACCTCAAGGAACCTTTGCGAGGCATTTATAACTTTTCAACAGTGCTGCTAGAAGACTATGCCCAAGTATTAGATGATGACGGCATTGAGTGCTTGCAAACAGTAGTATCCTTGTCTGTACGCATGGAAACTCTGATTAATGCTCTATTGCGACTCTCGCAGTTAGGACAAGCACAACTGCGTTTGCAAGCAACTGACCTCAACGAATTACTCAACCAAGTAATTGACATTTTTCGTGCTAGTCGTCAAGACTCTGGGCTTGTAGATATCCGCATTCCTCGGCCTTTACCAACAGTTTTGTGCGATCGAGTTCTGGTTAATGAAGTCTTCAGTAATCTGCTTGGTAATGCGTTCAAATACAACGATAAAGCGGAGCAATGGGTTGAGATTGGCTACATTTCTCAAGAAGAGGGGCAGGGAGCAGGGAGCAGGGGAGCAGGGGAGCAGGGGAGCATTTCCCCTCTGCCCCTCTGCCCCTCTGCCCCTCTGCCTCTTCTCCATGCCCAGTGCCCAATATTTTATATCCGCGATAACGGCATTGGAATTCCACAACATCATCTAGAAACTATCTTTAGATTATTTAAGCGGCTTCATTCGCAGGAAAAATACGGTGGAGGAGCCGGTGCGGGACTAGCTATTGTCAAGAAGATTGTTGAGCTTCATAACGGTAAAATTTGGGTGAAATCTACTATAGGCGTTGGCTCAATTTTTTATTTTACGTTGGAATAGTTTAAGATAATGACTAAATATATATTTTTGTTAAGCTCTTTTAAGACTACGAATGACAAAAAAACTTCATGAACCGCTGCTCGTTGTTGAGGACAGCAATGAAGATTTTCGGATGCTGCAACGTCTGATGCGGCGTATGTCCGTCCAGAATCCCATACACCGTTGTACTAATGGAGATGAGGTTTTAGAGTTTCTCTATCAACAGGGAAACTATGCCTACGCTAAGGACGAAGACCTACCCAACTCAAAAGTAGCATTACGACCCTCTGTAATCTTGCTCGATCTCAATTTGCCAGGTATTGATGGGCGTGACATTTTAGATCGGCTCAAGCAGGATAACAGTTTCAAAGGAATTCCCATCGTTGTTTTTACCACATCATCTAACCCCAAGGATATTGAATTGTGCTACCAAAAGGGCGCAAATGGATATCTGGTAAAACCGATGGATGCTCAGGAACTAAAAAAGACGATCCAGGCATTTGTGGATTACTGGCTTGAAGCCAATACGCCGCCTGTGTTGGATTAAGTTATTTATTTTTTGTCAATCTAGCAGTAGGGGAAAACCGATAATAAAGGAGACGGCTCAGAGGAGACAGAGACATTTCCCTCTTTGAGTCACTGTGTGTGTTTGTCTCTGTTATATTCCTTTTCCCCATTTTCCTGTTTTTGACTATTTGGTGTTTCTTTAGGATTACTAAAGAATTTAGATTTTATTTACACTTATTTTATATTATTTTTAGAATTATGCAAGAAAACACAATCTGGATAAAAGGGATCTATATGGCTCCCTGATCCTCATAACCTTATGTTGGACACATGGACGCTACTTATCATCGATGATTGTGCCGCAGATCGGAAAATCTATCGTCGATATCTTTTGAAAGATCCGCACCAGTCCTACCAGATTTTGGAGGCAGACTGTGCAGAAGAAGGACTTGCTTTGTGCCAAAAAGTACGCTGCGATGTGATTCTGCTGGATTTTTGCCTACCTGATATGAGCGGGTTAGAACTTTTTGATCGCATTCAGCAGGAGATATTTAAGACTTCTGTCCCCGTAATTATGTTGACAGGGCGCGGTGATGAAGAAATCGCTGTGCAGGTAATGAAACGAGGTGCTTTAGATTACTTAGTCAAGCAAAATCTTACACAAGATGTGCTGCAACTAGCAGTCCGCAACGCCATTAAGCAATCGTGCTTGCAAGCCCAACTGCTCAAAACTCAGGAGAGACAACGCCTAATTGCCACGACTGCTTTACGAATTCGCCAGTCTCTTAATCTAGAGCAGATTTTGAATACGGCTGTAGCTGAGGTTCAGCAACTTCTAAAGTGCGATCGCGTGATGGTTTATCAGTTTGCCCCAGATACAGATGGTAAGATAGTCGCCTCATCAGTTGAGTCATACAGCACTGTGGCATTGTGCGATCGCGTTGGGGCTGGGATTGGGGAGCAGAGGAGCAGGGGAGCAGGAGAGCAGAGGAGTAGGGAGGAAGTTGCAGTAGGTCTTTCTCCTGTGCCCCTCTGCCCCTCCGCCCCTCTGCCTTTTGTGCCTAATTCCCCATCTCCAATCCCTTATATCTATGAGCTTGGCTTGTGTAATTGTGTCAACCTAAAAGAGCAATTTAATACTAAGGCAAATCTGGTAGTTCCGATTAATCTGAGCAACAATGGAAACCCAACACCCAAGCTTTGGGGTTTATTGATTGCTCACCATAATTCCGGGGAGCGACAGTGGCAAACTGATGATGCAGAAATGCTCAATGAAGTATCAGTACAACTAGCGATCGCTATTCAACAAGCGGAATTGTTAGCCCAAACTCAAGCAGCCCTTGCCAAAGAAAAGCAACTCAATGTATTTAAATCCCAAATAATTACAACGGTTTCCCATGAGTATCGAACGCCGCTAACTTCAATTCTGGCTGCGGCATCAACTTTGGTAAAACATAGCCAGCAACTAGATGAGTCCAAACAAGAGCGGTTCTTGGGAATCATTGAACAGAAAGCCAGGTATATGTCCAAACTCGTGGATAATATGCTTCTGGTTAACCAATTGGAACTGGAAAAACCCAAGTTTCAACCAATCTCAGTCGATTTACTACAATTTTTTTCCGATCTATTAGAACAAGAGCGAGAAACAGTAGGCGATCGCCACGAATTGATTTTTAAAATTACTGGTAATCATCATGGATTTTGGGGCGATCGCGGACTTTTGCAACAAATTTTTATTAACTTAATGTCCAATGCAATTAAGTACTCTCCAGATGGAGGTAGTGTAGAATTTCACCTGATCGGCAAAGAATCAGAAGCGATTTTTTACATTCAAGACTGTGGAATTGGTATCCCAATGGCAGATCGAGAAAATTTGTTTCAATCCTTCAGTCGTGGAAGTAACGTTGACACAATTCCTGGTACAGGCTTAGGACTCGCGATCGCTAAAGCTTGTGTCGAGTTACATAGTGGCAATATTACTTTGTCAAGTGAAGTGGGGCAAGGAACTAAAGTTACAGTTAGCTTACCGAAGATATGTCCAACTGGTCAACTATCCTCATCATCCATTTGATTTAGATAATTTTCAAAAGCATATTTTCAGGAGGCAGGAGGAACCCACGTTTTAAAACGTGGGATTGATCTTGGACGCAATGCAAGTCGCGCTATTCGTCTTGATATAATTCTTGTTTTAAAGTGGGCTTTATACCCTGCAAATGCGAGTTTTTATTCATACTTCTTTCCTCCTGCCTCCTGCCCGGTTGTTGAGTTTCGACTACGCTCAACTGCCGCGTAGTCGAAACACTGCCTCCTGCCTCCTGCCTCCTTTATAATTATTGCTCTTGAATTTCTATCTTGCTAATCAACCATTCTTTGATTGTTTTCCCGCAAGGCTCAGAACTTTGGCAATCACTGACATTCTCTAGAGAATAAGACATTTTTACTTTTTTGTTGACGTATTTATCTGGTTCGCAAACCTCAAAGACTGCACCGACACCTTCATATACTTTGCCATTTTCATCGACAACAGTAACGTAGCATTTCAAGTCTCCGTTTTGCATATCTTTGATAGTACCAGAACTGGGATTATCGTTTTTAATTTCTTTGGATTGATTGTTTTTAGGAGATGTTTTTTCAGTTGATGCTGACTTAATAGTTTTTTTGCTGTTATCTAGTTTTACTTGATTCACAGAAATAGATTCAGAATTAACTTGCGTAGCTGTTGCAGTATTTGCTGGATTAACTTTATTTTGTTGAGAAGCACTATTGTCTGAGTTACTACAACCCACAATCAACATAGAGCAAAAAAACAAAGTAGTAGTGAAGATTGATTTTTTCATTTGATTTATGTTCCTAAAACCTCTTGATAGTTGTTTGGCTAAAAGCGCTATAGATAAAATCTTTGATTGATAATCAAAAATTTGATTAAGTTTTCTATGATATTTCTTGATTATTACAGTTTTATGTCTTGTAAGTTATAAATGACATCGTGATATTTGCGGAAAATACTCGGCATTATCTGCACTTTTTGGATATTATTCGGTAAAGTGCTTAGAGAATGTCTTGATACTGATAAAATAATGCTTAATAGAAGAAAAATGCAGAATTCAGAATTCAGAATCAAAACGCTCTCTACGACTCGCTATCCGCTTTTTCGATCAGAATGAATTCTGACTCCTGACTCCTGAATTCTGTTTCGATAAACTTTAATTGCTAAATATTAATGCTTTGAGGATTAAATAAGTATTTAATATAGTTTAGAAGCTGTAAGTATTGATTTTGTGTTATTTCAAGGTTTTCTCAACTTAAACAAACCATTTGACTGGACTTCCCACGACTGCGTAGCGCGGGTGCGAAAATTGTTGCGCCTCAAACGTGTAGGACATGCGGGAACCTTAGATCCAGCAGCAACAGGGGTTTTACCGATCGCACTTGGTAAAGCTACAAGATTATTGCAATATCTGCCAGAAAATAAAGCTTACAAGGCTACCATTCGTCTGGGTGTGCGGACTACAACCGATGATTTAGAAGGTGAAATCATTAGTTCTCAAGCTTGTGCTGGATTGAGTTTGGCAGAGGTGAAAACTGCACTGGCACAATTTGAAGGCAAGATTGAGCAAATCCCACCGAGTTATAGTGCAATTCAAGTGGATGGGAAACGTCTCTACGACTTAGCACGTAAAGGTGAAATAGTGGAAGTTCCAGTGCGGACAGTAGAAATTTTTCAGATAGATATTTTGGATTGGAGAGAAGGAGATTTTCCCGAATTGGATGTGGCGATCGCCTGTGGATCTGGTACATATATTAGAGCGATCGCTCGTGACTTAGGTGCAATCTTAGAAACTGGCGGCACTCTGGCGGCTTTGATCCGTACTCAAAGCAGTGGTTTCGATTTAACAGATAGTCTCACTTTCACCGACTTAGAAGCTAAATTGCAAGGCGGGACATTTCAACCTCTTGCTCCTGATGCAGCGTTACAACATTTGTCGTCTGTAACTTTACCAGCAATATCTGCTCAAAAATGGTGTCAAGGTCAGCGAGTTTCTCTAAATTCTGAAGTTAATGAGATAGTAAGAGTTTATCAAGAAGAGACTCGCTTTTTAGGTGTTGGACAATTACAAGATGAAGTGTTAATTCCGCAAATGGTTTTTGAGGCGATTTCTTAAAACTGTTGTTCTAAGTAAGTGGCTGTGAATAATTAAATTACATAACATAGTTTGATTTATTCTAGTCCACTTACTTATTTACTTACTTTTTCTCTTTAAAACGAGGCATTAAACCAAATAACTCGTATTTGGTACGATCGCAAAGAAAGCATACTCATACCAAGCAGTCCAGATGAAACTGCGAATCCATCGCTGGCGCTTGTCGGAACTCAATTCATATTCAAACGCCCCACGAGATACATCAATGGAAGATAGATGAGAGTTGCAACCGCAACCATGCTGATAAGTAAAACCGTATTTGGAGGCGATACTTTGCACCTTCATTTGAATAGCAAAGACCTTACCTGCATGAAGTATGGCATCCCAAGCGCGTTTATGCTCAATATCGCGTCGATCGAATCGCAAGGCACGTTCTTCAAAAACATGATCGCGGTAAATTGGAGCTAAATGCACGTGATAAAAACTTGCTGGTAGTTCATAACCAAATTCATTGAATAAATCTATGCCGATGCGAGCCACTTTTACTTCATCAGCGTAATCGATTCCTTTTGACTCCACATCGCAAAGAATTTCTGCAAAGTTCGGATAGCTGTGTTTGAGGAAGTCTTGCCCAAAAAACTCTAAGGTTTCCCATGCCAGTTGTGCAAATAACTGGGAAAATGAGGGTATTAGGTGAGCTAATTGGGGGCGATCGCTAAATAAATCAACATCACCACGTTCTAATTTATACAAAAATAGCTGTGCCATCTCAACATAGCTTTGGGGTTGGGAAAGTCCGACACTCGTGGTTCCTCTAGCAATGTCTTGCCATATAGAAGGTAGTTGAGAAACATGAACCGCATTTTCTCCAGCAATGACTGCAACAGGAGGACATTCGAGAAGTTGCATCGACAATCTCCTTTAATACTTTAATGTGTAATTTACCTTAAGCCATCGCTAAATCTATCTTCTGAACACAATAAAAAATGTTTGACAGACTGTCTTTTGACAGCAATCGCAATTTTATTCATAATTTATGGTTGGGCATTCTTTATTTTAGGATAATTCGTACTTCATAATTCATAATTCAATTACCAACTTCAAGCATTCTTTTTACCCACCTGCTATTTTCCTATATATTTTCTCACCCTTAATTAACTCTTCATAGTACTGCTCATAAGAGGTGAACCTAATAGATTCTTGTCTTCCTAAACCTAAGATGCCAAAGGTACAAAGGCTATTATAAAATAGTTCGTGTACGCGTTTCTGAAGTGCCTGATTAAAATATATGAGGACATTACGACAAAGAATCACATTGAACTCATTAAAAGAGCTATCAGTGGCTAAATTGTGCTGGGCAAAAACCACATTTTCTCTTAGAGACGCTCGAAAAATAGCATTGTCATAAGCTGCTGTATAATATTCTGAGAAAGATTTCTTGCCCCCTGCTTTTAAATACAGGTGAGTATATTCCTGCATCATTTTCAACGAGAAAATCCCACTTTTAGCATTTTGTAATACCTTCTCATTCGTATCAGTGGCATATATGCGGCAACGGTGATAAAGTCCTTCTTCTTGCAGTAAAATTGCCATTGAATAAACTTCTTCACCAGTTGAACATCCAGCGTGCCAGATGCGAATAAACGGATAGGTTTGTAAGAAGGGAATAACCTGATTTCTGAAGGTATTATAAAAGCTAGGATCGCGAAACATTGATGTTACATTCACCGTCAGGGCCAACAAAAATCTTTCTAAATAGGCGCGGTTGTGGAGTAATCGCTCCTGCAATGCAGAAATATTTCCTATCCCTTCTAATTGCATGAAGCCCTGAATACGGCGCTTGAGCGATGAAAGAGCATAATTGCGAAAATCATAACCGTAGTACTGATACACACCTTCCAAGAGCAGGTGTATTTCTATGTCCTCCAAGATCGGTTTGGGCAGAGGCATAATATTCATAATTCATAAGTTTCAATTTAACCAAGTGGCTTTTATTACTAAAACAGCGATCGCAATTATTGAAATTCCAGCTAGCCATCTAACCTGATAACGCAGATTTTTTATCTCTTGGCTCAGGCTTTCTCTCTGTGGGATAGAATATGGTTCTAGTTGTACAACTTCAATAGCTACTTGTTCAGGTGTCTTTTGGGTATTTTCAAACGAGACTTGCGTGTGTAGCCAATTAGTAATCAGTTGCGGACAGTTCTTTTTAAACCAATTTAAAGCTAAGATTCTAAAAACTGGTTTAGACACTCGGGCAATTAATTTCATCACCCTGTTTAACGGTTTCAGGCGAAGCTTTTGATTAATCAAATTGACTGAACCAACATCATAAAGACAATCCAGAATTAGTTTTACAGTGGCTTCTTCACTGTTAATCAAGTTTTGCAGTAAAAGCAGAACATCACGCATACGCTCTGCTTCCGTATACTTTTCTGCCAAGTTTTCTGGAGAATTTACTGAAGGATTTACAGTTGGATTTAGGGTGTTTTGTCTTACTATCGTCATATTGGTAACTTACCAGCCATAATAATGTCAGTACACCTATCTATCGAGAGAAAGATTTTTTATCTAGAGAGAGAACCTAAAAGCCAAAATTTTTTCGTGAGAAACATGACTATATCGTGTTTGGAAAAAATCTGTTTGTCTAGTTCTAATAAATCTTTTATCTACTTCTGGGTAAATAATTTTTTATTTAGATGCTAAGACTTCAATTTCCGAAATCACCCGTTCTAATTCCTCAATTATTACAGTGCTTTCAGTCTTTTTAAAGGCATCTACAAGCGCCCGATAATACCAAAGAGTACCTTCTTTACGCCCATGAAAACGTTCCCAAAGTGAGTCGCCCAAAATGCGATAATCTTTGAGAATAGATTGGGCGTTGTAAAGTTTATCGGCTAATGACACAAGCAGTACTGATGGGGAAGCAGTAGGAATATGAGCAATGTACGCTTCTTTACGCTGTCGCCAGGGGGGTTTTGGAGTTGTATCAGCGTCCGTACAACCATCTACAATTGCCGTTACATTGTCACCAAAGCGACGGCGAATTTCTTCTCGTGTTGCAGCGCCACCTTGATCTTCAATCGCATCGTGTAAGAGAGCTGCGATCGCTTCATCTTCATTTGCCCCGTATTCTAAAGCAATACTGGTGACACCTAATAAATGGGCAACATAAGGAACACCTGAACCTTTACGAACTTGGTTGGCGTGTAGTTGGGTGGCGTAGATAAGGGCTGCGGTAAAACGTTCTGAGAGCATTGTATAAAAAAATTCCAGCAGTCAGAAGAACTCAACCGAAATATTGGGTTTGTGTCAATTTTATAACAAATCGCTCCAAGTGCAGAGGTAATAAAGGATCAAAAGGGTACCAAGGTAAATTTGAAATTTGAAATTAGATAGACAACATTTAAATCTATATTCCATCGCCAGATAGATAAAACTCTGCTGTTAGTTTATTAGATTTACTCAAAGATGCACTTTTCAAACAACCTCTAAGAGTTAACTTACATAATGTTCAGACAATCCTGGATGAGAAAAACAGATTTTCGATGATCGGGTGATGGGAAAGTTGCACTAAATTCCAGCGCAAAATTAGTCAAGTCAACCCACTAAAAGTAGAAATAGGCAAGCTATCTTACAAGCTGAAGTCTGATGTTAGAAAAATTTCTTCAGCCGAAAAATGTAACGTTCATAAATTCAGGATACTAATAATGGAAACTACAGAAACAACGCAAACAGGTTCAACACCTTTTCCAAATATTCCACCAGTTATTGAAAGTAACGACAGTGAGTATCGTGATACCGGTGTACCCAGTACAGTTGCGATCGCCGGACATCCCCTACACCCCTTGAGTGTAATCTTTCCCATAGCATTTTTAGCTGCTGCCTTGGGAAGTGACATTGGTTATTGGTTAACTAGCGATTTCTTTTGGGCTAGGGCTTCGCTATGGTTAATCGGACTTGGATTAGCTGGAGGCATCCTTGCATCTGCGATCGGTCTGAGCGACTTTGTGAAAATTGAACGAGTCCGCAAGCGCGCCGCTGGTTGGACGCATTTAATACTTAACGTTTCTATACTAGTTTTATCACTCGTTAACTTTCTCCTACGCTTGGGTGACGCTGAATCCCGAATATTACCTTGGGGACTGTTAATCTCGCTTGTTGTCGGTACGCTGACCAGTGCTTCTGGTTGGTTCGGCGCTGAACTCTCCTATCGCCACAAAATTGGTGTAGTGGGTGGAGGTAGCAGAAGATATCCTTAAAGGATGTGTAAGGCAGTGTTTCGACTACGCTCAACAATCAGACAGGAGGCAGAAAGCAAGTGGTAACAGAGCGTAGTCGTTGCCGCAGCCTCTTGTAGAGAAGTCAGGCAGAAAATAGGAAAAACGCAGCACTTAACAAGATAGTTGCCTGAAGCTAGAAATCCAGTGACAGATTATTATTTACAGCTTCCGCTAATGAAAATTTAGTAGTTATAGCTTGTATTTAGATACAGTTTTGATACATTTTGTGGGATGCAGATAAGTCCGTTCTAAAGTTTTTCTTTCATCAAAAGTTGGGAGGATATTTCCCGTGCCCAGTAAGCTTTTGAACCCATATTACAATAAAAAATATAGCTTGTTTAAATAATAACTGTATACTTTATCTATGTGGTGAAAAAAATACATCCTGTTAAATATTAACTATTTATATACACAAGCTTATAAAAATTGCAATTATACAAAAGGGTGAAATTGCAATATAAAATTTCATACTAAATTAAGTTTAAAAAAATGCGCGAGCGGTAACTTTCAGACTTTAAAGTGTTTTAATAAAGTTATTACCGAAAGTTTAGAGAAGCAAAAACATGAAAGGTTTCAGGAAGTTATCTTCAATAGCAGTATTGCTATTTGCCTTTGTGTCTCCGCCCTCATTAGCTGAAGCGAAAGATATTTCTCTAAGTAATGTTCTGAATGAACAGAGCGTTGCACCAGATGCTAACCTGGTTGGAAATAAAACCGGAGAGCTTTTGATTGCCCAACGGCGGTCAAGAAGATACTATAGACGACGGCAGATAATTCAACGCCGACAGCCCTTTGGAAGACGGCAGATAATCCGACGACAGCAGTTAAGACAACGACAGATAATCAGACGACGGCAGCGCTTCGGACAAGAGGAGATTATCCAACGACGGCAGCCCTTTGGAAGACGGCAGATAATCCGACGAGGCTATTAGAGATATGAGTGAAGATGACGTAGGCATAATACCCTTCCCCTAACAGAGCCGCTACGCATAGCTTGCTTCCATGAAGTGGTACGGGAAGCCTCTGGCTATATGAATTTTGCCTACTAAGAAATTAGTTTCTAAAGATGTCTATTAATGACTGGTGATACAAATAAGCCAGTTGTTAATAGGAATCTGGTGAAAAAGAATGTAGAGACGCAGCACTGCTAAATCTCTACAAGGGTTTTGAATAATATCATGTTCGGGTAATTAGTTGTGATTCCCATAGTCATTGCACCCCACCCCCAACTCCTCCCCGCCGGCGGGGTGAGGTTCTTGGGGTTTAGTAAGTAATCAAGCGGACATGACATAACACATATTTAATTTCACCAGATTTCTAATGGTTAGTAGTTGTTCTATTAACCATTAACTATGGTGGCTCACTTCAGCTTGGATTAATCGCTGGTATCACCTTAAAATTGGCGATTTTCCAAGGTTGTATCATCAAGATTTGTTGCTGAGATGAAAATTCAGTACTGGCGGAACGCTCTAATAAATCCACTGGATTTTCTAGATTCAATCCTAAATCACTTTGCAAAGATAACTCGGCTGTTTCTCCGTGAGATTCATAACATCGCAGAATTAACTGCTGTGGATCGTCTTCAGATGGCTTTAAGGCCATCAAGATTAAATTTTCAGCTGATAAATCTAGGAAACTTACTCCTTCAATAGTGCTGGTAGCGGTAGTGGAGGGTTTAGCCAGTGGCCAATTGAATATCACTTGCAACGGTATATTCAATTCATAGCCACGCCGTACTGTATGGGCTGATTCCCAACTATCAGCATGAGGATACAAGGTATATTTGAACTCGTGAAAACCTCGGTCAGCTTTTGAGTCTGGCCAATTAGAACTACGTAGCAGTGTTAGGCGGAGTTGATTTGGTTTGCTGTCATAACCGTATTTACAATCATTGAGCAAACTGACACCATAACGATTTGGAATTGCGGTATCTGTCTGTGTTTCTTCTGCTGTTAAATCAGCCCAACGCAAAGCAGGAACTTCCCACTTTGCTTGTTCTGCGGGGGTTTGCGGTTTAGTTGGGCGGCGAATCGCGCCACAGGGAATTTCATAAGTAGCAAAGTCGGCTTCAATATTTAGAGGAAAAGCAGCTTTCACTAATACATGATTTTCTTGCCAATTGACAGTTGTAGCAATGTTTAGCAGAGGTGAACCAGCTTGCAGAATATAGTCTTGGCAAAATTCCGATTCACCCAACTGACGCACCACGCGCACACGACTTTGGACTGGGCCTTGTTCTAACCACTGAACAGATTGAAGATTTGTTGAAGGTAAGGGATGTTGAGCATAATTGGGGTCTATATTCCAAGCATCCCAATATTGCCCACTGTCTTTAAAAGCTTGCAGTTGATTCCCCGCCCCACTCAAAACTTCTCGCTGATAAGTTTTGTCAAAAACACTTGATAAATCTCCGGTGTCAGGATCTATAACAACTCGCAAGAATTCATTTTCTAAAATCCAGTCTGGGAAAAGTGCGGGAGATGAGGGAGAGACGCGATTCATCTCATCTGAACTGGGGAGTGAAGGGGAAAGCCAAAATATGCGGTAGCCGACAGGTGGAATTTCGGTGGCGAGAAATAGTAGGGTTGATGGTTCAGATAATTGGGAGACAAGCTGGTTTCCAGAAGCATCGTAAATCTGCCATTCCTGGGTAGTTGTTGGTGGCGTGGGTAAGACTACAGAGATTACCTCAGAACGTTGCCAATTGAGAGAATTAAAAACAAAAATAGGCAGACTATCGGGTTTTGGTGGTTCTGATAGGGTAATGTGAGATGCGATCGCTAAAAGTGATTCCTGTAATATTTTCGTTCCCACTTGTTCCACTTGCTGCCATTGGGGCAAGGCATCTGTGTAAACTTGGGTAATTGCAGAACCAGGTAAAATATCGTGAAACTGTTGAAATAAAACTAATTTCCAAGCTGCTTCAATCTCTGCTTTCGGATATGTCACACCACAGCTTACAGTTGCCAAGGTAGCAAATAGTTCAGCTTGATATAATAAATTTTCACAACGACGATTCCAGCGTTTTTGATCTCCGTGGGTAGTGTAGCAACCGCGATGGAATTCTAAGTATAGTTCGTCATTCCAAGTAGGAAATAAGGGAGAATCATCACTACTACCTCCCGTCTCCTGCCTCCTGCCTCCTTTACTGATTTGCTGTAAATACTTTTCAGCCGTCGTAAATTCTAAGTCTGGAAACAAAGGTGACTTTTGCCAGCGTTGAGCGGTTTCTAACATATCACGGGTGGGCCCGCCGCCGTGGTCGCCGACACCTGGAAGCCAGAGGGATTCTGGTAAACTAGTTTGCGTTTGCCACTCAAGAGCGTAGGATGCCATTTTAACTGGGTCTATAGCTTCACCGATGGGTGCAGACATCAAACTAAAGACTTTGCTACCGTCAGGCGATCGCCACCAAAAAGCCCCATAATCAAATTTAGTAGTATCATTCCACCGCAACTTCTGCGTCACAAAATACTCAATTCCGGCATTAGCGAAAAACTGCGGTAAAGTTGCACAGAAACCAAAAGAATCTGGAACCCATTCCACAGTTGAAAGCTTGCCAAATTTCTCCTGGATGTAGCGCTGGCCATATAGTAGCTGACGGACTATTGATTCACCAGCAATTAGGTTGAGTTCCGGTTCCACCCACATTCCGCCGACAACTTCCCAACGTCCCGCGGCTACCTGTGCTTGAATTGCCCTAAATAAATCCGGGCGATGTTCTTCAATCCAAGCATAAAGTGCGGGACTTGAATGACAGAAAATTAACTCAGGAAAATCTGCTTGCAACTTCAGAACCGACTCAAAAGTATTTTGCGCCGCATTCCAAGTTTCACTTACAGGCCATAACCATGCTAAATCTAAGTGAGCATGACCCAACAGGAAAATTTTAGATTTTTGATCCCCCCAACCCCCCTTCAAAAGGGGGGCTAAGATGTCGGATTGAATTAAATTTTGGCGTAGAGATAAAAACGACTTTACTAACTCTCCCTTCTCTTCCTTCGCGTCCTTAGCGCCTTCGCGGTTCGTAATCTCCCTCACCATCGCCGCCAAAACATCTAACTTCTCCGGCGCAAATTTTTCTAAATAAAGTTGCACCACAGCTAACTCATCAGCCACAAAACCCGGATCGGGATTATTATCAACATAAGACTCATAAACTAGGAGCGATCGCACTAAAGCACCATCACAATGTCCCGGACTCACTAATCGCAAAGCCACAGTGAATTCTTCCCCTGCTGTCACCCCCTGACTGAGAAGCACTCTCGGCGAACAATCAAATAAATCACCCTCCAGCACTAACTCGCCATTTACATAAATCTCAGCAGAATCCGCCCACCAAACCAGCGCCAGCCGCAAAGATAACCCAGCTAAGGGATAACCGTGTAAATCTTGGGGAACCACCAATCTTTGCACTAGCCATAGCACTTTTTTCCCGCCCGTCCAAGCAATATGTTCTTTGGCATTCAACTGGGCAAGTTGCCAATGAGACAAATCAGCAGCTACAACATCAGTAATAACTAAGTCAGATTCCTGATACAGCCACGTAGACTGGATATTAACTTGACAAAAAGAGCGTAGTTGCTCAATTGCTTGAGAGATAAATTTGGTCTGGGATTGAGAGACAGTCGGGGTCATATATTCGCTAATATGAGGTGTTGGTCGTTTTTATTGTTTGGCGCGAGTCTCACAACTTAACAAGACTTGAACTAAAAAATTACTACTATGTCTTCTGGTTCCTCTGGTCGTTATCAAAGCAGACTATTTAACTTTGTCCACCAGCAATCTCGGCGGGTGACACAACAGTGGGAACATACCTTCCGGCATTTGCAAGTCGCCACTAAGTGGGGTGTCGAGGTACTACTTTACCCAGTGTATCTACTGTTTCAGTCATCTGAATCATCTGGGAAAACGCTACATACTAAAGAACCACAAACTAGATTAAAGTTACAACCAAATGATACCGATTTCCAGCCTGAAACTCTACCCAATGCTGATAGCCCCATTCAAAATGTACTAGAGGCAGTTAATTACCTGTCATCAGATGAACCCGCCTCCACTCCTACGAAAGCATCTGAACATTTCAATCCCTTGGCTTTATTGGGAGTTTTTCGCCTGAAATTAGTTGAAAATAACTCTAATCTTACTCAATCATCAAATATTACGGCTAATCAAGCTGTCAGTCTCACCCCTTCACAAGTAGACAATGCCCTTCAACAGCGTCTTCCAATAGTGCGAGGAATTGCCACAAATTTGATGAATCGAAATTTAGTACTTGTTACTGCCGACAATGAAATTCTAGATATTTTAACATCCGAACAACAGACAAAATTAGAAGACCGAATTATTAACGAAGTTGCTAATTACTGGCAGTGTTGGCGTTTGATTGTAGCTAAAAAAGAAACGCAACTATTACCACAAATTGACCGATTATTAGCAAAACTCACTGACGCTAATCCAGCTAAAATTCCAGTTTTAACCGAGGGTATACCAAAAGATTTACTCAATACAGATAAATTATTAGCATTTCTAGATATAGCCATTGCTAAGTTGGAATCGAATGCTTTAGTTCCAGTGCAAGAACGCAGTCAGGAAGTTATTCAAGTTGCCCAAACACAGTTAAACATATTTCTTTATGGCAAAGAGCAATTAGCTGCCAAAGGAGAAATTGCCCCTAATGCTGATGGTTTAGAAACTCATTCACAGAATTTTCAGGCTTTGATTGAGGCAGCGCTTAATTACTTTTTTGGTGTTGGTAATAGAAAAACACTTGAGACAACAATTAGTAATGAGAGATTGCCAAATAAACTCTTCTCGTCACCCCTTAGAAAAGCCTTATCCAAAAATACTCCGCGAGAGAAGCAGGATTTAACAGACGATCCTTGGTTAACATGGAATGATTTATTCGGTGACAGCGAAAGCGTTGCTGACAAGCCAGTTACACTTTCTAGGGGGATAAATCCTGCTTTAGCCCCAAGTTTATCAATAGGGCATTTTCCACAAAAGAATTTGAGTGTAAAACAACCTAAAGTCGGATCTGGTTTGGTACAAAGAAAAGAACCAAGTCGTAATCTTACCTCAAGTCGAAAAACATCTGGAAAAGTCGCCTCTGTAAAACAAACTCAAACCCACATTTCCCAAACTAAAAGCGAGAGTCGTAAAGGGGAAATTTTGCAACAGCAATTTCACCAAAGCAGTCAAGTTGAGGCACAGCCCGACTGGATAGAAACTACAGCAACTTCAACTGGCTATGAAAAGCACCCCTTAGAGCAACTTCTGGAATGGCTTGATTATGTTATGGTCTGGCTAGAAGAGAGATTTGTAAAGATTTTTCAGTCGTTGCGGCAGCTATGGCAGGGGAAATAATACTAATTCGTAATTCGTAATTCGTAATTAATACTTATCAAATTTAATTTTGGTTTGCAGGTTTATATCTGTAGTCTTATGTTGGAGAATTGGTATCATCTGGCAGAGATTTTTTAAGAACCTATTATACAGCGTATTTCAGTTCAATGAACGTATACGGGTAGGGGCACAACATGTTGTGCCCCTACTGTATTTACAATTTTTCAATTCAAGGATAATTTTGATTATCTATAATGTTATTGGTGGTTGTCTAAGTGAAAATTATTGTTTACTGTAAATACTTCAATTTCAAAAATCCATTAGATAAACCAAAAATTGAGACGTTTGTGGTAAATCTGCCTCAAATCCCGAAGATAGGTGAAACAATTGTAGTCGAAAGAATTTCACCCCAAAAGCAGTTTGTAATTATCTTTGAATACATTGTGACAGCAGTGCAATTTAATGCATCTAAAGAATCGGTTGATACAGCAGATGCCCAAGTAAATGCATTTTTAAACCACTGTTGGGAGGGAACATCAAATTTCAAAGTTACAAACTTTTTAGAAAAATAATCTCTCACCACAATATATGATTGAGTAAATAACGTAACAGCTTTAATCCGGTTGGTTCAGAGTAATCGGTTGGCAAAAGAGCCAGCATCGCATTTTGCAATTTTTCCAAAGCGATGTCTACTTCCTGGCGATTTGGTCTGGTTGTTTGGGGAAAGTGTAACGGTTCGCCTACCCGAATTGTTAACTCTTTTCCCAAATAAAGATCGTGAGTTCCAATCAGCGCAACTGGAATAATCGGTACACCAGCCCGCAAGGCATAAATTACAGTCCCGCGCTTCAAAGGGAGATGCAATTGAGCTTCAGCAGTTCCTAGTCTTCCTTCAGGAAAGAGAATCATTCCATCCCCACGAGTCAAAATTGCCAGAATAATCCGGTCTATTTGTCGCAGTGTATGCATGTCTTCCCCTGTGGGTACTGTCTGTTTAATTGCTGCGGCTAGCTCAACTAAATCTTGTCTTCCTGCTTTAGCCGCTTCTATAACAGCAATTTCTTCTTTCCACACCCGTTCTAAAGGAATCACGCCTCCTGCAAAATTCAGGATAAAGCGCTTCCACCATTTGTTATAGAGAGTACGAGCATCGCCCAGGATGTAATAGTAAGGTTGGGTGGGGAGTTCAGCTAAAAGGAGTAAGGGATCGATGTGGTGAAGATGGTTGACTGCTAGAATTCCAGCTTTCTGAGGTATCCTTTCGAGGTGTTCGACCCTTACTTTGAAAAAGGAATGGATGAGCGATCGCATCACAAAGCGACGCAACCCAGAGTTGGCTCTAGGTTCGGAATCCCCTTGACTAATGGCTTCCAGACGATTGAGAGTTTTTTCGATAATCTGGCGAACAGCGCGATCGCTAGCCGCGGCTACACCCTCTTTTACTCGCTTAATTGCTGCGGTACTCAAGGGTGGCAAAGTTTCTGATTGTTTTCTGTTTTCCTGCTGATGGCTAGATTTTGAGTCGGTATGAACTTCGGAAGTTGCCCCATCAGCTAAGTCTTCTTGAACTGACTCGCTAGAAGAACTTTTGATAATACCCTCTTTGAATTCATAAAATAATCATAATTCTTGAGGTTATATCATTAACTAACCCACGGTTAGAAGTTGTGGAATTATTTTCAGGATATTTTAACTACATAAAGGTCACTCAATTAGTTGACTTTTTAATAGCTTGTTGGGAAAATACGTAAAAAATTAACCAGATGATTGACCATAGCGATCGCCTAGCTTCTCATAAAGAAGGCAGATTCCAGGGTGTTGGAGGACTTGAACTGTATTACCAAAGCTGGCATCCAGAGGGTAAATTCCGGGCAATATTAGCCATTGTGCATGGACTCGGAGGGCACAGCGATCGCTACAGTAATATAATTGAGCATTTGATACCCAAGCAATACGCTGTCTACGCCTTAGACTTGCGCGGTCATGGACGATCGCCAGGTCAGCAAGGCTATATCAACGCTTGGAGTGAGTTTCGTGAAGACTTGGGAGCCTTTTTACAGTTAATTCAGACTCAGAATCCTGAATGTCCAGTTTTTCTCTTGGGTCACAGCTTAGGCGCGGTGATTGTCTTAGATTACATTCTGCGCTATCCCCAACAAGCATCATTATTGCAGGGTGCGATCGCTCTTGCACCAACCTTGGGGAAAGTTGGGGTTTCACCGATTCGGGTACTTTTAGGAAAAATGCTCTCACGGGTGTGGCCGCGTTTTACACTGAATACAGGCATTGACATCAGTGCTGGTTCACGAGATCCGCAGGTTTTAGCCGCGATCGCTCAGGATACACTGCGACATACCCTTGGTACTGCTCGTCTAGCTACAGAATTTTTTGCAACAGTTGATTGGATTAATGCTCATGCAGGTGATTGGCAATTACCATTATTGATTCTCCACGGTGGCGCAGACCGAGTAGCTTTACCTGTGGGAAGCGACATCTTTTATCAACTGGTAAATTATACAGATAAGCTGAGAATTGAGTATCCAGAAGCCTATCACGAAATTCAGCGTGACCTCAATTATCGAGAGGTAATGGCTGATTTGGAAGATTGGTTAGAGCAACATCTACCATCTGAGGTGGTGCAGTTAGCACGGGGAAGCGCTGAGTTAGAGTTTCCTAGTTCTTAGTATTCTGACTATGACCCAAAGTCTGCTGCAAACTCGTCAGCTAATTTATCTGCAATTACTTCAAACTCTTGTTAGTCATACCTTGATATATCTGGTAGGCGATTTTATCTACTACATTACCAGAGCGATCGCATATTAAAATGCAGAGTCAGTTATTTACATTATCTGAAAAATATGTTGCTGAGGATACAGAGTTTTTGCCAACCAAAATAGGTTCTCCCTTTACTCCTCCACGGGTAAGAGTACAAATTTTATAAAGGTTTTCACACTCAAAGATTGCCATAACTAACTCTTTCCCCGTTTGATAAGAGGATGGTAAAGGTTTACCTACCTCGCATTCCATATCAATTTCGCGATCGCGCCACTGTAACTTCCAAATACGCTTTTCGGTTATTGGTGCTTTGACAGACTGAGCGATCGCACTATACACTTGCTCTGCTTTGATATCATCCCTAGCTGCTGGCACAAAAAACTTCATAGGTTTTGGTTACAAGTAACGTGAGTTTCACTAGTAGCTCGCTTTCGTGACTTGGCGGGGTCAAGGGTAAGGGGGAAGGGGGAAAGGGTTTAAATCCCTTACCCTTTCTCCTTTCCCCTTTTCCCAGTCCTCACTTAGCATTTTTGGGTTGGCAGACTACTAGCACAAGCGTAACGCAGTTACCAAGGCAATCTGCTCCCATCCCATGAGAAAAACTGTCCACTATCGCCTTCTTGAAGCTGTTCGATGACAGCCAATAATTGGGTAACGGTGCGTTCCACTGAAAATAATTTTTCCGCAGGTACATTTCTTTGGAAAGGACGAGAAAGGCGGGTATCAGTTGTACCAGGATGCAATGTTACGATTAATGCTTTCGGACAACTTCTTTTATATTCAATTGCCGCAGTTCGCATCAACATATTGAGTGCTGCTTTAGAAGCTCGATAGCCGTACCATCCACCAAGTTGGTTATCGCTAATACTGCCCAATTTAGCAGAAATAGTGGCGAATACGCTGCGTTCTCCATGACGAAACAAAGGCAATAAATGTTTAGCCAATAAGACAGCACCAATACTATTTATCTGAAAGTAGCGCAGCAAATTTTCTGAATTGATCTGTTTTAAGCTTTTTTCAGGTTGCAAAGTATCTTCATGTAATAGTCCTACACAGTTGACTACCAAATGCAGTTTGTCAACTTGAGTATGTATTTTTTGAACAGCTTCAGTAATCTGTAACTCGTCAGTAATATCCATCTCCAAACAAATTAATCGCTCAGGACATTCATCTGCAAGAGCTATTAACTCTGAGGCCGATTTTGGTTGACGAGAAGTTGCATAAATTTTAGCTATTCTGCCATCTTGTAGCAATTTTTTCACAAAACTCAAACCAATACCTTGGCTGGCTCCCACAATCAAAGCATTGACAGGATTAATTTCATCGATAAAAGACATTAGAGCAAAGCGCCACCACAACTAGAACCACACCCAGCAGTACAACCATAGCAATAAGCAGCAGTTTGTACCTCATTAATCAGGTCTAAATTGCCAGCTTCTAACAATTTGGCAACTGTCAAAGTTTCACCATTGCGAGTTTTTGCGGGTAAATTCATCATTTGGTTAAAGTCACAATCATATACATTGCCCAGATAGTCAATTGAAAGTTCATCGCGACACATTAAATATTCAACTGTGCTGGGATTAAAATGCGACTCTAAAAACTGCAAATAGCTAGCGTACAATTTTTTCCGTTCTAAATGCATTTTGGTTCTACCAACTGGTAAGTTGGTAAAGGTGAAGAGGTTATTAAACACAATATTAAAATGTTCTTGTAAGAACATTTTGTAATCTCGTTCTAGGTTACTCTGTTCGGGAGCTAAAGAAAATTTTTCATCGGTGGGTAACTGAGGATTAAAAACCAAGTCCAAAATTAAGTTTTGGTCTTTACCATAGCCGAGTTGGTTAAGCCACTGCAAAGCTTTGACTGAACTATCAAAAACACCAGTACCGCGCATTTTATCAACATTATCTGCTAGGTAACAGGGTAGAGAAGCCACAACTCTTACTTGGTGTTTAGCAAAGTATTCTGGTAAATCATCAAATCCATCTTCAAAATAAATGGTCAAATTAGACCGGACAATCACTTGTTTACCAGTTGCTTTTGCTGCTTCTACCAGTGGCTTAAATCCATAATTCATTTCAGGTGCGCCACCAGTCAAATCCACAATTTTAATTTCGGGAAATTTATGGATTAGTGAAATCAATTGTTCGCAAATTTCAGGAGAAAGTTCTTCTGTACGTTTTGGCCCGGCTTCGACATGACAGTGTGTACAGGCAAGATTACAACGCTTACCTAGATTAACTTGTAAAACAGTGATTCCTTTTTTTGTCAAAGGTGAACTGAGTTTATTTTTAAAGGCTGTGACTGCTGTATCTCTGATAATTTTTGGTTGAGTTTGCATTAGTTACTACTCCTAAAAAATTACACAACAATATTCAATTTTTTTAACCTTGCAATAATCTGTAGGTTATTGCACTAATAATCGCAGCAGTTGGTAAAGTTAAAATCCACGATAGTAAAATCTGATAAAAAACACGAGTATTAGTTTTAGATTTTTTGTTAATTAATCCAACCCCAAAAATAGAACCAACTGAAACGTGAGTAGTAGAAACTGGCAGCCCAAACCGAGTAGCTGCAATGACCAGAACCCCAGTTACTATATTTGCTGATAAGCCTTGAGTATGATTCATTGAGGTAATCTTTTCACTCATGGTTATTGCAACTTTTTGAGAGTTGAGTAAACCGCCAAGCGCCATTGCGATCGCTATGGTAATCATTCCTCCCTGAATCGAGAAATACTCAATAATTAGGATGAGTGAAACAATCTTAGGAGTATCATTTAATCCTCTAGCAAAGCTGACAATTCCAGCACTGAAAAAATGACAACCATCAATCATTTTTTGGTTGACTGGTAGATGCCATTTTGAATTAATATAGCCAGATAAGCTGTAAATTCCTGCTCCCAAGGGAATAGCAATGATTGGACTGAGTAATAAAGGCAAAATAAAGGAAGTTCCTAAAGCTGCAAAATTAACTTGTAGTCCAATCGCAACTAATCCAGCGCCAACCAGCGCACCAGTTAAACTGTGAGTTGTGGAAATGGGAAACCCCATGAGGGTGGCAATGAGTACAGTCAATCCAGTAGCGATCGCGACTGCAAGATGAAACTCTGGAGAATTAGCGATCGCATCAGGTAATAATCCTTTTCCAGAAAAGTTTTTAATTAATGCTCCTGCTAAAAAAGTCGCAGTTATTGCACCAGCAAAAGTTGTAAAAGTTGCCCATAAAATTGCTGTTTGATAACTGCTAGTTCGGCTACCAAACAGCGTCGCTACACCTTTAAAATTATCATTTGCTCCATTTGAATATGCTAAAAAAAGCGTAGCTAAAAATAGACTAATTAACAACATTTTGGAGTTTATAAAGAAGAAGTCAGAATTCAGAATTCAAAATGTAATTAGTGAAATATTCAAATTGTGCATTTATTACCCAATCGCACAGAATTATTCTGTTAGCGGTAGCGGGGCGTTTAGTCCATTCTGAGTCTGAATTCTTTCTGAACAAATTAACAGCAGCCACCACCGATATAGTGCCAGGTTGAATCGGTAACAATTATTTCTGCTGGCTTGTTAGCAGCAAGTTTAGCAGCAGTTTTATCACACACCGCAGCCGGCACACCTAGCTGAAGTATATGACCTGCCAAATCGTCAAAGAAGGGTTCAGAACCAGCATAAATTGCTGTTTTTCCAGTGAAAATGCAAGCACCATCTTCTGGAATTACAACTTTAAATGAGACAGAATCCAGACTTTCTAAAAGTAGATTTTCTTCTAAATTATAAGTCTGAGAATCTAGTAGGCGATAAGGACGACGGGCACGAATTTCAACTTGACCAAAACCAGCATTTATAATCCTTTCAGTATACTCTTGATATGTGAGCGCGCCTGATAAACACATGGCTCTCAGCCGCTCATCTTCTTGAAGATGTGCTGGAATCGGACGAGTCGCAATTGGATCGCTCATCTGCAAGCGTCCACCTGGTTTTAACACTCGATATGCTTCTTTTAAAGCACGAGTTAAATCTTCTGGTTCAAAGATGTTGAAAAGACAATTTTGTGCCACAATATCGACGCTAGCATCAGCAACAGGTAAGTTAAAAGCATCACCTTCGCAAATGTCTACAAAGCTGGTGTTAAACCAGGGGTTTTCTTGAGCAGCAATTTCCAAATTACGTGCAGCTGCTTCCCGCATGGCCCCAACCGGTTCAACGGCAATTACAGCACTTGCATAACGGGAAAAATAAGCGAATTGCAACGCTTCTAAGCCGCCACCAACGCCGACGTACAGCACAGTAGGTTGGTTTCCTAGTTCGGTGGGGTGAACAGTGGTGCCACAACCATAATTCATTTCCTGCATTGACAAAGGAATTTTCAATCCTGGTAGTTGCAGGGGCGTACTTTGTACACAACAAAGTCCAACTTGCGGGGTTTGGGCAACTTCGCGGTAGAACTGCGCTGCTGTTTCTAGATAGGTCATGCCACTTTGAGTTTTGGATTTTGGATGATGATAGCTTTGTGCATCCTAATATAATTAACTCTAAGTTGGATGAGTTTTTGTGGAGATTGCCAAAAACGCCAAAGTTTGCTATATTGAAGCCTTTTGCTTTTGGGCAATAGGCACTGAGGGAATAAGGAAGAATTATTGAAAAGTCTTTCGCTTGTCTCCCCTCAATTTTCAATACCCAATTCAATCATGCAATGTGTAGCCAACACCAATCACAGTTTGAATGAGACATTTTTCGTTATTGGCTTCAAGTTTCAGGCGCAAGTAGTTAATGTAAGGTTCAATGATGTTGGTATCGCCCATGAAGTCATAACCCCAGACTTCCTCTAAAATGCGATCGCAGCTAATTATCTGTCGCGGATGGGCCAGCAAATATTCTAGTAAATCAAATTCCTTAGCAGTTAACTCAATAAACCGCCGATCTCGGTACACTTCCCGCGTGCGACGATTTAAACTTAAGTCTTCAAATTCTAAAACATCTGCGTACTCTACTTGATTGCTTCTGCGAAGGCGAGCGCTGACTCTGGCTAATAATTCATCAACGCTGAAGGGTTTAACGAGGTAATCATCAGCACCAGCTTCTAAACCTGCAATGCGATCGCTCACTTCATCTTTGACGGTTAATAAAATTATCGGCACTTTCTCAGATATGCTCCGCAAGCGGCTGCAAATTTCCAACCCCGACAAACCAGGCAACATCCAGTCTAAAATTACTAAATCTAGATGCAACTCCCTGGCTGCGGTGAGTGCAGTTAATCCATCGTAGGCAATACTGACTTGATAGCCTTCATAATTCAATTCCAATTCGATAAATCGTGCCAGTTTGACCTCATCTTCAATCAGTAAGATGTGCGTCATGATGATCTTAATAATTTCAGCAGGATACGGGAAGCAACAATAGTGCCAGCTATTTAATAGCCAAACATCTAATTAGGTGTACGTTAGCTTAGTATAAACCTGAGTAAGTAACAACCGTAAATCTGCAATTACCGATCGCTGCTCGATCGAAGAAGAATTCAACTGCCTATCAGCAATAAGCTGTGATATCTTCACCACATTCATCGGCGAGATAACAGAGCGCTCTAAAACGCAAACCAACCACTTCTTCGTATAGAGGATTTAATTTACACATAGGTGGAATATGCAATAGCTTCCGACCAAACAGCGTGATGTCTCGCTCAAAGGGACATTGAGCAGGAATAGCTTTGCATAGCAAATGAGCCAATTTGGAGTTATGAATTTCTATTGTTTCCAACCACTCGCGGACTGGGTGCAGTAGGTCGTTGTGTGAGTGAACTTGAATAAAGCTTGTCATAATTTTTTACCTTGATAATTTCAAACTAGATTGAGTTTTTTGTATTTGAACCTCTATAAATAAATACAGTTAGGTTTTGTGGTTTTATGCACTTATTACTTTTTCTTTAGTTCTCTACAGAGGTAGAAAGAGTAGTGTTAACTACACATTCAAGTACTACAGTTCCCGATAATTTGTCCTGACTTTTCACTTCATATTGAAAAACCCATCCAAAACTGAACCTCCTAACCCAATACTGCTCGGTAAAAGGGAAAAGGGTAAGGGGAAAAGGATTGGAAGGCTCGATATATAAGCTTTTTTCCCCTTTCCCCCAAAACCCGACAAGTATCTCCCTAACCTTTCTCTAGTAGAGAAGCTCAATTTTCAGGGCAAAAAGTAGACAGGACAACGCTTTTGGGCAAATTGGCACTATTTGACAAACATTTCGGCTCAATCCCTGGACGATGCAGAATTTTTCAGCTTACTGATAGTACTTTATGTTTATATTTAGTCTACGTATTTGCCAATCAATTTAATATCAAGCTAATATAAGTAAAGGTTTTTAAGTGCAATTACTGATGTGGCGTAGCACATTAATATAATTGATGCAAGCGAAAATCTTGTGAAGATGGCTGCGGAAATATACTGAATCATTTAACAAAATTTATTATTTGCCTTCTCATGTCTCAGAAAATATACGGTCACAATCATTAACTAATTATAGATATCCTTTATTAGAGCTAATTCCCTCTCAAAGTTAAGAAACTTGGTATCAGTTACTAAAACTATGACGAGTAGTTGGGCTGCTAGTCACCCTTCTCTTTCAAAGACGGGAACGCGTGACGATTCTAACGGCGCTAACGCAGCGATCGCAAAGCGTCTCATTAACGCAGCCTCTGTCTCCGACACGCTGTTCGCGAACGTAGAGAAAAGAAGATAGCCAGTAGAGAGCAAATGTTACCGTTCTACAGCACTGGCTCACCGTTTTTACCACTTTAGTCAGT
This sequence comes from Nostoc sp., assembly GCF_036917375.1. GTDB lineage: Bacteria > Cyanobacteriota > Cyanobacteriia > Cyanobacteriales > Nostocaceae > Nostoc. The sequence goes on from NZ_JBALDN010000007.1 coordinate 84,078, forward strand.
AGCTACTTTTTCAACTAGGAAAGTAAAAAATGGAATGGGCTATTTACAAAAAGAATACAGGCAGTTTTGTAACAGCAGTCGCAATTATGACTGGTGTTGGCATCATCTCATATCTTAGTTTGCTTCAGTATAAAGAAAACGCTCAATGGGTAACACATACACGCGAAGTGCTTGAAAAGACAAAAGAAGTCATGTCAGAGATTAAAGATGTAGAGACTGGACAACGAGGCTATCTTCTCACGGGCAAAGAACGGTATCTGGAACCCTATCACGCTGCAACTGGCGAGATTGCTCAGAAACTTAAGACTCTACGCCAATTGACTGCGGATAACCCGAATCAACAGCAGCGGCTCGATCGCCTTGAACCCCTGATAACTAGAAAACTGGTTTTGATTGAACAGACGATTAACGCTAGGAGCAAAAACTTAGAGTCCGCGTTGCAAATAGTTCAGACAGATCAAGGTCAGCAGATTATGGAGGAGATCCGAATGCTGACTACAGCTATGGAGAACGAAGAGAATGAGTTGTTGAAACAGCGGTCAATGGAGGCGAACGCCAGCGCTCATCAAACAACTTTGCTGACTATTTTTGGCAGCATTATCGCTTCTGCGATCGTTGGTTTAGCGGCCACGATTACCAATCAGGAACTTGTCAAACGCAAGCAGATGGAAAATTCTCTGCAAAAGGCTCGCGATGAATTAGAAATAGAGGTTAACAAACGGACTGCCGAACTGAGAAACACTAACGAAGAATTGCAAACTGAAATTAATGAGCGTAAAAAGGCAGAGTCAGAGATTCTGCGTCTGAACGTCCAGCTTGAGCAGCGAGTTGCAGAACGCACAGCACAACTCGAAGCCACTAACAAAGAGATGGAAGCATTTAGTTATTCTGTGTCTCACGACCTGCGGGCCCCCTTGCGGAGTATCGATGGTTTTAGTCAAGCACTCCTAGAAGATTATGCTGACAAGTTGGACGCACTAGGTCAAAACTACCTCCAACGAGTGCGTGCAGCCACCCAGCGAATGGCACAACTGATCGACGATTTACTGAATCTGTCACGATTAACGCGTAGTGAGATGCGTTACGAAAAGGTCGATCTCAGCGCACTGGTGGAGGCGATCGCTACAGACTTGCACAAAACCCAACCAGAACGCCAAGTGGAGTTTGTCATTATGCCGGGATTGGTTGCTAATGGTGATGCTCATCTGTTGCGGATCGTGCTAGAAAACCTGCTAGGTAATGCCTGGAAGTTTACAGGAAAACATCAAAAAGCACGGATAGAATTTGGGCTTTTACAGCAAAATGATACCGATGTGTATTTTGTCCGTGATGATGGCACAGGCTTCGATATGGCCTATGTTGAGAAACTCTTCGGTGCTTTTCAGCGCCTACACGCCATGACTGAGTTTGAAGGTACTGGTATCGGACTAGCTACTGTGCAGCGCATTATTCACCGTCATGGCGGCCGTGTTTGGGCTGAAAGTGCAGTCGAGCAAGGCGCAACATTTTACTTCACCCTTTAACTAGAGGAATAGAGCATGATTTTACTTGTAGAAGACAATCCTGATGATGAAGCGCTAACCCTACGCGCACTTAAGAAAAACAATATTCTGAACGAGGTCGTAGTAGCGCGCGATGGGGTAGAAGCCCTAGATTATCTCTTTGGTAAAGGTGTATACGCCGATCGCGATATGAGCGTTATGCCGAATCTCATCCTTTTGGATTTAAAGTTGCCTAAAATGGATGGTCTAGAAGTTTTGCGACACCTACGAACCGACGACAGGACAAAAATCCTTCCCGTCGTCATTCTCACCTCCTCCAAAGAGGAGCAAGACTTAATCAATGGTTACAGCTTGGGAGCCAACAGCTATGTTCGCAAACCAGTAGACTTTTCCCAATTCAGTGAAGCAGTGCGACAACTAGGGTTGTACTGGTTTGTCTTAAACGAATCACCGCCGAGAATCTAGTTTAGATGGTTATGGGTACACCTCTACGCGTATTACTTGTTGAGGATTCAGAAGACGACGCTTTGTTGATACTGCGCGAACTGCAACGTGGAGGCTATGAAGTAACCTTTGAACGAATTGATACACCCACAGCCATGAAAGCTGCGATCGCAGAGCAAACATGGGATATCGCGATCTGCGATTATTCTATGCCCACCTTTAGCGCCCCGGCTGCACTGAAGCAGGTTAAGGAAAGTGGACTTGACTTGCCATTTATTATCGTCTCAGGCACGATTGGTGAAGATACCGCAGTAGCCGCCATGAAAGCTGGTGCCCATGACTACATCATCAAAGGCAATCTAGCGCGACTTACCCCTGCTGTTGCCCGCGAGTTGCGCGAGGCACTGGTGAGGCGGGAGCGTAAACAAGCAGAGGAGCAGATTAAAGCATCGCTTCAAGAAAAAGAAGTGCTATTGAAAGAAATTCATCACCGGGTAAAAAATAATTTGCAGATTATTTCTAGTCTGCTCAACCTGCAAGCAGAGTATCTCAAGGACAATCAAGCCCTTGAGGTATTCAAAGATAGCCAGAACCGGATTGAATCAATGGCTCTAATCCACGAGAAACTATATCAATCTCAAGACTTGGCCAGAATTAATTTTGCCGACTATATCCAAGATTTAGTAACTAATTTATTTTATTCATACAACGTTAATTCCAGCGATATTACCTTGAAAATCAATGTTGAGGAGGTTTTTTTAGCCATTGATGCAGCTATTCCTTGCGGTTTGATTATCAACGAACTTATTTCAAATTCTCTAAAATATGCCTTTCCCCAAAGAGAACCGGGAGAAATTTGTATTGAATTTTGCTCCATAAAACCCAATTTATTTACACTTACTATCAGTGATAATGGTGTCGGTTTTGCCCAAGATTTTGACTTTCAAGCTACAGAATCATTAGGTTTACGATTAGTCAAAGGTCTAATACATCAACTACAAGGCAATATCAACTTTACCAGTAACAAGGGAGTAGAGTATAAAATTATATTCCCGACTAAAGATTTCTAACTTTATAAGTTAAACAAAATCATGAACCCAGTAAATATATTAGTTGTTGAAGATGAAATCATCGTGGCAATGGATATACAAAGTCGGCTCAGGAAATTTGGATACAGTGTTATGGGGCTTGCCGATTCGGGAGAGGAGGCAATTAGGAAAGCAGCAGATGATTCTCTTGATTTAGTTCTAATGGATATTCATCTTAAAGGAAAAATGGACGGTGTGGAGGCTGCTCAGATAATTCATAATCTTTTTAAGATTCCAGTAATATATCTGACTGCTAATGCAGATGACTCAACATTGAATCGAGCCAAGGTAACAGAGCCGTTTGGCTACATTCTCAAGCCTTTCAAAGAAAAAGAATTAAAGTTCACGATTGAAATTACCCTTTCTAAACATCGAACGGAAAAAAAATTAAAACAGAGCGAACAATGGCTAACTACTGTACTTAAAAGTATTGGAGATGCTGTGATTACTAGCGACGAAGCTGGAACTATCACTTTTATGAATCCAATTGCGGAGGTACTGACGGGTTGGAATTATGCAGATGCATTTGGTAAAGAAGCAACAGAAGTATTCAATATTGCTCACCAAAAAACTCGTATAGTAATTGAAAGCCCTGTAAAGCAAGTCCTTCAGTCGGGCGTTACTATGGGTCTACCAGAAGAGACGATACTTATTGCTAAAAACGGTACAGAAATACCAATTGATGATAGTGTTGCACCGATTAAAGATGACAACGGCAACATCACGGGTGCAGTTTTGGTCTTTCAGGATATCACCGAACGCAACCAAATTCTGGAGGCACTGGCGCGTCGCCAGCAAGAATTCAAAGCACTAGTTGAAAATGCACCTGATATTATTTCCAGATTTAACTCTCAATTGCGTTACGTTTACGTTAATCCAGCTATTGAAAAAGTTACAGGAATATCAGCCGAGACATTTATCGGCAAAACAAATGTAGAGTTAAGTCTACCAGAAGAATTTTGTCGTATATGCGATCGCAAGCTTAGGCAAGTTTTCCAAACTAAAGAAGAAACGGAGTTTGAATGCAGTTTAGCGATCGGCCAGCAAACAAAACATTACCATGCCCGTCTTGTCCCTGAACTAGCTAACGATGGTTCAGTATATTTTGTTTTAAGTATTGCTCGCAATATTACTGCTCTAAAACTTGCGGAGGCGCAATTAATTCATGATGCCTTTCATGATATCCTCACTGGTCTGCCAAACCGTGCCTTATTTATGGAACGGCTAGAACGGGCGCTCATGCAGGTAAAACGACGCGCGAACTATACATTCGCTGTTCTCTTTCTAGACCTAGATCGCTTCAAAGTTGTCAACGACAGTCTCGGTCACATGATTGGCGATCAACTACTAACTGCCCTTGCTCGGAGATTGGAAAATTGCCTGCGTACTGGAGACACAGTTGCTCGTCTAGGGGGAGATGAGTTTACAATTTTGCTCGACGATCTCCAAAATCCCAATGACGTAATCAGCGTAGTGGAGCGGATACACGAAACTCTGACATTTGGGTTCCAACTCAGTGGGTATGAGGTATTTACCACTGTCAGTATTGGCATCGCTCTGAGCAAGGGTAGTTATAACCGACCGGAGGAACTTTTGCGCGACGCTGACATTGCAATGTATCGCGCTAAAGCATTGGGTAAGGCACGCCATGAAATATTTGACTCAACCATGTACACCCAAGTAACCCAGCTATTAGAGTTAGAGATGGATCTACGACGGGCAGTTGAACGCCAGGAGTTTCAGGTTTACTATCAGCCAATTGTTTTATTAGAAACTTACAAAATTATTGGCTTCGAGGCTCTCGTTCGCTGGCAGCACCCGCAACATGGATTAGTATCTCCAGACAACTTTATTCCCCTGGCAGAAGAAACTGGGCTGATTATCCCTATTGGTTATTGGGTACTAGGCGAGGCTTGTCGGCAGATGCGTGCTTGGCAAGTACAATTTCCTACTGACCCACCTTTAACAATTAGTGTAAATCTTTCCACTAAGCAGTTTTCCCAACCTAGCCTAATTGAGAAAATTAACCAAATTATCCAAGAGACTGGTGTGGAAAGTGGCAGTTTAAAGCTGGAGATTACCGAAAGCGTACTTATGGAGAATGTTCAATTAGCAACTTTTATGCTCTTGCAGCTGCAACAGATGAATATCCAATTACACTTAGATGATTTTGGCATCGGCTATTCATCCTTGAGTTATCTACACCGCTTTCCTAGTAATGCCTTGAAGATCGATCGTTCCTTTATTGCTAAGATTGGTGCTGATGGAGAAAACTTAGAGATTGTTCAAGCGATCGCCGCTCTAGCACAGAGTCTAAATATAGATGTAATAGCAGAGGGCGTAGAAACACTAGAGCAACTGGCGCAACTTAGAGTTATGAAATGCAAATATGCACAGGGATATTTTTTCTCCAAACCCCTCGATCGCAAGTCGGTAGAAAGATTGATTTTATCTGGCATTGAACCTAGTTAGCTTAGTTTAATGAACCCGACAAGAACAACATATTACAACCAATTCAGAACCGCTATAGTTAATTTGTATTGTTAACCAAATTCTTGGAGGCGCAGCTAAACTTACTCTCAAAAAGCATCAAGCTTTAAGAAAGCTGCGAAAACTAATGACTGATGACTTTTTCAAAAACAAAAAGCTATTTTTTGACCTATGGGCATCAAGTTACGATTGGTTCTTTCCTTCAGTGTTTTATCGAGCCATTCACCAACGGTTGCTGGAGTACGTCGATTTACCAGAACCAGCAAATGTACTTGATATCGGCTGTGGTACTGGACGCTTGCTTGAGCGCCTTGCTACTCAGTTTCCCAATCTCCAAGCTACCGGATTGGATTTATCTGCTAATATGTTGCGAGTAGCAAGACAGAGCAATCGGCACCGTCCACGCTTGATTTATATTGAGGGCAAAGCTGAGTCTCTTCCCTTTGCTGATGGTCAATTTGATGCCGTTTTCAGTACTATCAGCTTCTTGCACTATTTAGAACCCAAACAGGTGGTTAGCGAGATAGCACGGGTACTTTCTCCTGGTGGACGCTTTTATTTAGTTGACATTACTTCCAAAAAAGAGACAGAACCTCAATTATTGTCAGTCTCTCCCCGTGGAATTAGACTCTACAGCCCTAATCAACGTCAACTTCTTGGCTCCTCTGCTGGGCTATTGTGTTTGAATCACCATTATTTACTAGGGGCTGTCTTACTAACGATTTTTGCTAAACCTCTAAGTTGAAATAGGAGATGGCGAGAGTAAAAGGCTGGAAACATCTCGATTTTGTATCAAGCTTTGTTGTGGATATCTTAAATTCCAAATTACGAATTAGTCTGACCTCGATATTCCATAAACACCACAGGAACTTTGAGCAGCCTTTTAGCTAACTGCGAGAATCTAAATTTCTCCTTGAGCGTAGATAAACCTATTGTCTTGGGAAATTGTGGCAAGTCTTCAAAAGATATTGGCACAAAGTCAAAGCGACTGTAAAACTGTACCAGCCGTTGACCTAAGCATTCCAGATAAAGTGGTTGCGTTGCTGTATTAATCAAATGCTGCGTTAGCAAACTACCCAAACCGCGACCTCTCCAAGCTGATGCAACGACCAAGCTACCAAGTTCTTGTGCCCCTGAGAAATTACGCAGCTGTCCGCAAGCTATCAGATTCTCATTGTATTCAATTACCCAAAATTGCTGCCAATTTAATTGGGTTGGATCGAGTTTCGCTGAAAATACCAGCAATCGAATCGACCACTGATCCCCAGAGGTTGCCTTGCGAAGGATACATCCAGATGGTAACGATAGATTGTTCTGGTTCATTAATTAGACTTTGATAGTTTGTATCACCATCATCACACCATATTATTCAGTCAGATTATTTGTCATTTCTTGGCAACTATCAATAAAGCAATTTTAAAAGCATCTCGGAGATAAAACCCCTTCCTTCTAGGTTCTCCATTAACGATAGCAAGGGTTCTAAGGTTAACAACTTCTATATTTATGGATTTTATCAGCAGACATGAGTAGTACAAAACAATACTTAGGATAGAGGGAGGAATCAGCCATAACCATATTCTAGATAGATGCACCCATACTCCTAATTTTTTAAGATAATCTCAAGGATAAATAATAAGGGATGTAATCATGGCTGAACAACAAAAATCTAACAATGAACAACCAGCGTCTACTGCTTCTGCTGACGGCGAAACCCCTACCGACGAAAGTATCCGCAAAACTGGTGATGCGCAAAAGAGTGATGCTAAATCCACTGCTACTCCAGAAGCTCCAGAAAACGATGGTGTCGCAGGTAGCCCCAATCAAGGAACTGAGTCACGTTAATTAATTTGAACTTTCCCAACTTTTAATCAGCTCGTGGGGTCTTTTGTTGTAACCCTAATACACTAAATTTAGAGTGGAAATGTGGTGTTACACTACATCTCCACTTGTTTTTTGTGTCAAAAACTTGCATTGTCTCTACGTTGGTGCGTTAGCGTAGCTTATCGCAGCTATGTTTATTCTCGTGTGGGTACTCGCGGTGAGAAATTTGTTCTCGTTGACTGTGATACTACCCTCAGTCTAGCTCTTAGTAATTTACATCTAGCGATCGCTCAGGATAATGGTCTCAATATTTTGAGCGAATTTTTGAGGTTTCCACCATCTTCATACTCGTCGAGAATTTTCTGGTACTAGCATTGGTCTAGCTATCTACAAAAAAATCGTTGAGCGGTATGATGGTCGCATCTGGGCTGAGTTGGAACCGGGACGGACATAGGAACAGTATTTTATTTTACCTTCAACGCAAATTAAGGTATCTTTAAATATATATTTAATAGCTGCTTATTAACATTCTAATGAGCGCATGGCTTCTAGCCCTATCTACAAAGTAGGAAATCAGGTAATTATCTAACAAATTGATATAACCCTGTACTATGCAAAAGCTCACAATTCACATTCTATTAGTAGAAGATAGTGCAAGTGATGCTCATCTGCTACGCCGGATCTTTTTAAATTCAGATCAAGAACAATGGCAGATGTTACATGTTGAACGGTTATCTGAGGCAATAGAAGCTAGCAGGGAAAATTCTACGTCTAACCTTGATAATTCTCAGATAGAAAGTCGAAAGCAACGCAGATTCGACCTAGTTTTATTAGACCTCAGCCTTCCAGACTCTATTGGACTGGACACGTTGAAAGAATTTATGGCAGCAGTACCTGATATCCCAGTTGTGGTATTAACAGGTGTTGATGATGAAGATTTAGCACTGCAAGCATTAGCAGAAGGAGCGCAAGACTATCTAGTTAAAGATAAAATTACTATACAACGGTTAGTGCGTGCCATTCGCTATGCTATTGAAAGAAGCGAAATTCTCAACCAACTACGCGAGAGTGAAGAACGCACCCGTCAAGCACTAGCAAAAGAACAGGAACTCAACGAGTTAAAGTCAAACTTTGTAGCAATGGTTTCTCACGAGTTCCGTACCCCTATGACTACGATTCGGACAGCTGTAGATATCCTTGAATACAACAACAATAAACTCACTGATATCCGCAGAACTAAATATTTCGCTCGAATACAAAATGCTATCAACCAGATGCTTAATCTCTTAGATGAGATATTGTTCTTGAGTAAAACGGAAGCAGCTAAACTCCAATACAAACCTACACTGTTAAATTTAGAAAATTTCTGTAGCGAACTCACAGATATTCTTCAACTTAATGCTGGTAGTAAGCACAGCATTATCTTTACTTTTCAAGGTGAATCGACCCAAGCCCAAATGGATGAAGACCTGCTAAATTGTATCTTAACTAATTTGATTTCCAATGCCATTAAATATTCTCCTGAAAGTGACACTATTTGGTTTGATTTGATTTGCAAAGATCGCCTCGCTATTTTCCAAATTAGAGATCGGGGAATGGGCATTCCTCTCAAAGATCAAACTCATCTATTTCAAACCTTTTATCGCGCCAGTAATGTGGGTGTAATTCAAGGAACAGGACTGGGACTTACTATAGTCAAAAAATGTGTAGAGTTACATGGTGGCCATATTCAATTAGAAAGTGAGCAGGGTGTTGGCACAACAGTAATTGTTACTTTACCACTACAATAGACCTCTGGCACAAATACAAAATAAAAATAACTTGAAAAGATGTTTGATTCCACAATTTATTTTTGATAATTTTTGCCAATAGGGTAGCTTAATCCGATTAAAGTTAATCCAACAACTGCACTTGTGAGCTTTTCACCTAACTGCTTATGTTCTGCACCTACCACTGGAGGAATTTTACTCTTACTACCTGCTAAAATTTGCAATCTACTTTGGCGTGTTTGCCAAGCAAAATTAACTACTGTACCAATTAGTGGAAACACGAATATAATTGCGATCGCTGGATGTAAAAGACCAAGAAAATCGGTTATTTGCATAGAACACCTTTCAATGAATCATTGAATTCATCACAAAGGATAATTGAAAGCATCCTACCATTACTTAAATTAGTTTAAGATTATAATTTATTTAATATTTATTTTAGTTATTTTTAGCTGATTTTAATCAAGAAATTATTTAAATATCTTATAAAAGATGATGATTTTAGCAAATATTTCCATATATCAAAAAAATATATGAAAATATTTTTTAATATCAAGTTATGCAAATAATAATTGAAACACAATTAAGCTCCTTCTCTATCTGATGCGAATTCATTTATATGAATTGCCCATAACTACAGCGTCTAGTTTTGGTTAAGTCCTAATTTTTTCAAAAAATACATCGCTACGTGGATTTTCTATTTTCCAGAGCAAGTAATTTTTGTCACCATATACTACAAAAGTTTTATAATTATAATTTGTTTCTATTTGCTTACGCCAGGTATCTGAAGGATTTAGTAAAAAAATATCAGTGAAACCATCAGGAATATTGGGAATAGAATGGTCTTTTACTAATTGGAACTGCACTTTTGGCTGTAAAAGATAGCTGAGAGAAAAGACATTACCATAATTAATACCAGAATCATTACTAATCAAAAGTGGATGATTAGTCTGATTAATAATTTTTGCAACTTGTGGATTACCATAGCTAATAACCTTACTCCACCAAGTTTCAGCCTGAGAACTCACTCCATAAGAAACTAGCCCACAAATAATCACGAGTCCCATAATTATTTGCCAGATTCTCCGGCGTACAAAACTCTTATTATGTAGCTGCGTAGCTAGTAGGTAACTAATAGCTAGTTGAATTCCTAAGTAAGAAATCAATAAATAACGCTCGGCAAGTGAGCGTATACCCCCAAAAAGTAAGTCTGGTAGCATTAAAGGTAATGCAGGAACCATAATTAGCGTGATAATAAACAACCAAATTTTATAGTTAGTTTTTCGACAAATAAAATAAATTGAATATCCAAAAAGAACTAAAAAAAATGGCGTAATTACATAGGTAAACGGATTTTCAAAGCCTAAGTCTAAATCAAGAAAAATCCGATTTAACTGTAAAAGCCAAGATTTAATTAAATCATCTAAGGGTAAATGTCTTTTTGTCCAGGCTGTTGAACTTTTTAATTGCAACAAGTTAACTATCACAACCTGTATCCAAGGTGCAAAAGCTAAAAACCCTGCTAAAGATGCTAATAAATAAGCTTTTACTGTTTTAGTAAACCTAAATTTTGCAGTGGCAATTACATAAATACCATGAGCGACTACAACAAATCCACTGAACAAAAATGTATAGAGACTAAGCACCAAAGTGACTGCATACATTCCCCAATTTAGTATACGTAGTAATCCATCTTGTGATTCCAATCGTAATGCTCGTAGTAATGAAGCGCTGCATAGTAATACAGTCACTATCCAGAGAATATATTCTCGTGCTTCTTGGGCGTATACTAAGTGAATAGGAGAGATTGCCATGAGTGCGATGGCTACGCCCGCCACAGGCATCGCAACCTCTGATACCGATGCCGATGATTTAAATAATTCTCTACACAGCCAATAAATACTCGGAAAAATCAACAAACTGATAAAGGCAGATAAACTTCTAATTACCGTTACCGAATTGCCAAAGATTCCCACCCAAAGGCGAGCGAGTATATAATACAGTGGTGCATGTTGTGGATCGTCTACTTCCAAAGATATAACTGTGTCACGTAAGCCTTTCTCCATATTAGGACTTTGGAATTTGGCAAAACTTTCTTTATTAATTAGGCGACCATTAAATATTTGCTGCTTGACTTCATTTGCCGTATAACCAGAAATCCGCAATGAAGTGAAAGTCTCATCGTGCCAGTAAACTTTGCGGTCAAGGTTAAAGAAACGAAAAAATATACCCACCATTAATAAAACTACAACAAGAAACCGCAACCTATTTGGAGCAAGTTGGAGCCGCATAACTAAATTTCACAATAACTTGTACAACAATTATCTACTTTAATGAAACAACTTGATGACTCTCAAAACTAGTTATTAAAAATATCTAACTAAACAGTGGTGGATTGCAATTATAGATAGTGAGTTAGTCAAGTAGCGGAGGTAGTAATTAAACTCAGTAGTTTTTTGTGCAATCTAAAAATTGTATATTTAGCTACAAAACTGCTTGTTTAGTGAAGTGACAGAAGTGGGTTTATGTACTCCAAGCAGGCTTATTTGTGCAACAAAGAACTTTTCAAGATTTGGCAGCTATGGAACAATTGTTTGCCTAGTTGATAGCTCGGCAGATAATTGATTATTAAGTGAGATATTACGTCGGCGCAAATTACGAGTTTTAGCGAATTTCCAAATTGAATAATAGTTATCACTATAAACAATATTTGTCTGGAATTTATATTTTTTTTCTATAGTTTTACCCCAAGCCTCTGAAGGATTAAGTAAAAACACATCAGTAAACCCATCAGGAATTTTCGGAATTTTTTGATTGTTCACTAACAGAAATCGCACTTTTGGTTCCAAAAGATAGCTTAAAGAAAAGACATGACCATAATTATTACCCAAAGCATCACTAATCAAAAGTGGACGATTACTCTGATTAATGATTTGGGCAACTTGGGGATTGCGATAATTCATACCCTTATTCCACCAAGTTTCTGCCTGGGAACTCACCTTAGAAGAAATTAAACCACAAATAATCACTAATGCCATGATTATGTGCCAAAAGTTCCGACGCGATCCGCTCCCATTGTATAGTTGCGTAGCTAGTAGATAAGCAACAGCTACTTGAATTCCTAAATAAGATGGGATTAAATATGGTTCGATAGACGATTGTATACTCCCAGTAATTAAATCTGGCAGTACTATGGGTAATGCTGGTACTACAATTAATGTGATGATAAAAGACCAGACTTTATAGTTAGTTGCTCGGCAAAGAAAATAAATTGAATATCCTACCAAAATTAAAAAGCTTAGTGCAATTAAATTGCCTAGAGAATTTTCTGAACTAAGGTCTATATCAAAAAAAATACGGCTTAACTGCATTGACAAAAATGGGAATACAGGTATTAAATCGGAATTTGTTGTTGTTTTGTCTGCTGAAATCAAAAATTGAAAAAAATCACCAATTACAACTGTTATCCAAGGCATGAAAGCTAAAAAACCTACTAGTGATGCGATCAGATAAGTTCTCACAGTTTCAGTAAACTGAAATTTGGCAGTTACGATCGCATAAATTCCGTGAGCAACTGCTACAAATGCACTCCAAAGAAATGTATAAAGACTAATGGCTAAGGTGACTGCATAAATACTCCAGATAGCGAATAAATCTGGTTTTTGTCGTTCTTTTGCTAGCTCATCTTCTAGCCGTATGGCTCGTAGCAGAGACGCGCTGGATAGTAAAATGGTGACTAACCAAAGAATATATTCTTGTGCTTCTTGGGCGTATACTAGGTGAATTGGAGAGATAGCCATAAGTGCGATGGCTACGTCCGCCGCAGGCATCGCAACACCAGGAACCGATAATGGCACATTAAATAATTCTCGGCATAACCAATAAACACAAGGAAAAACCAGCAAACTGATACAGGCTGATAAACTTCTAATCGCCGTCACCGAATTACCAAAGATTTCCAACCACAATCTGGCTATTATGTAATACAACGGTGGATGCTGAGAATCTTGTTTTGCTAAAGACATAATTGTGTCATTTAAGCTTTTTTCTGGATTTGCACCTTGAAACTGAGCAAAACTTTCTTTGCCAATCACACGATTATTAAAAAGTTGCTGTTTAGCTTCATTAATTGTGTAACCAGAAATTCGCAATGAGGCATAAGTTTCATCTTGCCAGAAAACTTTACCATCAAGATTACAAAAGCGAAACAATATACCCATTGTCAATAAGAAGATAGTTAAAAATCGCAACCAACTCGGAGCAAATTTGAGATGGCGCATAAGTGGTTTTCCTTAAAAGTTTTCTCAAATTATATAGCGATCGCTAGCAGCGATCGGGTATGGATGTTACCGCCGAAGGAGTAGAGACAAAAGAGCAGCTAGCATAGCATTTCTTAGGAAATTGAACTGTGAATATGGACAAGGATATTTTTTATCGCGTCCATTGGATAAGCTGGCAACAGTAGTATTAATCATGACAAATCCTCAGTGGTAAGAGTTTTTTGAGAGGATTTGGATAACGCCATCTGGTAAAGTCTGCAATATTAGATATAGTTAAAAAATCAATAGTTTTAAACTGGCGGTCAATAGCAGGAAGGCTGCATATTTTAGCTCCAATGTTTAAGTATGCCTGCAAAATTTTTGGAATCTCAACATTAAATGAATCTGGACAGTTTTGAGTCAGTTCTAGACAAAATTGTGAATTTGGATAAACCAAAATACTTGGATGCATCAAGTTATTCTGCCGAAAATAATTATAAGCCCAAGTAGCTTGCCCAGGACATTGTGTTAGTAATGATGCACAACCAAAGAAATATTGATTTTTACTCCAGATGAGATAATTTGCCAGCCCTTCCCAAAGTAGTAAAAGTGTCTGACTATTGCGATATTCTTTAGCTATACATGCACGCCCAACTTCCACTGATACCTGAAGCACAGAATTGGGAATTCCATTAAGATTAAATATATCAGTAGCATCAAAGCCTAGTCTTTGAGAAGCCATTATATAGGTCTGCATCCGATAAGTTCCAATTGTTTTACCTGTATGTTTGGAGATTAAAATTAAATGATGGCAAACTGCATCAAACTTATCTATATCCATCTGGGTAAAGTTAGAAGCAGAAAATCCTAAGCCTAATTCAAGATTAAAAACTTCAAAGCGCAACCGGAAAATTGATTCTAATTCTTCTTCTGTTGACGCTAGCCGTAGGATATATTTTTCAGTTTGAAGGACGGGAAAATCTTCAAGAGGGGGAGGATTCAGTGGGTAATTGATGTTGCGTCCAGAAACTTCCATCTATCTTCCTACTTAGATTTGCGAAATTATTCTACTAGGATTTAAGCACTATACAAAGAGGTCACATTATGCTTTAATGTGTCGAAGTGTAATTGAGACAGTTTTCGACAAAAGATCCTGTAGAGCAATACCCTTCGGTTAAGGATTTTTTGTACTGATTTTTGACCTGTAAAGACGCGTTAGCATAGCGGAGCGATCGCGCAACGTCTCCAAGAGTTGCTCAGTCCAATTTCGCGTCTCCACTAAGGATTTTAGGTTTCACTGAACAGTATTGTGGTCTAGAGAGCTTTTTTACTTTCTTAGATTAGGGTTATAGTGCTCTTATTATGGACATTAATTGCTAAAAAATCTGGCAATAAGATACAAAATTTTCTTTTGATATACGCTATAGATGTAATTCATAGCATTTGACACAAACCCTGATATACAGAAAAATTCAGAATTTAGGGGTAAAACACGCTTTATATTTGGGCAACAGACTTAGCTTATGTACCTCAGCAACTTGAAATCTGCTGTATGTTGTGACAAGCATTACTCTCAGTGAGGGAGTTATGTCAATTGGTCGACCGAGAGAACTTGCTATGGTTTTCAAAAGTTAAAGTATCACAATAAGCCTTATCAAAAAAAATTTTAGAATTTTCAGCTTCAAAACCAGTTCTGCCAGTTCTGAACTAATTTGCTAACTGCACATCAAAGGGCTATTCCTGCTTGCTAGAGTGTAAGTAGTTCACGTAAAATATAGTGCCATTGTTGCGGCAGTTCTCATGACCTCATCTGCGTCGTTTGACACATTAGAGTCTTTACAGGCGGATATCGCTGAATTGATCGTTCGTTTACCGACATTAAAAAATCGGCAATTTATTCAGCAAGCACTTACTACTATTGTTCGTCTAGCTGATACTGAAATTGAGCGTCTCGATTGGAAAATATTATCCGCTGCATTAGCAGATATGGAGCGCGGTTTCCAGCTTTTTTATGATTACCGACACGTTCGCAAAGTCACCATCTTTGGTTCTGCTCGTCTAGCGTCAGATAAACCAGAATATCAAATGGCCCTTGAGTTTGCTCGTGCTGTTTCTCAATTAGGATTTATGGTGATGACCGGTGGTGGTGGTGGAATCATGCAGGCAGGTCATGAAGGTGCTGGACGAGAAAATTCCTTTGGATTAAATATTCAGTTACCCTTTGAACAGCAAGCAAACCCTTTTATCGAGGGCGATCCTAAGCTAATTAACTTCAAATATTTCTTTACCCGCAAGTTGTTTCTTCTCAAAGAAAGTGATGCTGTAGCCTTGTTTCCGGGAGGCTTTGGCACTCAAGATGAAGCTTTTGAATGTATGACATTAAGCCAAACTGGTAAATTTGGGCCAGTACCTCTAGTTTTAATCGATCGCCCTGGTGGTGATTACTGGCGCTCTTGGAGCGAATATATTGATAAGCAATTAGTGCAAAACGGTCTTGTCAATCCTGAAGACCCCAGCCTTTACACGGTGACAGATAACCTAGATGTGGCTTGTGATGCTATCACCCGTTTTTATCAGGTTTATCATTCCAGTCGTTATGTAAGCGATAAGTTAGTCATCCGTCTGAAGACAGATATATCAGACGCTCTTTTAGAAAAACTTAATGCTGATTTTAGCGACATTATTATTCAAGGAAGAATTGAAAAAAGTCAGGCATTACCTCAAGAAGCACAAGACGAAACTGTTGGACTACCTCGCCTCATTTTGAACTTCAATCAACGCGATTTGGGGCGCTTGTATCAGATGATTGCCACAATTAACCGGATGGGTACTCCTTCATTAGAGGATGTAGCGCATCCAGAAAGAAAGTAGGTAAGCTAAAACACATCTAATTTGCATATTAAAGTTTTCTCGCTATTTTGTGGGACGGATAAGATGTCCGCCCTGATTATGCAACTTGAATGCTGATTAGTTTATCAACGGAAAAAAGGGAGAGAATTTTGAATACTTTCCCTTTCTTTGTTTCAAGGCTATAGAATTACCAGCGATCGCGCAGCGTAAAGCCTTTTCTTCTCAGGCTGTCTGCGACACCCTACGCGTAGCTTGCTTCTTTGCAGGAGTAGCGATCGCTCAGAGCGAGTCTTCATTCTGTCGGAGACGCTACCACAAGCTTCCCTTGCTTCTCCGTAGGAGTACAACTGTCATAGTCCGTCGTCGATATCCCCAACAGCGTAGTCTCTTCACAGATCAAAAATATTTTTATATTCATGCGGTTATCTTCATGAGCAATGGGCATTTTGGCATTGTCCAAGCAAGCCACGAAAACAATATAATTCACCCTACTTACAGATGAGAAAAACACCAGTTATTATGACTCAATACTGATTTTTGTAAAAAAGCTTGTATATTAGCACAGTAAACAACGCTTGAGATCCTAACAGAGGAATAAAAAATGCTGGAATTATTGGGTTCAGGTTTGGTGTCGCTTTGGCTGGAAATGGCTGGGGTACAAATCAAACCTCTAGATGCCTTAGATGCACTAACTTGGCAAAGTAGCCCTGGCTTGGTTCTTGCCCCCGATCCAAATCCAACTGGGGCGACTACGGTGCAGGAATATTTGAAAAAGCTCATCACATCTAAAGTGGTGGCGCAAAATCTGGCTGAAAGTCAGGGAATTTGGATGCAGTCGGGGCCGATGCTGATGGCAAATCACCAAGGTACGACACCTCTGCCGGCTGCTTCTTTAACTAAAATTGCCACTTCACTAGTTGCTTTGAAAACTTGGGGGCCAGATTACCAATTTGATACTTTGGTGAGTATCACTGGGCCAGTAGTAAATGGAGTTGTGCAGGGTGATTTGGTGGTTACAGGCCGTGGCGATCCTTTGTTTGTTTGGGAAGAAGCGATCGCTCTTGGCAATACACTCAATCAAATGGGCATCAAGCAAGTAAAGGGCAATTTGATTATTACTGGCAGTTTTGCCATGAATTTTCAACGTCAGCCAATGCTAGCTGGTCTGATGCTCAAGCAAACACTAAATCGGGCCACTTGGGGACGCCCTGCGATTTATACACACTCAATCATGCCCAAGGGAACGCCCAAGCCTCAAGTTGTCATTGCAGGTGCGGTGAAAGTTGAGGCGCAACCAAACCCCCAACAAACTTTGTTACTGCGTCATCGTTCATTGCCCTTGAAGCAACTACTCAAGGAAATGAACGTTTATAGTAACAACGATATGGCCGAGATGCTGGCAGAGTCAGTAGGGGGAGCAACTGTAGTCCAATCAACTGCTGCCAACCTGGCGAGGGTGCCACAAGCGGAAATCCAGTTAATCAATGGTTCTGGACTAGGGCCGGAAAATCGTATTTCCCCCAGGGCTGTGTGTGCCATGTTTATGGCTATTCAAGCTGAGGCATCTGCCCATCAACTGAATCTGGCTGACTTGTTCCCCATGTCTGGATTCGATCATCGGGGAACAGTACACACCAGACACATTCCCCTGGCGACTGTGATCAAAACTGGTACTCTCCGGGATGTGAGCGCCTTAGCGGGAGTGATGCCCACACGCGATCGCGGTTTGGTTTGGTTTGCTATTATCAACCGTGGGACAAATGTCTGGGGTTTGCGCACTGGACAAGATCAACTTTTGCAAAGTGTTGTTAAACAATTACAACTACCTCTCACCGTTCCTGTTAACCTCACTCCCCACTCAGCCATCAACTCTTTACCCCAGCTAGGTGCAACTAATCGGAATGAAATTTTATACAAAAGTTAGTTCATCCATAGTCTAGAGTTAAAAGAGAGAGCAGACTAGTCTTATGAGGAATCCAAAAGTTTTATTGATGGGTAAAAACCGAACTTGTAAAGGGTAAATGTCCATAATAGCTTTTGGGTTAAATTTTCTATTAAGTTGATTATAGGTAGTTCGTAAAATGCCCTAACCCCAGTAGGGAAAAGAGCAGGCGAAACCTGAAGTAAAAATAACTGTAAATAGATTTGTCACGACTAAGCAACAATTAAGCTTATAAATTAGGTTGTGATTATGCGATTTCCCAAATTATCTCGGTCTTTACGGCAACTCACTACTCATGTTTTAGCGATCGCGCTAGGAGTCGTGCTAGCGGTTAGCACATTGCAGGTGTTACCTTCCCAAGCCGAACCAGCACCCACAATAACTGCTCTTGATACTTCAAATCTAATTGCTCAACGGCAATCACCAGCTAGTGCTGCGATTGGTAGCACTAGCTTTGTCACAGCAGCAGTGAATCGTGTAGGTTCAGCAGTTGTCCGCATTGATACTGAGCGAACAATTACTCGCCGCGTCGATCCATTTATGGAAGACCCCTTTTTCCGTCGGTTTTTTGGTGACGGTTTCTCCCAACAAATGCCGCCGTCTGAGCAGTTACGCGGTTTAGGCTCAGGTTTCATTATTGACAAGAGCGGGTTAGTTATGACTAATGCTCATGTGGTCGATAAGGCCGATAAAGTAACAGTCCGACTCAAAGATGGCCGCACCTTTGAAGGGAAAGTTCAAGGTATTGATGAAGTTACAGATTTGGCAGTAGTCAAGATTAACGCTGGTAACGATTTACCAGTAGCGCCCTTGGGTTCTTCTACTAATGTACAAGTAGGAGACTGGGCGATCGCAGTTGGTAATCCTTTGGGATTCGATAACACCGTTACCTTGGGAATTGTCAGTACTCTCAAACGTTCCAGCGCCCAAGTCGGCATTAGTGACAAACGCTTAGACTTCATTCAAACAGACGCTGCTATTAACCCTGGTAACTCAGGCGGGCCCCTGTTAAATGGTCAAGGTGAAGTAATTGGTATCAACACAGCTATTCGCCCTGATGCAATGGGTATTGGATTTGCCATTCCTATTGATAAAGCTAAAGCGATCGCCGCGCAACTACAACGCGATGGCAAAGTTGCTCACCCCTATCTAGGTGTGCAAATGCTAACTTTGACACCCGATCTCGCCAAGCAAAATAACACCGATCCCAACTCTCCGATTCAGATACCAGAAATCAATGGTGTTTTTGTCATGCGAGTTGTCCCCAATTCTCCAGCCGCATCTGCGGGTATCCGGCGCGGGGATGTAATTTTGCAAATTGATGGTAAAGCTATTACCAGTGCCGAACAATTGCAGAATGTTGTGGAAGACAGTCGCCTTGGTCAAGTATTACAGGTGAAAGTGCAACGAGGTAGTAAGACAGAGCAGCTTTCAGTCCGCACAGCCGAGTTGCAAAATGCTTCGTAAAGGCGCACATCTATACTGCTACTGATGTTAACTTCAGCTGAAAGCCAGTATAGAAAAGCTTTCTATCCTTCCCAGCCTCTGGCTGGGAATGCTCTTTGTGAGGCTACGTCTAATTTCTGAGCGCCAGCAAGCCCTATTTCAACTAAAATATGGTTATTAAAGGGTGCGATCGCTCTAAGTCTAATGGTTGCTGGTTAAGCAAGCTTTTTTGCAGCTTATACCAACAAGTTTAATTCACTTACCAACAACTAATACTAGACCTTCATGGGCTAGTATGGCTTGAGGAAAAGCAGATTTAATGTCGACTTGCACCCGATCGAGAAAATCATCATGGTCATCTGGGTGATGATGAGAAATAGCTAGCCGTTTAACACCAGCACTCAGAGCTGCATTCACCGCAGCTTGCCAGAGTAAATCAGCAGAATCGTGGTTGTGAGACGTAGGGGGAGTGTAAGTGGCATTGGCAATCAGCAAGTCAACGCCTTGAATAAACTCTAAAATCCGCTCTCGCTCTACTTGATCGGCATTCTGGTGCAAATCCGTGATGTAGGCAACACTATACTCTTGCCAAGTAACTCGGTAGCCAACTGACCGCTGAGTTTGATTAATTAATGCAGTTGTAATGGTGACATCATCTAACTTCACGTCACTTTCTGGAGTCAGATTGTAAAATTGCAATTCTGACTGCATTACCTGTAAAGGGTAAGGAAAGTGCGGCTGGAGCATCTGATCGTACAGACATTGTTTGATTGAGGCTCCATTGGAGGCAGCTGTGCCGTAAATATGGAAGCAATTTTCCCCAATAAATGCAGGAGCAAAAAAGGGAAATCCTTGAATTCGGTTTGATTGGCAGTTGGTAAAAAATAAATGGGCTTCTAGTGGCTGTTGCTGTTCTTGCCAAGTTTTACCCAATATGCGTAAGCCAGTACCGCCATCAAAAATCAAGCGTTTCCCAGCTACATGTATTTCTACACAAGCGGTATTACCACCATAACGACTGGTATTGCTACTGGGAGTAGGAATTAAACCTCTAACACCCCAGAATTGCACGATAAACTCACCTGCTGGGCTACTGGGCAGGGTAGATGACTTTTCTCTTATGTAGCTCTGGGAATCCGACAACTCAAAATTTGACATTTTCCTTGAAATTAGACCTTAGTGAGCAGGTCATCGTAGCGCCGCACTTCCAACAGCCTGTTTTTTTCGTCCACAATGACTACCGTAGGAGAGTAACTTTTTAACTCTTCTGGAGTGAACTGCCCGTAAGTCATTATAATCAAGCGATCGCCAATAATGCCTAGACGTGCCGCACCTCCATTTAGCTCAATGATTCCTGAATGAGGTGGAGCGGGGATCGCATAGGTAATAAAGCGCTGACCGTTGGCACTATTAACTACTTGCACCTGCTCATAAGGTAAGATACCAGCTTTTTCCAAAAGGATTTCATCAATGCTGATACTACCCACGTAGTTGATATTCGCTCCCGTAAGGGTGCAGTTATGAATTTTTGCCAAAAGGAGAGTACGCTGCATTCTGGTTTGGGTTGGTGGCAGTTTTTGCGAACCGTAACAAGCAAAAGTGATTCAAGTGAGGAGTTAAGAATAAAAATTTATAACTCTTAACTCCTAACTCCTAACTCTTCTATTATCCTCTATAAGCTTTGACGGATTTTTCTACTAAAGCTGCAACCTTGTCCACATCTTGCCAACCGAGAATTTCAGTCACCTTTTTTTCCAAATTTTTATAACTACGGAAAAATTCAGCAATTTCATCTAAGCGGTGTGGTGCTACGTCTTTCAGGGATTTTACTTGAGTGTAGCGCGGATCTTTGTCAGGAACACAAAGGATTTTTTCATCGCGATCGCCACCGTCAATCATCTCCAAAAAGCCAATTGGTCGCGCAGCAATAATACAGCCGGGAAAGGTAGGCTCGTCAATTATGACCATACCATCTAGGGGATCGCCATCATCAGCCAAAGTATTAGGTACAAAGCCGTAGTCATAAGGATATTGTACTGAGGAATAAAGTACTCGGTCTAGAGCAAAAGCTTGTAGTTCCTTGTCGTATTCGTATTTATTTTTACTTCCGCCAGTAATTTCAATCAGAACGTTGATTAGACCCGGTTTCGGTTGGGCAGGAATGCGAGATAAGTCCACAAAAAACTCCTCTGATAACAGTGAATCACGGGGGCACTCAGTCAGCTTCGCTCCCCGTGTAGAATTTTAGGGCAATATGGATCTCTTCCCAAGGTATTTGTTCTATGGCATAGGGAAGAAGACAAGGCAATACGGTTCGGTTAAAGGGGAAAGGGAAAAGGGAAAAAATTTTGAATACATCCTTTCCCTTTACCCAGACCATAAGGAAAGTGAAAAATGCTTATCCGAACCGTATTGGAAGACAAGGGGACAAGGAGAAAGACTTGTTGTAAGTTCTAACTTTTGTCACCTTGTTCTCTCATTTCCCCAGTTCCCTTGAATTAGCTAAAAAATAGAAAAAGCGTTACGAGCAAACTTCGCAACGCTTTTTCCAAGAGGGTATTATGGATATCCTCTGCTCTTAATTGCTGTTAAGGGGATTTCTGTCTTAACTTTGTTAAAACAACTCAAATCTGGAGTCACACAATCCAGATTTAGCTTATTCTTGACGAACTACACCCACATCTACAGAGATTGTCTACAAAATCAGTGTTCTGCTTTTTGTATGTCTCCTCATGAGGAAATGCGACTGGGAAGCTCGATTAATCTTGATTTCTTTGTATGTTTTGGATCAGAGGTTGCTGGTTATTTTGAACATTAGTTGAAGAATAGTGGGCGATGACAAATACGGGTAGGGTAAGAGTCAACAGAGCGATCGCAGTTCCCACAATGTCTGCCAAACGTTGGGAATATGTAGCGGCATTGGCAGACTGGCTATTTGAATTCATACAAAATTGAAGTTCTTCGTAACACTGTATAGGTTGACTCTCTGAGTGAGAGTATTAATGCTATTTTAGCTATTTTTAAATTGTAAAATGTGTAGCATTCTACAATTTAAACCAGTTATACAACTGTCATAGTAGCCTTTTTATACATGGAATTCTTAATACAAAGTTACAAGTAAACGAATCATGTTTTATTTTGTAATTAATATTTTCAGATGTTTCCCTGTATGGTGTAACGGGTTGCATACGCAAAGCAAACTTTGACAGCATCATAAGTTACATTTTTTCGCTGATTAAAGATTAATTAGCAAAACATATTTGTCCGATACTTCATGATTATAACATCGTACAACGCCTTTGATAAGGTCATTTTACTGGAATTGCTAATTTGTGATACAGGACACAAAACCGCAATTGCACTGAATATCTTCCGTACTTTCGGTTGTTATATAGTAGTTATACTCAAAAATATTTGACACCAGAGAAGAAATAAGTAGTAATGATTTTTATAACCAATTATAACTACCGAATAAATACAGATACATCAACTGTATAAGGCAGAATGGATTCAGTGATATCACTAAAGAAATATTTAAGAATTTAAATTTTGAAATCTGTGTAATATCACAGCCATTTTGTCAATCTATATAAAGGTAGAGTAAATAAGTTTTAGAAGATGGACTAGAGGTGTAGTAAGTTATTACCAAACTTCCCCATATATGAACAAAATACCCAACCCCAATTTCCAAATCCTAAATCCGTATAACTTTTTGAATAAATCAAAATCTAAGACGAAAAATTGTATAACAAATTAATCAGCTAAAAAAACCGCCACTAAATATAATAGGGCGGTTTGGTTAAGCAATCGGAGGGTAATTACAGATTACTCTGCTAATAAATGAAATTACTGTAACGACGTTTGCACTAAATTTAGGATTGGCCATAAGAGGCAGAGAGAGGGGCTGAGGGGAAAGACTTACTGCTACTTCTCCCCTGCTCCCCTGCTTCTTCCTCACTCCCTTCCATAAACACTGATTGGTTCCTTGATAAATCGGGTGTAAAGATGCTTAAAGGTAGACTTAATGACGCGGGGCATACCAAAATCAATGGGCATTAACTTGTCTGGTAGCCGCCAATCTTCTATTTTTAATAAGTCAGGATTTAAATGCGGAAACTCTATGGCAGCAAGTTCTGGACAAACTCCTAGCCTTTGGGAAGCTGCAACTGTAGGTACTTGTTCAGGAGAAACATTGAGAATTTCCACCATTGCCCGATCTAAGGCAAATATATCTGATGCGGCTGCTAAAATGCCCAGTTGGCGAGGTTCCCCGTTGCTGGGGCCATTACCTTCATGACCGATGATGCCATCTAATATGGTTAAGTCAGGGTTAATCGCTCTGGCAGTTTCTACTAACATTTCACCAAATCTGTTCGCGTCTTTTCCTGCTTCCATGTGCCACCAAGCTTTCATTTTGCCGGGGACGCAACCAAATAAGTTTTTTACGCCCAGTGTTAATGTCAACTGGGCATGTGATTTCACTTTCGGTAGGTTAATCACTACGTCTGCTTCCATTGCTTCTTTAGACAGTCGTAGATGGTTAAAATTATCACTAATTGTTTGGTAACGCTGACCGTGAAAATCGATGATGGGAAGATTGAGTTCTTCTAAAATAGGCAGATAGCCATTTGCCACTGCTACGCCCTTGGCACTACCAAAAGCAGGACTATCGCCCAAAAATGGCTTACCGCCAACCTCAATTACCATTTGGGCAACTTCATAAACTAGTTCGGCACGGGTGATACATTCTTTACCAGGACGCGATCCTGTAAGTAGATTTGGTTTGAGTAAAACGCGACCGCCTTTTTTCACAAACGCTGCCATTCCTCCAAAAGGTTCCAGCAGCGTGACTAAGGATTCTCTTAAAGCCTCTCGTTCGTAAGATGTAGCCCGAATGAGACTAACAGCTGGTTTTTGAGTCTGCATGGTATAGGTAGGGGATAGAGGGAGTGGGAGTGGGAGTGGGGAGATGAGGAGACAAGGGGACAAGGGGAAAAGGGGACAAGGGGACAAGGAGACAAGGGGGACAAGGAGAATACCATGCCCAATGCCCAATTCCCCATAAACTATTATTCTGTTTTGAGCGGTAAGATACCACTCATTTGTTCTAGATTTAACACTGTGGCTAAATCTTTTTCACTCATTAATCCTCGTTCTAATACAATTTGCCGCAGAGATTTACCTGTTTCTAAAGATTCTTTGGCGACAGCTGCGGCATTTAAATAACCGATATGGGTATTTAGTGCGGTTACTAAAGCTAAACTGCCTTCGGCATAAGCTAAACAACGTTCCCGATTGGCAGTAATTCCCTCAATGCAGCGTTCGGTGAGTGCAGCGATGGTATTGCCGAGAATTTCGATACTGTGAATTAGGTTATAGGCAATTAGCGGCATCATCACATTTAATTCTAATTGTCCGGCTTGTGCGGCTAAAGCGATCGCACTATCGTAACCCATCACCTGAAAACACACCATTGATGTCATCTCTGCCATGACTGGGTTATATTTCCCTGGCATAATCGAGGAACCGGGTTGCACTGGAGGTAGTTGAATTTCTTTCAAGCCTGTTTTTGGCCCCGAATCCATCAGCCGTAAATCATGAGATATTTTGGCTAAATCCTGCGCTAAATTCCGCAACGCACCAGAAACATTCACAAATGGAGCCATACTTTGCATGGCTGCCATGAGATGGGGCGCAGGTTCTAATGGAGTATCAATCAATTCTGAAAGAACTTCTACCACACGGGCGCGATATAGAGGATGAGTATTTAATCCCGTACCGACTGCACTACCTCCTAAACCCAGCACCATCAAATCTCCAGAGGCTGTGTAAATCCGGTTTTGATGTTCTGTGAGAATTTGCGCCCATGCGCGAAAATTTTCGCCCAAACGCACGGGTACAGCGTCTTGTAAGTGGGTTCTGCCAGATTTGACAATATCTTGAAATTCTACAGCTTTGTTTTCTAAGGATGCGATCGCACCATCTATTGCTGGGTGTAATGTCTTAGATAATGCCAATAATCCACCAATGCGAATTGCAGTCGGAATCACATCATTGGTAGACTGCCCATAATTAACATGGTCATTCGGACTAACACGTTTGTAATTGCCCTTTTCTTCACCAAGTATTTCTAAGGCGCGATTTGCCAAAACTTCGTTGATATTCATGTGGTGGGATGTTCCAGCACCCGCCTGATAAACATCCACAACAAATTGATCGCGGAATTTTCCAGCTAAGATTTCATCAGTCGCTTGGACAATCGCCTGACTAATATCTTGGGGAATGCAATTTAGTTCTCCATTGACAATTGCTGTAGCTTTTTTAATTATTAAACCAGCATCTACGTAAGTATCTAAAGGCTTGATGCCGCTAATGGCGAAGTTTTCAATCGCCCGAAGCGTTTGAATTCCGTAATAAACGCTACTAGAAATTTGGCGATCGCCCATCGAATCGCGTTCGATGCGGAATTGAGAGTCTGTGTGTTCAGTCATAGTATTGTTTTAAGAGAGCTTCAGAAAACAGATTTTCCCACGCAGGCACACTCAGATACACTAATCTGCATATATTTTGCATATTTGCTTGGCTATTTGTTGCTTTACACTAATTAATTTTGAATTTTCAATGACTCTACCCAACTGGATTACCTTCTCTCGCCTTCTGGGTGTACCATTTCTGCTTTATGGCTTATACAACCCCACACCTCAAGCTAGATGGATATGTTTGGCGATTTTTATCATCGCTGCGTTAACTGATTGGTTAGATGGCTATTTGGCACGGAAACTCAACCAAATTAGTGAGTTGGGTAAATTTCTTGACCCTTTAGTGGATAAATTTTTGGTACTTGCGCCGTTGATGGTTTTTATTGAATTAGGAAAAGTCCCAGCTTGGGGAGTGTTTTTGATTTTAGCGCGAGAATTAGCGATCGCTGGTTGGCGGGTGAATCAAACAACAATTACCGGAGCGAATATTTGGGGTAAACTCAAAACTGTTAGTCAAATAGTCGCGATCGCACTTCTGATTGCACCACTACCTGAAGTGTGGCAAACTCCCTCTTTGATTGCCTTTTGGATTTCTGTTGCCTTGACTTTGATCTCTGGAGCAATTTATTTAATACCACAAAACCCAACTAGTGAAAATACACCGTTAGGTACAAAGTGAACTCAAAAAAAGCTGTATGGAACTGATGTTTATTATTTAAAATTCCCTGATTAAAACTTTGCCTAAATTCGTAGCAAATAGACTCAAAAAAACTTTGCGTTCCTCTGCGCTAGACTCTGCGCCCCTACCCTTCGGGAAGGCGTTCGCGTAGCGTCTCGTAGAGAAGCGCCTATGCGTTTAAACTTAAACCCTCAATCCGCACACAGATACTACTTTATTTCTCAAAATCATAGCTAGGTAATCCAGTAACATCAGTTTGGAGAGCAAACAAATCACCTGAGTAGAAACTTTTTTCTATCTCCGCTTGGCTGAGTCCAACTGAAGCGGTGGTAATGTAGAGTGTTTGCAAATCTTCGCCGCCAAAAGTGCAACTGGTTGGTAATTGCACTGGTAAATTTATCCGCAATATCTCCTCACCCTTAGGGTTGAAACGAATCACACACCAACCATCCCACATAGCTGACCAAATATTTCCTTGACTATCTATCGTCAACCCATCTGGGTAGAAAGATTCATGAGTTAAATCAACAAAAATCCGGCGATTAGTAATGCAACCTGTTACTAAGTCAAAGTCGTAAGCATATATCTTTTTGTGAGGAGAATCACTCAAATAAAAAGTTTTTTGATCGGGACTCCAACCCAGACCATTAGAGATCGTCAATCCTGTTTCAATGATATGTAATGAACCGTCACGATCGTAGCGATAGAGGCTAGCCTGGGGTTTTTCCAAAGAACACATTGAGCCGATCCAAAAGCGACCTTGAGGGTCACATTTGCCATCATTGAGACGGTTATCTGCAAAATTTCCTTCAATCTCCAAAATAGGAGTAACTTCACCTGTCTGGGTGTTGAGGAATGCCAGGTGATGACGCAGCGCCATAATTAATCTATCTTTACCTGCTGTTGCGATCGCACCTACTGCATCTCCCACATCAAAAAACAAGTCTTTCCCTGTAGCAGGATTGAACTGATGTACGCGATGGTTGTAGATATCAACCCAGTAAATTACGTTTTGGGTAGCATCCCAGATGGGGCCTTCACCTAAACGGGCCCTGGCTCCTAGAACATTGTGGAGTGGATATTGTCCCATAAGTAGTTAATTTAAATATTAAATAAAGTATACATCTTTACCCAATGTCAACTCAATCTCTACTATTAAGTTCTTGGTTTAACTTATAACAAATGGATTTTATGCGTTTTTTCATTCTTTTGATTCTAAATCATTTTGATAATAATAATTCGGGTTGAAATTTACTATAATTTTTTCTTCCAAATCATAATTACATTCCAGATATCTATCTTCATCCAAAAAATAAGCATTTTGTTTATAGCATTCAGTAACTATTAAAATAAAATCTTTAATACTTTGACAAATTATATATATAACATCATCTTTAGGAATCCATACAACTGATTGATTGTCTGGCAAAGTTCTGACGCAATAGTAATCACCTCCGCTACCGCGTAAAAAAGGAATCATATCTGGTTGCCATCCCCAACAGTCTGGATCTTTATGTACGCTATGCAAAAGATTTATAACACTATCTACTTTATCAATTTCGATTAAATCGTATCCAGGAAGTAAATCTGTAGGAAAATCAAAATTATTAGGACGTTCAAAACAACATCCTTTAACACATGAATATATAGCGATTAAACCTTCAGAAATTGGATGAGTTGTAATGCTATTCTGAATTTCATTATCGAGTAAACCTTCTTTTAAAACAGCAATGTATCCAGGTCTTTGATTTTCAATAATTTCTAGAAGATTTCTGAAATATTGTTGAATATTTTCGCGCTCATTCATTTTCAAAAATTTGTCTTTTGATTTTTGCCAAACTTTTATCGCGATCCGTTAACTTAAAATTAGTCGGTCAGGATTCCCCTTATGTACCAAACAGACCCGCCTCGTCCTCCAAAAGAAACCCTACCAACAATGTACGATCTTCCCAGTGAATACCCAGAGGACTCTGGTTTGCCTGACGAATTTCACCTTTTTCAGCCCCAACTTCTGCGCGAAACCTTCTGTCCACCTAACTATCCAGCAGAGGAGGTATTTGTTGCCAGTGACTTAAACCTTTACTATGACCTTCGCCATACACTATGGTACAAACGCCCAGACTGGTTTGCTGCTGTGGGAGTTTCGCGTCTCTACGAACAGCAAAACTTGCGTCTGAGTTATGTTATCTGGCAAGAAGGGGTCGCTCCTTTTGTAGTGGTAGAATTGCTTTCTCCCGGCACTGAAAAAGAAGACTTAGGACAAACTCTGCGGGAAATTAACCAACCGCCGACCAAATGGGAAGTTTATGAGCGGATTTTGCGAGTTCCTTACTACATTGTTTTTGATCGTTACACTGACAAACTCCAAGTATTCCAATTAGTTGCAGATCGTTACAACGAATTGGACTTGAGTACCCAACGGGTGTGGATGCCAGGTTTAGAACTGGGCTTAGGGCTTTGGCAAGGTTCTTACCAAGGAATTGAGCGGTTATGGCTACGTTGGTATGATGCAAGTGAGAATTGGCTTCCCACGCCCCTAGAAAAACTAGAGCGAGAAAGTCAACGTGCTAACAGATTAGCAGCACAACTGCGAGAGTTACGTGTTAACCCTGATGAGTTATGAAGATGCGAGGGGCATATCGCTGTCTACCCTTAAAAATTTTTACTTACAAAGCTTGTAAAATTTCCTCATCTACAGAGAAATCAACATCAGCTTTGTCCTTCGCATTAGCCAAATAATCATTTTCCAGAGAATCTTGTAACCCAGAAATCAAATCATATTCAGGATGCCAGTTTAATTCTGTTTGCGCTTTATTCACCGAAGCAAAGAAATGCTGCACTCGCATCGGAAAAGCTTTGCGTTTGCCGAAATCAAACTTTTTCGGGTCGTAATGGACAATTTTGATAGCATCAGGTGATTTACCAGCCGCAACAGCGCTAGCACGGGCTAAACCATCGAAAGTGACAAAGCGATCGCCTGAGATATTATAAATCTGCCCTATGGCTTGTTTATTGCCCAAAACTTGGGTCAAAGCTTTTGCCAAATCTTTGACATGACCTAGCTGTGTGATATGCAAGCCATTTCCGGGGATGGGAATGGGACGATCGCGTACAATTCTGTCAAAAAACCAGCCTTCTAACTCATTATAATTACGCGGCCCGTAAATATAAGTAGGACGAATAGAAGTAAAAGGTAATCCTAATTGAGTCAGGTAAGCTTCTGTTTCATGTTTACCTTTATGGCGACTTTTGGGATCTACCGGATCACCTTCTACATGGGGCAATTGATCGGATTTGAGATACACACCCGCAGAACTCATATACACAAAATGTTGCACTCGGTCTTGAAAAATTTCTGCTAGTGGTTGAGTATCAGTAAGTTCTCGCCCGTTATTGTCAAAAATGACATCAAAGTTTTCTTGTGATAATTTTGCTTTTAATTGAGTAGCATCTGTGCGATCGCCTATAATTTGTCCTACTCCCTGTAAAGAAGGTGCTGGACGATTCCCGCGATTGAACAGCACCACCTCGTGTCCTTGTTCCACTAGTAGTTGAGTCAAATAAACACCAATGAACCGAGTACCACCCATAATCAGAATTCGCATAAATTCACCCTTTCTATATCAGTTGTCATCAAGGGAGTAAGGACTTGGAACTAGGGAAACAAAAAGGACAAGGAGAATAACTCATCCCCAATGACAGCAGTTGCTCCACTTGGGGAGACCCCATCGCCCTTGGCGTCTCCCCTTCTCCCAAAGGGAGAGGCTAGCGCCAAGGGAGAAGACCGCACTGCCTCCCCAATGTCCAATGCCCCATTCCCAATCTGAGATTATCAGGTTGCCGCATGCATCTGGAACCTCTTAGAGAAAGATTCCGTCTTATGTGCTAATCTGGGGCGCTTCCCATTAATTAATCACAAGGGGAAACTTTTCAGTTAACGTCATCAAGTTAGCCTTTGTATTTTCCACTTATTCAAGTTAGCTGTGCCCTTGAAATATGCTCTGGTTCATGAGTGGCTGACACCCAAAGCCACAGGTGGTTCAGAACTCGTTGTCCGAGAAATCTTGAATCACATTGATGCTGATTTGTATGCTCTCATAGATTTTGAATCCAGCAATAGAGAAAGTTATTTATACAAGCGTCAAATTGGCAAGACGTTTCTCCAGAACTTTCCCTATGCCTGCAACGGTATACAAAAATACTTACCTTTGTGGCCTTTGGCAATTGAACAACTTGATTTGCGGCATTATGATGTCATTCTGTCTTCATCCCATGCTGTTGCCAAAGGAATCCTTACCACTCCCGAACAGATGCATATTTGCTACTGTCACAGCCCTATGCGCTATGCCTGGGACTTGACCTTTGATTATCTGCGCCACAGCAAACTGGGTAGTGGTTTACCTGGCTGGGTGACGCGATATTTATTACATCGTTTACGCCAGTGGGATGTATTGAGTGCCAATCGCGTTGATTATTTCATTGCCAACTCACAGCATACAGCTCGGCGGATTTGGCGTTGCTATCGGCGAGAAGCAACAGTCATTTATCCACCAGTGAATATTGCAGAATTTCCGTTTCTATCTGAGAAAGAGGACTTTTACCTGACAGTTTCCCGGTTAGTGAGTTACAAGCAAATATCGTTGATTGTCAAGGCTTTTAATCAACTAAAACGACCATTAGTAGTCATTGGTACAGGAGATGAAATGAACAAGATTCGCGAGATGGCAAACTCAAATATCCAAATACTCGGCTGGCAACCCGATAATGTGGTAAAAAAATATATGTCTAAGGCTAAGGCGTTTGTGTATGCAGCTTGTGAAGATTTTGGTATTGCCCTAGTGGAAGCACAAGCCTGCGGCACGCCAGTAATTGCTTATGGTGCAGGGGGTGCTTTAGAAACAGTGCGAGATATTCGCTCTGGTGCGGATACAGGGACAGGTATATTTTTCAAGACGCAAACAGAGGCGGCTTTGGTGGAGGCAGTAGAAAAGTTTGAAATGTATGAGGGTTCGTTCAATTCCGAGTATATGCGATCGCACGCCGCGCAGTTTTCACCGCAAATCTTTGCAGATCGTTATCTAGATTTTGTAAACAAGTGCAACGAAAAAAGACCATTTTTGCAATGATGGTCTTGATTAACGTCTGATTTTTTTAGGCTTTTGGCAATTTTCCCCAGAAGCATCTCATTTTGGCTTTAATATTGGGACTATGTGTGGTGTGGATTATTAAGGAGTATGATGACTGCCCAGAGCTCACTCCTCTCCGGCAAGCGAGGCGTTAGGCAAGACACTAGATCGTCTACGCGTTTCTTAAAACGCGGTCAAAAAACAAAGACGCCAAAAGTTAAGCCCAAAGGTTTATCTTTTCAGGGTTTAAACGGAGAGTTTGCCAAACGACTGTTCGATATAGTGTTTTCGCTGTCGGTATTAATTTTGTTCTTCCCCGTCTACTTAATTTTGACCTTGCTGATTGCCTTTAGCTCAGAAGGCCCAATTTTTTATGTCCAGGAACGGGTAGGGAAAAATTACAAAGCGTTTAATTGTATTAAATTCCGAACAATGGTAAGCAATGCAGACGAAATCCTCATGCAAATGATGGAAACATCGCCTGAATTGCGACAAGAATTTGAGAGCAGTTTTAAGCTGAAACAAGACCCCCGGATTACCAAAATTGGTCGATTTTTGCGAATTACTAGCTTAGACGAATTTCCCCAGTTCTGGAACGTTTTAAAAGGGGACATGAGTGTAGTCGGTCCACGACCTTTGGTAGCAGAAGAACTGCCAAAATACGGTTCTCACATTGACGATATTTTAACAATCCGTCCAGGAATTACTGGTTTGTGGCAGGTATCTGGGCGTAATGACATTCCCTATCCTCGGAGAGTGCAAATAGACCTGCATTATGTCAAATTTAGAAATTTCTGGCTTGATTTATGGATCATCTTGAAAACTGTTGATGTGGTAATTCTACCCAAAAATAACGGCGCATACTGAGTAACTACTTAGGGTAGATTCTGTGGGGCAGTTAATGCCCCTAAGTATAATTTTCCCCTCAAACTAAAGGATTGCTCATTTTTGTTTCTATAATTTGTGCTTTTCTACTTAATTGAGACTTCTGTGAGTGTGGCTTTTTGGCACTTTTGCCAGAAGTCTAATTTAAAATTGCTATTTTATTGAGTCTTCATAAAACTAGAGAGATATGAAGTTTTGGCAAAAAACAACATACATAAAAAATATTGATCTATCTGGTAAAAGAAAATATACATAATTCATTAAATAATTTTGAGCTATCTAATGCTGGATTTACGTGCTAAATTACTTTTTCTTAAGTATATTTATTTACGGAAAAAGTCTCATAACAACAAGAACTCGTAGGTTTCCCATTAGGCAATTCAGCAATTAGTTGCTAGGTTGTATAAGATTGGCTGTAAATTTTTAATCAAAGACAATAAGGGATAATTGAGTATGACGCAACAGAAGCGAGCGTTGATTACTGGTATTACTGGACAAGATGGTTCATATCTAAGTGAGTTTTTGTTGGAACAAGGTTATGAAGTTCATGGCATCATTCGCCGGACTTCAACCTTCAACACAGACCGTATCGATCATATTTACGAAGATCCCCACAAAGAGGGAGTACGGTTGTTTCTTCACTACGGCGACTTGACGGATGGTACAACGTTACGACGTATTTTAGAAGAAGTAAAGCCAGTAGAAATTTACAACCTCGGCGCTCAATCCCACGTCAGAGTCAGCTTTGATTCACCAGAATATACAGTAGATGCAGTCGGAATGGGGACATTGCGTCTGTTGGAAGCTATTCGAGACTACCAGCATCGTACCGGAATTCAGGTGCGATTTTACCAGGCGGGTTCTTCAGAAATGTACGGTTTAGTACAAGCAATACCTCAAACTGAGACAACGCCCTTTTATCCCCGCAGTCCCTATGCCTGTGCGAAAGTTTACGCTCACTGGCAAACTGTAAATTATCGTGAATCTTATAATTTATTTGCTTGTAACGGTATACTTTTTAACCACGAGTCACCACGGCGGGGTGAAACCTTTGTAACCCGCAAAATTACTAGAGCGGTGGCTAGTATTGTTGCTGGGAAGCAGAAAAAGATTTACATGGGTAATCTAGATGCCAAGCGAGATTGGGGCTATGCGAAGGATTACGTCAAAGCAATGTGGTTGATGTTGCAGAAAGACCAGCCAGACGATTACGTAATTGCTACTGGTGAAACCCACTCGGTACGAGAGTTTTTGGAACTGGCATTTAGTTATGTGAATCTTAATTGGCAAGATTATGTAGAGTTTGATGAGCGTTACCTGCGTCCATCTGAGGTAGAGTTGTTGATTGGCGATTCTACCAAAGCACGGCAGAATTTGGGCTGGGCACCATCAGTAACCTTTGAAGAACTAGTTTCCCTAATGGTAGAAGCAGACTTACAAGCATTGGGTCATACTTCACCCAATGGAAAAGGTTCGCAATTTCCAGATGATATTGCGACTATTCGTCAAACACTGGGCGCTTTGCACTTCTGATTCGGCATCACAGAGGATAAAATATGACCGCCTTAGAACTAAAAAATAAACGCATTCTAGTCACTGGTGGGTCGGGGTTTCTAGGCCGTCAGGTGATAGATCAACTGTGTAAAGCAGGAGCCGATCGCGAGAAAATTACAATACCGCGATCGCGCGATCGCGATTTGCGTGTTTGGGAAAATAGCCAATTTGCAGTTGACCAGCAAGACATAATCATACATCTAGCAGCTCATGTCGGTGGTATCGGTTTGAACCGCGAAAAACCCGCAGAGCTATTCTACGATAACTTGATCATGGGAACCCAGCTAATTCATGCTGCTTACCAAGCTGGAGTAGAAAAATTCGTTTGTGTTGGCACAATCTGTGCATATCCTAAATTCACTCCAGTGCCATTCAAAGAAGACGATCTTTGGAATGGCTACCCAGAGGAAACTAATGCCCCTTACGGAATTGCAAAAAAAGCACTTTTAGTTCAATTGCAATCTTACCGTCAGCAGTACGGTTTTAATGGGATTTACCTACTGCCAGTAAATTTATATGGTCCAGAAGATAACTTTGACCCTGGAAGTTCTCACGTCATTCCAGCATTAGTTCGCAAAGTTCACGAAGCCCAAATTAATGCAGAAAAGCAACTTGCAGTTTGGGGTGATGGCAGTCCTACCCGTGAGTTTCTCTATTCAGAAGATGCAGCGCGGGGGATTGTGATGGGGACTCAATTCTATAACGAATCGGAACCAGTTAACTTGGGAACTGGTTATGAAATCTCCATTCTTGATTTAGTAACTCTAATCTGCAAATTGATGGAGTTTAAGGGGGAAATTGTGTGGCAAACTGATAAGCCTAATGGTCAACCCCGCCGCTGTTTAGATACTGAACGGGCCAAGCAAGCCTTTAATTTCACGGCTCAGGTAAGCTTTGAAGAAGGGCTAAAGAATACCATTGAGTGGTATCGTCAACACGCTGCATAACAATGTTTTGGTAAATGTAAAGCGATACAAGCTGGGTGATGCCCAGCTTATTTTTTTGACTATTTTTATGGACAAAGTTAATCATCAGCTAAATAAAGTAGAACTGCGCCGCACTCTACTCAAAACACGTCAATCAATGTCTGTTGGAGAATGGAGAGATAAAAGCGATCGCATTAACTCTCATTTACAAAACTCTACTTTGTTTACCCAAGCAAAAACAATACTCGCTTATTTCAGCTTTCGCCAAGAACCTGACCTCAGTCCCCTATTTACAAACACCAAATACCGTTGGGGATTTCCTCGCTGCGTTGAGAAATCCTTATGTTGGCATATTTGGACACCGAATGATTCTGTCCAAAGCGGCCCCTATGGCATTACTGAACCACACCCCGACGCTCCAATCTTAGATGCTGCGGAAGTAGATTTGATTCTCGTACCCAGTGTAGCTTGCGACTATCAAGGATATCGTTTGGGTTATGGCGGGGGATATTACGATCGCTTGCTCAGTTTACCGCAGTGGCAGACAAAGCCAACTATCGGAATTGTCTTTGATTTTGCCTATTTGTCCCAAATACCGATTGAACCTTGGGATAAACCACTACAAGCTATTTGTACGGAAACCGGATTGACTCGAAAAGGTTGAAGGATTCAGGATAATGAAGACATCTCATGAAATATTTTATGACTAACCCAATGTCATCTACCACTGAGCAAGAAGCAATAATCGACGATATTATCGCAACGAGCCTCCAAGCTCAACAAAAAAACGGCCCAGACCTCCGTCAAATTCATAGCAAAAGTCATGGACTGCTTTGGGGAGAGTTTATTATTGAACCTAATCTTTCTGAAGACCTGAGAGTAGGCTTGTTCAAAACGCCCCAAACCTATCCTGCGTGGATTCGGTTCTCTAGCGGTGGTTCGCCTCAAAAGCGTGGTCAATTCAACTCCGATAGCCAGCCTGATGTTCGCGGTATCGCCATTAAGGTGATGAATGTGGACGGGCAAAAAGTCCTGGATGATGAAGAAAAAACCCAAGATTTTATACTTAACAATTATCCTATTTTCTTGACTAAAGACGTTCGTGATTACGCCGATCTTTCCCAAGCAGGTAGTGGAAAACTTAGCCCAGAACGGCTAGAAGAACTTGGTTATGCCTTTGCTATCTTGCAAAAAATTGGTAGCAAAAAGGTAGGAAATCCACTTTTGATTCAATATTGGAGCATGGCTCCGTTTAAATTTGGTGAGCGGATTGTAAAATTATCTGTCAAATCTCAACAGCCTGAACAGCCACCAGAAACACTTCCAGAATCAGAAAATTACCTCCGAGAAACACTGGTAAAATATTTGACGGAAGAAGGTAGAGAAGCTTCTTTTGACTTCCTAATTCAGTTTTATGTAGATGATGACAAAACGCCGATTGAAGACCACATTCAGGAATGGCAAGAAGCAGATTCACCGTTTATTAAAGTTGCAACTGTCCGCATTCCCAGTCAGAAATTTGACTTTGAAGAACGCAAACGCTTAGATGAAGGTATATTGTTTTCCCCTTGGCATACACTGCTAGAGCATGAGCCTGTTGGAAGTGTGAATCTCTCTCGCAAGAGGCTTTACAGCGAACTTGCAAAGTACCGGCGAGAACAAATTGCCCAACGTTCGCGGGAACCACAACCTTATGTAGCAGTTGAAGATTAACTACTGTGAATTGGCTTCAAACTGTAAGATGAACTTTTGAAAGCTGTGTGTACAACATCGGACTTTCTACCAATTAATCTAGTTAGTAAAAAGTGAAATACCAAGATTACCCACTTATTTTAAAAGTTAGTAATCTTGGTTTAATAAATAGTTGTATGACTGCTGTAGATAGTTTTTCTGAAACTAATGGCTCCTAAATATGATAAATATTTAATTTGTGCAACATAATGCCTTTTATAAATTGGAGAAAAACTATGAATAACGATAATGAACTAACTGAAAATTTGAACAAAATGTTGGCCGAATCCGTCGAAAGAGAATCTGTTATTAAGTTTTTAAGATTGAGTAATTATTCAAAAGCCGAATCAATTGTAATTTTAAAAAATGCTTTGGGTATTTGTCTTCTCGAAGCACAAGATATCATTCACAACAGTCAAACATGGAGTGATGTAAAAGAATATGACGCAAAACTCATCAACGACTTCTTTGATTTTTTGGAAGGATTAGGGAGTTCATAAATTGAAGAGATTTAATTATATTAATATGTGAAAAATTCTATAATAGAATTAGGTGAATTTATTTAAGCACATTTTTAATAATAGATTAGAATAAAATTAAGCAAATTCTTAAGTAAAGCCATGTCTGACTCAGTTCAGTATGTCACTAACGCAGAGGGGAAAAAAGTTGGAGTACTGTTAGATTTAGAAACTTATCAACAGCTAACTAACTTATCTGTAGATTCGGAATTATTGATTGGTTTAAATCTAGATGAGTTGCAAGCTTTGGCAGAAAGTTATTTATCTCCTAAAGCTCAGATACAATTACAGGAATTATTAGTTAAAAATTCTGACAATGATTTGTCAGATGACAAAACTGAAACCTTAGACAGATTATTGGCCCAGGTTGACCAATTAAATATTCTTAAAACTAGAGCTAGATATACCTTAAATATTTTTCAAAATAAACAGTAACTAGCGTGAGTGTTTACATTCCTGTTGAATTACAAAATAAAATTTGCAAAATCAAATGCTGAACTGGAAAAAATCACGATCGCAGATTCTGCTAATGTATGCGCTATTGGGAGCGATCGCACTTTTGATGCTCTTTCCTTTACTATGGCTAATTAGCACATCCTTGAAATCGCCGACGGAAAATATTTTTCAGTCGCCGCCACAGTTGCTACCCAGTCAACCGACACTAAATAACTTCTCTAGTGTGTGGAACTCTCTACCTTTTGGACAATACCTGTATAACAGTACTTTGGTATCAGTACTGACTGTGGGCTTAAATCTGCTGTTTTGCGCTTTAGCTGCTTATCCGTTGGCAAGATTGTCGTTTATAGGGCGAGACTGGATTTTTGTAGCGATCGTCTCTACGATTATGATTCCCTTCCAAATCGTGATGATTCCCCTCTATATTTTGACAGTCCAGATGGGTTTGAGAAATACTTATTTAGGGATGATTTTTCCGAGTTTAGCTTCTGCTTTTGGTATTTTTCTACTACGCCAAGCTTTCATGAGTGTCCCCAAAGAAATAGAAGAAGCCGCCCGGATGGATGGCAGCTCGGAGTTAGGATTATGGTGGCATATTATGTTACCAGCAGTTCGCCCAGCACTGGTAACTTTAGCTATTTTTGTATTTATTGGTGCTTGGAGTGACTTTTTGTGGCCTTTAATTGTCATCCAAGACGAAAATTTATACACTCTTCCTTTGGGAGTCGCCAAGCTAGCAGGTACATTTTCTCTTGACTGGCGGTTGGTAGCTGCTGGCTCAGTGATTGCGATCGCTCCAGTATTATTACTATTTTTGTTTTTACAACGTTACATTGTACCTACAGAAACAGGTAGCGGCGTTAAGGGTTGAAAAAAGAATTCAGAAGTCAGAACAAGAAAGTGGTAGATGAGGGAGATGAGGGAGAAATAATTAGTGCCCAATGCCCAATACCCTAATTTAATAAGCCCCAGTCTTTTTCAAGACTACCCAGATAGTTTTAATAATTAGACTCAGGTCATAAGTTACAGACCACTTGCGTTGATAATCTATATCCATTTTGACAATGGTTTCAAAGTCTGTAATACTGGAACGTCCATTAGCTTGCCATTCTCCAGTAATGCCTGGTTTGACTCGCAATCTATCCCAGTGGTGTGGATCGTAATTGCTGACTTCATCAGGAGTAGGTGGACGAGTACCAACTAAACTCATGTCCCCGATTAGAACATTCCAAAATTGAGGGAATTCATCCAAGCTAGTACGCCGCAAAAATTTCCCAACAGGAGTAATGCGAGGATCGTCAACAGATTTAAAAATGTGACCTTTGGCTTGGTTCTCAACCAAATGCTTGAGTTTATCAGCATCGACTATCATGGAGCGGAATTTCCAGATGCGGAAAGTTTTTCCGTTTAAACCACAGCGAATTTGGGAATAAAATATTGGACTTGGCTCATGAATAAAGGTAGCAATTGCTACGGGAATTGCTATCATAAATGTAACAATCAGCCCCACAATTGCTCCAACAATGTCAATTAATCGTTTTCTCACGCTTAAAGTTGACGGGTGTGAAGGCTGTTGCAAACAATTAACTGAATAAAGATAAAGATTATTCACAAGGGCTAACTTAGTTTTATAACAGGAATTTTTACATTAGTAGTGTAGACATAGACATGATTGTTGGGCGATTTTTACTACTGTTGTCCTTACTACCGAGTGTTAATATACACAAATTTTAGCCGATGTAAAAACCAAAAACCAAAAATTTACAGAATCTTTCAATTCAAGTGATAGATTGTAAATTTACGGTATTTTATTCATCTAATAGCAAAGATACTACTATCGTACAGAACCGAAAAATTACTGTCCTGAAGTATTAGTACTAATAGTACTTTGCAAAATTCCAAATGCTTACATTATAAGCATTTGGAATTTTGAGTAGTATTCTTATTTCTAGCGCGATCTACTAGTCTCAACGATCGACCTCTAAGGCAAAATTCACCGTATATGGTTCCTCTAGTGATTGCTGATTACTAGCCTTAATTGCATCTAAATAGCGACGTAAAGATAACAATTGTTGAGAATTGGGACGATAAGTGAGACTTCCTTGTTTTTCAAAAAGTGGTGCTGTGGCGATCGCCTGATAGTCAGGATTTTCTTGCGAACTCTGGGTAAGCCAGGTTGATTCTGTGACTGAAGGTATCAAACCGGAAGGCAGTTCACCTTCCAAAAAAGCCAGCAGCCGTTGCTGACAAATGCGAGTATTGATCCCACGACCCTCAAATAACTGGATAACTTCACCGAAAGATAAAGGACGGTCTGGTAGCAATCGCAATAATTCTGTAAACAAGAAATAATCAGTGTATTGTTGCCTGGGTATATCTAAAATCTGGGGATGCAGAGGCAGCATCGCCAAACCATAAGCAACCCGACTGCAATTAGGAGCGCCGTTTTCGCCGAGATATAAATCTTGAATAATCTTAGTGCTGGGAAGTTTTTGCCGTAACCAGCGGTTCACCGTTCCGATACAAGCCACTCCACCAGTCAGGATAGCTTGATTAATGGCTTCTGTTGGGATGCCACGAGCTACCAATAACTTGTTGAGTTCTCGGTTCAGGCGGCGGACAAAGGGAATAAATACCTGGCTTTCTAAGTCTCGTCGCTGCAAAACCCACCGCTGATCGGCTAATTCCAGGGTAAAAGAGTCTTGGTGTTGCAAAATCAGCTTTAGGGCTAATGCCGCATCTAATACCGCCTGTCCTAGCAGAGAACTTTCTAGACGCTGTTGGAGACGAATGCGAGCGGTGATATCTGGTTCTCCGACTCTAGGTAGTTCTAATTCTTCCAACCCTAAAGTCTGCCAACGCATTTGGTCTAAACCGGGAATTGAGGGTTGCCATTGCCAAGGATTACTCGTGGTAGTTTTGCGATCGCTTGGTGTTTCTAGGCGTGATTGCCGAGATTTCGGTGGCAATAGCAGTTGGCAAATTATATCTTGTTCAATACCCTTGCCAGCATAAGCAAAACTGTGGAGCATGAAATCACTGTATGTCAATTGCTGCAAGGTTTCTGGTATATTCACCAGCAACATTTCTGTGGCAGTTGTTCCAATGTTAATCACAAGGGTGTTGCCAACAATGGGATGTTCGCTAGTTTTTGCTGGATGATTACCTTGAGCATCGCTTAGTTTTACTTGCTCGCCGTTAACAGCATCAAGTTCTGGGAGTAGACTAGCGATCGCTTCTTCAACAAAAAATACTTGCTGCGGATGTTGAATAAGTTTGCTAGTGAGTAAAGCTTCCCGCACGTTAAAGCGGTATTGTTCCGACCAGCTAGATGGACAGGTACAAATTACACCAGCAATATTATTAATAATCTGGGGAAAATCTTGTTGGCCGATCCCAACAGCAGCAGCCATTAAACTAGGGGTGGTACTTGTTTTTTCGGATTTGAGGGTCAATAGTAATTTAGAGAGCGATCGCACAACCCAAATCAAAGGCCCTGCCGAAAATTCGTTTAATTGCAAAACAGGTTCCCATTTCTGTCGTTCGCTCTTGTAGGGAATGGCTACTTGTAAGTAAGGCTTCAACTGCGCCGAGTAGAGATTATTTTTCGTCGGATCTGCTGTCGATTTTGGTGTTCCAGAAGTGGTAGCCGAGCGATCGGGTGCTTTATCTTGGGCAACAGCCGCAGGTGCTGTCTGCTCATGTGCCTCGATAGTTTCGTTTTCACCGTGGGGTACAGAAGCTGTAGGGAGATAAACCTCTGTTGGTAAACGAAACGATTGCTGAAAGGAACTTGTTCCCGGCGGATTTTCTGCTGACCAGTAGATAGGATGTACAACAAAAATCGAGCGATTTAATAATGCGGCGGAAATTCCTGTTGTACCTAAATCAATTCCTAAGTACCAGACTGATTCTAGAATATTGGATGAAACTTCTGGATTATTTATAGAGTTGGTAATTGGAGGTAAAGAACTTTCTGGAACAGGAGTTGTGACTTCCTTTTTTTCAGTTTCTACCTGGGGAACTGCCAAACTGGAGAAAGCAGCAGTTGATATATTCTCTGCTATTTGGGGATTTTCAGGGGAAGTTGTGGCGATTGTGTCTTGAATGTTATCAAGTGGTTCTGAGAAAACATCCAAGTTGCGATCTGGCTGCGACTCCGAATTTAGCTGCCGATCGAAATTAGCCAAATCCCGATCTAATTGCTGCAACTGTTCTTCATCTAAAGAAATATCTGGTACGGCTGGAGACTGGTTTGACTCAATAGAAAGTAAGTTTTCTTGGGGTGAAGCAGCAATGTAGTTATCTGAAAACAGTTCGGAGCGATCGTTGTTAATTAATACTTCTGATGTGGTGATATCTTCGCTAGGCTCTGCCAACGCAATTTCTGGTACTTCTGGTGTCACTGGTGCTGTGGTTATGGCATCATCCACAAAAGATGAGACTTCCAACAGTTGCAGTTCATTATTGTCATCAGGCAATAGGTCAGTTGCTGTAGTTGTGGCATTATCCACAGAAGATGAGACTTCCAGCAATTGCAGTTCACTATCGGCATCAGGCAATAAGTCAGTTAGGGTATTAATTGTATCAACGCTATCTGGCTGAGTGCCGACTTGTGGCAAACTATCTATTTGTGGAGTAGAGAAGCTAAGAGGTGAATCTAGATCAGTATCTTCTTCAAAAAATAGTTCTTCCTGTGGCTCTGATGAATCTGTGGTTTCGCCTAAAGTCTCTTGGATTGAAAAACCCGTATCCGGTGTCACAACCGCAGAATCCACGATTGGAGAGACAGGCGGGGTCTGGGCGATATTCAACGGATATGGAGAGGCTGTGGAAGCAGATAATTCATTTGTGGGAACATCGAGGCTGGGATTGTTAACATCACCAGCATCAAACAAACTGGCGTAAAGTTGGTCTACTTCATCACCAATTGCCGCAGAAATATCTTCTGGTAATTCGGTCGAGGTTTGGGAATATTCAGATGAGTCTACACCAAGCTGCAACAGCACTGCATCTAGATCCTCCGTGAGGGTAGTTTCCTGTTGCTCAATTGCGAGTGGAGATGAAGTTTCTGGCTGTATAAGCTCCAAGGATTGGGACGCAACTCCAGCAGCAATCTTGGCTGGTTCAGTCAATGATAGTAGTGTCTCAGATTCTCCTCCCAGCAAAGATGACTGCGAACTAGGGGATTCTTGTTGCAAATGCTGGGTCAAATTGTTGACAAAGCTGGCCATCAGCTGTTCGCCTTGCATCCCCTTGCTATGCATTCTTGCCAGTGCTTGGGACAGGGATTCGTAATAAGTATTAATGTTGCGCTGGAGTGCTTCAAAGACTACATTCACCGTCCCATCTAGTGATAATAGGCGTCGATCCAACTCCCTAGCTAGCTGGGTTAAGCGCTCCACATCGTCAGAGGATTCTAATAAAGATTGAGTTGCAGAGTTTGCGTAATTAATTCCTCCTGAAGAACTGGCGGAATTTTCCCTTGTCTGTCCAAGCATTGGTGTTAAAGTTGGCACAAGGCGACTCATGAGTACCTGTAAAAACTCGGTAATCATTTGCTCTTGGTTTGTCAACTGCTGCGCTAAGGAGTAGTTTTGCAAACGCTTTTGCTCTAGTTGCCGAATTTCTTGTATGAGAGTGGCTCGCTCTTGCAAAAGCAATTCTAATTCCGATCGCAACGGCTGAATCAATTTCGAAAATTCATTACTTAATTGTCCGGCGCCAACAGTACTCGGTTCCTGACTGAGTTCGGGCTGCGGTAGTGGATACTGATTATAATCGCGATCGATAAATTTTGTTAACAAAGGCGATGGCTGCGCCAAGGGCGTTGGCGGTTCTTCAGAAGACTGATTTGGAATACCGCTCTCTAATGCTTCTTTTTCTTGTAACCTCACCAAGAAGTCGCGAATTCGCTCTAAAACTTCCTTAGGCTCTTGCGCCTGACCAGACAGAAATCTAGACAGGCGCTTGCCACCACTGGCAAGTAAGTTGTCAATGTCTGCGATCAGCTTTTGAATTTCATCTGTACTAAAAGTCACTTTGATTACCTTACTTAGAAATGTATGTCAACGAATATGACAATTAATTTACAATCACTGTATCCCTATGGCGATCTTGCTACGCGCAGCGTCGACCATAGGAAAAATTTTGAGTGGCAAAAGCCGCTACTTGGAATTGTGACTAGTCATTATGTTATGGATTACTGTGAGTCGTGGCAATCTTCAATCATCGAAGAAAACAAGAAAAAAAGTTTCTCTTTGTCCCCCCATCTCCTTGTCTCCCTCTCTCCTTGTGTCCTCTTCAGACAGCCTTTGCTCGAAAAGCTTAATTTTGCAGGTCATTAGTTGCCTATTTTTGAAAATCGCTAAAATATCTGAGCAATAATTTACTCCCTTTAGTATCATTAATGTTGTTTGCCTATATTCATAACTAATCAGGTTTG
The DNA here is from genome assembly GCF_036917375.1 of Nostoc sp. Lineage (GTDB taxonomy): Bacteria > Cyanobacteriota > Cyanobacteriia > Cyanobacteriales > Nostocaceae > Nostoc. The sequence goes on from NZ_JBALDN010000007.1 coordinate 128,488, forward strand.
CAGTGCAGCTAGCCCCTAAGCAATCCAACCGCAGGCTATAAACTACTTTTTGCAAAACTTTTACCCCGTTTAAACTTATAGGTAAAGATTATTTAGAAAAACTTCTTGTCGCTTTCTTGTGTAGCATAGTTTAGTTTTTTCTTGGAAAGGGAGCTGTGCAATGATAGCTTAGGCTACAAATGGCGCTCCTGTTTTTTGTGTGTACATAGCAGCTTGAATTAAAAATGTCGTAATGGAAGATCGATATAGCTTGCAAGCACAGGCTAATTCCTGGATGATCGCCTCCGCTCCCTTTTTTCAAGGGTTGCCAGAAACTGCTGTGGAATCAGCCCTCACCCATCTCGTTACCCGCACTCACCCAGCCAATCAGGTGATTCTGCTGGAAAATGACTGGGGTGGTTCTGTGTATTTTATTATGGACGGATGGGTAAAAATCCGCACATACAATCTGGAAGGAAAAGAGGTAACGCTGAATATTATTGGCAAAGGTGAATTGTTTGGTGAAATGGCGGCGCTAGATGAAGCACCTCGATCCACCGATGTGATTACCTTGGCCCCAACGGTAATTGGTAGTATGCCTGCTCAGGATTTTGTCAAATTACTTCAGATAGAACCCTTGGCGGGAGTTCGATTGGCGCAACTAATGGCACGACGTTTGCGGCAAGTAAATCGCCGATTGCGGTTGCGGGAATCTGATAGCCAGTCAAGGGTAGCAGATACGTTGTTATTTTTGGCAGAAGGACAGGGAAAAAAAGGGCAAACTGGAACCGAAATCCCCAATTTACCTCATCGGGAATTGAGTAGTTTGAGCGGACTGGCGCGGGAAACGGTGACACGAGTATTGACAAGGCTAGAAAAAAAAGGCTTGATTAAACGGGATCAAGACACTATTTGTATTCCCGATTTGTCAGCCTTAGAAAGAATGATCGTTTAAAAACTTGTCAGACATGAGTATTTTAGATTCTCTCCCAGATCAACCGGAGGAAGATCCATCCTCTGAATCTCCAACTCCTCAGAATCATTGGTTAGATAAAGAACAGCAGTTAATGCCTCCTCAAATCAAAGCTGATGCGCCCTTGAGGATGGTGGAAACGGCATTTTTAGCCAGTACCGCTAGCTTAATTTGGTTTATTAATTTTTACTTTCCTTTGGGCCCAGTTTTGCGGATATTTTTTCCGGTGCCGATCGCTCTAGTTTATCTGCGTTGGGGCAAACGTGCGGCATGGATGGCAGCACTCACCTCTGGGTTACTGCTGACGGTACTGATGGGGCCAGCCCGCAGTTTGCTGTTTGTCATGCCCTACGGGTTCATGGGCGTTCTTTTGGGCGCTACGTGGTGTCGTCGTCGTCTTCCCTGGATTGTTTCTATCACCTTGGGTACGCTGTTGGGTACTTTAGGAGTCTTTTTTAGGCTGTGGTTGCTGTCTGTTTTGTCGGGTGAAGACCTGTGGATTTATGTGATTACCCAGGTGACTGAGTTCATTGAGTGGGTATTTTTTAACTTGAGTTTGTTGACGAGTCCCAGTGTATTTTTGATTCAAGTGGGAGCGATCGCTCTTATTATACTCAACAACCTGATCTACCTTTTTGTAGTACACCTAGCAGCATGGTTGCTTTTTGACCGCCTGGGCAACCCCATTCCCCGCCCACCACACTGGGTACAAGTTCTCATGGATTATGAAGGATAAATTATTTGTCATTTGTCATTTGTCATTGGTTAAATGATGAGTCCTAACTAATAACCAATGTTCCATGCCCAATTCCCAAATTAGTATTTATACTCAAAAAGAACTAGGTGAACAATGGCTGCGGAGGTATCGTGGTTGTTTACCAGTATTTGCTTGTGTTTTAGGATTTACTGAAACTGGTTTAATTCCAGGGATTTCAGCAGCTGGTCGCACTCCAGAGGATCGGAAATATACTGCTTGTGCTGATGCCGAGTTTTTGTATTACGGCCCAGAACATAAAGCCCAATATCCCCTACCACCATTGGCGGCTGGGGCTTCACCTGTGCTGATCTCTCGCGCTGTATTTGAGTCACTAAAGATACCAATTCATTTATTTAATGCTGGTTTACCCCAAGCTCCTGCCGTGCCAGTAATTGATTTGGGTGGCGCTCCTGCTAAGTGTTTAAGTGGAGGTGCTGCGATGGAAATTACAACAGTACACCACTTGTTTGAACAAGGACTACTTTGGGGAGAACGCCTAGCTGCCAATATCCAACAGGAGTATCTGATTCTCGGTGAGTGCGTCGTCGGAGGTACTACAACTGCTCTGGCAATATTAACTGGTTTAGGTATAGATGCTGCCGGAAAAGTTAACAGTAGCCATCCTGTTTGTAACCACGCGCAAAAGTGGGCACTAGTGCAAGCTGGACTGGAGAAGATGAGGGGGAGCAGGGAGCAGGGGAGGCAGGGGGAGCAGGGGGAGATAAACTTCCAATCTCAAATCCAAAATCCAAAACTTGTACTGAGCGAAGTCGTTGGCGCAGCCTCTCGTAGAGAAGTATCTAAAATCCAAAATTCTGTAGATCCGCTAAAACTCGTAGCCGCTGTAGGCGATCCGATGCAAGTGGTGGTAGCTGGGATGGCGATCGCTGCTAGCCGTAGTTGTGGTGTAATGCTGGCTGGAGGAACGCAAATGCTGGCGGTTTATGCTTTGATGAGTGCGATCGCTCAAGCTTACGCCTTATCATGGCAACCAGAAGCAGTAGTTGTCGGCACAACCCGCTGGGTGGCTGAAGATTCTACTGGCGGTACAGTTGACTTAGCTCTCAACTTAGGAAAAAACAGCTTAACTCCGAGTGGAGGAACTCCTTCTTTATTAGCAACTTATCTGAGCTTTGCTGATTCTCGTTATCCCCAACTGAGAGCTTATGAGCAGGGCTTTGTAAAAGAAGGTATGGGCGCTGGAGCCGCTTGTATAGCCGCCCATCTTAGCCAAGATTGGCAGCAACACCAACTTTTGGCAGCCATTGAAGCCCAACTAGAACGGCTAAGTATTGCCTTGAACTAAAGATTAAAGTCGTTCCTCTCCGAGTTGGAGAGTGCTATATACAATTTTGTTTACCTTTTAGTTTTTCAGGATAATTATCTGATGAAATTAGTCAAAAATCTTGGTATTGCTACCGCCAGTGCTGTTATAGGTCTCACTGCTGTTGGTGCATCTTTTCCTGCCCAAGCTGTACAGCTATTTGATTTTCAGTACTCTTTTCCCAGTTATGAAGCAAATGGTACAGCGATTTCCGCTAGCGGCACCCTTACAACCACCGATCTAGATCCGATAAAAAATAGTTACACTATCACAGGAATAACTGGGACAAGGACAGCCCAAGGAATTACTAAGACAATTATCGGACTGCTTTCACCCACTACATACGGAACCAATGATAATCTTTTAAATACAACTACGCCGCTGCTAACCCAGAACGGTTTTTCTTACCTGGTTTCTGGAAGCGGGGAAGACGGAAATGGCAATGTTAACGTATTTTACAGTAGTTTAAATGAAGGTTATTCAGAGCTTTCTAGCAATGTAGATTATGGAAGTTTTAGTGTTGTCACTCCACGTCCTGTTCCCGAACCCTACACAGTAGGTGGCTTATTGATTGCTATTGGTTTTGGCTGGTGGACAAAGCGAAAGCAAGCGCTAGCTTCCCAGAAGTAGCCTCATAAAGGTATGTATCTGTAAGGTTTACAGTGCATTTCCGATCTAGATTGCGTTATACTTGCCATCTTACTCTTACTTCAAGTAATACCAAGTCGCCCTCATGATTTATCGCTAGACGACTTGGTATTAGAGTATGGGATCAGCCGTAGCTTGATTAAAAACTTCCAGGATTGTCATCAAGTGCCAGCAAGAAATTAATCAGGTCTGCTTGCTGGTTGGAATTAAACCCAGACTGCCTATCTACGTAGAAGTGATGCCCTGTGCCATCAAGGTTACTACGCACTAAACTAGGATTAGCTTTGTTGGCTTTCACAACCAAACTACGAAGATCGCGATCGACCAAGGCACGCAAGCTGCTAGCAGGATCGGCAGGTATACCTTGGCTAAGAGTGCCAGATAGCCCTAAGCCACTCTTGTTGACAACCGTGAAACTACCGTTGGAGTTAACTTTTAGGCTTCCTGCCCTTACAGCTGCACCACCATCGTGCAAATATGGGGCGCTTAAATAAAGACCACGCAAGGAAGTAGTTTTGTAACCGCCTTTTGGCAAAATACCTTTGGGTAGAGTTGTGGGAGTATCAGAGATACCCTGCGTTGGTACATCCAGGACTTCAGCCTTAGCAGGTATGGGAACAGGAGTGTTAAAGGTGTATAGCTTGGGTGGTACTAACAAATTACTCAGCCCTAAGCGAGATTGGGCACGAGCGGGGTTAGTACGAATTTCATCAATTGGATGAATCTTGTTGTCAGTGAAGAAAGGTGGAATATGGCAAGTTGCACAATTGGCTTTCTCAAATATTTTTGCACCACGTTTAACAGAATTGCTGTTCAACGCTTGCCAGTTTTCTGAAGTCTGGTTGGCAGGTGGTACTAAGCTATTTTGAAAAGCAGACATAGCATTGTCAGCAAATAAGAAAGGGCCGCTAGCAATATCACCAGGCTTTTGAGTATTTGGGCTGAAAACTAAACCGTTGTAAGTAAACAAACTAGGGCGCAGGTTTGGGTAAGTTCCTGTCCCAGGAGCAGGAATTTGGTCTTCTAATTGTGCTTGTGTAGAATTCGGTGCGATCTTCCGCAGCCATTCAGAGGGTTTTACTATCACTCCTTCTGGTAAACGTAGGCTGGGAGTAGCAGCGTTTTGCAGAAATGTACCAATATAAACTTCTGGATCAATACCAAGGGTTTTTGCACTGAGTTGAGCAGCTGCCGACAGATTGATTTCCGAAGAGTGAACACCATTGTTGATAGTACTCAATCCTGCAAAAGGGCCGACAGCAAACTGTCCGTCAGCCCCATAGGGATGATCCTTAAAGGTAAAGATATTGGGGATTTGAGTAGTGTTTCTAATACCATCCGGTGAACTCTCGAAATGACCGAAAGGTACATCTAATACTGCATCATCAAAAGCTTTTTCAAACTTTTCAGGATCGGGTAATTCTACTTTATTACCTTTACTGTCTAGAATAATTTTCCCATTACCTTTATATTGTGGATCTAGGGGGTTGAAGTTTAACCGCGCAAACCCTGCGGCTGTATTTGGTGCTAAAGCAATCAGCAGTGGCGTGGCAATTTCGCCATTAGGTACTCCTAAAAGACGTTCACCCTTATTTGAAAGAGATATATGGCATACAGCACAGCTAATATCAATCTTAGGTGTGATTCCCAGCCCAATGGGAAAAGCCCCTCCCTTTTCCACTTTTAAGCCTGTATTAATGACACTTCCTTGGGGAAAAGTTCGACTACCTAGTGTTATCTTCTTCTTAAGAATAATTTGTAAGTTCGTTGTCGGCTGACCTTGCAACTTAACTATTGCTGTCTGTAATTCTGGCAAAATTGTTGCAAGGCCAAGTCCAAAACCAAATACCCCTTGCAAACCAAATGTGTCACCAATCTTCCGGTTGAAGAATATATCTTCGCCTTTTGCAATTAATTCTTTAGTAATTTTAACTGCCCCTATCCGCTGATAGGAAATGGGATTTTTCGGATCAAATCCTTTATTTACAACTAGTTGTGATGCTTCTTGAGGACTCAGCAGTTTGCCGAAATAGTCGTAATAGCCTAACGGTTGAGTCGGAGCAGGTTGTAAAAGGTCAATCTTTGCGAAAGCTGTCTGGCTTGTCATCAACCAATTTGATAACAAAATGCCAAAAACACTAATGATAAAAACGCAGATAAATAAGAAGATTTTGGTTTTTGAACTATACAACACCCTAAAAACACCAGTCTTAAGGTGATTTTTTTTTGGTTTCATAGTGAGGTACTCACTAAAATAGTATAGGTAGATATATCACACTATTATGTATATATATACAATAGTGTGTTTAAGTTTTTTATCGATTTAGTTGCTAGATTAATTTCTGATACTTAATATATGCTTACAGAATCATCGATCAACATTAAAATAAATCGTAATTTGTAATGGGCTACGCCCCGCGACGCTAACGTAATTTGTAATTCTTAATTAAGTTTTGTAAGAGGATTTAGCGTAAAGTTCAAAGCACCATAAAATAGCGCTTTGCTAGCGCAGCTTTAAGGATGCTCAAACGAACCCTGAAACCTTTGTGGGACGATAGCTTTATTTTTTAGATTTTACCGATAATCTCTGACGTGGAAAAAGTATTTGCCAAAAACCAGGGTTTTTGCTGGATAAAGAAAACCGAGTTCTTAATTTTAGATAAAGTCGAGCTAAGAGGATGTTTGAAAAGTCGCAAAGTATACTAAAGCCCCCTCTCCAAACCTCTCCCTCACGGGGGGGGAGGTTTGGAAAGAGGGAAAAAAGCTGGACAAAAAACGAGAAATCAAGACTTATGTATTTTTCTTTTTTCGTATGAAACCACCCTGCCATTTCTTTGTAGGGAAGGGGGCTAGGAGGTTAGGTTTGGAAAGTTTTGGTGTTAGCAATAATACTTTTCAAACATCCTCTAAAAGAGGAAGAGCCACAAAAATTTCCGCTTGTTAGTTGCTATGCAACTTAAACTCCAGAATTAGTTAAACTTAAAGACTTTACTTCCTTCTCTCCAGCCATTTTTTTTATTCGTTGAACTTCAGGTTAAATTTAATGAATTCTCTCTCTAAGTAATTGTTCTTCTAAAGCAGCAATGCGATTGTACGCTGCTGTTAACTGCGCTGTCAGTCGTTGTATTTGAATTTCTGGTGTTATATTATCTCCACTTTGACGATGCATGTCTAGATAAATGCCATCTGTCAACACATCCTTGTGTTCCATTTCTGGATTTAAATTGTTACGTCCTTTAAACTGGTAGCCTCCAGCTGCACCATTTTGTTGGCAATTATCCTTTGCTTGTGTATTCGCTAAAGAACACTCTGAGAAAGTTTGAGTGACTTTACTATCAAGCTGCTCAATTACTTGGCACAGGTCATCCAGCTTTTGGCTTAAAGTCAGGATCTGCTGCTGTAATAGCTCCATTTAATACCTTTATTCGTACATTTTCTCTATGGTATTCAATTTACTCACAACCTTAACGATACTTATGGATTATTTAAGTATTGATAATTTTTGCTGGAAATGTGACATTTAAATCATTACTTCTCAATACAAGTAAGGTTTCACTATAAGTACCACCAAGTAAATTTATGGATAAAAATTAATCTTTAGTTAGGTATTTGGCAAAAAATCGCAAATTTGAGCCAAATATTCAAAATTAACCATATTATCAAGAAAAAATACCGATAATTCTCCAGATCCACTTTCTCAGCTAGTCAGCCACTGGTGAATCTCTGCTTAATATTAGGTATAATCAAAAATCTCAAAATCCAAAATCAATGGATCGACGGTCTTTTTTGCTAGGTACAAGCACACTGGCACTTTCACAACTGCTTTTTGGCTGTGGTGGAAACAAGCAAACGCAACTAAAAGTACAGTTATTAAAGGGTTCTATACCTGGTCAGGTGGTGAATCAGTTCCAAAAAGGTTTGCAGCAACGGGTGCAGTTAAAGTTTGCTCCAGTTGAGCGTATACAGGATTTATTTCACCAATTACAAAATTGGCAGCAGAAGCCAAAGACCAGCGATGAGCAGGGATGGAGTCGTTTTATACCCTTTAGGCAAAGTCAAAAAGCCGCTGACACAGACCTAGTGACATTGGGAGATTACTGGCTACAAGCAGCTATTCAACAGAAATTGATTCAACCACTCCAAGAAGTGCAGGGAAACCAATTAAAGCAGTGGTCTGCTTTAGATGAAAGGTGGAAACAACTGGTAACGCGCAACGACCAAGGTATTTTGGATACTCAAGGGAAGGTATGGGGTGCGCCTTACAGGTGGGGTAGCACGGTAATTGTTTATAACCGTGACAAGCTGCAAAAATTGGGATGGACGCCCAAAGATTGGAGTGATTTGTGGCGAGATGGAATGCAGCAGCGTATTTCCCTACTCAATCAACCACGAGAAGTTATTGGTTTGGTCTTAAAAAAGCTAGGCAAATCTTATAATACAGACAATCTTGACCAAGTACCAAACTTGGAAAAGGAATTACAGATATTAAACCAACAAGTGAAGTTTTACAGTTCCAATAACTATTTGGAACCTCTAATTATGGAAGACACTTGGCTAGCGGTTGGTTGGTCAAGCGATGTATTGCCTATTTTGGGACGTTATCCGCAGCTTGCCGCAGTTATCCCCCAGTCAGGAACAGCAATTTGGGCGGACTTATGGGTACGTCCCGCAGGGATTACTAAGGATACTTTATCAGATCAATGGATTGATTTTTGTTGGCAACCAAGTACAGCTAAACAAATTTCGGTGCTGACTAAAACTAATTCGCCAATTTCTACAAATATTGCCGCTTCCGATATCCAAGAACCATTATGGAGTTTGTTAGAGAGCGATCGCAAAGTTTTCGATAAAAGTGAATTTTTGCTTCCTTTACCTCCATCAGCAATAAAACAATACGAGTCTTTATTCGCCAAAATTAAGGTTTAATTGGGCATTGGGCATGGGGCATGGGGCATTTGGCATTGGGGATTAGGAATAATTTCTGCTCTCCTGCGCCTCTGCTCCCCTGCTTCCCCAATCGCTACAAAAAACGCTGTAAACCGATCTTGTTCTTAATAGTGGTTTGGATACTGCATAAAGCTGGACTTATACTAAAGTTGCAGGTGTAGGTTGCCAAGGGTTCTTTTTGATAATTAAATACCCGGACGTTGTAACCAAAGTTCCGTGCAGCGCTACCCAAGCGATTTACGAAGTCGTAGCGCTCTACATACTCTAGTAAACTCCAAATTTGCTGATTCACGATCAAGTCTACTCGTGCAGGTTCTTTGCCAGAAGTTGGATATGCTATCCAATTATCTAATAGCTTTGTCTCAGAGTTTTGTTGTGCCCACCATAAGCTGGGAACGGTTAATCGGTCTGGATGAATGGTGTTAGCTGTGATTACATAGTCTTTTGGCTTGGTTAATAAGTCTAGTTCTAAAGGCGCACTAGAAGGTGACGGTATTGAACGGGTTTGCGCTAGTGTGGGCGGGACTAGTAAAGCTGTAAGGGTAATAGTTAGTAGTAATGAAAATGATGTTTGGCGATCGCACAATTTAGGTATATGCATAACTGATACTAATTCGTAATACCTCGACTTCGCTCGGCACAAGTTCGTAATTCATAATTCGTAATTAGGGCACAATCTAAAGTTTAATGGCAACTATACGAATTCTTCGATAATCTGCTGTCCAAGTTCCTTGTTGATATAGTGTTGGCTTCAGATATTCCTCGACGACGGGAATTATTTGTATTTGTTGCTCAAGTGAAAGTCCGGCTAAGAATGGACTGGCGAACATTTTAATCCAGTTTGCTATGCCAGCTTCTCCTTCTGCTAGGGGAGTTGGGCGAGGAAACAGGATAGCATAAATGACATCAAAGCCTTGATATTCTAAAAGGCTAGCGTATTCACCAATGCTAGGGTAATACCAAGGATTCTCTACTTGTGCTTGAGAGATACCAATGGACTCTAAAGCACTGTATAAAGCTGTGGCGATCGCCAAAACATTTCCTTTACCCCCAAATTCTGCGACAAAACGCCCTCCAGGTTTTAGAGATTGGTGTATGGAAGCGATCGCGCTATCTGCTTCTTTCACCCAATGTAGTACAGCATTGGAAAATACAGCATCCAATGGCTTATCTACTTGAAAGTTTCTAGCATCAGCAACATCAAAACGGATATGGGGATAGTTTTGTCTTGCCTTTTCAATCATCTCAGATGCATAATCAACTCCCATTACTTCAGCCCCAGCTTGGGCAATTTTTTCTGTGAGTTGTCCAGTACCACAGCCAAGATCCAAAATGGATTCTCCTGGCTGAGGGTTGAGTAATTTTAGTAAGTCTTCGCCATATTGCCAGACAAAGGCGTGTTTATCTTCGTAAAGAACAGCATCCCAAGAATTTTTAGGTGTTGAAAGATTATTCATAAGTCAATACGGTTCAGTTAAGGCTGAAAGTCGTGTAAATTAAGCATTGTCCAAGAATGAAAATGAGCGTGTGGTGCATCTCAAAGATTTCTTAT